>JAHHIA010000009.1 GCA_019359045.1 Scytolyngbya sp. HA4215-MV1
CGGTTCTACCTCGTCTCCAATCGGGAATCGTTTTGAGTTGTTCGATCAATGCCTCTACACTCATTGTCCTACCCAGTTGTCGTCCCCTTTAGCTTGCATTCCTCCTGCTAAAGAATCAACCCTACCTCTGGGAGGGTTGCCAAATACACCGCAGTTTCAGCTCCTTCATCGGCTGTAAACGGCGCATTAGAGCCACCCATGTCAGTTTGCATCCAGCCAGGAGAGTAAGCATTCACCAAAATATTGCTTCCCTGGAGCTCCTTTGCCCAGAGTGCTGTCAAGCCATTCAACCCTACTTTGGACAGGCGATACGACGGAGCCAATGGATAGTAATCGCCACCCATTGATGTAAGGCATGCCATTTCAGTAGACACGTTGACGATCCGCCCGTAGTTTTGCGCTTTCATCAAGGGCATGAGTGCCTGGGTAATTCGGGCGACTGCTAAAACATTGGTGGTCAATGTTATCAGCATCGTTTCCATCTGAACCGTGAGCAGGCTGGCTTCTTCGGGCTGCATCGTTGGGTTAATACCCGCGTTATTGACCAGAACATCGACTCTGCCATACGTCTGCTGTACCCAGGTTGTGAACTGCTGCACACTGACATCGCTCGTGACATCCAGAGGATGAAAATCCACTTGAATATTTTCGCTGGATAGGCGCTGTTGAGCGGCTAGACCATCTTGCTCCCGACGACTGGTCAGCACAACCCGAATATCTTCTTCCTGGGCTAGCTGGCGAGCGATCGCATAGCCTAATCCTTTGTGACTGCCTGTGATTACGGCGACTTTCTGCGCCATGGTCATCAAACTCCTCTGAGTGAATTGGCTATTGGTGAACTGGCTATACCGTTATCGTATCGACCTCAAAGCTATTGAACAAGACGATATTTCAGATACAATATATCAATGAAATCGATAAATTTATCCGAGATCGACTTGAATCTCTTGGTTGCCTTTGAAGCCCTTCTGGAACAGCACAGCGTTACAAAAGCTGCTGAACAACTTCAGATTGGTCAGCCTGCCATGAGTGCGGCGCTCAGCCGTCTGCGGATGCTGTTTGAAGATGAATTGTTTGTCCGGTTAGGGCGACAGATGCAGCCGACGCTCAAAGCCCAGGCGATCGCCCCCAGCATCTTGGCAGCCTTGCAGCAGATTCGCCAAGCCGTTGCTTCTAGTCAAGCATTTGAGCCAACTTCGAGCGATCGCACCTTTGCCATTGGTAGTTCAGACTACACCAGCTTTGTCTTAGTACCACCGTTGCTACAGTTATGTCATCAAACGGCTCCATCCATTAACTTTCGGATCATTGGATTTGAGAAGGACACTGTTGGAGATTTACTAGAACAGGGAGTAATCGATGTGGCATTGGGTGTTTTTCCCAATCCACCCCGACAAACCCAATGGGAACCCCTTTTTGAAGAACGATTTGTAGGAATTGCCCGTCAAGGACATCCGACGGTCAAGCGGGAAACCATGAATTTGGAGACCTTTGCCCAACTTTCCCATGCCCTCGGAACCCTACGTCGAGATACTACGGGCGCAATCGACCAGGCGTTGAATGAGCAAAATTTAGAGCGCCGAATTGCATTTACAACTCCATACATGATGGGGTTGCCGTTTGTGATCGCATCTAGTGACTTAGTTGCGGCACTTCCCCAACGCATCGCGCTTCATTTAGAAACCGTCTGCAATTTGACAATTTTTGAATTGCCAGTCAAAACCAAACCGTGGATGGTTTCCATGCTTTGGAGTGCTTTGAGCGATCAAGATGAAGCCAATCGCTGGTTACGCAATGCGATTAAAGCAATTTCTCAAACGATTGGGACAAGTTAAGCCAGAAATAATCAATCAATAGTCCTTGGAGGCTGACACCGAGTATTGCCACGCGCATTTACCAAGGACTTAGCCACATCACGTTGCCAATCACCTGCCGCAGATACCCTCAAACTCAAACGGATAACCTCTCGGTGGTCGATTGGGCAATCATCAACATACAATCTGTAGTCACCACAATTGGAGCGCTGGCTATCGTCATTCAATGCACAATTTAGAAAATCTTATCTTTGCCCTGTGCCATTCTATTCACAGGGACCAAAATTCAATAAGCAACGGTCAAAATCCTATCTTTGACTCACTTCATTCCATACTCAGAATGGAATATCCTATCTCCGACCCTCATCGTTCCAGCCTCAGAGTAGAAAATCTTATGACTGACCCTCATCATTCTCTGCAAATCATAAGAAATTCTTTACACAGTATGGAAACTTCTATTCCTGACCCTCATCGTTCCATACTCAAAGTAGAAAATCTTAGGATCGACCCTCATCGTTCCAGCCGAACTATAAGAAATCCTGAGTACGGTATAGACAATCCTTGACCTGAGCTTCATAGTTCGATCGTGAGAACGACTCATCACTCAACTTTGCAACTATCGCTGAATCAATCGCGAACATGCGATCGCATGCTCGCGAAATCAAAGCAGCGCCTTTACTGCATCGAATGCAGACCAAACAGATTACCTTCGGTGTCAACCACTAACGAGATAAAACCATATTCACCAATGGACATCTTGGCTTCCCGAATTTGTCCCCCAAACTCTTTCACTCTGGCTTCTTCAACTGCACAGTCATTGCAACTGAAATAAACGAGCGTACTGTTGCCACCGGAGGGAACTCCAGGCATTTTGACTAATGCACCGGATGCACCGGGTGCACCCATGTCACCTTGATTCATGGGAAACGTCCACATCTCAATGTCTGGATTACCCAGTTTTTCTAATGTGAGTTGAAAGGTGGACTCATAGAAAGCTTTGGCGCGATCCATGTCTTGCACATAGATCTCAAACCAAACTACAGGATTGTTTTTCATGACTTTTCTCTGTTGTGTTAGTTCTGTTCAGGGGTGTCAATCTCATCACACGAACTCAACTTTATTGCTTCACTTGACGGGTGCCAATGTCAAGCAATTTTTTGCACAGCTTATTGAAAATGCAAGGCAGCACAGTTTCTTTGGGCATCTTCCAACTCAGCAACGCCACCCCGTTCTACGATCGATCTTTTGGGAGTTTGTTTTGGGATATTAAGTATTGCCCCTTTTTGAATTGGGCTTGGACAAACGAGCATCCAGGATGCTTGAGTATCCTCTTCGTCTTCTCCTGGAATCAAAGCAATATTAGTACATTTGCTCTATTTATTCAATCCCTAGCTGGAATTCATTTTTACAGTTTCAACCAGCCAAACACCTCGCCAACCGTGAGTTGCAGATCCACCACTAGCTTAGGAACCGGTAATTTTTCCTCGCTGTCCTGGAGTAGCTCAGGTTGTTGTCCTGGGGGGAAAATCAGCAAGGATTTCTCCTCTGGATCAATCAGCCAACCCATCTGAGTTCCCTGCTTCAAACAATGCAGAATATTACCAGCGACTTTTGTCAGGCTTTGTTCTGGAGATAGAATCTCAATCGTCCAATCGGGATAGAGCGGAAACACATTGGTGATGTCTCCATTCTCATCGACTGGAATTCGTTCCCAGGCAAACACCGCAATATCGGGAACGATCGACCTTCCGCCAAAAGTACATCGCAATTCTGGAAAAGCACAGGCAACTTTCTGCCTTTTAACCGCAGCGTTAATGGCTGTGGTCAACTCACCCTGAATAATACTGTGCTTTCCCTGTGGAATTGGCTTTTGAACTACCTGTCCGTTGATGTATTCACTAGCTGGTTTCGTTTCGGGCAAACGCAAAAATGCCTCCAGGGTCAGGGTTCTTTCTGGGACTTGTACCATCTGCAATATCCCTCTCGCTCAGAGTCACATCGGGTAGTGCTTCAAAGGTGTTGTTGGTATTTTTGAAAGCTTTGCTCAGCAAAGCTTTCAAAAATACCAACAACATGTCTAAAACATAACCGTCACATCGCTGCGTTTAGAAAGGGCTTTTCTCATCCATTGACGAGCGATGCCCTATTCTAGCGCGGGTGTATCTCGCGATTGAGCATCGTCAGGGGATGGCGTATAACAAAATTATTCGATCGCACCCATCCGGCAAAAGAAAGCAGTATCTTGGCTAGAGAGTTGATTAGAACCCGCCACCATGTCTCAGCCCACGATCGAATCCATCCTGCACGAAAACCGTCTCTTCCCGCCCTCTGCCGAATTTTCTCAAAAGGCGCATATCAAGAGTTTGGCAGAGTATCAGCAGTTCTACGATCGCGCCAAAGCCGATCCTGAAACCTTTTGGGCAGAACTGGCAGGCAAAGAACTGCACTGGTTTCAAAAGTGGGACACAGTATTGGACTGGCAACCGCCCTTTGCCAAATGGTTTGTCAATGGCAAGATCAATATTTCCTACAACTGTCTAGATCGACACCTGACCACTTGGCGACGCAACAAAGCTGCCCTGATCTGGGAAGGCGAACCGGGAGATTCGCGCACCCTCACCTATGCTCAACTGCATCGTGAAGTCTGCCAGTTTGCCAATGCCTTGAAGCATCTGGGTGTCCAAAAGGGCGATCGGGTTGGCATCTACATGCCCATGATTCCCGAAGCCGCGATCGCCATGCTGGCTTGTGCCCGCATTGGCGCGGCGCATTCGGTTGTGTTTGGGGGCTTTAGTGCCGAAGCATTGCGCGATCGGTTGATTGATGCCCAGGCCAAACTGGTGATCACTGCTGATGGTGGCTGGCGCAAAGATGTAATTGTGCCGCTCAAACCCCAGGTAGACAAAGCTCTGGCAGATGGCAGCGCCCCCAGTGTAGACAAGGTGCTGGTGGTGAAACGCACAGCGCAGGAAGTGACCATGCAGGACGATCGAGATTACTGGTGGCACGATCTGCAATCCCAAGTCTCCGCCGATTGTCCCGCTGAACCCATGGACAGCGAAGATATGCTGTTTGTGCTCTATACCTCCGGCAGTACCGGCAAACCTAAGGGGGTAGTTCACACGACAGGCGGCTACAATCTCTATACCCACATGACCACTCAGTGGATCTTTGATCTGCAAGACACCGATGTTTACTGGTGTACTGCCGATGTGGGTTGGATTACCGGACATAGCTACATCGTCTACGGTCCCCTGTCGAATGGGGCAACCACCGTCATGTACGAAGGTGCACCCCGTGCCTCCAACCCCGGTTGTTTCTGGGATGTAATTGAAAAGCATGGGGTCAATATTTTTTACACGGCACCAACCGCAATCCGTGCCTTTATCAAAATGGGCGATGAGCACCCTAATGCCCGCAATCTGTCTTCTCTGCGCTTGTTGGGCACTGTGGGTGAACCGATTAACCCGGAAGCCTGGATGTGGTATCACAAGATTATTGGAGGCGAACGCTGCCCGATCGTCGATACCTGGTGGCAAACCGAAACAGGCGGCATTATGATCACGGCGCTCCCCGGTGCGATTCCGACTAAACCGGGGTCGGCGACTCTACCGTTCCCTGGCATCCTGGCAGATGTGGTGGATCTGGACGGCAATTCTGTGCCTGCTAATGAAGGTGGCTACCTGGCAGTGCGCTATCCCTGGCCCGGCATGATGCGAACCGTTTACGGCGACCCCGATCGCTTCCGTCGCACTTACTGGGAACACATTCCCCCCCACGATGGCAAATACACCTACTTTGCTGGCGATGGTGCCCGTCAAGATCAGGATGGTTACTATTGGGTGATGGGTCGGGTGGATGATGTGATTAACGTTGCCGGACATCGTCTGGGCACCATGGAAATTGAGTCGGCATTGGTGTCGCATCCCTCAGTCGCAGAGGCAGCGGTGGTGGGCAAGCCGGATGAAGTGAAAGGGCAGGAGATTGTGGCGTTTGTCACGCTGGAAGGCAACTATACCCCCAGTGATGAACTCAACAAAGAGTTGAGACAGCATGTGGTGAAAGAGATTGGCGCGATCGCCCGTCCCGGTGAGATTCGCTTTGCCGACGCCTTACCCAAAACGCGATCGGGTAAGATTATGCGGCGGTTGTTACGCGCTCTTGCCAGCGGTGAGGAAGTTTCGGGGGATACTTCAACGTTAGAGGATCGCGGGGTGTTGGAAAAGCTGCGGGAAGGTTCGTAGGTTAAGCGTCTAGTGGCGCGATCGAACAATGCCTGTTACGAGACATGAGTTGCCTGTTGAAAGACCTCATCTGCTGCGAGGTAAAGTTACTTGGGGCTGGTGAGGTCTTATCGCCTGCGTTTGCGATCGTCTATACCACAAACAAAGTTGCGGTTTGTGGTGGTGCAAAGTTCTCGGCAACTGCTGACTAAAAACGTTCGGCGGCTATCCCATTTTCGGAGGTACAAATGACACAGCAACTTCGTAGAACCTTAATCACGGGCTCAGCGATGTTCGGCATATGGGACAGACACTACTTCGAGAGTGTTGTTGACTACGATACCTGGTCGAATGAACTGCTTGACGATGACGATATCGAGCGTCATGTCACTGGGGGGCACTTTGTTCCCATAACGAACTATTCGGATGGGGCTTTCGATTTCGAAGTGCGCATAGGCGACACCGGGAATCCATGCGAACTCAGCGATCGCGAGCGGGAGTATCTGACGGAATCATCAGATCCGTACCTCTTTCGGGCTGTGGGAGAACTCAACATCAGCGGTATAGAGTTCGTATCGGCTACGCTTGACAGTAACGTTGGCACTCTGGAGATAGACGCCGGAACATACACTGTTACGGTTCATCAAATAGCGTGGGATGAGGAGCCGGGGGCTGTGGATGAAGAGGGGAATCCTTCCGCAGATGCGCTTCCAGACTTCCTCATTATCGTCAACCCGAGTGACGGTAATGGAGCGCCGGATCTGTGAGAATTGCTCGCACGAGAGGCGGTAGTGCAAACAGTCGGTAACGTTGGTACGATAAGCCACGAGGTGGCGCCTTCCAGTTGTTCCCGCTAGTAGAATGATTGCCAACGAATAGATGAGGTTTAAGGAGCATAGTCATAGCTGCGTTTAAGCACATGGAGTTTTTGATTACAACAATGGAGATTGCGGCATCAAACCTCATCGTTCCACAAAACACGATTGCCCATTGAAACCATTCAGATTCAGAGGACGCCCCAACCTTGATCGCAACTTGCCCATGCCAGATCAGGATTGGGATGATGAGTTTCCTGCGTCAATCGACTCTACGGTGAGGGGCGTTGGTGTAGCCTGTGCAAAGCACGTATCGCGCTTATTGGGGGCTGTAAAGCTTAACGGTATAGCTCCGCTAAAGCAATCGCGCAATGTACCGAAGTATTGTTGATGATGGTGCGTTTGCTTGCCAGCAACGCACCCTACAAAAGAGAGGAGCGATCTACTTTCCCCCTAGGGAAGCATTCTACAGCGGCTTAACTTTTCCTGTTACTCTTGTAAACTTGATGCCATAAGAAGTGAAGGAATTTGCATCTAAAATAGTTAAATTTTGTCCAGCGATTTTACGAATTCTCTGTCAAGGGTTAAAAAACTTCTCTCCTGGTTATAAAGCTTCAGCTTTGTCATCTCTCCGTGGCAGCTCCAGTTTCCTTGTTGGGATTAGGAAGCTGGAGCTGACAGTAGGCGTTGCAAGCCGATCTCACTAGCCTGAGCAGAATATGGATCACGTTCATGGGGATTGGGTTTTTTAGTGTTGGTCTGACCGATGGTAAGTGCGATCGCGCTTCAGAAAGGCGATCTTGCCAATCCAATTCAGCTAAGACTACGTATTTTCTTTGAGAAAAAATGCTGTGGTCTTTAAGATGAGATCGAATGTGTCCTTTTGTCGTGACTGTGACAACCTCATGCTTGAGACCCCTCGCCCACAGGTGGATAATGCGATCGCGGCTCTCAGCGATCGCAAAAATGACTGGTTAACGATCGGGATTCCAGAACGCATTGCCTACCTGCGCGACTGTCTGGCAGGCGTCAAAGCGATCGCAGAAGACTGGGTCAAGGCTGCCTGTGCTGCCAAAGGCATCGCCCCCGATGCACCGCTGGCAGGGGAGGAGTGGATCGCGGGTCCGGTGGCAACCCTTTGGAATTTGAGATTGTTGATCAAAACGCTGGTCGCCGACGGGCAGCCTACTCCGGTAGCAGTGGAGCAAAAAGCCAATCACCAGACAGTAGTCCAGATTTTTCCCGATAATCTCATGGATCGACTGCTGTTCCTGGGCTTTAGGGGCGAAATTTGGCTGGAACCGGGCAAGCCCGCCACTCAGGGGTTGGTCTACCGCCAGCGCCCCAGCGAAGGCAAATTGGCATTGATATTGGGTGCGGGGAATGTGTCTTCGATCGCCCCTGCTGACACGCTTTACAAGCTCTTTGCCGAAGATCAGGTGGTGCTCTTAAAAATGAACCCCGTGAATGAATACATGGGGGCATTGTTAGAACAGGCATTTGCGCCTTTGATTACTGATGGATTTCTGAACATCGTCTATGGCGGCGCAGAGTTGGGCAGTTATCTTTGCCAGCATCCTGACATTGAGTCGATTCATATCACTGGGTCGCACCATACTCACGACGCGATCGTCTGGGGCAGTCCCTCAGCAGAGCAGCAACAGCGTCAAACAGACCACACGCCCCGCTTGACCAAACCCATTTCTTCAGAATTGGGCTGTGTCACGCCAATTTTAGTCGTTCCCGGTAACTGGTCTAAAGCAGATATGACTTTCCAGGCGCGCCATATTGCTGGGATGGTGGCACATAATGCCAGCTTCAACTGTGTCGCGGCAAAGGTGGTGGTCACGGCTAAAGGCTGGCATCAACGGGAAGAATTTTTGCAACAACTCTACCAACAATTAGCAAAAACACCATCGCGTCAGGCATATTATCCGGGGGCGCAGCAACGCTATCAAGCTTTTTTAGACCGCTATCCCCAAGCAAACCCGCTGGCAGAGCGCACGGAAACGATCGTTCCCTGGACTATGATTCCTGATGTACCGCCTGCTGCCGATGAGTATGCGCTGCAAACCGAAGCCTTTTGCGGAGTGCTAGCCGAAGTGAGCTTAGAGGCAGAAAATGCGAAAAGCTTTCTGGCACAAGCAACGGAGTTTGTGAATCAGCACGTTTGGGGGAACTTATCTTGTATTTTGCTGGTGGACCCGACCACGCAACGACGGGTTGCTGCCGAGTTGCAAACCGCGATCGCTCAACTCCGCTATGGTGTGATTGGAGTCAATACCTGGACAGGCGCTGTATATCTGATGGGCGCTGCCCCCTGGGGCGCATTTCCTGGCAATTCGCTGGACAATATCCAATCGGGGGTAGGTGTGGTGCACAACACCTATTTGTTTGAACATCCCCAAAAAGTGGTGGTCTATGCTCCTTTTCACATCATTCCGACCCCGGTTTGGTTTGCCGATCACAAAAATTTGCTGCAACTTGCCCAGCGATTTGCTTTACTGCAAGCGGCACCAGATTTGGGTAAGTTTATCCGGGTAGTTGTGGCGGCTTTCAAGGGATAGGGGAAGCAATGACAGTATCTTTTGGGTTTCTTTGGCTGGTCTCGCTCCTGTTAAGTGGTGTTGCGTTGTTCTTGAGTATCTGGATTGTGATTCCGGCTCCAACCCTCTCCCTGCTGCCATTGGGGGTGGGTGCGCCGGAAGTGAGTCCCTGGTTATTGGTGCTGAATACGATCGCGGCAATCTCTGCCCTGCCTGGCATTCGTAGAACCGCCTGGTTCCGTTTTCCACTGAGTCTGGCATTGATTGGGATATTGGTGAGTAGTCTGCCGTTGCTCCAGTTTTCGGCAACCAACCAACGGTTTGCGACAGCAATGCAGCAAGCCCTGGGAGCCAATTCTCTGGCAAAGCTGCCAATCGACTTACAGGCAAAGTGGCGGACTCAGCCGTTGATTTTGCGGGATGTGTTTCGGGGGATTGCAGTTCCGTCAGTTCGGCAAACGGGAGCAATTCAATTTGCCCAACCGGATGGAGTGCCACTGAAGCTGATCGTCTACCGTCCGCTTCCGGTGGGGCACTATCCGACCATCGTCTCGATTTATGGAGGGGCATGGCGATCGGGCAATCCCCAACAAAATGCCGAATTTAACCGCTACATTGCAGCCCAGGGCTATACCGTCGTGGCGATCGACTATCGCCACGCACCCCACTATCCCTTTCCCGCCCATTTAGAAGATGTCCGAACGGCGCTGGCATTTATCCGCCAACATGCTCAGGAGTACGAAATCGATGTCGATCGCATGGCATTGATGGGGCGATCGGCGGGGGCACATCTGGCAATGCTGACAGCTTACCAACCAGATGCCCCCCCGCTGCGGGCGGTGGTCAATTACTACGGTCCGGTGGATTTGTTGCAAGGCTACTATGATCTGCCAAAGCCCGACCCCATCAATAGTCGGAAGGTTCTGCGGGCTTTCTTAGGAGGCACCCCAGAGCAAAAGCCTGATCTGTACCAACAGGCTTCGCCCATCCATTACGTGACCCATCCCTTACCGCCAACGCTGTTGGTCTATGCTGGACATGATCACCTGGTCCAGGCAAAATTTGGCAGAGCACTCTATCAACGGTTGCGATCGGTCAACAGTCTCGCTGTTTCGCTCGAAATTCCCTGGGCAGAGCACGCTTTCGATAGTGTGTTTAACGGCATCAGCAACCAACTGGCACTCTACTACACGGAACGGTTTCTCGCCTGGGCACTCAAGTCTTGAAGCCCTATCCCGATCGTTCCGCGCTAGCGTTCGCCTGAACATTTGTACAATAAAATCAGCCTGTGTGGGTAGCTTCCAATGACTTCTACCCATTTCGTTCCCTCTGCCAATCCTCACCTTTCCCTGCCAGACCACACCCAACTGCCAGAGTCCAATGGTACGTTTGCGAAAAATTTTCAGGAGCATCCTCAAAGCCTCTTACTGACGGATTCAATTCAACCTGTTTTGCAACAACTGCATTTCGATGGACAGTTCTGCATCGGTCAAGACTCTGGCATCTACTGGCGCAGTATCCCCTGACGCCAATGGGGGTGGAGTTGGGGATCTGGCAAGGATGTTTTCAGAATTTGGAGCGACCCTGGCTGCGCTGGTGGGACTTGCATGGCAACCTGCTGCTTTGTGGCGAAGAACGAGCGGAACAAGAATATCAACGCGCCGAACGAGAACACCAACGTGCCGAACGAGAACGCCAGCGAGCCGATCGGTTGGCAGAGTATTTGAGATCCCAAGGCATTGATCCTGATACCTTACCGTTACGGTTCCCCTAAAGGCCCACGGTGTTGAAGCGGTTCTCTGACTGCCACACGCCTCCAACCGATGTGAGTAAAGTATGCCATTTTTGGGGGTCTGTACCTGAATGGGGCTTAACCCAGTGTGGCAACAGCAGCTCTGGACGATCGGCACAGGGCTGAGCGGGAGATTGTTCAGCAGATTGGAACCGTAGCCGCAAATACCGTCTAATATATTCTGGTTAAGTCCATCGTATGACGCTGCACAGACGACGATTCTCAGCCCGTTCCTTACAGTGATTCAGCTATGATTCAGATTACGTCTTTCCCCAGCCAAGTTAAAACTGAAGAATTTTTAACCATCACAGGTACGGCTTCCGGCTACGAAGGGAAACCCCTAACACTGACATTTGAAAATAACTATCAGTTAGGGGCAGGCGCAGTGCAAAGCACTGGTACTTGGAGTTTGCAGTTTCGTTTCACTCAAGCAGGCACTCGCCGTCTCGTCTTTTCAGTCAAAGATAATCAGGGCAATATCATCCGCAGTCAACCGATTACGATTACGGTGGTCGCTGCCCCACCTGCCAAGATTGAAGCCACGACTTTTCCCAACCAAATCCGCACGGATGAGCTGTTAACGATCTCGGGTACTGCCAATGGGTTTGAAGGCAAGGCGCTGACGCTGATTGTGGACGATCGCTTCCGCAGCAGTGCAGGTGTAGTCGCACCCAATGGTCTCTGGAATGTGCAGTTTCGCTTTACGCAAGCAGGCGCACGGCAGTTGGTGCTCGCCGCCAATGATGCCCTCGGCAAAGAGGTGCGGAGTCAACCGTTTACGATTACGGTAGTGGCAACTCCGGTCGCGAATGTGCAGATTACCAAATTCCCGCCTGAGGTGAAAGTTCGCGAGGAATTTAATCTTCAGGGCACTTCCAGCGGACTGACCGGGAAGTCTGTGGTGTTGACGATCGACAATCAATTCAAAACCAATATTGGCGCCATTGCGGCTGATGGCTCGTGGCAAACGACTTTCCAATTTTTGCAACCGGGGACGCGACGATTGACCGCGACGATCGATAATCCCCCCAGCAACCCAGTTATTAGCAATACGGTGACTATCAATGTGGTCGCCACCTCTTCGCAACTGACTATCACCCCACCCACTCAACCAATTCGGGCAGGAGAAAAATTTGTTTTAGAAGGAGAAGCCAAAGAGTTTGCAGAAGGGCGACAACTGATCGTCCAGACAGATGGGCAGTATGTTTTGGCGCGTCCGATCGTAGCAAATCAACGCTGGCAAGCTGAAATCTTTTTCAATCAAAGTGGCAAGCGGTTGGTGGAGGTGGTCGCATCGGATCAGGAAAAAGTGCAGATTGAACTAGATGTTCAAGCCTCCCAAACCAATACGCAATTGGAAATTTTGCCGTATACGGTCTGGACTTCCGTTCCGACTCCGGCGTCAATTCCCGATCTAGTCAACCCCAAGCGAGTGACCCTGCACCACACGGTGATTGCAATGTTACCCGCAAATGCAACTCAGGCGCAGGAAATTGAACGAATGCGGCTGATTCTCGATATCCATTTGAATAGCAGTAAGTTCGCCGATATTGGCTATCACTACATTGTCATGCCCAGTGGCAGAGTCTATGAGGGACGCTCCAGCCAAAAAGCAGGTGCCCATGATTTGATTAATGATGGTTTTGGGGTGGCAGTGGATGGAAATTTTGAAAGTTCACTGCGGTTAACTCAAAAACAGTTTGATACCGTGGTGGCGCTGTGTGCGTTGCTGTTCAAACGCATGGGTCTCAATGATCCCGTGACTCCTGTGAGTACCACTACTTATAGTTTTGGGACGCAGCAATTACCGAGAATTTTGGGTCATCGCGATCGCTATACCACGGCTTGTCCTGGCTCGATTTACGATCGATTGCCCGAAATTCGTCAAGCGGTCAAAGCGCAGTTATCGTAAGTGACGGTTTACCTCAACTGAGATGCATTCTACTCAGTGGGCGCAGGCTTAGTCGGACGGCGACGAGAGCGTTTCCAAACAGCCCGTTCGGCTTTGTCTCGTTCGTAGGCAATCAGGCGACCGTAATAGTCGTGTCGGCTCAGGTTCATCGATAAGAAAACATGCTTGCGGATATTGCCAAACCCTTTGCGGGTAAAAAAATTGACCGCAGGAATATTTTCTGGGTCAGTGTCCACCATCATGAACCGTGCCCCATCTTCAATCATGCGTTCGACTAAGCGATCGACCAGTTTATCGCCCACGCCACGTCGCTGACAATGGGGACTGATTCCCAACCAAATGATGTAGCCGTAGACCCAAGAAGCTTTAGTAATGGTTGTGCCAAGAATAAAGCCTGCTAACTGTTCATCTATCTCTGCAACCAGGCAATATTCTGGATCGGTATTGTAGAGTCCGATGACTTCCCACTGATCCCAGGTGCGATAAATATAGGGATACAGATCGCTGGTAAAGAGCGATTCTCCTAAATGGTAGACAGTCGCCAGATCGTCAATTTCCATATCGCGAATATTGACATGGAGGGAGGCGGGAGTCTCAGGTGAGAGTAGGTCGTCGGTCATATCCCTGAAATGCTATTGTCCCAAGCGCAGTTGGTTAGGTGGTAGATATTTATTGATATTTTTGAATATCACCAGCACAGTTTTGGGGTTGCGCTCGACGATCACAATTAGCGACCTGGACGGGGAAAGGTGGGCAATTCAACGGCGGCAAGAGACTTGAGCTTTTTCGAAGAACGGAATGGGTAAACCAAGGGGGAAGGTCCCGGTGCGGCGAGGGTCGCGGTATTGGAGGTTGCCATTGGCTGCTCGAAGTCGCTAGCGTTGGCGTGAGAAGACTTGTTGGGGGAGAGGGTAATGAAGGGAGACGCAGTGGGTCGATCAGGGGGCGGCACCGTGATTGAGGACTCGATCGGATGGAGCACCTGCCGGAATAGATTCAGTACTTCGGTTGAGCGATATTTCAGCTTTTCTGAAGCAGCAGGTCGGCTGGTGTCTGATTCATCCCGGTCGTTATCTTCGGAGTCCCCCCAATCCTCATCGCTTGAAAGACTAGTATCTGTGTCGGCAACCCAGTTTGTCGAATTGACAGAAGTTTCATCCCAGGCGTTTACTTCGAGATTGACCTCAGTCGGTGCGATAGGGGCTGAGCCGTCCTGCTTCAGTGCCGTTGATTCTGGAAAAACGGGTGTAAGAGTAGCAGGAGACAATGCTGCTGCTGCAAGTTCTGCGGAAGTAAAGTCTGCTTGAACCAGTCTATCCATATCCTGAGTCGCTGGCTCAGAGGGGTCGGGTGCGGAGGCGGTTTGAGGAGTGACTTCTGCGGTGGTCTCCGTAGGAAAGCCAATTAACCGAGCCAAATCTTCCCAAAGGCTATCTTCTTGGGAACCGGATTCGGACATGAGGGACTGCACAACCTTGTCGATTTGGCGTTCCAGCGCAGGGGTAAAGATCGGTAAATGCTCTAAGTTTTGCTGGCTCAGAGATTCGACGATCGCTGCCTGGCTCGATGCCTCCTGCGAATCTACCGTCTCAGGGCTGTCTTCTACCGCGACCAGATCAGCCTCTTCTGCCAAAGTGGAAGGGGAGGGAACGATCGTCAGCATTGGAGGGGTGGAAGCAGGAGCGAATGACTGATCCGAGGTTTCGCGATCGTCGTCCCAGGGATCGCTGCCTGAGAATGCACTCTGGGTTACCGGCGACTCTTCAGAAGCCACAGGGTTCAGCGATGCCGCGGTTGCCCAGCGAGCACGCAATTTATTAAACGTAGGCACTGCAAGACCGGGCTGCGCACTCCAGGGTTGCACGGGCTGGGCTTTGGACGTCAGTCGTTGCACTGCTGAGTCGTTGAGGGGTTGAGAGGCAGACTCAACCGAATCCGCCAAGTTAGAAACCCACTCATCGGTTAAGGGCATTTCCAGACATTGCTCCAGCGCCGCTTTGTACTGCAAAGTTTGACGCTGTTGCCGATGCAGGCGCGAGCGCAAATCTCGACAGGTACTTTCGGCTTGCATTAAAAGCTGAACTTGTTCGTGATGGCGTTGTTGGGTCAGGGCGCACTCTCGCTCCAGTTGAGCCACCCGTTCCTGGCTGCTATCCAGTTGAGCTGTTAAGGTATCAATGAGGCTCTGCTGTTGCTGGACTGCCTGCTGAGAGGCTACCAATTCCTGGAGTAAGCCGCTGAGCTGTGCTTGCAAAGCTTCTACAACCTGTGAGTCGTCCACAGATTGGGAATGCTGGACTAGTAAGGCTTCCTTATGTTGAATCAGAGCAACTTTCTGATCCAACTCATGCTGTTGTAAGGCGATCGCCTCTTCTAACTCAGCAATGCGCTGCTGCAACGCTGCATTCCGCTGATGCAACTCTGTAATCACGGCAAGCAAGGTGGGGGTTTCCATGGGAGGCGCTTCCTCATTTGATGGCTGACGCTGAAAAGAATCACTGTCAAATTCAGATTCCTGACCCGGAATCGCATCAATTGAAAGGGTATTCGGGAAATTCACCGTTTGCCAATCCGCCTCTGCATTAGCAGACTCCACCAACAGTGTGGTCCGATCTAGGGGTGGAAACTCGGCTGGCTGGAATGGTACGATCGGCGACCTGGGCAGATCCATTTCGTGACTGGAAGTGACAGCTTCACTCATGACAGCAATCCTGCAAACGAAGACCCCTTACCCAGCAGGCAAGATGCAGTCCATGATATACCCATGTGCTCTGTTTGCAGTGAAATTCATAAAAACTAACGTAATCTCTAAAACCGCTCTGAATAAAGATGTCCACCTCTTAGTTGGACAACAGGATGGTTAGATAGGCGAATCAAACTAGCATCATGAGTGGTCACAATCACAGTAATCCCGATCGAATTGAGCTTTTTAAGAATTTTGATCACCTGCCAGGAATTATCAGGGTCGAGGTTGCCAGTGGGTTCATCCGCCAGCAAAATCGGCGGGGTTCCCACAATGGCACGGGCAATGCTCACCCGTTGCTGTTCTCCACCCGATAATTCATCGGGAAAACAATCTGCTTTATGTTGTAGCCCAACCATCTTAAGAGCAGGTTGTAGGCGACGATAAATTTCTTTCCGGGCAAACCCCTGTGCCCAAAGAACAAAGGCGACGTTTTCGGAAACCGTGCGACGAGGAATTAATTTGTAATCCTGAAAGACAATACCAATCCGCCGTCGCAATAAAGAGAGTCGATCGCCCCTCAACTCGGTGAGCGGCTGATTGTCTACAATAACTTCTCCTTGAGAAGGCTGCTCTTCACCATATAACAATTTCAGTAAAGTCGATTTGCCAGAGCCAGAGGGACCCGTGATGAAGAGAAAACTGCCTCGCCGAATCGATAGATTGACATTGACCAGCGCTCGACTGCCGTTCCGGTAAATCTTGCTCACATCCTGCAGTCGGATAATCGGATCCACGATCGGGGACGCTGCTTCAGAAGGCGTTGCTGCCGCATTCGGGATTGAAAACGTACTCACTGGAGGGATAGGGGAACTCACGGCACTGTCGGAAGTGCCAGATGGATGACTTGAAAACTGACCTTTTAAACCCTGAACCATGGAGCGAAGATGGTGAAGAAAGTGAAATCAGCCTGAGATCAACTCAGTTCAAGCAGAGTTATCGCCCCATCATAGCTGATGGAGTTTAGATTCTCCGATCGTCTTCTTAAGACAACCAATACACCAGCGATCGCCAAACAAACTTCGGTAATGCCAGCATCCGCCGCCAGCGCCAGGGTTCTTGATAAAGCCGGTAGACCCACTCCAAATGGTTATCGCGTAGCCAACCTGGTGCACGAGTTTTCACCCCTGCCCAAATATCAAAACTGCCGCCTACGCCAATCCAGACAGCATTGGGGCAAAGCGATCGATGGTCGGCAATCCATAACTCTTGTCGGGGGACGCCCAAACCAACCAAAATGAGCGGCGGCAGCTGGGTTTTCAGGGTTTGCTCAAACGCCTGCTGCTCTTCTCCAGAAATATAGCCATGCTGAGTGGAGATCGTCAGTTCTGGCAACTGTTTCTGCCACAGTTCGGCGGCAGTTTGCGCCACACCAGGCGCTCCCCCATAAAAGAAAACGGAGCGCCGCTCCTCTAACTTGGCTAACTGTTGGAGCAGGGATTCTGCCAGTTCGATGCCTGGACAACGCTGTACCCGTTTTCCCTGTACCTTCAGATACAGCACGACGCCAGCCCCATCTGGAATGATCAATTCTGCCTGACGAATCACTTGGGCAAGTGCTGCGTTTTGTTCTGCCTGCATGGTCATCTCAGCATTGAGGGTCACCACATGACAGCCTTTACCCTGAGCCACAGCATTGACCAACCAGCCAGTGTAATCGTCTAACAGATGAATTGGAAAGCCCAACACCGAGGAAGTTTTGGGCGTTTTTGGTACAACCTGCTCTTGCACAACTGTTTTTCTCTTGCAATCTGGAACGGACTCAGGAGCTAGATTTTACCGTATCTCTAGCCCCGATCGCTACCAGTTCCCGTTCCCCCAACCACCAAATTATCCCGGTGAATTACCGTCTCGGCGCCAACATAGCCCAAAATGCGAGCAATTTCCTCCGATTGGTGTCCTCGAATTTGTTGGAGTTCCTGGCTATTGTAATTGACCAATCCTCTGGCAATTTCGTGTCCATCGCGATCGCAAACCAGGACAGCGTTCTGATGGTGAAATTCTCCCTCGACGGCGAGAATCCCTGCTGCCAACAAGGATTTGCCTAACTTCCGAATTGCCTGAACAGCGCCTTCGTCCAAATAGATCTTGCCCGCAGGGACTAACCCGTGGGCAATCCAACGCTTGCGAGCGCTGAGCGGACGGGGTTGCGGCGCAAACTGCGTGCCAATCGATTCTCCCTGCAAAATCTTTTCTAGATTGTCAGGTGCCCTGCCCTCTGTAATCACCGTGCGAACTCCCGCACCTGTGGCAATTTGAGCGGCGGCAATTTTGGTCACCATCCCCCCTGTCCCCCAACCCGAACCGCGACCTGTCGTGTTGATCTGGAGTTTGCTCAACTGATCCATCTGATTAACCAAGATGATAGGTTGAGCATCGGGATGACTGCGCGGGTCAGCAGAATAGAGCCGATCGACATCTGTGAGGAGAAAGAGCCAGTCGGCTTCCAGCAAACTGGCAACCAATGCCGAGAGCGTATCATTGTCGCCAAATCGTAATTCATCAACCGCAACCGTATCGTTCTCATTCACGATCGGAATTACCCCTAATCGAAGCAATTCCTGGAAAGTCTGATAAGCATTGAGGTAGCGGCTGCGCTGAACCAAATCGTCGCGCGTCAAAAGCACCTGGGCGATTGGCTGCTCTAATGAGGTAAAAAAATCATCATAAATCCGCATCAGCCGTCCTTGCCCAACTGCTGCCACTGCTTGCTTGACTGCGATCGAGCGGGGACGCTCGGTTAAGCCAAGCCGTGCACACCCAACTCCAACCGCGCCAGAAGACACTAGCACCACCCGATGACCTTGGCGACGAAGATGGCAGAGGGTTTCTACCAAGGTCGCGATCGTGGAAAGTGCCAACCGTCCTGCGGAGGGTTGGGTCAGACTAGAAGTCCCAATTTTGATAACAAGAGTTTGCGGCTGAATCATATATCACCCATGACGACCATCCTAATGATCACCCTGTCTCGAGTGATCTTCACCCCACCAAGATTGATCTTTCTCCCACAAAGCAGTAGAGCGCCAGTTCCCCTATTGATGGGGGCTGACGCTCTACGCATGTATTCAAAGTGATTCATGTTTAGGGTCTTTATATTGGCTGACCCCATTTGATTCTTTTATTAGAATGCCAGGGATTTTTAATGAGTCAGTGTTTCCTAATGTTTTCTTTAGATTTCTTTCTTTATCTTTTTGTCATGGTCAGTGAATTTATGTTGCGTTGCTGTAACAGAGGCTCCCAGGACGCTCGATATCCAAACTTCAAGCGATCGTACCGGGTAGCGACGAACCATTTCTGTGGGATCAACCATTGGTTCAACCAAAACTGTAAACATGCCCAGACGATTGCCTGCTAGCACATCGGTAAAAAGCCGATCGCCAACCATCCCGACCTGTTCCACTGGCAGATTCATCGCAGCCAAGGCTTTTCGGAGCTTGCGTCGCGAAGGTTTGCCTGCGCTAGCCAAGTAGGGCAGGTTCAGAGACTGAGCAATGCGACCGATGCGATGATCACTAATATTATTGCTAACCAACCACAACGTGGCGACCTGCCTCACCTGCTCAACCCAAGGCAGCAATTCTTCAGATGCCTCAGCCGTGGTAATTGGCACCAGCGTTTCGTCCACATCCAAAATCAACCCTTTTAAACGGTTTTGCTGCACAATTTCTGGAGTCAGACTCAAAATTGTGTCTCCCAGAATCAAGTCAGGCTGTAAAAGTTTGCCCAGAACCATAAAAAAAATATGTGAATGCCACTTGGAAATTTCAGATCTTTTTGGATTTTATTACTATCGCTAGAAAAATTCGGCAAAACGAAAGTGCAAAACCAGACAAGACACAACCCTATTTTGACACTTCATCCCTGAAACCGATGACAAACAGCAACGAAGCAGACTAAATTCGTCCATCCTGCTCGATACAAATTTGTGGGCATGAGCAACTCAAGGAGAGGGACTGGGAACGGTTGAGGTCGTTTTAGGTTTTCTATGAGCAGAGGAGTGTCCCTGGACTTTGGCTTTAGGCACAGGACTGGGGTGAGGTTTAGCTGGTGCTTTGGCTGCTTTCGACGGCTTGGGGCTCGGCTGAGATTGGCGATCGCGCCCCGCCCGAATGGCATTTTGAGCCGCCTCATGTTCTGCTAAGGTACGACTAAAGATGTGTGTCCCATCATAACGAGCTACAAAGTAAAGGTAGGGCGTCGGTTCGGGCGAAAGGGTGGCTTTTAAGCTAGCGAACCCCGCACTGGCGATCGGTGTGGGGGGTAACCCAACATTGAGATATGTGTTGTAAGCCGAAGGGGTGGTTACCTGTGCCAGCGTTAGCGGGCTGTCTGGGGTCTGCTTTACCCCCAAACCATACTCCACTGTCGGATCTGCACCCAGGGGAATACCTTTTTGCAAACGATGGACAAAAACTCCAGCAATGCGAGGGCGCTCTGAGGAAACCACTGCCTCTTTTTCCACGATGCTTGCCAACGTAACCCACTCTAACAAGCTCAGGGAGGTTTGTTGCTGGTTTTGTCGATAGAGGGGTAGAGCAACTTGTTCAAAGCGTTGCAGCATCAGATCAATCACTTGTTGGGGTGTGGCAGATTGATCCGCCAGTTTGTAAGTATCTGGATAGAGAAAACCCTCCAGATGGGGTAAATTTTCGTCGGGTAACCAAGGATAACGATCACGGGGTATTTTTTGTACTGCTAGTAAAAAATCCTGTGACTTAAAGAACCCTTTTTCCTCAAAATATTGCGCCATTTGACGTAGCGAGTATCCTTCTGGGATGGTAAAACTTACTGTAACTACCTCCCCATTCCAGATTTTGGTTGCGACTTCCGACAAGGATTGCTGTGCCGACAGCTCATACGTACCTGCCTGAAATCCCCCCTGCGGATTTTTCCACATTAGCCAGCGTGCCCACAAATCCCATGCGGTAGCAGAGCGAATCACACCTGAAGTTTGCAAATCTTGCCCAATTTGTCTTGCCGAAGTTCCTTCCGGAATCGCAACTCTGAGTGAGTCAGGGGTTGAGCTAGAGGCACCCAGCGCAAGTTCTTGGGCAGGGGGAGCACTTGCCCACTGCCACCACCGCCAACTCTGCCATCCCAGCCCCCCGAGGATTGCTATCAGCAGGATTGGGTAGATCGACCACTTAGGAACGGATTTGACGATTTTCATGAGAAAACTGACGAAGCAGGCAGCCACCGAAACGATGAGCCTGTTACTGGATTCTGTTCTAGATACATTTTTGCAAAATATTTTTGAAAGCATTGCTCAGCAATACTTTCAAAAATATCAACCGCACTTTTGAAACACAATTCTTCACTGAAATCCTGAAAAAACGAGGGATCTGCCCCAATGGTTTCTGACTTGTTCTCCCTGAAGAACGAAAAGCGATGCACTGAATGAATTACAGCAAAAAGATTAATCTAATGCATCAAACAGTTGGTCTTCTAGCATGGGCAACATTGGCTCCAGCTTTTTAAATTCTTCCTGAGAAAGAAGCTGGGGCTGACCGGAAGCATCGAGTCGAGCAAAGATAAAAAAAGGATCGAGTGGTGTGTAAATTGCGTACTCTTGCTCTTCATGATAGAACCGAGCAAGCAGTTGTAACTCTTCTTCGTATTCTTCATCTTCCAGCTCTTCTTCGTCTTCAAACTCTTCATCATCGACAAAGTCTGGCAATTCCCCCTCGACGGTTAAGGTGACTGCTGTGCGTTTGAGAACCAGGTTTTGTTCTTCTAAAACGACTTTTGCAGTGGGAAAGATTTCATCAATTTCATCGTCATCATCGACCAGGATAGGATCTTCATCTTCCTCATCTTCCCAGGCAAAGATTTCAATCGGGGAGTCGATCGGCAAAAGCAAAACATACTCCTGCTCTTCAACTTCTAGCGTATGTTCGACCGTGCAGGTGAGTGTACGTCCGGCTTCGTCCGTAAGTGTGACAGTGGGGACATCTTCTTCCATTTCATCATCCATTTCTGGATCTTCCCAGTCCCGGTTGAATTCAGCCATCTTAAACCACCTTATGTATCTGCGAGCAGCGTTCTTTTGAAAAGTATCGCCTAGAAAGACACCTTGCAGAACTTTTCAGTGGGTAAATCTAAAGGAAAAAGGGTAAGACTGAGTTAAGCGGCGGGCATTGAACGGCGGAGAGAGATGGCTTTTGAGTTTTACGCTTTCAGGTTGGACTGCCGAAAACAGCTCACTCCTAACATCGCTGTGCTCGTTTTTCATCCAGCCATTGCTGCAAAATGAGCGCGGCAGCTTTGCGATCGATTAAGGCTTTATTGCGCGACGGCGAAATATTTTCTGCGTGGAGGAGTTGTTCTGCTTGAAAGGAGGTCAGACGTTCGTCCACGTATTCCAGTGGCAGTTGCAGGGCATTGGCAATGGCTTTGGCAAATTTTTGTACATGGCGTGCTTGAAACCCAATACTACCGTCCATTGAGTAGGGCAAGCCAACCACGAGGACTTCAACCTGCCGTTCTCGCACAATTTGCTGAATTTCTGCCAGAATTTGTGGAAACGATCGTCGCTCTAGAGTCGTAATCCCGCTGGCAATTAACCCAGTACGGTCGCACCCCGCCACCCCAATTCGCTTTTTACCTACATCTAACCCGATCGCAGATACAAAGGATGTGGCAGGTGACATAAGCAAATAGGGTATCGCACTTTCAGGAGATGGGCTGGTTGGTGTCAGAATGCCGATCCTTGGCGGAGGAAGATGGCTTGCCCAAGGTTGGCTGCGTGTCATCAAGACTGGGTGAGTGTGTAATCGATCGCAACAAGGATATGCGACCAGGGACCGGCTTACGAGCAGGTTGGAAGCCCTGAAGCATATCAGAAAGTTGCAGTCCTTCTAGCGAAGCAGGCTTTGCCTCTCGCAGTTTGTGCCAAACGGAACGGGACATCATCAGGGTGTGAGCGACACGGCTAGCACCGACCCGTCCGAGAAATTCTTCTCGTTCGGGCTGGTAGTCCGAAGAAGCAAGTTGTAAGGACTGGGCCGGCACATCTTGGGTGATGCGCGCCATCTGCGATAACAATTCAGGATAGAGCCATGTATAGGCGGGATGCACGGTCATCTGAGCAACGTGAGGGCGAGAGCCATCGCGACTCAGTCGGACTTGAAAGTAGCCGATCGCAGCCTTCCGCTGAGACTCGAACACATATCCACCCACCACTTCGGTCTGATTCATCCACTGACACAGCCCTCGCACAATCGAACCCAACAGGCTGGTCCTAAAATCTTGGATATGGCGATCAAACACTTGACGCACAAGCGGCGGCATGGCAACGGTGTCCAGTTGATAGAGCAACTGAGCATCGGCATTGCTTACGGGCAGGAGGTTTGGCAAATCGGGTTCTCGTTCTGCCAACTCTTGCAGTAGTTCTGGCGCGATCGACCAATAAGTCATTTGCGCCAAGGGTTGAAAGCCATTTTGTCGATAAAGCGCCAGCAGCGACTTTTCATTCACATCGACTTCCAGCAACCAGGTTCGCGCTTCCCAAATCGCTTCAAAGCAGTAACGCAGCAACTGAGAACCGATATTTTGCGAAGGCGTACAGTTGGGCTGGTCTTGAGCTTGGGACAACACTGCAACGCGATCCACCCGCCAGGTTGTGTGTGTACGGTTAAATGGGGAGATTTGGATTAACCCCCGCACCTGATTCTCTTGCTCAGCGACATAAGCATGAAAAATTTGCCGAAAAGGATTCGGCAGAAAATTCAAAAAACTCAGTAAACTGTACCAGCGACGGATGGGCAAGGGGTTGCTTTGTTCGATCGAGCCGCTAATTTCCTCGGTCAGAAGTGACTCCAAATACAACTGCTCGACCACGTCCAGATCGCGATACTGAACTGAACGAATGGTGGTTGAGGTTGATTGAGGAGATACTGAAGTCATCTTGGTAAAGCGGCATTCCCGCCAGGTTTTTTTAAGTAGGTGTAGTGTAGGTGTTTCCCAGGCTAGCTCGTGCAACTCGCAAACAAACCACGTTAGGAAATCCCGAAACGTTGCCTTTGACTCGTTGTCATCCTTCCAATTACGACAGGCAGTACGCTGAATTAGGACAACAAGGTGGGGCGGATCAGCACAACCGGAGTTTGCTCATCGGCGTTTCCGGCTGGGTTACTCCGAAGAGCTTGCTCTAAAAATGATGTTGACAAGTCAGACGTAGATGCCAATATCTTAACCGCTTTCAAGTCGTTCACGTCTACGATCGCCGCAGACAAGCCCGTAACTTTTTGAATTTCATTCACAACTTTCTGGGGATAGGCGGGTCCCAGGACAATGAACTGATCATAGGGCGGCAAGGTTCCGGTGACATCATCAATTAGGCGGGCTTGTTCGCCAGCCAATTGGTAGAACACACCAGGCTTACCCAAAACCTTGGCGATCGATCCGATCAAAAATGCTGCCATAACTCGGACTGGACCAACCACATCCACGAGGCTCTGTAAGCCACACGCGGTTGCCAGACTGGAAGTTGGCAAAAAGTAGTAACACAAGCGTTTGGCAACCCAACCAGGACGGATATCTGAAGGGTGCCGCCAACGTCCTTGCATGATGGCAAGTGGAGTCTCCCCGATCGTCACAATGTCTCCCTTTTGAGCGTAGGGCAGCACGTAACGCTGCACCACTTCCACGGGATTGTCTAAATGGGTGAGCAAATGAGTGCGAATCGGCAACACATCCGCCTTGGGGGTAGGTCGCCAGCGCTGATGCTCTTCGGCTTTGGGAAACTTGAGCGGTACCACGACATGCCGAACTTTTGGAATCCGTCCCTCGGGTCCATAGGTCATATAGCATATTCGCACCCAGGCAGCCTGCAACTGACTCAGGTCGGTTCCCTGGATTTCGATCGCAACTTCCATCTTGGTGGTTTTACCCACTTTGACGATATAACCAAACCAGTAGTCATCTGAGCGCGCAGGAGCATCAGGATGGTGAGAAACAATCCGAATCTGATGGGTGATTCTTTCCAAACTGCCAGAAGATAGCAAAGTTAACTCTGCTGAGACCTCTGGCACCATAATTTCCAATCGGCGGGTTCGATTGATTAACTCCAACTCTCCTACCAATAAATAGCGCTTGAGTTCGTAAACCTCTAATTGCCAGTCTCCAGAGGTCAATTCCAGCTGATTGCCTGGACGACGACGATACTGGATCTCAAAGACCAGCAGCGCCAGACCGACCAAGAGCACAATAATCCCTAAGCCAATACCCAGATTTCCAATCACTACAGCGTCCGATCGTTTGATGTTCCTGTCAAAAGTCTATTACTTCCCTACGAAGTTTGAGGTTTGAGTTTTCACTTTTCGTCTGAAATTTTGGTTGAAAATTTTCGATATGCCATTTTAATACAGTGAAGCTCAGCACTGGAACAACCTCACCCTCATGACCGAAGAAACTCGTAGATCCTGAACAATTCACCACGATGGATTAATTCATCAACATTTCCAGCAATTCCGGATGGCGTTTTAGCGAGATTCTCAATCGAGTGTCGATGGTTTTGCCGTACCACTGGTCTAAAAAGACAAGTTGCGGTTTCAGGGAGACAAATCGTTCATCACAAGTGCCGAAAAAAAGAGGGTGTGTTTTGCTTGGAGAAATTGTCCATTTCTAGCCTCCCCAGCTCCAAGTTGGCGAAACATGCCTCAAAGTAGTAAAGTGCATCTTCCAGGGTTCTCCAGAACCGTCTATTCTACTGATACTGATCAATAAGCTGAAGATGCGGTTTTCAAAAATTTTAATTGCGAATCGGGGAGAAATTGCGTTACGCATCCTTCGCACCTGTGAAGAGATGGGAATTGCAACCGTGGCGGTTCACTCTACAATCGATCGCCACTCCTTGCCCGTGCAACTGGCAGACGAAGCGGTCTGCATTGGCGAACCTCCTAGTAGTAAAAGTTACCTGAATATCCCGAATATTATTGCTGCTGCCCTCACCCGGAATGCCACTGCAATTCATCCGGGCTATGGTTTTTTGGCAGAAAATGCCAGGTTTGCGGAAATTTGTGCCGATCACCAGATTGCGTTTATCGGTCCTTCGCCTGACTCTATTCGATCGATGGGCGACAAATCCACTGCCAAAAAAACTATGCAACGGGTAGGAGTGCCCACGGTTCCTGGTAGCCATGGGTTGCTAACGGATGAACAAGAAGCGCTGGTCATTGCCCGGAAAATTGGTTATCCCGTGATGATTAAAGCCACTGCGGGTGGGGGTGGACGTGGCATGCGCCTGGTTCGCGAAGATGGGGAACTGGTCAAATTATTTTTGGCAGCTCAGGGAGAGGCAGGCGCCGCTTTCGGCAATCCGGGACTGTATCTGGAGAAATTTATTCAGAATCCCCGCCATATTGAATTTCAAATTTTGGCAGATAATTACGGTAACGTGATTCACTTGGGCGAACGGGATTGTTCCATTCAACGACGGCACCAGAAACTGCTGGAAGAAGCACCTAGCCCTGCACTCACGTCTGAACTGCGGAGCAAGATGGGACAGGCAGCCGTGATGGCGGCAAAATCGATTAACTACACCGGCGCTGGGACTGTCGAATTCTTACTCGACAAGTCAGGCGAATTTTACTTCATGGAAATGAATACTCGTATCCAGGTCGAGCATCCTGTCACTGAGATGATTACCGGATTAGATTTAATTGCAGAGCAAATCCGCATTGCGCAGGGGGAACGGCTGAGTTTAACCCAAGATCAAGTGCTTTTGCGGGGACACGCGATCGAATGCCGCATCAATGCCGAAGACCCCGATCACAATTTCCGTCCCCATCCCGGTCGGATCAGTGGCTATCTCCCCCCCAGTGGTCCGGGCGTACGAATGGATTCCCATGTCTATACCGACTACGAAATCCCGCCCTATTACGATTCCTTGATTGGCAAGTTAATTGTTTGGGGCAGCGATCGCTCAGCTGCCATTAAGCGAATGAAACGAGCACTGCGAGAATGTGCTATCACGGGCTTACCTACCACAATTAACTTTCATCAGCGTATTTTGGAAAACCCAGATTTCCTGCGCGGTGAAGTATTCACCAACTTCGTAGAACAGATGATGCAAAAGCATTTAGGGAGTTGAATTTAGCAGGACTTAGGGAGGTTGTTTGCCCTCATCTCTCAGCCTCCCCAACTGAATCTCAAGTCAATATTCTCAGCAGCCCCTGCTGACCGACCAGCAATTCTCTCAGTAAACTGAAAATCCCGACCCAGATTACGGGTGTAATATCAACCCCACCGATCGGTGGAATAATTTTTCTAGAAGGCGATAGAAAAATTTCTGTGGGGAATGTGATCCAGTTAAAGGGAAACTTGGCAAGTTCGATTTGGGGATACCAGGTCAGAATGATGCGGAAAATGAACAGAAAGATGAAGGTGCCCAGCAGAGGACCCAAAACCCAAGTGGCAAAAATATCGGAAGTCATCAGCACTCAATGCATTAAGCTTTGTAACTGGTTTTCTCATGATTTTAACCTACCTAGATCGCAGTAAATCAGTGATTCTTCGTTGTTCTCTTTGGGCTTCTCTTTGAAACTCGTATCGCGATCTGCTTCTCAAGGGTGTAACAGACCATTAAAATAATCACGTATGAACTGTTGTAACAAAGGAATTCGGTTCAATGACTCCTTCTTTAGTAAATTTCTTCTACAGTCTGTTGGCAGGTTTTTTGGTGGTCGTGATCCCAGTCGTCGTTGGACTCGTCTTCATTAGCCAAAAAGATAAGGTTCAGCGTCTCTAAGCGATGAGTTTCTCTCAAACTCAATCTTGTTTTTGCTCATCGGTGTGAGCGCTGGTCAGGGAATGGTTTAGCCGACCCATCATCAGTTGTCTAGAACCGACCCTAATTAGCAAGTCCTCATTGAAGAGTTGATAAATCGTCTCATCCCTGGATAAGTTCGGGTGGAGTTCGCCGTTTTTATCCAGGGTTTGAGGTTTGATTCTATGGGGTGCCGTGACACTTTGCCATTGACTCCGTTAATCTGGAGCTAGCTGGTTAAGACATCTCGGGGAGAAATCGCTAACATAAGGTCTAGTCCTTTGGGAAATGTAGTCGTTGGAGGTAGCGGTGGGCATTCCACTTAGCTGGAGTAGCTTTTTGGGTATTGTGCTGGCGGTAGCCGGGGCAGGTCTTTATGCTCTGCGATCGCTGCGCCCCAGTCTGGCAAGAGATCAAGATATTTTCTTCTCAGCGGTTGCTCTGCTCTGCGGTGGAATTATCTTTTTCCAGGGCTGGCGGCAAGATCCGATTTTGCAGTTTAGCCAGTTTTTGCTCACAGGATGTGCAATTTGGTTTGCTTATGAAAGCATTCGATTGCGCAGTGTAGCAACGGAACAGGCAAGGCGGAGTACACCGATTGTGGATGAAGATCGCCCAGTCAGTCGGGTTTATCGAGCTGAATTGGATGAACTCAGTCCAGCGGAAGATCGTCCGACGCGCCGTATTCGGGGGACTCGCGATAGCCGCCCCAGCCGTAGCGACGATTATTACGACGACACCCCAAGACGGCGTCCTTCCTCTCGTAACAGCAGTAGTAACAGTGATGAACGGTATGGTTCCGACGATCGTCCTCGCAAACGACGTCCTCGCCCTACTGAAGAACGTCCTGTGAGAACGGTCGATGATGCGGAAAGCACGGATTATTCTTCGGATTATCCTGAAGACAGACCTCCACGACGCAGTTCTTCGCGTCCCAGTAATGGGCAAGAGCCTGGGGCAGCCCCCAAGCCAAAGCGTTCCCCCCGTCCTCTGGGGGATGAAGCACCACCGCCTCGTCGCCGTCGCGATGAAGACCCCGAGGCAGAGCCGCCTTCTCCCTCTGATTATGTAGACTATAAGCCTGTTGATCCCGGGGATGACGAAACTGACAACTGGGGTGACTATTAGATTTTCGATCAAGACTTTTTTGAATGCTTCCCTGAGCAAGGGAGCATTTTTTCAGAGAAATGTTTCTGATTCCGCCTGAAAAGGTGACTTTCTGGTTTTGCTTTTATGCATTGGGGCGCGCCCGATTTGTTCTGTTCAGGCAAACAGGTTCGCTCTGGCTTCGTCTAGGTCTGGGTCTAGGAAGTGTGTTTCTGGTTAACGCCTGCACACCCACTTCGCTTCCCGTGGGTCCAGTGTCTTTGAACAGCCGCTATACGGATGAGCAACCCGCACTCAGCGGGGATGGCAGATTTTTGGCACTGGTTTCGAACCGGAGTGGAAGTCGCAATATTTTGCTTTACGATTTGCAACGCCAGCAGTTTGTGACTATCCCTCGGTTAAACCGACCGGATGCAATCGCTGAAAGTCCAAGCCTGAGTTATACCGGGCGCTATATTGTTTATCTTGCCAGTGATCGCAATCGTCCTGAGGTGGAATTGTACGATCGCATCACTCAACAAACCCAACTGCTCACCGTGGGGTATCGTGGCTGGGTGCGGAACCCCAGCATTAGTCTGGATGGTCGTTACATTGCGTTTGAAACGGGGTTGCGGGGGCAATGGGATATCGAAGTGATCGATCGCGGTCCCAACGTGGAACTGGATATTCCAGATGCACGTCGAATTCGCTCATCGCCCAATTCCCCATCCTAAAACCGTGGGTTAGGTTCCAGACAGGTTGTTGATATTTTTGAAACCCTATCGCACCGTGAACTGAATCATCGTCACCCTGAAAACTCAACCCGTCCGACTGAACACTTCGGCCCTTTTTATTTTTTGCATCACCTCAATTCTTTCACGCGACTGCCTTGTGAAACCCTCTGTTCCCCCGCTTACGATTGCTTTTATGCTGCTTCTGGGAGGATGCACAACTCCTCGCCTGGTAAGCTTTCCGTTTGATCCAGGTGGTAGAGGTCTCAATAGCCCTTTTTCAGAGTTAAATCCAACCATTTCAGGGCGCTATATTGCCTTTAGTTCTGATCGGCGGGGCAGTCAGGACATTTATCTCTACGACACGATTGATCGGCGGTTATTAGATTTACCTGGCTTGAACGCGATCGATATGATCACGTCTCATCCAAGCGTTTCAGAAAATGGGCGGTTTATTGTATTTGCAGCAAGTCGTCAGGGACAATCAGGAATCTATTTATACGATCGGGAAACCCGCCAACTGCGTAACCTGACCGAGTCTCTCCGTGCCGAAGTCCGTCATCCTACCATTAGTGCGGACGGTAACGTGATTGCGTTTGAATCTAGCGCCAGTGGACAATGGGATATCCTGCTCTACAACCGTTCTGGGCAAAAGTTGAATATCCAGACTGATCCGCAATAAGAGGCTGACGCAATCGAGAATTGAAGCGATCGAGGAGAGAAACTTCTAAAACCCTAACCAGGTCCAAAAATCCTGGCGAGTAAAAAGCTCTATGACCAATAAGGTGATGAACCCCACCATGGCAAACCTGCCATTGATTTGTTCGGCATAGGCAGTCCAACCAAAAGCAGGTATGGATTGATTGGACAATGGCTCTGGGGTGGTAGACGTAACGGGGGAGTGCTCAGAAGACGACATAGTCAATTTTTTCGCGGTGGGCGTTGGGATTGAAGGTTTGAGCGGAAATCGCGGTATACCAAAATCGAGTTTATCCGCCTCTGGGGATCTCTTGTTCGGGAACCGAGGTAAAGGTAATCGTCAGCTTGGCTTCTTGCGCTTGCACGGACTCAATCAACGATTTTACCGTGCTTGTTCCTTCGGAAGCGGTAAACTCGAGCGGAAACTTACGTCGAGCCACCATCCGTAAGCCCAAGGGGATGAGACTCAGCAAGCCCTGGAGATCTCTAAAGGAATTCCCCACCACTCTGAGTCCAAACAAGCGTTCGTCAATCCATCCGCCTCGTTTCACCAGAGCAATTAAGGTTTTGCGGTGACGGATTGAGCGTCCTGCCTGAGCATCCTTGCGATCCAAAATTTCTCCCTTTAATTTACCAATCTGATCCATCGGGGCAACATCCATCGGACAGACGGCATTGCAGTAATAACACCGGGTACATCCCCACACGCCCTGGGTGCCCTGATGAGAGGACTCCAGACGCGACTCAATTTGGTCGTCACGATCGTCGGCAACCAGTCGGTAAGCTTTGGCAAGCGCATGAGGACCGACAAAACCAGGATTGACCTCACGGGCATTGCATTCTGAATAGCAAGCACCACAAAGAATACAGTTTCCTGTTTGGTTCAATCGCGATCGTGCCTCGGGGGTTTGCAAAAACTCTCGCTCCGGGATCTGGCGTGCTGCGGTACTGACGTAGGGATCGATCGCCTTGAGGTTCTCCCAAAAACTGCTCATATCGACGACTAAATCCTTAATGACAGGCATATTACCCATCGGGGCGATCGTAATTTTTGGCAAAGCTTCCTGTACCGTTTGGGAATCAAGATTGAAGTGATTGACTGGATTTGCTTGAGGGGAAAAACGGGCGATTTCGCTGCCGACATTTTCTTTGCAGGCTAAAGCAGATCGTCCATTAATGCGCACAGAACAACTGCCACAAATTGTGTTTCGACAGTTTTTGCGAAAAGCCAGACTACCATCCTGCTCCCACTTAATCTGATTCAAACAATCTAAAATTGTATTCCCTGGCTCAACATTTAGTGTGTACGCCTGAATCTTAGGAGGACTATCTTGGCTCTGCCGAACAATCTGAAAAAGAACTTGCATAACTCAAAACTTAGTCCAAATTCTATTGGTTGAGAAATTGCTTTTACCAAACATCTGTCGAATTAGGCTGCGAAATTAGCTGGTCGATCCAGAGAGGCAGCTTTTTCTGATACATACCGAAACGAACCCAATTCCTCACCACTTCTTCTATGCCAATTTTCCAGGAAGATTCCGTGCAATACCAGCCCAGGTAAATAATCTACATGCCTGGTGAAATCTTCAGGAGGTGTAGTCAAAATACTACCTTGATATCACCTGTTACCGCAGTGTTGGTCGAGCATGAAGCTTGGAGTAGGCGGTTTTGATTGTGAACAAAATACGGCCAATCAAGGCTTAAAGATACCTTAAAAAACTGTAATCTTAGGGACAATCCTTTATATGGGAAGCCTCGATCGTACTTCTAAAATTGGCTCAAGCGCGTGACTTTGCTGGGAGAACTCCTCAACCCCTTTCAAGCTCATAGAATCCGGGTATTGCACTCCGATATCAAGCGTGGCGAAATCCTTTGGTTAAAGGCTTAAAGTCTCTAACTTCTACCAATAAAATTTTCTCTGTTGCGAGAACTTGGCACGATGCTTATTCTCATTATCGATTTGGGGCAATTACTCAGTACAGGCTTTGGAGAATGAGAAACAGTTCTAGGAAACTTCATTTTCACACAGCCACAAGTTCTCACAAATGATTTAGCGCTGAAATCTCTCGAAGAACCTGAGTGATGCAGGACTGTAGATTACTTGTTTACTTTTATTATAAAAAGAGAATGAGTTGGTTTCTGAACCCTTCTTTTACAAAATTGATGGGATCGTCGGTTGTAAAACTTAGAAAATTGCTATAAATTCAATTTAGGGCTAGAAATTGATTCAAAAAAAGTTAGCTTAAATCGAGATTTCTAATAAAAACCGTTCATCCATACTTTGCCAAAATAGGTAGAAATAAGGATAATATTTTAAAAAGCCCGAATTAAAAGCCCGAATTGTTGGCTCTAGAGTCTATTAACCATTTCAGTAGCTAAGGATTGCTTTGTAGAGAAATGACGGAAACTGCAACCACCCCATTAACGGGAAAAGCGCTACTTCAAAAAGTAAAAGAGCTTTCAAGCCTTCCCCGGCGAGAGACAGCTAAGCGTTGTGGCTATTACACGGTTACAAAGAACAAGCAGACGCGCGTCAACCTGACAGATTTTTATGACGCGGTATTGGCTGCAAGAGGTATTCCGCTGAGTCCAGAAGGCTCAAAAGATGGGCGAGGTCGTGAACCAACATACCGTGTTAGTGTTCACAGAAACGGTCAAATTGTGATCGGTGCAGCTTATACTCAGGCAATGGGTCTCAAGCCAGGAGATGAGTTTGAAATTAAGCTTGGTTATAAGCATATTCATCTCATTCAGATTGATTCAGGCAAGACGGACAGAAATGGATCTTCCGACGAAGATGAGGATTAATTCTCGTGTCTGAGTAGTTTTGGCTGGTTTCTACTTAAGGGCTTTTGTGAGTGTTCGATCGATGCATATTCTGATGGGTGATGAATGCTTTTCTAAGCTTCATGATATTTAGCTTGCAAAAATGTCTACCCTATGCTTTTTTGTTGTACTCTTAAGCAGATTTGGCTGGCTTCTAACAAGTCGCCAAATCATGGATGTCCTACAGGTTTTAGGTAGCGTAATTGATTGAATCCAGCTTTGGCTAGAGCAGACTTTGACTGTTCTGGCCAAAGTTGTTTCAGCAGATCCCTTATACCGATTCCATAACATTCGTAGCAGATGAATTTCTGAAGTGCTCAAGTAGTGGTGCTTGAGCCAGCCAAAATCGCAACTTTAAAGTCCAGATGGTCTTAACTCAGGTGGATGCACTGGTGGCGTTACTCAAACAGAGTTCTTCGCTGGTGCGTGTGGGATTGTTTTTTCTGGTTTGGCCTCTAATTTGGCTACCCATCGCGGTTCCTCTTTCCCTGGTTTTGCAATGGCAGCCGCCCAAGCCTCCAACGATCGCCCAAAAACTGCCTCTGGTTCTTTCTCTCTATCTCTTGGCTTTCCCGGTCTTGTGGGGATTTGCCTGGATGCAAGCAATCCCTTTTTCTAGCTATGGGCTGCAATGGCACGTCTCTGTGCTGAAATCTTTGAGCGTGGGTCTAGGGTTGGGCGTCCTGGGCTTAGTCGGATTATTCACCTTGCAACACCGATTGGGTTGGCTGGTAGGAAAAGTACCAAACTGGCAAAATTTGGGTGCGATTGGCTTGCCTGCGCTAGGGATGGCATTGGGCATTAGTCTGACGGAAGAATTGGTATTCCGAGGCTTTTTGCCAAATCAACTCTACACAATCCAACCGGGGTGGATGGTGGCAATTCTCTCTAGCCTGATTTTTGCCCTGCTACATCTTGTGTGGGAGGGACGGGCAGGGTTTGTCCAACTTCCAGGGCTGTGGCTGCTGGGCTTGATACTGCTGCTTGCTCGTTGGGTGAACGAGGGCAGCCTAGGGCTCGCCTGGGGGCTTCACGCAGGCTGGATCTGGGGTCTGGCAAGCCTGGATGCGATCGGGTTGAGCCAACCTTCGGGGCGTGCTCCCCAATGGGTGACAGGTCTTGCAGGGCAACCGTTAGCCGGAATGATGGGAATTCTTTTTTTACTAACAACAGGATTATTGCTTTGGGAGATCCGGGGTTTAGTAATCTGGATGACTTAATGACATAGGTAGGGATAAAGTCAATTTTGAGCCACCCTTTACCTCAAGCTGAAAAGGCGAAACAGATCTTCGAAGATAGTCTCGCCTTTTGAATATGAATTGGGTTGTAAAAACCGTCTCAGGCAAACCCGGTTTTAAAATTCAAACACTGCCCAGTCGGATTCTCGATAATAGCAAGTCATATCATCGAATTTACGTAATTCTGCCTGGTGCACCCAGAAATCTGAAGCATTGCCATGTAACCATTGTTGGTTGAGTTCATTGCAGGTGTCACTCAGTTGGGCACGATCGAGATCGGTTGGGATTTTGCCAAAATAGCCGAGTGTGATATGAGCGGTGAGATTGTATTGCTGCTCGATCCCGATCGCAATGACATTGGGATTTTGGTAGATCGACCGCCGTAGCATAATCAATCGATTGTAAGCTTCTTCTTCTCGCGGTACGAGACATACACCCACTGCTCTGGGCATGATCATTAGTCCAGCAATTTGCATCTGAACAGGTCCCTGCGAAGGGGCAATCTGCTGATATTGCTCAAAGCTCTGAGCGATCGCCGATCTCAATTTGTCCTCAAATTCTGGATTTTCACTGGCATCCCGATATGCCTGATCCCAGATGAGGTCCGCCAGCGTCAGGTGGAAACTTTCAACAGGCAAGGGAATCAATAAGCTCGGATCAAACTGCTGGACTAAACGTTGCTGATATTCTTTAAGCAATAAGTAAATATCTGCATTTTTAGTATCTTCTTCGCTGGGTGGCGTGATCACGGTATAACCGGGAAAGGGCACCGCTTGATAGTGCTGCTCCTCAAGGGGCTTGAATTTCGGAGATTCCTGAATGTTTTGCACCTGAGATTCGTAGGTCTCTGGTAGCGTCAGTCGGATCACCCGATTTAAGTAGGTCTGGTAGTTGTTATCCAATCTGAACCGCCTCGCGCAATGACTAATAGTGTGTCAAATTTGACCTAATGCAATTGGGGCTGCAATCAAAATGCCCGTTGAAACGTTTGAAATTGAGGACTAGAACGATTTCGTAAACCTCCTTCAACCTTCTGCTCATGCACTCGCATCAGGCACTTGAGAAGGAAATCAACAAAGTGGGGATCGCCCGTGTAGATTTCATCCTAGCCCATCTCCTGGAAGGAATGTCAGGTTTGTCGAAGCAGTCGATCGTCTGTCCTGGAGATGGGTATCCTTCTGTCTTCTCGATCGCTCACTGTCTTGCTCCATTTCTGCATCTTTGCTAAGACAATTTTGGGCTAAGACGATTTTGGATCTTCGCTAGGACAATATCATCACTCAGAAGGGCTGTGAGGTGTTCTTTATGCCAATTTACTTATATTGGGGAGATGATGAATTTGCGATCGCCCGCGCGGTTGCGGCTCTGCGGCAACAAGTTTTAGACCCGACTTGGGAAAGCTTCAATTACGATAAACTCTCCGCCGAGCAGCCCGATGCGATGCTTCAGAGCTTTAATCAGGCAATGACGCCGCCCTTTGGAACAGGGGGGCGACTGGTTTGGCTGATGAATACAACGCTGGTACAGCGCTGTTCGGAAGAACTGTTGGCAGAACTAGAACGGACATTGCCGGCAATCCCAGACACCTCAACGCTTTTACTGACGGCTGAGACCAAGCCAGATGGGCGTTTGAAATCCACCAAGCTCTTACAGAAACATGCGGAAATTCGAGAGTTCTCCCTGATCCCGCCCTGGAAGACGGAACTTTTAGTCAAGCAAGTCCGACAAGTTGCTCAGGAACTGGGAGTAAAGCTGACCGCTGACAGCGTAGAATTGCTCACGGAAGCGGTGGGTAGCGATACCCGTCAACTCTATAGCGAACTAGAGAAATTACGACTTTACGCAGGTGATGCTCAGTCCCCGTTAGAGATACCTGCCGTTTCTGCGTTGGTAACGACCAGCAGCCAAACCAGTTTGCAACTGGTGGAAGCCGTTCGCCAAGGAAAAACAGCTGATGCCCTCGCATTACTCGCTGATTTATTGGCACGCAATGAAGCCCCAACGGCGATTGTGGCAACCCTGATCAGCCAGTTTCGCCAAAAGCTCTGGGTAAAGCTGATGATCGAAGCAGGAGAACGCGATGATCGAGAAATTGCCCAGGCGGCAGAAGTCTCTAACCCCAAGCGAATTTATTTTTTGCGACAAGAGGTGAAGCCATTACGGCTCTCCCATTTGCAACAGGCTTTACCACTCCTCTTGGAACTGGATTATGGCTTAAAAGGAGGGGCAGGAGCAGATCCCATGGAAACGTTACAAGTCAAGATGATTGAATTGTGTTGTCTATTTCAGCCTTAAACTTAGTCTGGACTACAATGAGCCCCTCGCGCCGATGAATGTTGTCCCCGTGTTGCGGAACTTCTCACCCTTAAATTAATTCAAAATAAATGAATATACATTGTGTGATGGTTCTTTCAGTGTCACATTCAGTTATGACAAAGTTATTGCAATCCTTGCCTGTTTCCTTGATTGATTGGTCGCCAACAGTTTGTCTGAAGGGTTGTTTCCGCTCTCGCCCATGGTTGGTTGCACTGTTGTCAGCGGTGGGGGTCTGTGCAGGATTGGCGCCTGATTTATCCAATCTATCTGCGACACAGTGGTGGGATGCCCCTGTGTATGCCCAATCGGCAATTAGCAATACAGAAGTGAGTCAGTTTGCCAGGGCTGCCTACAAAATTGAGCGAGAGCGCCAAACCCTTTATACGATCGCCAAACCTGTCTTTGGAGGCGCAGTTCCCGCAAACTTCTGCGGCATGAACGATCTGCCCACAACTCTGGCAGCCCCTTGTCAAACGTTTTTGGTGAATAGCGATCGTCATATTCGCGAAAGCGGTTTAACAGCCCCACGATTCTATGAAATTTATAATCGGCAGCAATTTGACTCTGATCTCCAAGCCAGGGTGAACAAAGAACTGCAACTCTGTCAGCAACAGGGGGTTTGCCGATAGGGAGTTCTAGATACCCGCGTTCGTCGAGGGGCAGAGGGAAGGCAAACCCAGAGAAATATCATCAAAATTGTTTACTAAATGTGGCATTTCGTGAGAATTGCGCTATCTTGGGCGCTAGTTTTCGTTCTTACGATTGTGAACCTTTTATCTTTCTCTCTCTTTTCCCGGTTGGTGCGGCGGTTAAAACCAACTCAGACTTCAGCAGGCGATCGCAGGCGATCGCCTGCTCGAACCGTGGGGGCTATCGCAAGCCTGATGGTGGTGATGGGAGGATGTGGCAAACTTCAGACTTCGACGCCATCCACTTCAGTCACTACAGTTACTGATGCAGAAATCAGTAATTATGCAAAAGGGGTTTTGGCGATCGAGGTAAGCCGTCAGGTTGCGGTGAAAGAAATTCAACAGATCACTCAAACCGATGAAGTGCCAGTAATTTTGTGTAGCCAGCCCGAAACGTTGAACAAACTGGCAAAAGCAGTGCAGACTATCGCGATCGCCTATTGCAATCAGGCAAAACAGGCAGGAGAGAACAGCGGCTTTACCATGGCACGATTTAACGCCATTACCGCCACCTTGCCTACCGATGTGCAATTGAGCAAGCGCATTCAGGACGAGTTGCTCCGCTTGCAAAAAGGCTCAGCGCCTCAGAGTGCTCCAGTTCCTCAGGCTAAGCCTGAAGTCACTCCTACGCCTGAAGTCACTCCTACGTCTGAAGTCACTCCCACGCCTGAAGTCTCACCCACTGCCACCCCATAAGCAGGGATAAGGGCGTTGCTGAAAAGCTAAATGATTTGGAATGAAGTTTCAAATCATTCAGCATCATTTTTATCCCGCTGTTGAGCAACGCTGGGATAAGACGTGGGATGCGTAGAAGAGAGCGTCAACTGACGTAGAGGGATCAAAGATGCGGACGCGGAGAGTAAGAAGCAGGATTGAAACAACGTCCTCCGCCGATTCTCCGCGTCAGTTGCATTCGCAAAGACCTAAAAAAATTATTCGGGCAAAATGTAGCGGGTTAAGATACTCATCACTTCGCCAGGGTTGGGCGCAGGCAGTAAGGGACTCCATTCACCTACTTCTGCAAAGCGCAGTCGATGGAGCGTCCGGATGGTGCCTACCACCCCTCGGCGAGAACCAATGACCAAAATTTTGAGGGGTTCTCGTTCGGGGGGAGGTTCGGGGGAAGGAGATTGGGTAGAAGCCGACACGGAAACTTCGCCAGCAGGAGTTTCGCTGGCGTACAGCAAAAAGTTTTTTAGCATGGATAGAGATAGATAACTGGATAGAATGAACAGCAACCCGTCGCGATCGGTGTGCTGTTTGCAATATCAGAACGAAATTGGACGCTAGACTATCGGCGCTAGACAGCAGACCTAAGACGATCGCTTAGCCCTGAAAGGATCAGGTTAAAGCTGTCTCAAATCCGGTGTTTCTTGTCAGTAGTCTGGTGCCCAAAACCGATCGACCATATTCCAAGGTGATCGGTTTTCATCATTCAAATTTACACTCTACCGAGTAATCTGTCAATAAGTTCTCTTGTTTAAGAGTCTGCTTCTCCATAGTGAAAACCCACTTGTTCAGCAACCAGGGTCAAAAATTTTGAAGTGGTTAGGCGTGGTGTGTAGGCATGGGTTTCCCATTCACTAATGGTTTGTTGGCGCACTCCCAATCGAGCCGCAAATTCTGCCTGCGATAGCCCCATGTGCTGTCGCAGAGCTTTGATCAATTCACTATTCCACAACACGGTATCTCCGATCCGTTCAATATGATAGTGATGAGAAGGTTTGCGGAAGATGACTTGTTCTGCCTGGAGATCAACCTCTGCTGCCAGGTAGCCAGAATTCATCCAGGCGGTCGCTTGGAGTGCTCCTTTGCTGCGGTTGCTCCACCAGGCACGACTACTGCGAGCAGACTTGGGTAAAAGCGTACCAATGAGGGTTTCGATCTCTGCAAAAGTCATAATCACCTGGTCGGGGCGATCGCTCCGGCTTAAATATTCCTGGAGTGGCTGATATTTACTTCCTGATTTCACATGCTATCTGTATACACGCTTGGGCTGATTGTTTAGCTGTTAAACCACCGTCTGCCGTCCACTGACAAACAGTCGCACAATCGATAAACTCAAAATCAATAAAAACATGACTAACCCGATCGCACAGGCATAGCTCATTTCCAGATTTTGAAACGCTTGCTCATAGAGATAGTAGACGATCGTTTTGGAACTGTTACGAGGTCCGCCTTGGGTCATAATAAAAACCTCTTCAAAGACCTTGGTGGCAGAAATGGCAGAAATGACCGCAACCAGGGCTAAATAAGGACGCATCAAAGGGATCGTGATATCCCAATGTTTTTTGATGCCATCGGAGCCATCGATCGCGGCAGCTTCGTACAGATCTACCGGAATGGATTGCAACCCTGCCAGGTAAATTACCATGTAGTAGCCCAGTCCTTTCCAAATGGTCACAACCATGACGCTAAAAATTGCCCAAGTGGGACTTGTAAGCCAGGGAATCCCCGTAGTGGATAAGCCGCTTAACTTCAATAGTTGGTTCAGTAATCCATTACTGGCATAGAGCCATTTCCAGGCAATCCCGGCGACCACCATCGAAATGACAACAGGGGTGTAGTAAGCAACTCGAAACCAACGGATTCCCCTTAGCTTTTGGTTGACCAAAATGGCTAAGCCCAAAGGCACTATCACCAAAATTGGCACCACCTCAACCAGGTAAAGCAAAGTATTACGGAGCGTTTGCCAGAACAAGGGATCAACCCAAAGCCGACGTAAGTTTGCCAACCCGACCCACTGGGGGGCTTGGGTCAGGTCATATTCAAAGCGAGTAAAGCTGAGATAAAATGCCTGCACTGCTGGGAAAAAGACCGTGAAGCTCAGCACCAACAGGGCGGGTAGCAAAAAGAGATACGGGGTAAACACCCGACTGATTGATATCCGACTTTTGGGCATCCAGTTTTTGGGCATCCAGATCTGCATCGCGATCGCAATTTAATAGGGAACCTCCCTAAACCTAAAATGAAGACTTCTTTTTGGGAAGTCTTCGTGCTCAATTCTATTCGCTCAAATGATTACTCAACTAAATTTGCCCGCTTGACGATGCGCCGAGCTGGCAACATTTGGGGTCGGCGTCTTTGGGGTAGGTATGCAGGCACTTCGTGGGCGGTGTGGATCACTTCCACAGTTCTCGCTTGTTGTTGATTTTGTTGGCGAGCAACCAAAACAAACAAACCGACCAGGACAATCCCCCCACCCAGCGTGAGCGCGACTCCGCCAAAAGCCCACAATAAGCCTGTCAACACGGGATTGGAGAGCGGGTCGTTATTCCCTAAAGATTGGTTGACGTTAGCGTTGGCTAAAGCTGCACTTGCTTTATTTTGAGCATTCATCACTTCCAACTTTTCGTGCAAGTCTTGAAGTTGGATTTTCAATTTTTCGTTGTCATTTTTTTGTTGCTCAACAAGTACCTTCAGTTCTTCAAGCTTTTTCGCCTCTTCTGCACTTTGCAGCTCAGGAGAGGGAGAGACTGTAGGCATTGGAGAAGCAATGACCTGAATCGGTTGATTCGGCAAGGTTGGAGAGAGGGATGTATTTGGCATTGGCTGAGATAAGCCAGTATTGGGTGCCCCAATACTAATCCCACCTTTCAATAGAACGAGTGCTGCAAGTCCAGCAAAGGCTGCACCGCCCAAAAAAGATGTACTTTCACTCATTGCTACCGCCTTTAGGACTGATTTCAATCCGCTCTTTTTGAAGTGGACGAGATCGAACCATCATCATCTCAGTTGCCTCTCCTCACATAAGCACCCCGCTTAGAGTAAATCTGCAATTGCTTCGTGCATTGCTGATATTCACTCATCATTATTCTGCTCCATAATACACGCTCAGGAAAGGAGTTGTTCAAGTATTTAGCAACTAAACTGATAATTTTTTTAATCTTTTAGAAAAACTGGGGTAAGAGATCGCCCCCATAGATTTTAATCGTCATTATTTTGAGTCAACTTTTAGCAGATTTTAGTGATTTCATATTTTTTTTGAAGATTCTATCCTGCTGTGAGTGGCGAGTTTTAGCGGCTTTTCTGTGAGCGGGAAAAAATGACGCGATCGCTGAATTGGGCTATCTAATCAAGCAGTTTCAAACAATAGAACACTTAGAATTCCTTCAAATGATTGATTGAGATTTGACCCATTGAGGGGGCTGACCCCTCACGATGGGGAGATTTTTATTGAAGATGCTCAGCATCTTCAATAAAAATCTCTTTCTTGCAATTTAGTAACAACCATGAAGCGCGTTTATGACCTGGCGCAACGAAATCCTGCAAAAATTTGCCGCACATGGGGATGATACCAATTGCGAAAGGGACTACGTAACGAAAAGAGAGGCGTTGCCCAACTGCCGCCCCGCAAAACCCGATGCTGTCCATCAAAATAGGCTTGAGAATATCCTCGGTAGGGATAACTCTCAAAGTTCTCATAGCCCTCAAACCAGGATTGGGTCCACTCCCAAACATTGCCTAGCATGTCGTAACAGCCATAGGCACTTTGCCCAGAAGGATAAGCATTGACAGGAGTGGTATGTCCCACCAGGCAGTTGTAGTTGCAGCGCTGACTAGATGGCTCTGCCTCGCCCCATGGGAAAAGAGCAGACTGTTGGCTGTGGGGATTCCAGCGAGCTGCTTTTTCCCATTCCGCTTCAGAAGGTAAGCGTTTGTTGACAAAGCGGGCGTAGGCTTCGGCTTCGTAGTAACTGACCCCATAAACCGGATGATTGTCCCAGACAGAATTGTTTGACCAATAGAGGGGCTTTTTGACTGGGTTGTCTTGGAGCCATTGCCAGCCTGCGGACGACCACCAGGAAGCGTTGCGGTAACCGCCTGCCTGAATAAATTCTTGGTATTGACGACAGGTTACGGGGTAGCGATCGATCCAATAAGTTTCAAGATGCACCGGGTGAGCAGGACGTTCATTATCTTGGGCTTCAACCCCGTTGTTGCCTTGCCAAAACGCTCCAGCGGGGATTTGCACCATTGCATCGGTCGAGGTCGGAGCAGCGATCTCAGCCGAATCAGACACCCATTGATTGGGAGATGCAGACCTCCCAGCTAAAGGGGGTGTAGGAAGTGGAATGCCGGGTCGAATGCCGCTGTCTTTATACTCCAACGAACCCCAGCGTTGGAGTTGCAACACCAGGGCGATCGTCTCACTATGCTGGCTTTCATGTTGAATCAGCCAGTGCCAAAAGCGTTCCTGCCCCGCAATCGGAGCGACTGCTAAGTATTCAAATGTCTGAGTCCGAATGCTCTCCAAATATTGACGGACCTCCGTCAAGGTGGGGAGTCTGACTCGCTCATTTTTGGGCAATCCATCGGCAGCAAACAGACGACGATAAGTCGGGAATTGGGGTGCTTTTTGGGCGAGGTGTTCCAGCATCCATAGCCCTTCGGTATAAGCGATGTGCCCTAGATGCCAGCCGATCGGGCTAAAGTCTGGATGTGCCTGGCGGCAAAAGGTTTCGTAATCAATATCTTCAAACAAGGTCAGTGTCGTTTCACGACAAACTTGCAAGGAGTTTTGAATCTGCTGCCTTAAGCTTTCAGAAACACGAGCCGGGTTGCTTCTGATGGCAGTCGGGTCAAAGCGGGTAAATCTGGATGTCAAGGTCTTCTCCGATCGTCAGCATAGTGTTTTCAGGGCAGGCGATCCAGTCCCCAGCAAACAAAGGTTCGGAGGCGACCAGCACTGCATCAGGAAAGTCAGGAGCGTTACGGAGCCAGTACAGGGAAGGAACCGTTCGGTTAGCAAACCGGGAAACAACCAGTTGCTTGCCATCGCTGAAAATGAGATTAGCAGCAAAGCCGGTTTGGTAAGACTGCCCTAAGTCAGAGAGGAGGGTCAACGTTTTATGGAGCACTTCCGCCAGTGTGAGTTCTGGTGAAGTCTCCCATTGAGTGAGCAACAGGGCAAAGAGATGCTCCGAGTCGGTGCTACCCTGAATCGATTGATAAGCGCGATCGCTCAGACGATCGCGAATCGGTCGGTACAGAGTTTGGCGAAAATTTTCAATGAACCCATTATGAACAGCCAAGATGAATTGTTGCTGAAAAGGCGGACAGTTGCTCAAATCAACGGCTTGCCCAGGCGTTGCACTGCGAATACTCGCCAAAATACAACTGGACTCGACATAGCGACTTAATGGGGGCAAATTAATATCGCTCCAGATTGGCACCGTGTTTTTGTAAGTGAAGGGTTCGGTTTGGCGAATGGGGTGATACCAACCCACACCAAATCCATCTGCATTGAGCAACCCAGCCGTCATTTCGCGCGGTTGATAACTCTGGACAATTAAAGAATGCTCTGGTTGATAGAGCAAGCGATCGAGTGGGATAGGGGAACCGAAATAGCCAAGTAATCGGCACATGCTCAAAAACGCTCCTGTACCTGTAATCAAAAATTAGGCTGCTCGGTTGAGGATAGCCTGAGGAGAGAATGAATTGGACTGAGAAATAGTGTAAGAGGTAGAGCAGTGGAGAAAGGGGCAGGTCAAAGCATTAGAAATTGGAATCTCCACGTCTCCGTGTCTCCGCATCTTCGTATCCCCACGTCTCCGTATCTCTGTGTCTGCGCGTCTCCGCATCCCCGTGTCCTAGCTGAGCCTGCCGCTCAACTCTCACATCCCTTCCAAACCATCAGGGCTGAATCGAAACTTTAATCACTTTGCGGGCTTTCATGTCTTGAAACACTTGTTCTAGCTGACTTAGGGGTTGGTCAGCACTGATCAGCTGTTCCAATGCAATAGTGCCACTGGCAATGAGGGCAAGGGCTTGCCGCACATGATGGGGCGTGTTGTGGAAGACACCTTTGAGGGTAAGTTCGCTGTAGTGAAGTAGCTCAGTATTAACCGTGATGTGGCTGTTGCGGGGACAGCCCCCAAATAGATTGACCGTGGCACCCGGACGAGCACAGGCGACCGCAGTTTCCCAAACGCTGGGAACACCTGTCGCTTCGATGACGATATCAGCGCCCCAACTATCGGTGAGCGCTTCGACCAGGGTAGGCATATCGTCAATCTGGCGATGGTTAAAAATCTGGCTGGCGCCAAGGTGCTGTCCAATCGTGAGTCGCTGGTCGCTTCCGCCGAATAAGAAAATTTCTGATGGACGTTGATTGAAAGGGGAACCCGCTTGCGATCGCCACTGTCCGTTTCCAGCAGCTAGCACTGCCACAAACATTAAACCGATCGCACCATCACCAATCACGACGACACGATCGCCCGCTTTCACATTTGAGCGATCTACCCCATGTAGCACACAGGCAAGGGGTTCAGTCATGGCTGCCCAGGCTGCGGGTAAATCTGCAGGAATGGGGAGTAGATTCTGCTGGACAATCGCAGCGGGAATTTTCAAATACTCGGCAAAGGTACCGTTGTTGAAAATCAGGTTGGAACAGAGAGAATATTCTTGCTTATGGCAGAAAAAACAATCCAGACAGGGAGCGGAGTTGTTGGCAACCACGCGATCGCCCATACGCCAACCCCTTACCCCGTGCCCCAACGCCACAATTTCTCCGGCTACCTCATGTCCAAACAAAGTAGGCGGTTTTAGCATCTTGGCATGTCCTCCCCGCCGCCAAACTTTGAGATCGGTGCCGCACGTGGTTGCGGCTGCGACTCGGATCACGACCTCACCCTCGGCAGGGGTTGGATCGGGAACCTGCTCTAACCGCAGATCTTCTTGCCCGTACAGGAGTGCTGCTAACACGCGATCGCCCACTGCGAAACCTCACCCCAAATCCTAACCCGAAAGGTTGAGTCCCGACCCAGTCTCAATCTCACAGGCCGCCAGGAGAATGTTAGGTAAACTTATATTAAGAAGTTTTTTGAAGATTCCAATGCTACGGCGAACTTTGTTGCGAACTTTCTTGGCTGGGATGGCGTTCTTTCTCACCTGCTTGAGTGCGGTTCCAGCGGCTTATGCCCTGGGCGGCACTTTGCCAGCACTCAATCAACCTGCTCCCGAATTTCGTCTGCCAACCCACATAGGAAATGGCACGATCTCGTTATCCGATTATCGAGGCAAATGGGTCGTTGCCTATTTCTACCCCAAAGACTTTACCCCTGGTTGCACGCTGGAAGCCCAGCGCTTTCAGCAAGATTTACCTAAATACTTGAGTCGCAATACCCAAATTTTGGGAATTAGTGCCGATTCGATCGATGCCCATGCAGAATTTTGTGAGTCCGAAGGGTTGCGGTTTCCCCTTCTGGCGGATACCGATGGCTCAGTCAGCAAAGCCTATGGCTCCTGGATGGGCATTGTCTCTGCTCGCCACACCTTCATCATTGATCCAAATGGGATCTTGCGACAGATTTTTACAGGGGTGAGACCTGTGATTCACAGTACTGAAGTATTAGCGAAGCTGGAGGAGCTACAGGGGTAGGCAGGGGCTTTTCCCCGCTTACAATGGATCTCAAAGCTCGCTCTTAAGGCAGGTGTGTGATGGAACCCAAGCCAAAAGCCTCAGCCCAAACTCAATCTGAACCGATCGAGTTTGCCGAACCGCCTGCCCGGACTCCGCTGGTTTTATTGCAAGCAACCGAACGATCGCTACGATTAAAAACGGTCGAAATTTTAGCGCCTATTCTGCCGGAGAAAACAGCGACGAGTTTGACAGAAGTTTCCCAGGTCGCCGAGGAGTCACTGCAAAAATTGGCAGAGATTGACCTGGATGAAATCACCGATGAGGACCTGAAGCCAGCCCGAATTCAGGTGGGGCTAGCCTTTGTTGGCTTTGGTGCCCTGATGATGGTGTTTTTGCTGCTATATCTCTACACTCTCCATCCAGAGATCAATGCAGCCGATCAAGTGAAAGAGTACTGGTATCAGTACATTTGGTTTGTGGGGTTGGGGGTGGCTGGCATGTTTATGCTGGGACGAGAAGCCATGAGACCGAGACGCCTGACCGATCAAGAAACCTTGGATGACTGGGAATAAAAGTCAGAAATTGCTGCGGCAAATGCTGAATGCTCAGGTTTTTACGATCGGTAACTTGAGATAGGTACTTAACTCGTAAGCAAGCCACGCTAGCTCTGGATCAGTCAAGCTGGGATTATTGCCTAACTCAAATTTTTGCTCCCCCGCAAAGATCGTAATTTGATTTCCTGAACCAATACTGGAGGGCTGTTTGCCAGATTCCAGTTTAGTGATTGTCTGCCGACGCGCAGACTGGGCGCGACTCGACGAAAAACCCAGCGTTTTACTGGAAAGGGTAATTTGCTGGCGATCGATGCGCAATTGGGTCTGCCCCAAAACCGAGGGAATCGAAATCTCCAAAAGTTCGGGTGTATTGGTCAGGGCGATTTTACTATCGATCGGTTTTTTGACGGGTTCTGGTGTCTGATTGCGAAGACGCTCTTGCTCCAACACATCTAACGCCTCTTGGGCTGAGCCGAGCCGACGCTCCAGACTATGTTCGGTCATCCAGGTTAGCCAGTCCACAAAGGAAGCGCTCAGGTTCGTAAAATGAGAAAAGTCCACCTGCACGCCTTTGCGAGGCAAGCTGGAGGGATGCACGCCAGTAACAGAGGTAATCAGCGTTGCCCCCAAGCTGTACAAGTCAGAAGCAGGGACGGCTCTACCACTGAACTGTTCGGGTGGCATATAACCATACGTGCCAACAACTGTAAAAGAAGTACTATCACGGGTGGCAAAGCTTTTAACGGAGCCAAAATCCACCAGATAAGCCTGGCGAGGCGTCAGCAAAATGTTGCTGGGTTTGATATCGCGATGGATGACAGGTGGTTGTTGCCCATGCAAATAGCACAGGATCGCAAGTAAAGCTTTGCCAATCTGTTTTGCTTGGGCTTCGCTCAGGGTTCTTCCCTCTTGCAAAAGTTGTTCTAAGGATTTTCCTTCAATAAAGCTTTGCACCAGTGCCAGTGCTCTGCCATCTTTGGGAAGGTCAATTTCAAAATGGCTTAAATATTTTGGAATTGAAGGATGAGTGAGAGAGCGAATCGTCTCTGCCTCTCGTTGAAAAAGTTTCAAATCATCCCACTCAGTTTCCTCATCCACAAAGAGAAGTTTGAGGATGACCAACTCTTGATTCGTCAAATCCTTCGCCAGAAGTGTCCAGCGTCCAGATTTCTTTCCCAGTTGTTTTTCGACCTGATAGCGGTCACCCAATATCTGCCCTGACATGGTTGTTCTCGTCTGCGAGCACGTATAATGTTTGACTTTTTCAAAGTGGTGATATGCACCAGCGGCAGGCTGCTTTTGGATTTTGTCAGATTGCGCCCTTAATTCTGAATTGGCAATCAGGTTGAATCTGCTGTAGGAACCGTGAAAGCGGCTCACCACACTCCTCCAACTTTCAAGCATTTCAGCGAGTCGCTTAAAAGCTCTGCCTAAATTCCCTATAGTATGCCCAGCAGCGCGGAAGTGCGATAGTGAATCTTAAAAAATCATATTTCACTTGGCTCTGGCACTGCCGCGATGCGAATCGATCGCATCAAGCTAGCATTCTGGCAAGAATTTTTCGAGCACATGCCTGATTCCTCACAAATAAGTGTATCTTTTCATCCCTTGAAATCGATGCACTGGTAGAGGCGCGGGATGTACTCCTACGGTCTCTGCCCAAGTCTGTTAATTTTTGATGGATAGCCCTCTGGACTTTCACTCTGAGAGTGCATAAGCTAATTTTCAGTTGCTCACCCGCATTTTATGCAGGGAATCTTTTATTCATTACCGCGATACATCACATCAATGCAGGGTTTGATTGGGATGGGCAAAGCGCAAGAAGGGATTGAACGACAAGCTAAAATTTCAGGGTTCAAAGAAAGGCGAATGTTTGGAGAGTCTCTATGGTTAGCATCAACCAACCCCCAGCCTGGCATTTTGATTCTCAAGAGGTTTATGTTCCGCTCTCTTTTGAAGGAGAAGTCGTTGGGTTTTGCAAGCTCAACCATGCCAGTCGCATTGTCGAAATTCTTAATGAGGAAGATCGGTGTCAAAAAGCCTTACGTCTTGCCTGTTACGACCTGGCAGCTCGATCAGGCGGGAGTGACGGAGTTGATGTTCTGATCGAGAAGTACCTGGCGAAAACTGAGCGACCGAAGCGGGGGACAGGGGTAGTTGCGTTGCTTTTGAAAGAGCGCCAGACAGACTTAGATTTAAACGATGATGAGTTTGCTAAGTTTTGTGACACCTATCGCGTCTCGCGCAATGAATTGAGTCGTATTTATTCAGGAGAAGAAATTGGCAGCGGGCAATTGAATTGCTTAGCCCGAATTTTAGGCATTTCAGTGGATGAACTGATTTCGATCTGGCAGGGAGCGGATTAATGATGGGGTCAGGTGGGTGCCATCCGTTGTGTTCTGAAGGTAACGTTGCTGCCTTCTTGGGTTTGCTCTAAAACCAGCAGGGGAGTGGGTTTTGCTTTTTGATCCCAATGCATGTTGGCAATTCTGCCTTGAATGGTGGGTTGCCAAGTATGGTGCTCTTCGGTGGTGTTGAGATAGTTTTCAATACATTTGATGATCTGGTCGATGGTGACGGAGGTGGGCTGAGTGGGCAACTTCACCATTTTAATTTGAATCCGAAACAGCACTCGTTTAGTGCCTTTAGGGAGATCGCCCGGTTCGTATTCCACGTCAAAAATTTCGTCAATTTGGCGTCCCGTGCTGGCGATGCCGATCGCCCCGTGGTGAGCTTGCCCGGGGCGAAGTGCAACAGTGATTTTTTCTTTGACTCTAATTTTGATTTGATTGACAATCGCGAAGTGGAATCCTTCTTCAGTCATCCGCATTCTGAGATAGTCAAGGTTAAATTCGCGAGAGTGAATGAGGTCGGGGTTTTTCTCCATTTTGCCGATCGTCTCAACCGCATATTTGAGCTTGCGTTGGAGTTCCCGATTTTTGAGTTCTTCAAATCTCGCTTTCTTGGCAAGTTTATCAAACTGAAGCTTACTGTAAATGCCGAGTGCCACTAATAGGATGAGGAGACTGCCAGAAGTAATTTGCCATGTGTTGGCGTTGGAGAATAGGGTGGGATGGATCGGGGTGGTGCTTTGGGAGATCTTGGCTTTGGCAGGAACCTGGGCAAGCCAGACTGGGGTTAGGTAGAACGGGGTAGACATGGTTGGTTGCTGTTGGCTAGAAGTACCTCTATATCCTCAAGATGCCCCCATAACTTTGCTATCAGATCAGGCAAAGTTCTTCAGTATTGGTCATTTCATCAGCAGAATCCATTTTCATCAGCAGAATAGGGCACAACGATCAAACTTCAGCATTTAGCGCAACCATCTTGCCCGATAGCCACGTGCATCGATATGGCTGAGATACGGGAACCTGGTATAGCGTCCCAAACCACCAGACCACCAAGGATCCAGAAACCAATAGATTTGATCTCCTGTAAGACCGTCGCAATAAAAATCGATCGCGTCTCCAACCATGTGACGACTGTTGGAAACTTCCCCTACTCTAGCATTGACATCCGATAGACGATACCAACGAGTTATATGGACAGGGCGACCTAATCGATCGCGAACTTGCTGCACCAATTGGGCGATGTGGACAATTGCATCGACTGTTGCCTGGTTGGGGGGCAGGTAAGTGCCCCCATGGGTGGCTTCTGCCCAAGTAAAGCTGCCACTAGGAAGAATAGAGGCATGGATTTGGAGGTTGTGAGGCGTCCAAGCAGGCGGTCGGCGGGGCAAAATTAGAGCAAGAGGGGTTGGCGCTGCCTCTTCGCTATCTCGTCGTGCCTGAGACATCCGTTTCAGGTCATCCATCAAAGTTTGGATTGTTTTTTCGGGCGTTGGTAGATTGCGCCAAACCTGGGCAATGCGAATCAGCGCATTGCGCTGGTGATCAAGACCTTGGTATTCGGTAGGAATTTGGCGAATAAACTCGATGAGTGATCGATCGACCTGTGCCGCAGCCTCTGTCAAAATGCTCTGGGCGGGAGCACTGCCTGTAAACAAGGTCGGATTTACGCCTAAGGCAATGAGCGTATCCGATCTCGAATCGAGTTGACGCCAGAGCCGAAAACCTTCGACCAGAGCATTGCGTTGATTTGCCTGGGCAGCGTAGGTAATGGAAATGCGTTGGATCAAGGCAATCAATACAGAGTCAAGGATTTTTAGGCTGGTGACAGCAGAGGTGCTTTTTCCCAGAGAGGCGATCGCCGCTTCGCGGGAGTCTAGTTCTCGCCAAAGCTGGGTCAGGCGGATTAATCCTTCTCGTTGGTGTGGATACCCTCCGTAGCTAGCAGCAATCCGCTGGACAAACTGAAGTAAAGGAATATCCAGGTAAGTGTCGTCTAGGGTATGGGGTTGGGTGCCCAGCGGCAGCGGTGCATTGAGGGCGGCGATCGCCGCCTCGCGTGTATCTAACTTACGCCAGAGACGGGTTAGCTCCAAGAGCGCTTCGCGCTGATGCACCAACCCAACGTAGTGAGTTGGTAAGTGTTCCACTAGCGTCAACAGCGCTTGCTCCAGATACGCCAGATGGGGGGAAGCGTTTTGGCTCTGAAAGTCGATTTCCCCATCTTCGAGATAGTGAGTCATCAGGACCTGCTTATCACTTTTTTCGAGCCGCGCCGCTGCCACATCATTGGCAGGGGGTGCGTAGCCACTAGCAACGGTCATTAAAAATTGATCGCTATACCGTCCTGCTTCGGCAAACCAGAAATCTGCTCCTTGCCAGCCCTGAGCCGTCAGGTTATTGGTGATGCTGCGAATCGTATTGGCAGCGTAATGCACTTGTCCCTGAAAGGTACTGACATCCGCTAGGGAAACCCGATTAGCTGGAGCAATCCCCAATCCAGTTTCTTCCTCCTCTAATGTGGGATGCCCCTGGGCTGCGTACAGCGCTGCCAGAATGGGTTTGTGAATCCCTGTACGCTCGGCTTCGACAAGATAGATAGAATTTCGTTGATCAGGGGTCAATGGAGCCATAGGTTGAATAGAAAGCGGTTTGCTGATGACGATCGGCGGAGTCGCGATCGCTCGATGCATAAGTGCAGTCCGTCTCCGAGAGCAATTCTTGGAAAATACATTTACCGCTAGTCAGCGCGCAAACCCTTTGCCCTTACGCATACCCGACAAGTTGGCGGTAATTTATTTTCTGGAAATCTCCCTAGCTCAAAGTCTACATGTGTTTCAGGACTTGTTTCTGCCCTCTTGTCACGCGTCCTTTCCGCCTTCACTTCTCTGCCTTCCCCTCTCCATCTCCTCTATTCTCTCCACTGTGGCTACCGTCCGCTGCCGAGGTTAAGCTTAGATTAGTTCTGATGTAACTTCTTGGGGTCTGGCGTGACTAAGACAAATCTAGATTTTCTTGCAGTAACCGATCCAGCGATCGCCGATTTGATCCAGCGCGAACTCCAGCGCCAGCGGAGTCACCTGGAATTGATTGCCAGCGAAAACTTTACCTCTGCCGCAGTGTTGGCAGCCCAAGGCTCGGTATTGACCAACAAGTATGCTGAAGGTCTACCGGGCAAGCGCTATTACGGTGGCTGTGAGTTTGTGGACGGTGTGGAACAATTGGCGATCGATCGGGCAAAACAGTTGTTTGGCGCCGCCCATGCCAATGTGCAACCCCATTCGGGTGCCCAAGCAAACTTTGCTGTCTTTTTGGCGCTACTCGAACCCGGCGATACCTTTATGGGCATGGATCTGGCTCACGGAGGACACTTGACTCATGGCTCTCCAGTCAACGTTTCGGGTAAATGGTTTAAAACCTGTCACTACGCGGTGAACCGGGCTACGGAACAACTGGACTATGACGAAGTCCGCGCTCTGGCTCTCGAACATCGCCCCAAACTGATTGTTTGTGGGTATTCTGCCTATCCTCGCATCATTGATTTTGAGAAGTTTCGGGCGATCGCTGATGAAATTGGCGCATACCTGATGGCAGACATTGCCCACATTGCTGGTTTGGTCGCAACCGGACATCATCCCAACCCGATTCCTTATTGTGATGTTGTTACCACAACTACTCACAAAACCCTGCGAGGTCCCAGAGGCGGGTTGATTTTGACCCGTGATCCAGAATTGGGCAAGAAATTTGATAAAGGGGTATTTCCGGGCAGTCAGGGCGGACCTCTGGAGCATGTGATTGCAGGCAAGGCAGTCGCATTTGGCGAGGCGCTGAAACCAGAATTTAAAACCTACTCTGCCCAAGTCATTGCCAATGCTCAAGCACTGGCAGCTCAGTTGCAAAAATGCGGCTTCAAGATCGTGTCTGGCGGCACAGATAACCACTTACTATTGGTTGACTTGCAATCGATCGGCATGACAGGCAAGCAAGCGGATCAGCTCGTAAGTGGCATCAACGTCACGGCGAACAAGAATATGGTGCCCTTTGACCCGGCATCGCCCTTTGTAACCAGTGGCTTGCGATTGGGATCACCAGCGATGACAACTCGTGGTATGGGCACGACCGAATTTGTCGAGATTGCCAATATCATCGCCGATCGCCTGCTCAGTCCCGAAGACGCAAGCGTCACCCAAACCTGTCAGCAGCGGGTTGCAGCATTATGCGAAGCCTTCCCACTCTATCCTCACTTAACAATTCCGGTGGCGACTCTGGCGTAATTTCCATCAGTGATTCACAAATAGAGTGAGTCTCTTCGTTGGTGATTGATCAGGAGAAATTTCTAAGAGGGTGGAATCATGGGCATGTCCCATGACTCCACCCTCTCGTTTTAGTTCGATGACTTTTTCATTGCTGAGTTTCACAACAACTTCCGGAATTTGCTGACTAACCCCAGTCTATGTTTTCTAGACTGATGTCTCTTAGAACTGAATCTTTACTCAGAATCAGATCTCTCATCGTGCAAAGCTGCCAAAAGGCAGTACGTTGTTTTGTAGCAGTGCATTGTTGCTTAAGGTTCATTGTCTTGTGGAGTCTGCTGGCAAAATAAGGTTAATCAATGGGTTTTGTCGGGATTTGCACAAATTAGAGTGCTGATATGGACGAATTTAGAGCAATCTTGCTTTAGACCGACCCCTTCGATTTATATTTATCTGGTGACTACCGTCTGAAATGTAGTAGACTCTGCCTGACACTTTTTGTCCATCCCTACACTCTCTCAGATGCCTCACCATCTGTTTCAACCACCTTTAATTCTGTTGTCCGGGTTGGCAAGTCGTTTGCCAAGCCACTCTGCGATCGACCTCAAATACCACCTCATTGCTTTCCTGGTAGCCGCGCTGATCGTGCTTTGGAGCACGCCAGTGGTCAATAAAATCGGGTTAAGGAATGGGTTGGTCGATCCGCCTGGGGGTCGCAAAATTCACCAGCGCCCCATGGTGCGACTGGGAGGTGTTTCCATTTTTATGGGGACGGTCATTGCCCTGCTCATTGTTTGGAGCTTCGGTGGGTTTGGTCTTTTACCTTCTGAAAAGGAATATGAAGTTTGGGGCGTCGCGATCGGGGGTATCGCATTCTTCTTAATTGGACTTGCAGATGATCTGTTCAATCTTCCAGCCCTGAGCCGCCTCTTTATGCAACTGTCGGTTGCTGGAATGGCATGGCAATCTGGAGTGCGAATTGAGTTTTTGACCATTCCGTTTTTTGGGCTAACGTCTTTGCCAGAGTGGATTGGTTTGCCTATCACGGTGATTTGGTTGGTTGGTATGGCAAATGCCATCAATATGATTGATGGGTTGGATGGTCTGGCGGCTGGAGTGTCGGGCATCGCCGCGGTGGTGATGGTGATTGTCAGCCTATTTATGAATCAGCCTGCGGCAGCCTTGATCGCCGCAGCCCTTGCAGGTGGAGCGATCGGGTTTCTGCGTTATAACTTCAACCCAGCCCAGATCTTTATGGGCGATGGCGGAGCCTATTTTATGGGTTTTACCCTGGCAGGGGTTGGCGTGATTGGGTTGGTCAAAGGGGTGACAACTGTGGCAGTGTTGCTACCTTATCTGATTTTGGCAGTGCCGATTTTGGATATTTCTGCGGTGGTGGTCGATCGCCTTCGACGAGGCAAATCCCCCTTTGCAGCAGATAAGCGTCATTTACACCATCGCTTGTTACAAGCGGGGCTGTCACAACGACTCATTGTTTGCTTCATCTACTCTCTAACTCTTTGGGTTGGTAGTTTAGCAGTCGCAGTGTCGGGGATTCCCAGTGGTTTAGCCTATGCTCTGGCAGCCACCGCATTGTTAGGTTACACCAGTTGGCGTGTCTGGAAAAATGCTCGACCCCAGGCATAGTCTAAGTAGCATTGTCATCGAGTAAGAGTTTTGAGTGATGAGTTTTACCTAAGGCTTCTCACTCAAAACTCCATTACTCAAAACTCAAAACCTTCATTTTTCCATGTCTGCCGAAATTATTTGCGTTGGAACAGAATTACTGCTGGGCGATATTTTAAATAGTAATGCCCAGTTTTTAGCGCAACAATTGGCGCAGTTGGGTATCCCTCACTACTATCAGAGTGTGGTCGGAGACAATCCAGCGAGAATTCAGCAGACCGTGGCGATCGCGAGTGAGCGTTCCCAAATTCTAATCTTTACTGGCGGTCTGGGTCCCACCCCTGACGACCTCACCATTGCCACGCTGGCGGATTTTTTTGGTGTCCCCCTAGCGGAACGTCCCGAAATTATCGAAGACATTACTCGTAAATATGCCCAGCGGGGCAGAGAGATGACGGCAAACAACCGCAAGCAGGCGCTCTTACCCGTCGGAGCCGAAATTCTCACCAATTCAGTGGGCAGTGCCCCCGGCATTATTTGGCAACCCCGCCCCAACCTGACGATTCTGACTTTTCCTGGCGTTCCCACAGAGATGAAGCAGATGTGGCAAGAAGTTGCCGTTCCCTACCTAAAAAGTCAAGGTTGGGGACAGCAACTGATCCATAGCCGAACCTTGCGATTTTGGGGCATTACCGAATCTGCTCTGGCAGAAAAAGTCGCCCCTTTTCTGGATCGACAAAATCCAACGGTTGCTCCCTATGCCAATAACGGGGAGGTCAAGCTGAGAGTGTCTGCTCGAGCTGCATCGGAGGCAGAAGCCACCGCACTGATTGCCCCAGTGGAACATCAACTCAAACAAATTGCTGGCGCAGACTGCTATGGCGCGGATGAGGATACGCTCGCGTCGGTGGTGGGTCGAGCTTTGCTGGCATCAAAAGCAACGCTTGCCGTAGCCGAGTCCTGTACGGGAGGGGGCTTAGGGCAAATGCTCACTGTGACGCCAGGTAGCTCAGTCTATTTTTGGGGTGGGGTCATTTCTTATGACAACTCGGTCAAAGTGGAATTGCTGAATGTCCATCCGGACGATTTGGCACAACAAGGAGCCGTCAGTGCGATCGTCGCTGAGCAGATGGCGGCAGGAGTCCGCGATCGTTTGGGAACCACTTGGGGGCTGAGTATTACGGGTATCGCGGGACCCGATGGTGGCAGCGACAGCAAACCCGTGGGACTGGTCTATATTGGATTAGCCCATACGAATGGGTATGTCACTAGCTACGAGCATCGCTTTGGTGAATTACGCAGCCGCAACTGGATTCGCCATCTCAGCGCTTGCACGGCACTGGATCACCTACGACGCCAATTAATTCTGTCAACGTCCCGAGCAACCGGTTAAATATCTAGAAGTTTCCAGAGAAGATTTACCCTCTGCCATTGCCCTTCGACTTCGCTCAGGGCAAAAGTTGGCTGAGCGGGTCGAAGCCAGCGGGTAATTTGTTGGCTAAAAATCTCCTCCGTGAAAGATGTATCGAAAAATTTACAAAGCCATTTGGCTGATAGGGCTGAAAGCCATTTGACGGAAATTGTTAACGAGCGTTTCAATCAGAGGGTGGGTTCCTTGATCATTTGAAATGTTTAGCTATGATAGGAAGACGGGATCATGAACTTTGTGCTAAGAAGTACATCTTCCGAAATATAATTTTAAAAGCGAGTGGGTTGAGATTTTTCCGGATACGGTTAGGTTTGAGTTCATAGAAAGAACTTTCGGGCGGTACTTTAAGGAGCTTTCTGTTCAATGGACTACATTGAAAAGGTACTCGAAAAAATTAAAGAATGGACACGCAGGTTGATCGAAGCCCTTTTGGGACCTGAAATTCAACCCGAAGCTGAGCCGATTCCCATTCCAGTCAACGATCCCCAACGTCGCTAACGATTTACCGCTGAGTTAGGGATTTAAGATTGCTAAATATTTTGGTGCTGCACGGACCAAACCTGAATCTCTTAGGTAAACGAGAGCCTGAGGTTTATGGCTCCACGACTCTGGATGCAATTAATCAGCAATTAGAGCAAGCATCAAAGGGGCTGGAAATTCATCTTTCGATTCTCCAGTCTAATCATGAAGGTGTGCTGGTTGATGCAATTCAGCAGGCGTTTGGGCAACAGCAGGGATTGTTGATTAATCCGGGTGCCTACACACACACCAGTGTGGCCATTCGGGATGCGATCGCCGCAATTGATCTACCCACCGTAGAAGTCCATTTGAGTAATATTTATCGCCGAGAAGCGTTTCGGCACCATTCCTATATTGCCCCGGTTGCGATCGGTCAGATTAGCGGGTTTGGCGCAGACAGCTACCTATGGGGGCTACACGCGCTGGTACAGCACTTACGGAAATCAATACCAGCGTAGGGCTTTGGCATTTAGATTTTGCCAGTAAAGATCCCTTGCCATTCCATTTTTCTGATCTACGCTATCCATGACAGCGATCGTGGTCTGAAAGGCAAAGCAGCAAATTTATTCGCCCCTGGAATACCTGAATTCCAGGGGCTTTTGATTGATGACTCAGCTAAACAATGACTCCGCCCTCTGTCTGGGTTGAAGCTCGTGAGCGCGCGCTTAGACTATAAATTTGTCAGCAGACTTTTACCAGTTCAATATTCCAGATTCAGACATTCCAGATTGAGCTGTTTGGTCATTTACCCAAACTCCAAATTTCAAATTCCAAAATTATGCTCAAGCGGTCAATGGGTGGGTATTTCTGATACAGCAATTCCAGCGTAATCAGGGAAAATAGACCCTGTTTAAGTAGATTAGCCCCATTCTCAAATGGGTAGGTTTCGCTAGCGGTCAATGGTAGGCTAATGCAGGGTTTTTATAAAATGCTTACGCTCCTTTTGCCGAATTGGCAAAAAGGGGCAGGGCTGGCTATGCCCTTTGAAACCCTACCCAAACAGGCAGCCGACAAAAAGAGGTGATATGGGTGAAACCCCGCTGGATCTAGAACTTTGGGTTGATCAGATGGCGCTTCTGGTCTCTTTACCTTTGCAACCAGAACATCGTGCGGGTGTGGTTGCTAATTTTGATCGAATACAGGCGATCGCCCAGTTGGTGATGGAGTTGCCATTGCCGGATGAAGTAGAAACGGCTCCTGTGTTTGAGCCTTAGGAGCGTGGAAATTTTATGAACCCATCTTTCCCAGATGCAATCCGGATTGCTGAAACTGTTCGGGGTCGCGAAGTGTCTGCCAAAGCGGTTGTGGCTGCTGCTTTGGCAAGAATTGCGGCTCAAAATCCTCGTTTGAATTGTTTTACAACCATTCTGGCAGATGCTGCCCTGGAACAAGCAGAGCAAATCGATCGGGCGATCTCGGCAGGCACTGATCCGGGACCGCTGGCAGGCGTACCGTTTGCTGTCAAAGATTTGTTTGATGTGGCTGGAGTGACCACCTTAGCCGGCTCTAAGATTAATGCAGAACGCCCTCCGGCAAGCAAAGATGCCACTCTGGTCAGAGCACTGAAACAGGCAGGCGCCGTCTTGGTCGGAGCACTGAACATGGATGAGTACGCCTATGGCTTTGTGACCGAAAACAGTCACTATGGGGCAACTCGCAACCCTCACGATTTACAGCGAGTAGCAGGGGGATCTTCTGGCGGTTCAGCGGCAGCCGTGGCAGCAGGATTGGTGCCTTTAACCCTGGGATCCGATACGAATGGTTCCATTCGGGTGCCTTCAGCATTTTGTGGCATTTTTGGACTGAAACCTACCTATGGCAGACTTTCTCGGTCTGGAGCCTATCCATTTTGCAGCAGTTTCGATCATTTGGGACCGTTTGCTCGATCGACGCGTGATCTGGCACTGGCGTTTGACCTGATGCAAGGGTGGGACGCAGATGATCCAGCCTGTACCGATCGTCCCCCCGAACTCTGCTTGCCCGAATTGAGTCGGGGCGTCGATAGCATTCGGGTGGCGATCGCGGGCGATTACTTTACCCAAAGTGCTGAACCGGAAGCACTGCAAGCAGTGGAAAAAGTTGCGAAAGCACTGGGGGCATCACAGGTAGTCACCCTGCCAGAAGCTCACCGGGCAAGAGCGGCAGCTTTTTTAATCACTGCGAGCGAGGGGAGTAATCTGCACCTCGAAAATTTGCGTCAGCGTCCCCAGGATTTTGACCCAGCAACCCGCGATCGTTTTTTGGCGGGTGCGCTGATTCCGGCAACCTGGTATCTTCAGGCGCAGCGGTTCCGGCGTTGGTATCGCGATCAGGTGCGCGAATTGTTTGAGCAAGTGGATGTGATTCTGGCACCGACCACTCCTTGCGTAGCACCGCTGATTGGACAGACCACCATGGTGTTGGATGGGATGGAAATGTTGACCCGTCCCAATATCGGACTCTTTACCCAACCGCTTTCTTTCATTGGCTTGCCGATCGTCTCTGTGCCCGTGCATCGTCCTGGTGAGTTACCCCTGGGTGTGCAAGTGATTGCGGCTCCTTACAATGAAGCGTTGACTTTGCGAGTGTCGGCTTATCTGGAAGCAACCGGGGTGGTGACTGCGCCGGTGGCGATGTTGTAGAAGGATGAGTTGGGGGAGACGCGGGGACACGGGGACGGGGAAGGAGATGAGGTGTTAAAGACTGAAGTCGCCTCTCTCTTCTCTGAATATTGAGACCTAACACCTACGATCAAATCTGCTAAGCGAAGCCTGGTTGACCATGAGCGGATAGATTAGTAGCAGAACTTTTGCTGCGATACGAGGACTAATCTATGCGTCCCCTGAAGTCTATTGGTTTAGCGGCGATGCTGCTGGTGTTGGGGGTGTCTGTACCCGTTGCGCTGGTGAGTGTTGGGTTGCCTGGTTTCGCCCAGACGAGTCAGAGTCAGAGAGTGGAGGTGGATCAACTGGCACAGCAGGGCGATCGCCAGTATCGGGAGGGCAAGTTTCCGGAGGCGCTGGCAACCTATCAACGGGTGGTGACGCTGCGGCAACAGATTAAAGATCGACCGGGGGAGGGCGAGGCGTTCTATAACGTAGGCAGAACGTACTATCAGTTAACACGTTATACCGATGCGCTGAAGGCTTACCAGCAGGCACTTGCCATTCGATCGGACTTCAACGACAAGGATGGGGTGGCGGTCATCCTGAACAGTGTGGGGCGGACTTACTACAAGCTGAATAATTACGCTCAGGCACTCAAGATTTATCAGCGGGCGCTGGAGTTGCGGTTGGAAGTGGGCGATCGCTTAGGGGAGGCAATCACTCGCGATGATCTCGGCAATGTGTATCGGGGCATGGGAGATTTTGCTCAGGCAGTGGAGTCTCACCAAAAGGCATTGGAGTTGACGCGACAGTTGGGGGCGAAACCCGCCGATGAGGCAAAAATTCTCAATAATCTGGGGTTGGCTTACGAGGGTTCCAGCAAATACCAAGCGGCGTTGGAAGCTTACCAGCAGGCATTAGAGCGATTCAAAGCGCTGAACCAGGTTCCGAACATCACGACGACACTGACCAATATCAGTTCGATCTATATCAATTTGGGACAATTTGCGGCGGCGGAAAAGTCTTTGCAAGAAGCGCTGCAAATTGCCAAGGAAATTGGCTCACAACGGGATGAAGCCGCCATTCTCAATAACGTGGGGGCAATTCGAGAGCGGTTGGGGCAATATTCCAAAGCGCTAGAGGCGTATCAACGAGCAGCTGAGATTTTTCTAGCATTGGAAGATTTGTCCAAACAGGCGGATATGTTCAACAATATCGGCGTAGTGTACGAGCGGTTGGGGCAATATCCGAAGTCCCTGGAGTTTTTTCAAAAAGCATTATTGATTCGTCAGTCGATCGGCGATCGAGCGGGCGAAGGCAGCTCACTCAACAACATGGGAACGATTTACTACAAGTCGCAGCAGTATTCCAAGGCGTTGGAATTGTGCCAGCAAGCGTTGAAATTGGCGCGGGACAGTGGCGATCGCTCGGGAGAAGCCGTCACTCTGAATAATTTGGGCACCACTCGCAATAAACTCGGCGATTTTCGCCAGGCAGCAGAGCTATATCAACAAACGCTAGAGATCCGCGCCGAGGTGGGCGATCTACTGGGCGAGGCAATCACTCTGGGTAATCTGGGCAGTGCCTACCATAGTCTGAAAGCCTATCCTCAGGCATTGGGCTTCTATCAGCGAGCGCTGGGCATGGCTCGTTCGTTGGGCGATCGCCAGACCGAACGGGTGATTCTTGCTAATATGGGGCACTTGTTTCGAGAGCAGGCACAGCCCGATCTGGCGATCGCTTTCTACAAACAATCGGTGAATGTGACAGAAGCCATCCGCAAAGATTTGCGATCGCTGTCTCGCCAAGATCAAGAAGCTTACACGCAGACCGTAGCGATGACTTATCGCAATCTGGCAGATACCTTGCTGACCAAGGGGCGCGTGGCAGAAGCGCAACAAGTCTTGGAACTGCTAAAAGTGCAAGAACTGCAAGACTTTACTGAGGATGTTGAAAACAAGACTGAAAAAATGGGGGTGACGATCGCCCCTATCGAAGCGTCGATCTTGCAGGAAAACGGCTCACTGATTGCGTTTGGTCAAAAGGTAGAGCAGTGCAAACAAACACAATGCTCCCAACTGCCGCAACTGACCGCTCAACTTCAGGCATTGAACCAGCAATATGACCAGACGGTGCAGAGTTTTGAGAAAGAAATTCAACAACGCTTGAAAAATGATCCGTCGTCGCTTGACCCGGCAATTTTGCCCGGATTGAAGAGTTTGGTGGAATCCCAACCCGGTACGGTATTGATTTATCCGCTGGTGTTAAAAGACAAAATCTGGCTACTGATGGCGGCACAGGGCGGAATTGTTAAGCGCTACGAGGTGCCTGTGAATGAAGCCCAACTGGGGGAAGCAGTGCTCAAGTTTCGGCGACTGGTGCAAGATCGGCGGTTTCGCCCCAAAGGTGCCCAAGCGGCAGGCAAACAGCTGTATGAATGGCTGGTGCGTCCTCTGGAAAAAGAATTGGATGCGAATCAAATTAAACATCTGGTGTTTGCCCTCGATCGCTCTACCCGCTATTTGCCGATGGGGGCGCTGTTCGATGGTAATCAATACTTAATCGAGAAGTACACGGTTTCGACCGTTCTGTCGGCAAATTTGACTAATCTGAGTGAGCGTTTGCCGACGGGCGTACAAAACACCACCATTCTGGCGTTGGGAGCGTCGGAATTTACAGGTGGGTTCAATCCGCTACCCAATGTACCGACGGAACTCGATGCGATCGTCCGCAAACACAAAAGTGACGTACAAGGGATCTATCCCGGTCTAGAATTTCTCAACCAAGCTTTTAATTTAACGACGTTACAGGCAAACCTGCCGGGGCGCAAAATTCTACATATCGCCACCCATGCTGCGTTTGTCTCAGGTAGACCAGAAGATTCTTACCTGGTGTTGGGCAATGGCAAAAAAATGACAACGGATGAGATCAAAACCCTGACCCGGTTGGGAGATGTGCATCTGGTTGTCCTCTCTGCTTGCGAAACGGCGCTAGGGGGACCCGACCAGGATGGTATCGAAATCTCTGGCATCAGTTCCTATTTTCTCAATGCTGGCGCTAAAGCGGTGATTGCGTCGCTTTGGTCTGTGGATGATGCCAGCACCAGCCAGTTGATGCGAGAGTTTTACGGCATTCTGGCAAAAAGTACGGCGGAAAATCCAGTCACCAAAGCGGAAGCGCTACGGCAAGCCCAACTCAGCTTGCTCCATACCCAAACCAACGATGCCGATTTTTCCCATCCCTATTTCTGGGCACCATTTATTTTGATTGGCAATGGACTTTAATACCAATTTGATTTGTGGTTGCGACAGATCTAGATTCCCTCTAGCCGCTGCGTGCGACTGGATATCGGGGTCAGGTATTGCGAATTTAAGTGCTCAAAGTTAACACTTCGCAATCGATCGACTGAAAAGCATTAAACTTCATTGCGAAGTTCAAAGTGAACAATCGTGGCATGGTAGGGTCTTGTTCGTTGGAGAATGCCGAAAAGCTACGAAAGGAGAACACCTTGGATTCACGTACAGATCTTCCCCAAAATGCATCGCTTCGTGAAGACTTCAGTGAGTACGTTGCCCACCTCCAGCTTCACATGGCTTTGCAAGCTCGCAATCTGGTTCCGACCCTGACTCAAACGTTGGACAGTCGCGAGCAAATGCTGCACCAAACCCAAGCGATGTTTGAAAAGCAAATTTCTCGCCAAATGTTCAATTCGTCTCAAGGGTGATTTGATTCATCGTGCACGTTGAGTCTTATATTCCGCTGCCCACATCGCCAGGATGGCTTGAGGTGAGGCAAAAATCTTGGTAAGCAGATCTGCCTCACAGTTCTACGACTGTTGAGGCCATGTTCATTATGGTTGTGGCTGACCCGGTGCTTCAGTTCTGGCAGTGGTCGCCACGGAACGATTCGATCGCAACAATATCAATAACTGAAACAATCAATAACTGCAACAGCCTCCAGAATGACTCGACGGTGGCGGGGGATTTGTTCTATTAAACGACGGTGTTTGGCAAGCGTTGCTACGGCTGGTTTAACACGCGCTCAATTCGCCGATCGGGAATCAACCAGATGATCGCAACAAGTACGTATAGAAAAGCCGCTAACCAGGCTTGTACAAAAGAAAGCAGAATTGCCACTGCGTAGATGATCAGTGACAGTTTGCCTTTGTAGTCGCGACCAATTGCGATCGCGAGATCGGAATCTTTGCCGTGGTGAGCGATCAGGGTATAGGTCAAGATCAGGTAGGAGATCGCGGCAAAAAATAGGACAACGCCATACAGGGCAAGCGGAATGGTGGCTAAGTGATTTTCGCCCATCCAGGCAGTGGTAAATGGCAACAGCGAGAGCCAAAACAGGAGATGTTGATTTGCCCAAAGGATGGGTCCATTAACGCGGCGAACGGCTTGGAGCAAGTGGTGGTGATTGTTCCAGTAGATGCCGAGATAGATGAAGCTCAATACGTAGCTAAGAAAGACTGGAATCAATGGACGGAGCGCGGCAAGGTCAGCTTCGTGAGGCACTTTTAGCTCTAACACCATGATGGTGATGATGATGGCAAGAACGCCATCACTAAAGGCTTCTAATCTCCCTTTTCCCATCTGTATAGGCTCTCTGCGACTGGAATGGTTGGACATCCCGTACTCTACCGCATCGTTGATGAGTCGTAAAATTGCATTGCAAATCCTATTAATTACTTGTAGCTAAGAGAACATATCCTATCTTTTTCAATACATAGAAACAGTCTTGCAGGTTTCATTGTTTTCCTTCATACCAGATTGATGAGCAAATTTAGTATTCGTAAAATAAATAAGTTCATCAAAACTTGACGCAATTAAGTCACACAAGACCAAATTTTCTCTGTTAAATTGGGTATCAAATCAGGTGCAAATGTCAGGTTGAGTATCTAAATCGGATACAAGCGCAAACCATACAAAGAACTCCACTTCATTGGTCTAGTTATGGAACTATCTCAATCCAATCTTTTGCAACTAGCTAAACAGGGAAACATTCAAGCAATTTTAGATTTCATGTAACATTTCTTTCAGTCAAAAAGAATAGTTACATGCTTCTTTAGCAGAGAGTGAAGAATATCTACAAAGCGCGATCGCTCAAGAAGTCATCATGGATCAAATCTTGGTTCACATCGTTTTAGCAGGTAATCCTGGAAAACATGGAAGCAAATTCTTCCAGAACTACAGAGGCTCAAAGTCAGTCCAGCTTCTTTAGAGGCAATTTCTTCTAACTTAAAATCCCCACCTCCACTTGAGGATTTAATCCAGTAAGTCGATAAGGATTTTGCGACTTCTCTCATCGCTCAATGTCAAAAAAATGCTCAAATGGATGGAGTCATTAATCCTGAAGAAGAAGAAGCAATTATTGCCAATATCAGCAAACGCTTGAAAACTAATATCACCTAGGGCATGAATCGCTGAGGTAATTTCTAGAATTAGTCGAAGTGCATCAGATCAGTGACACTTACATCTTGAAGGGGTAATCAACGTGGGATTCACAGAAGATATTACAAAAGTCGCAGATCAAGTTCGCAAGAAAGCGGATCTGGTGACAGGAGAAGAATCTACAAAAATGGGACTAATCGTTCCATTTTTAAATACTCTTGGTTACGATATTTTTGATCCGACAGAAGTCATTCCTGAGTATGTTGCAGATTTTGCTACCAGACGGTCAGGACAACTTGAGAAAATTGATTATGCGATCGCTATCAATGGCACGATCGTCATCCTTGTAGAAGCTAAAGCTCGTGGTCAAAAGCCGGAAGCGCACGACGGACAACTTAAAAAATACTTCAACTCTCTGCCTGAGACAAAGATTGCCGCTGTCACCAATGGGCTTGAATATCGGTTTTTCACAGATTTACGCCTCGATAACATCATGGATGATGAGCCGTTCTTCTGTTTTAATATCCTGGACTATGACCAGAAGCAAATTGACAATCTAAAGTTCTTTCATCGAGAAAATTTTGATGCAGCGATCATCAAAAGACATGCCGAGGAAATGGTTTATACGACAGGGCTTACTACGTTGGTCGATGATTTATTGAAATCGCCTTCCAAAGAATTCATTAGTTTTTTATTGAAAGAACTCAGCAAAATCTCGCCTAAATATGAAATAAAAAAAGTAAACGATAAGAAGATTCAACGGTTTGAACCCATCATTAAAAGAGCGATTCAAAGCAGTTTGGTAGATCTAATGACACGTTCCATAAGCCAAGAAATGGGTCAACCCAAAGACTTGCCAGATCCTACGAACTTAGCTGTGTTGCAAGAAGTTGAGGAGGATGAAGATTCAGAAGTTGTTGATTCCAAAGTTGAAACCACCGCTGAAGAACTGGAAGCTTTTGAAAAAGTTAAGACAATTACATCTCAATCAAAGCTCTACAAATTAGAGATTAAATACAAAGATGTCGTTGCCTATTTCGGCATCAATGTTGGCAAAAGTACTTGGTGGTTTCTGAGGCTCTATCTCTCTTCCAAAAAGAAGAATTTTGTTACTCGATTACCGATGGATGAAGTCAGAAATCTAGCGGTAGGATTTGAGGTTCAAGAAATGACCGCTTCGCTAGGAGACGCAATGTCAAGGGTAATCATTTCATCTGTAAGCGATTTGGATCATCTTTCAAATCTAATCCTAAAGTGTTACGAAACGGAAGCTGCGAAACATCCTATTGGGAAAATAGTTACACCTAAATAAAACCTGGATAAAATCCCTCTTACCAGGTCACATGGTCTTCTAGCTTCTTCAATAACTTGGGACCCACCCCCGACACCTGATCGAGATCGGCCAGCGAAGTAAATGGTTTGTGTTGCCGCGCTGCAATGATGCGCTTTGCCAAGCCCGGACCCACTCCCGGTAGTGCTTCCAGTTCCGCCTGACTCGCCGTGTTGAGATTGACCCGCTGACTTGGGGTTGTCGGTGCCTGCGATCGTGCCTTCTGCGAATGCTTAGGGGGCTGGGTCATTGGCGTGGAAGCCGTTGGAAGGTTCGTTTTCTGAGGACTGGTAATTGGAGTTGCCGATCGCACCGCCGCAGTTGGGTTCGTTGCCCCAGACATCGGACAACGACTGCGTTCTTTTTCAGCTTTGCGGGCGATCGCAGGCGGCACCCCCAAGATGGCATTAGTATAGAGCCGCTCAAACTCGCGCTCATAATGCGCCGCCACGATCGGGCTGTGAATCACCAACACCGTTTCATCATTGGCATTGTTTGCCGCTGCCGTCCAATTGTGTGACCCCGTAATCACCGTTTGGCGATCGATTACACCAAACTTGTTGTGTAGCAAATCTCCCGGCGGTAAACGCGGCACCCCCACTGTCGCGATCGGGCTTTGCCAGGGACGATTGTTCGGTTCAGATTTGCAATTATCTGCAAGCGCAACACCCAGCATATCCAACCCCTCACTAAAGGGGCGGTAAGCAAAACCCGGATCGATCAGCGTGCGAATTTGCACCCCCCGCTGGTTCATTACTTCCAACTGATTGACCAACGTCTGATCCGAAAAGACAAACAACGCCATCTCAATCGATCGCTGCGCCGTACTCAACGTTTTGCCAATTAAGCCATTGCTGCTCTGGCTCCAGGGAATCGTGGCATTCGTGGGTGAAAAGTGAACCTCGATCGTCGTTGCGCCCAAGATCACCTGTCTCACCGGCAGAAAAGGCTTCTTCACCCCAAACTTGCTATCCAGCTTGCCACCAGGCCCATCGCCCCACATCACATTAAATTCCTGCGTGAAGAGGCTTGCCACCTCCGCACTATCGATCTTCAGCAAATTATTGGCATTGCCCCGACTACTCGGCGACTTGAAATCACCATGGATATCAGAAGTCGTGAAATTGGCAGATGTGACAATCACCTGCCGACCATCCACTACCACAAACTTGTCATGCATCAAGCTGCTGCCCTCTGACCCATCCGCTGTATCGTCAATCCAGGGCACCTTGGCGTTACGCAGCATCACCAGTGCATCCCGTTGATTGATTTCATCGGGACTGAGCTGTCCATCTCCATTGATATCGATCAATTGAATGGCTTCTTTGTAGCGACCCTGTTCTCGCTCGGGAAGTTTGGCAATTTCTGCCGCAGTAAAACTGCTAAATGGGCGGGAGTAAGTATTTTCCAGAATCACCCGCACTTTTACCCCAGCTTTCTGGCGATCGATGAGCGCCTGAGCAATTTTCGGCAACCGTAATTCTTGAACCGCAACCTCTACACTGCTTTGGGCAGACGCAATCAGATCCACAATCTTTTGTTCTAGATCCGTGCCCGGTCTGGTAATTTTGCGATACGGCTCCGTATACTGAAAGGCCGGATCATGATTAGTATAGGCTTCCACCAATGGATCTTGCGGCAAAGGCGTCGGGCGCGTTGCTTCCGGCTGCCCCGCCTGACAAGCCGCCAACCCAGCCAAACTCACCCCACCCACCCAACGACCGAACCAAGCCAGAGAAGGTAAACGCACAACCACCTGATTCCCACCAAAAGTTACCCAGCCAGAATGCCCCAATCTTGCTCAATTGTCCCATCCTTGGCTTGTCTGACCTGCCAACTTTGGGAATCGATATTGGGCTGAGGACAATAAACTTTCGATCATTCTTCATTTTCCCCATCCCCCGTTCCCCTTTTTCGTAACCTTGGCAACAAGAGCTATCCTGAAAAAGCAACCGTTTTCTGAGCCGCATCGTCATGCAGATTTACCTGGATTACAGCGCCACTACGCCAACTCGCCCAGAAGCGATCGCCCGGATGCAGGAAGTGATGACCCAACAGTGGGGCAACCCTTCGAGTCTCCATGCCTGGGGGCAACAGTCAGCAACCGTGATTGAGCGTGCCAGAGTGCAGGTTGCCCGCTTGCTCAACGCACCCGCCGAAGCGATCGTTTTCACCTCTGGTGGCACTGAGGCAGACAACCTGGCAATTATGGGAGTTGCGAGGCAATATCGCACTCCGCAGCACCTGATCATCTCCAGTGTCGAGCATTCGGCAGTGGCAGAACCCGTGCGCTTGCTGGAGCAATGGGGTTGGCAAGTGACGCACCTCCCTGTCGATCGGCAGGGACGAGTCAACCCCGAAGATCTGCGCCAGGCGTTGCGTCCAGATACCGTCTTGGTGTCGGTCATCTACGGACAAAGCGAAGTCGGTACTCTGCAACCGATCCAGATCCTGGCAGAAATTGCCTGCGCTCAAGGCGTGCTGTTCCACACCGACGCGGTACAGGTGGCAGGACGATTACCGATCGATCTGCAACAATTGCCTATTGATTTGCTGTCGATATCGAGCCACAAGATCTATGGTCCCCAGGGGGCAGGCGCACTCTACGTGCGACCGGGGGTCAACCTGGTGCCATTATTGGGGGGTGGGGGACAAGAAGCCAAATTACGCTCTGGCACCCAAGCAGTACCGACGATCGCCGGATTTGGCGTTGCTGCCGAACTGGCAATGCAAGAAATATTGACCGAGCCCTCTCGATTGACGGGCTTGCGCGATCGTTTGTTTGATTTGCTGGCAGAGGTGCCAGGGTTACAGCCCACTGGCGATCGCTGGTATCGACTGCCGCACCATGTCAGCTTTTGTGTCCAGGATGCCGATGGCGAAATGATCAGCGGCAAAACCCTGGTACGGCAAATGAACCTGGCAGGAATTGGTATCAGTTCGGGGTCTGCCTGCAATAGTGGCAAACTGACCGCTAGCCCCGTCTTGCAAGCAATGGGCTATCGCGATCGGGCAGCCAAAGCAGGCATTCGGTTCACCTTGGGGCGCGACACGACCGCAGCAGATGTAGACTGGACTGCCCTGGTCTTCCAACAAATCTTGCAACGGCTATCTCACCAACCCTTGCTTCCGGTTTAATGAGACAATGGCAAAAGTTTCTAGCCTTTGTTCTGATTGACCCATGGCGGCACTTCCCACAACCCTGGATGACGCGATCGCGCAAGCCAAAACGGCAACCCAAACGGCTCTTGAAAAGGGATACACCCGGCTACAAGTCGAGTTTTTGTTTCCCGAACTCAAGCCCATTCCAGTGGCACATCAGTTTGTTGATTTATTCGCAGAATATGGCGAAACCCTCAAGGTGTTCTTTACCGATGCAGGCGCCGCTGCCCTGGTGAGACGCGATTGGGGCGCGGTTCCGTTCAAAATCCATAGTCTCGATGTGGCTGGGTCACGCCAAACGACCTCGGTGCAAGAACAAATCAGCGACGACGATCGCATTTTTCTGTTTGTAGCTCCAACCGCGGTCGAAGCAGGTCCCGTGGAGCAAATTTGTGAAGCCGTAGGCGATCGTCCGGTAGTGTTACTCAATCCTCGCTTAGAAGACTTTGCCACGGTCGGGATTGGTTACGCTGGACGGCAACTCCGCATGCGGTTCCTCAGTACTTTTGAGCCTGCCTATTACTTAAGACCCCTGGATGAGGCAGCTCTGTTTCGTTGCTATCCCGATCTCTGGCAAATTTGGTCTACTGAAAACGATGATTACACCCTCTTAGGGGAAGAATTTCAAAAGCCCGACAGTGATACGCTGGAGCTAATTTTGGCAAAGGCCAGAAGCACCCAGAATGCTAACCAGGGTCTGTTTTCAGGGCTTCAAAAGCTCCTGCGAGGTTTGGGAAGTTAAAGCGTGAAATCTGCATGGGCATGAGTACAACAACGGTAAGGACACAAGCACTGGTGCACTTACCAATGGAATACACTCAACCGAAAAGGGCAACAAATACTTGGAATGGCTGATTTATCAGCCATACATTACCCGGTATACTGCAAGATACTCAGAATCTTGTAGCCATTAGGCGATTCCGACCGAATTTGAGTCCGAAGCAGAAATCCTCAAAGCTGCCTCATAGAAACTAAATCTTTTCGAGAAAACTGTGATCTTTATTACAGGCGATCGCGGGATTCAAAGGGATCGGGGCATAATGAGATTAAGGGAGTCAGTAGCTGTGCATGGGGGGGCATTCGTGTCAAAGCAGCTAGCTTTCCGGTGATTAGCCTTTTAGTATGGTTATTTAGTGGGCGTTCGCATGAGCCAACTTACCCAACGACGGATTGTCATTGGTGACGTTCACGGTCACTATGACGGATTGATGACGCTTCTGGATATGATCTCTGCTGGCTCTGAGGATCAGGTTTATTTTTTAGGAGACTTGATCGATCGCGGACCGCAGAGTGCCCAAATCGTTGAATTTGTCCGACAAAGCTCCTATGCTTGCCTGCTGGGCAATCATGAGCAACTGCTGCTGGAATCATTTCCCCGTGGAGAAGTCCATGATCCAGCCATGCAAGCCTGGCTTTATAGCGGAGGGCGGGCAACCATCAGCAGTTACAACGATGTCGATCTCCTGATGGAGCATATGAAGTGGATTCGGACATTGCCACTTTATCTAGATTTGGGCGATCTCTGGTTAGTCCATGCGGGAGTCCATCCCGAAATGCCGATCGAAAAACAAACCTCACATGAACTTTGCTGGATTCGCGAAGAATTTCACAGCAGTCGCGCACCTTACTTTAAAGATAAGTTGATCATTACAGGTCACACGATCACGTTTACTTTGCCAGGTGTTTCCCCAGGGGAACTGGCACAAGGGCGCGGCTGGCTAGATATTGATACAGGTGCTTATCATCCTCGGAGCGGTTGGTTAACTGGAGTCGATATGACCCATCGCAAAGCCTATCAAGTGAATGTGATGCGGAAAGAATCGCGAGTCCTCCCCCTGGATGAAGCTATGACTCAGGTCAATCCGGCACATGTGATGGCACATCGACAGGCAATGCGTCTGTAGCAGGAGGGCTGGGTTCTCCTGTTAGTATCCTAGAAATCCTCATTCTCTGCTAAAGCCAACCCCCCGAAATCTTTAAGATTTCGGGGGGTTAAGGGATCTTTCATCGATGTTATGAGCCTGGAACCAAAGACCTGATCATTCTATGTAGGGCGTCGCTAGCGTCAGCGTAACGCATTGAAATTATGGTAAATCTGCGTTACAGCGTTATCTAAGATTAGAGCAGGTTTTTAATTTTTGCTTTATAGGCAACCTTGTCTAAGCCATCGCCGATTTTCGCTTTGGTAGGATTGATCGCTTGCTGAATGCGGGCAATGCGGTTTTTGGTATCAGGATGGGTGCTCAAGATGGTGGGAACAGAGCCTTGACTTTGAGCCAGGAGCTTCTGGAAAAAGGTAATCATTTCATATTGGGCATAGCCTGCTGCACCCATATTTTTGAGCCCTTCCTGATCGGCTTCGTACTCATCTTTGCGGCTATTGGGGCGGCGCAGAGCCAACTCAACCCCTAGCCCCACTGCGGTGTTGCGATCGAGTCCTGCGGCAGTGGCGATACCGCGTGCGATCGCCAACTCTCGCATTTGTTTAATCGAATGACGGCGAGCAATATGCCCAATTTCGTGCCCCACCACACTGGCAACCTGAGCTTCATCATCTGCCAGTTTCAACAAACCCGTATTGACATACACAAAACCTCCCATGGTGGCAAAAGCATTCACGCCATTGTCTTCAACCACTTGAAACGTGTAGGGAATGTTGGGACGAGCGCTTTTGGCAGCCAGTCTTTGCCCTAACTTGTTAACGTACTCATTAATGGTCGGGTCTTTGTAGAGCTTAACCTGCTGTTTGATTTGCTCGTTGATCTCGGTACCCAGGGTAACTTCTTTCTTGTCGGAAATATTGGAAAGCTGAATAACCTGAACCCCCTGCAAAATCAAATCACCCCAGGAAATTGCTCGGGTTTTAGTCGGCACGCCGAGACATAGTCCCAGAGCCACTGTGAGCGAAATCAATGGATAAATCCAGCGGTGCCGAGAACGGCGATAGAGAGAAGAAAGGAAATTAAGCATGACCGTATCGAATGTGGGAAGAACTCAAAGAACAGCAATTTTTACAATCGGATGCAGTGCATTCGCTGAAGAGGCTTGATAGAAAGGCAAGCTCAAAACCAGAACTGACCGGAATCGGCAAAAGCCAGAATTAAAAGGGTTGGAACAAGGGTGAATAAAAGGACGAATCTATAAAAAAGACGAAATTGGCAGTTGGGAGTTGCCAGGGAGAAGTTCTACTTTTGGATGGAATCCTCTGATCCTTCTAGAGAACCGCGATCGATTATGCAAGTCATGATAATCTGACACCAGGCTGTGGAGAGCTAGGTCTTCCACAAGCTTAACCTGGCATAAATTCTGACCATCTGGTTAGTTTTAAGGTTTACTTTACCTTCTGCAATTCGATTGGATCATCGCTCATGGCTATCGTAGATTCTCAAGGTCGTCTGTTTGGTAAGGTCAGCATCCTGGATGTTGGAGCCGTTCTGGTGATTTTGCTGGTGGTGGTGGGTATCTTTTTCTTTCCAGGCACCTCCTCCGTAGCGCAAATTTCCGGAAAAACGAAGCCTGTTGAGGTGGATGTCATGGCAAGAGGATTGGGCGTACTGAATGCCAATAATCTCATCCAGGCTGGGACGAAGACCAATTTGATTGTGCGCAATCAGCCCTACGGACAGGTGGATATTAAGGCGGTCAAGTCTTTGCCTCGCAGTGTAGCTGTACCGCAACCAGATGGATCGGTGAAAGCTTTACCTGATCCCCGTCCCGAATTGGCATACACCACAGATATTCTGATTACGCTGACCGGGAAAGCCAACATTACCGCCGATGGACCTGTTTTGGGAAATAATAAGGTGAAGGTGGGGACGTTGGTTGAATTGGAAGGGCTGACTTACGACTTTAATGCCACCATTATTGATGTGCGCGTTGTCAAGTAAGCGATCGGTCGGAGTGTCTCATCCTCGAGACTTGGTTAAGTCAATAAGGGGCACAGAGAGTCGATTGGTACCTGTCTGTGTCCTGATTTTTTAGATTCACTGCTGTGTGATCGTTATGCCAATTGGGACAAACATTGACGAATGACCCCGATCGTCACGGCAGGCAATTCCAATTGGGGAGTCAAGCCAGTGTCGGGGATCGCCTGGAAAATACGAACAGCTTTGGGATTGAGATCGGCAAGACGACGACCGATATCTATTTGGGTGAATTGGGCTTGTTGTCCCCACAAAATCGCCGTGGGTGTGGTGAGTTGGGGGATGTAAGTCGCCAGATCAAAGCAGAGATCGCCCCGGACAAAGGATAGGGCAGAATATTCCGCATTGGGGCGAGTCGCTGATTCGAGATAGGCGGCGACAATTTCGGGATAAATGCGGCTGGCGTTGGCAAACTGGCGCTGCTCCAAAAAGCTCCGAATGCCGCTGCCGGTAGCAACGGCGGTGTTGTAGATCAGACGATCGAGGATGGGGGTGCTGACCAGTTGGGCAAAGAAACTGCGCCGATAGTCACCGCCAAAATCGGACAATCCAGTGGGTGAGGTCAGGATCAGCGATTGAAACAATTCGGGATGAGCGATCGCCACCCGGATGGTGAATGCTGCGGTCAGGGAAGAAGCCATGACAATCGCAGGTGCTTGACAAGTCTGCTGTAGAAACTCGGCGATCGTACTGAGATAGTCATCGATTTGATAATTGCGCTCTGGACGATCGGAGGCGCCCCATCCAATCAGATCGGGTGCCAAAATCCGGTAGTTGGCAGCAAAGGCAGGATAAACTTTGGACCACTCGTAAGCGGATGACCCACCCCCCAAACCGTGCAAGAAAACCAGCGTGGGTAATGGGTTGCTGGCTGGCTCTGGTGCCTGCCAAGGGGATGCCTCAGCGGTGTAATAGACGATTTTGCCCAGTTGGGTTAAGAGTGAATGCTGACAAAAGCCTGGCGGCTGAAACATAAACACAGTTCCATGGAGGGATATGCCCCCAGCCTAACGCTTGCTGACTGGAAAGGGTGCCCTGGATACCATTGCGCCATTCTCTGAAGAACTGTAAAGCCGCGGTGAAGCCTGAATGAGCATGATTAAAGATTTTGACGACTTTTTACGGAATTATTTTCCGTAAAAGTGCTGAAGATCGTCATTTTTCAAAGGTTTGCGAGGATATCGCGATCGATATTTTTTCCTTGCTCACTAACATTTCTTCTGCGAAATCGTAGATAATTCAAGCAGTGGGGGGTCTTCCCCCTCACCCCTCTTGACTTTATTTATTGGGGAACTGCTGGAGGGCAATAGCCTCTTGGCAGGAGTGAGTAAGGTTCTATCAAAGTTTGTTTCGGTTTCCTGGTTCAGTTCTCTTCTCTCTTCAATCGCAACTCGTTGAGATCGGCAATCGCACCTACGTTTTTTTATGATAAACACTTGGCAACAGCAATCCTACCGTTCTAGACTCGCCCAATTGGGGACGACTGGCGTGCAGAAGCCCGAAGTTGCCCTGCGATCGCCCCGCGATTTTTCTGGAAACGACGGAGATCAGTCGGAAAGTGCTCCTGCCTGCGTTTCTTTAACATTGGAAGACCTCAAGTGCTTTGAAGTAGTAGATACGCAATTTCAGTCTTTAGGTGTGACTTTTCGGAATGCGATCGCCCTGCATCCTTCCAATCCTGCATATCCCGCCCATTCCGGCAATATCGTGTTGCTGGCAGCTCCCAAAAGCGGTTGGCTAGAGGCAACTTTTTCTCGCCCGGTGAGGGTGGCGCGCGGGTTTGTCACCAGTTCCCGGCAAGCCACACTCACGGCTTATGATTATGCGGGCACAGTACTCGCCCAAGCGGAGATCCCCACCCCCAACCTGGCAGGCTCGAACGCACCGACCCCACCGAACGCAGAGCTGAGTGTAGAAGTGACAAATATCCATCGGATTGTTTTCTCGGCATTTGGCGGCGAGTTGACTGTGGATGGCTTTGGGTTTAGTTTTTGGTAACTAGAGAAATCACGAAATGATGATCAGAATTCATCATTTCGGCTAAAGACCAGTTATCCTGTTAACTGAATGAGGATCGCATTTCTATAGATGGAGATTGCTTTCTTCTCGCCAGAGCTGAGCATTCAAGGTCAATGGGTGATTAACGTGGCACAGGCTTCTTTTCGGTGGCGAAAACTGGTCAACCAGTTGCAAGATTCGCCCCTCCCAGAATTGAATCTCCCAGAACTCAATTTTGCTGCCCTCAGCCAGTTGCCTTTGCCCCACCTGGGAAAGGCAGGGGGCTGGATTGTCGGGTTAACGGGTACAGCTGCTTTGCTGTACTGGGATGGCAAATTGCTCCTGGCAACAGGCACAGGCGTGTTGATGATGTTGTCGGTGCATTTGTTGCACGAAAGCAAGTGGAAAGTCCCCTCATTGGACTTGCGACGGTGGCTGAGTGGAGCCAACCGTCAATTGGTCGTTGCCGTCGGGTGTGGCGGAGTCGCAACGCTGAGCACTTACCTAGCAGCCTCGATTTGGTCAGATTCAGGAAGTGGCTGGATTGCGATCGGGGAAATTTTGCAGGGAGCAGGCATCGCCGGTATTTTAGGCATCTTGCTGTGGCAGATGGGGAATCGTCGCTCGATGCGAGATGAAGCCTACTTTAACCAACTCCTTTCAGATTTGACCGATGCTGATCCGCTGAAGCGTTTGATTGCGGTTCGTCAAATCACGCATCTTACCACCAGTCGGCGTTTGGAATCTGATCGCGATCGTCCTATTGCAGATTATTTTCGTCTTATGCTCAGTCGAGAAGAAGAATCAATTATTCGAGATGCTGTGCTAGAAGGGCTTTACGAACTGGATACGATTAACCAATTGGCACAGAGTCAGCAACCTAATTTTTCCGCTCCTCTGATTCGCCGATCGTCTACAAAGGTACGCCGACAGACGGCAACCAAGCGCAATTATCCCTTGTCTGAAAGCTAATGTGATCGTGGTTTAGGGGCGCAATCCTGTAGAAGGGGACGCGAGATATTGCGTCCTCTTCTGCATGCTTTTTTCCTAGCTAAGGGCAACCCAGCGATTCGCGGGTGTTTGCTCCAGTGACGGGGTTAATGCCGCTTGCCGACTGGCAAAGCCGCAGGACTTGAGCGCGATCGAGCATGGCATCGGTAAAGTCAGCGCCAGTTACAGTTGCCCTCAAGAAGCTGGACTTCAGCATCATGGCAGAAGTCAAAATTGCATTACTCAAATCTGCATCCGCGAAATCGGTTAGGTAAGCAATGCCATCCCCCAGGTTGGCACCACGCAGATTGGCTTTGGTCAGTACTGCACCATTAAATACTGCGCCCCGCAGGTCGGCATTTTCAAAATTAGCTCCTGCCAATTGGGCTTTGGCAAATTCTGCCTGCACTAAGTTTTGACCCGAGTAGTCCTGGCTGATCACATCTACGTCGTCGTAACTCCGAATCGCCGCAGAACTGGCAGCCAAAGCAGGTAGGGTTTGCGTGATCACTAACAACCAGAACAAGAATAAAATTCCCAGCAAAGGGCGAAAGATACGCATAATCATGGATTAGAAGGAACAGGATGGAGATGCTTGATTCAATTCAACTTAACATCCCTGATTTCCCTTGTAACCAGGATAGAGAACGGTGCCGACTCTCAGCCCGTGACGAACCGGCTCGCTTTTGTAACGGGTTCTACCCTTTCACCCCTTTCAAAAATACCAACAACACCTTTGAAACACTACCTATCCCTTTCAAAACTTTTTTCTGCTGTATTAGTGCGCGATCGGTGCTTTTGCCCTCGCCCCACCTTTGCCTAAGAAGAAAAGAAGGGGCAAAGAACAAAGAAAAATAATGCCTACAAATCGAAAAATATCGGCGTAGGATAAAATTGCTGATTGCGTATTGATCAGTTGTTCCAAGGATGCGATCGCTTGATGGTGTGCCGTCGTTGCATCGAAACCACGACTTTGAAATAACGCGGTTAGTGCGTCTAGCCGTTGTGTAGTTTGCAAATTGTAAGGCGTTAATTTTGCCAAAAGAATGCTTTTGTGAAAGGCTTCTCGTTGCTCAAGCAGCGTCGTCAAGATGGCAATACCAATGCTGCCGCCCAGTTGGCGCGTTAAGTTGTAAAAGCCTGAACCTGCGGAAATATCTTGCTTGGGCAGGCTCCCTAGAGCCGCTAGACTTAAGGGCAAAAACATCAAGACGGTGGTTGCTCCCCGCCATACCAGGGGCCAAAATAAATCCTCTGTCCCAGATTGGGGGGTAATTCTTGCCAGGTCAAACATGACCAGTGTGGTTCCGATCGCACCTAACCCCACCAAAAGTCGCGCATCCACTTTGCTGGAGATCTTGCCCAGCAGCACCATCATGATGGCAGAGGCTAACGCCCCCGGCGCCAGCAAAAATCCTGTTTGCATTGCCGAAAACCCCAATACTCCTTGAGCAAATAGGGGCACTGCAAACAATGCGCCGTACAATCCCATGCCTAAGATGCCAGAGTAAACACTGCCTGCTGCTAAGGAACGGTGGCGCAGCACGCGCAAATCAACCGCAGGAGCTTTGATACTGAGTTCGCGGATGATAAACAACACCAAGCTCACTGCCGCAGCGATCGCCAACAGGGTGATCAACTGGGATTCGAACCAATCGTTTTTTTCGCCTTCTTCTAACAGCGTTTGCAAACCACCTACAGCAACGATTAACAATCCGATTCCCCACCAATCGATAGATTGTTGACGCCGTGTATTCACTCGCTGCTTGGAATCAGGACGAAGAAATAGGACAGCCATGACGACCGCTAGTACACCGATCGGCAAATTAATAAAGAAAATCCAGCGCCATCCCAACGTATCAGTTAGATAGCCCCCCAAGGTTGGACCAATTGCCGGGCCTGCAATCACCCCTACCCCAAATACCGCCTGGGCAAGTCCCTGCTCCTCAGGCGAAAAGGTTTCAAATAAAATTGTCTGGGCTTTTGCCAGCAATCCCCCGCCACATAAGCCTTGCAAAATCCGTGCGATTACCAACATGGGGAGATTTACTGCAAAGCCACACAATACAGAGGCAAGTGTAAACCCCACCATCGAAAATACAAAATACGTTTTCTTGCCAAAAACATCGCCCAGCCAAGCAGACAGGGGAATGAGCACAACATTTGCGATCGCATACCCGGTGACAACCCATCCCACTTCAGTAACCGTTGCACCCAAAGTCGCTTGAATATCGGTCAGCGCAACGTTCACAATGCTAGTATCAATCACTTCTAGAATGGCGCCTAGCGACGCCGTCAGTGCGATCGCCCACTTTAAGGGACCTTGCACATACCCCGTTTGAGAATCACGAGCGCGGTTTCTCTGCTTGGCATGAGACGAACGATGAGCAGTCGCCATGAGAATTCCTGAAGCCTTAAGGTTTAGCGGGGGTTGATGTGGCGGATGTGGTGGATGTGGTGTCTACCGTAACGGTGACGTTTAACCCAGGTCGAAGCTTGTGTTGCGGATCTGTTTCTGCATTGAATGTCAGGCGCACAGGGACCCATTGCACAACTTTATTGAAGTTGCCTGTAGCATTGTCAGGGGGAAGCAAGGCATAACTAGAGCCTGTGGCAGGACTAATTCCGGCAATGGTGGCAAGAAAGGTTTCATTTGGGTAAGCATCCACCTTGATTGCTGCTTTCTCACCAATTTGAAGTTTCCCCAGTGCCGTTTCTTTAAAGTTAGCTTCAACGTAGACCTCATCGGTTCGCAAGGGCACGATCGAGAGTAACGGTTGACCTGCTTCCACCTTTTGGCCAACTTGGGCAGTAAATTGTCCCACATAACCATCCATCGGCGCTTTGATGACTGTATAGGTTAATTGCTGACGAGCCAATGCCAGCGCTGCTGCCGCTTGTGCCACCTGAGCCTGAGCCTGTTTTTGTTGGTCTTGTTGGACAGTGACTGTTTGTCCCGACACCTGCGTTTCTTGAACCTGTCCTTTGGCAGCATTCGCTTCTGCAACACTAGCTTGCAGCTGGGCTTGGGCACTGGCGAATTCAGCTTGTGCTTGATCTCCTGTCTTGAGAGTGGCTGCAAGATTGGCTCGTGCATTTTCATAAGCAGCACGTGCCGATTCAAACTGTTGAGCTGAAACCGCACCTGCCTGGTACAGGGATTCGTAGCGTCGATAATCCGCCTGGGTTTTATCCACCTCGGTTTGAGCTTGGGCGACCACTGCCTGCCTGGTTTCGATCTGGGCTTGGGCTTGGGCAACATTGGCTTGAGCCGCATCAATGGCAGATACGCTAGCAGCCAGTTTGGCTTGTGACTGCTGCACTTGGATTGGATTTGTTTGGTTGGTCACTCGCACGGTATCGGTGGCGCCCGCAAGTTGTGCTTGAGCAATCGCCAAGGCAGCTTCCGCTTGTTTTACTTTGAGTTGTAAATCCTGGTCTTCCAGAATCAGTAGAGGTTGTCCAGCCCGCACCGGTTCTCCTTCTTTGACCAGTGTTTGCTGAACTGTTGCCGGAATCTTGGATGAGAGAGGCGAAAGATGCCCTTGAATTTGAGCGTTATCTGTACTGGCGTGGGTCTGCTGAAACTGCCACCAGCGCCATCCTATGATCGACCCAGCTAGCAAAATCATGCATCCTCCCATGACCAACAAGAATCGCCGTTTGGGGTTGCCTGGCTTGGGGGCATCCTCTTGCTCAAGGCTTTCATCCTCATCTACGTCGTTTTGTAAGAGGAGAGTGTCATTTGAGCGATCGTGTTCTTGTTCTTTCAAATCTGTCCGATCAGCTTCGGGGATAACAGCGTGTTCTCGTGATTGTGTCTGAGTCATAGCAAGTTAAGGAATCGATGATACAGAGAGTGATTGAATCGTTGAAAAGACAGAAACCTTGAGAAAAATCCGCTCTGTTGTGGCGTCTTTGATTGTGAACTGACTCTGGTTTCAGGCGGGAGACGTTGAACTAGTAAGAGCTGCGGATGGGCTGATGCCGCGCACAAACAGATCTACACATGCCTCGACATAGCGATCGCGACTATACCCCCGCTCCACAGGAACAACATGACGGCGCAACATTCCAGCGAGTAACATGCCCGTAAACTGATCGACTGCTAACGGCAAATCAACCTCGGCATGGACGGTGCCTCGCTCAACACAAGTTCGCAAGTAGGCAATGAGGTGGTTCCGTAGAGGCAGAAAATACTCTTGCAGTACCTGAAGCGACTCATGGGGATGGCGCTTGGCTTCCCCAATAAACATCCGGATCAAGGCTTCGTATTCTTCGAGCATGTTGTCATGCAGATGTGCGTAGACCAGGAGGTTGCTCTGGAGATCTTGCGACCACTCATCTGTGTGTATCAAGGCTTCCGCTTTCAGTGCGGTGATATGTTCGGCGACTGCCGCTAACAATTGCTCTTTGCTTTGAAAGTGGCGAAATAACGTGACTTCGTTCACCCCAGCACCCCGAGCAATTTCGCGCGTGGTCGCGCCGACAATCCCTTCGGTGGAAAAAGCCGCGATCGCGGCTTCTAACAAGCGATCTCTAGTTTTAGCTTTACTTTGACTCAACTGATCTATCCAGCCAATGCAAGTACTTACTTACATTTACAATCTGACACAGGATGATAGCCTAACGTATCCCCCGATGGCATGATCACGCTTCAATTTAGCCAGCCGCAGATCGAAATGAAGCCAAACCGTGCACAAGAAGCCTCTATCGAGGAAACTTGCGAACCTGATATTCCAGTCCTTCTACCATTTCGTAGGGATATCCGAACCGTTGAGCAAACGCTTGCTCTGTCTTTTGCAGCACCTCATCCGGCACTGCTTTCCAGGCATTCTGACTCGTCCAATGGATAACGCAAATCACCTCGTTCAATGCCTGGGGATTGATCCAAATTTCTTTGCCGAGAAAGCCTGGATAGCTTTCCAGTAGGGGATCCCATACAGCTTCATCTGTCTGAATAAACTGTTCCCGTAGTTCTGGAGAAACCTTAAACTTTAACCATTCAATTACCACACTAATTCCCTTGTTTTCTTCAGAGATGCTCCTAGGTTACAACCCTGATCTGCCTACAAAAATGTCTCTCAAGCAGGAGATCAAAGCCCGTCGATCGCGCAGCAAATTTGACAGAATGAATCTAGGGTCGTCCATTCCCATGTCTTCGTCTTCAGTCGGTCGTGACCTTTGAAACCATCTCCGTTCATTACAGGAAATTAGTATGGATAGTAATAACTGGCTCACACAGCTACTTCTGATTGGTGTCGGCACCACTTCATTGGTCGCTGACAAACTACGCCAAGTCAGCGAAGAATGGGTCAGAGACGGCAAACTCAATCCTGAGCAAGCCAAAGAATTTGTAGACGACCTGATGCGTCAGATGAAAAGTGAACAGGGCAACTTTGAAACTCAGATGCAGCGACAGCTCCGCAACATGATGCAGGATCTGGGTGTGCCCCGCCAAGCTGAAATGGATGAATTGCGCGGTCGTCTCGATCGCCTGGAACGGCAAGTGCGAGATTTGGAAAATAAGTTATGGAAGTAGGAGGAGCGATGGGGTGATGGGGTAAAGAGGGGCTAAAGTTGAAAGTTCAAAACTCTTCCACTTCTCCTCCGCTACTTCCTCCCTGCATTTCTTCACTTCTTTACGTCCTACGTCTCCCCTTAGTTCTCTAATATCTGCCAGCTGGCAAACGTAGCGGCTTGCCCGCAGCAATAATTTTGCTCATCCAGTACATCCCAAATCACCACATCTTGAATCCAGAAGCGTTGTCCGGTGCTGGAAATGCGAATCCCTTGATAATTGCTGATATAGCCTTGCGCCTTCGCCTGTTTTAAGAGGCGATCTCGTTCTTCTCGTTCCATGGGTTCAGCGGTATAGCGTGATGGAGTGCGGATGAGTTGTTGCCAATCCATCTGCCAGAGTTCCAGCGCCCTCTGGTTGCCGTAGTTCAGGATGGGGTCAGTTTCGGTGCCGTGAGAGACGACAACAAAGGGGGCATAAAACAGTTGCTTGGCGATCTCGATTGGCGATTCTGCTACGGCTAGCAATGTTTTTCCGGTCCAATGTTGAAAGCTACGGAGTAAGCGCTGGCTATGACAAATGATGGTGTCTTGTTGCCAGGGAAGTTGAACAGCAGAGTCCATATCGCAATCCTATGGAGAGAGTGGGAGTTGATCGACATTTCTCAGGAGGTCTATTTTATGATGGGAATGGTTCAAGAAACTTTACGGAATTATTTTGCAGATTCAAACAGTGCAGACCCAAACAACCTCAGCTCAGCCAACCCTTCCCCTGATCGAGAAACAAATTTGGCATTGGCGTGGCTATCAAATTCAGTATGCGGTTCAGGGTGAGGGCAAGCCACTTGTTCTGATTCATGGCTTTGGTGCATCGATCGGTCATTGGCGCAAAAATATTCCGGTGCTGGCAGCAGCAGGATATCGGGTATTTGCGATCGACCTGTTGGGGTTTGGGGGATCAGCCAAGCCTGCGATCGACTACCATGTGGAACTCTGGCGCGATCTGCTCAAAGACTTTTGGGCAGAACATATCCAAGCACCCACGGTCTACGTTGGCAATTCAGTTGGGGGCTTGTTGTGCCTGATGCTGCTGGCAGATTATCCCGAAACCGCTGCTGGGGGCGTGTTGCTGAATCCGGCAGGCGGACTGAACCATCGCCCCGAGGAGTTGAACTTGCCATTGCGATTGGTGATGGGGGGCTTTAATCGACTGGTGCGATCATCTCTCGGTACGTTGGTCTTCAATCAAATTCGGCAAAAAGCGCGCCTGCGCAACACGCTTTATCAGGTTTACTGCAACCGGGATGCCGTCACCGATGAACTGATCGACTTGCTCTACGAACCTTCCTGTGATGAGGGTGCCCAAAAGGTGTTTGCTGCAGTGCTCAGTGCACCTCCCGGACCCACTCCGATTGAGTTGTTGCCGAGAATTCAGGCTCCGTTGTTAGTGCTATGGGGGGAAGCCGATCCCTGGACTCCGATCGCAGGCGCAAAGGTGTATCAGCAATTCGCCGATCGGCTGGACGTGCAACTCATTCCCATTCCCGCAACCGGGCATTGCCCCCACGACGAGAATCCCGAAGTCGTCAATCCGCTGATTCTGGACTGGTTGAAGACCCAGCCGCATTCCCAGACGTGATGCGCAATGCATGCCCCTCTGGGGCAAGCACTTAAACGACCTTAGCAATCGCGACATTTTAAGACATAGACCTGTGCTCTAGACAGCGTCATTCAGAGGAGAATCGATGATGAGCCAGCCCATTCGGATTTTGTTGCAAACTACTATCCCCACCACCGAAGATGACTGGAGCATAGCCCGGTTCTCATTGCTGCATCAATATCTGGCATCACTCCAGGATGAAGCCGGAAAGCCTCTCTGTAAAGTGGTGTCGCGCGATCGCACCTCGGATGAAAATGGCGACGATCCCATCCTCAGCACCTTGGGCGACGCGGACTTTGATCAACTTTGGCTGTTTGCTGTCGATACGGGCGATGGCATCAGCCCCAAAGACGCTCAGGGGATCACCGCTTTCCGGCAGCGAGGCGGTGGCATCCTGGTGACTCGCGATCACATGGATTTAGGCTGCTCGGTTTGCTCACTTGCGGGAGTAGGCGATGCTCATTACTTCCACACCAAAAATCCTGATCCCGATCCCTCTCGTCATTGCATCGACGATCCCTACACCACCAACATCTCCTATCCCAACTACCACTCCGGGCGCAATGGTGACTACCAACAAATTGCCCGTCTGGAACCTATCCACCCTTTACTCAAAAATCCTGACTCTCCCACTGGCTACATCGAGTTCTTGCCCGCTCATCCTCACGAAGGAGACGTAGGTGCGCCTCCTAAACACAATGCCCGTGTAATTTCGCAAGGCATTAGCAAAGTGACAGGACGCACCTTCAATCTCAACGTTACCTTTGAACGCGAAAAGGATGAGCAGGGGAATCTATTGGGACGTGCTGTTGCAGAATCGACTTTTCACCACTTTTGCGACTACAACTGGGATGCCAGCATGGGCTGCCCTAGTTTTGTAGATGAGTTGCCGGGTGATGGGATGCAAACGGAACCGCGCGCGATCGCCGATCTCAAAGCTTATCTTCGCAACCTGGTGCTGTGGTTGGCGGAGAGGTAGAGAAAGAATGGGGGATTGAGGGATAGGCATCGTTCTTAGCCGGTAGTCCCAAGGTCATCGTCCATGAGCCATCATCTCTAGTTCAGGGTCTAACCACCCCATGAACCAAAAGCAATCACGCCTTTGTAACAAAAGGCTAAGTTTTGCAGTTTTATGCACAAGTCAAAGTCGTAATGACTATGATTTAGATGGATGGTTCATCGAATTTGGATAAGCCCATGAACTTGAAACGGTTTGAACACATTAATCTCGCCTGTCAGGACATTGATAAAACGGCTGATTTCTACCAAACCATTTTCCCCGACTGGTTTGTCCGTGCAGAGGGCACCAATCAAGGAAGTCGCTGGATGCATCTAGGCGATCGCCAATTCTATCTGTCGCTCAACGATACCCCCGAATTAAAACGAACGCATGTGCTCTATGAAGCGATCGGGATCAGCCATGTTGGGTTTGTGATTGAAGACGGCGACCAGATGAAAGCCTTGCTGGAGGCGAATGGCATTGACTATTACACCTACACCTCTCCAGAGACCAAGCACCGTATCTACGTGTCCGACCCCGACGGCAATGAGATTGAACTGCTTGAATATCAGGAATCTTATGAACTGAAGTGATAGATAGCGCATAAGTTTCCCATTCCAGGAAAGGGGTGAAGCAGGAAAGCGTAAAGCGCTCACACTCCCCTTCATCCCCCCATCCCTCCATCTCTCAATCTCCCCATTCCCTTATGGCACACCTACAACACCGCCGCGCCGAAAATATCAACGGTGATTTCTATGTCGATCGCTCCTGTATCGACTGCGATACTTGCCGTTGGATGGCTCCAGAAGTTTTCTACGCAGCCAATGGACAGTCAGCCGTGCATCATCAACCGGAGACAGAAGCTGAGCGATTGCACGCAATGCAGGCTTTGCTGGCTTGCCCAACTGCTTCGATCGGAACGGTTGAAAGACCAACCGATATCAAAACGGCTCAACAGAGTTTTCCGCTGCTCATTGACGCCAACGTTTATCACTGTGGTTATCATTCGGAAGTTTCTTTTGCCGCTACAAGCTATCTGATTCAGCATCCCGAAGGAAATGTGCTGGTCGATTCCCCACGCTTTACACCCCCTCTGGTCAAGCGATTGGAGGAAATGGGCGGGGTTCGCTATCTTTACTTGACGCATCGCGATGATGTGGCGGATCACCAAAAATTTCGGGATCACTTTGATTGCGATCGCATCCTCCACCAAGATGACATTGGCATGGGAACGCAAAGTGTTGAGATTCAACTGAGTGGGGTCGAGCCAACCCCCTTAACTGCGGATCTGTTGATCATTCCAGTCCCTGGCCACAGTAAAGGGCATACGGTTTTGCTGTACCAGAATCAATTTCTGTTTACTGGAGATCATCTTGCCTGGTCAGCCAACCGCAACCGTCTGGTTGCGTTTCGAGACTACTGTTGGTATTCCTGGTCTGCCCAAGTTGCATCTATGAAAAAACTCACACACTACTCATTTGAATGGGTCTTGCCGGGGCATGGTCGTCGCTACCATGCTACACCAGCCGCGATGCAGCAACAGTTGCAACAGTGCATTGCCTGGATGGAAACGGTCTAACGCAACCCTGTAGTTATCGAGTAAATCCAAAAACTTTCAGGCATCTAGGAGAGCAGTGGCAGGGATGACTTAGAATGTCCTACTGTTGGTATTTTTTGCCGATCGCTGTCAGGCAGATTTCTCCAGGTCTCCAGCACCGATTTTGTGCAGATTCACTGCCATTCCCGCTCTGACTCCCCATTCCCGGAGTGCGGGCTGAACTCTCCTGAATTTACTCATTTACCATGCCTAAAGTTCTTGTCTCTGATCCCATTGACCAGGTTGGAATTGATATTCTTTCCCAGGTCGCTCAGGTGGATGTTAAAACTGGGTTGCCGCCGGAAGAACTGATCCGCATCATTCCCGACTATGACGCTTTGATGATTCGTTCTGGGACGCGTGTAACGCAAGCCGTGATTGAAGCTGGAAAGCAGCTCAAGATCATTGGTCGTGCGGGAGTAGGGGTTGACAATGTGGATGTACCGGAAGCAACCCGCAAGGGCATTCTGGTGGTCAACTCTCCCGAGGGAAATACAATTGCAGCGGCTGAACATGCGATCGCCATGATGCTCTCGATGTCTCGATACATTCCGGCGGCAAACCAGTCGGTTAAAGGCGGGAAGTGGAGTCGGAGCAGCTTTACCGGAGTCGAAGTTTACAAAAAAACGCTAGGAGTTGTGGGTTTGGGCAAAATTGGTGCCCATGTTGCAACTGTAGCGCGTGCGATGGGGATGAAACTGCTGGCATATGATCCCTTCATCTCAACTGAGCGTGCCGAGCAACTCGGTTGCCGAGTCGTGGAATTGGATCTACTCTTGCAAGAAGCTGATTTTATTACGCTCCACCTGCCCAAAACGCCTGAAACCACTCATTTGATTAATACGGAAGCCCTGGCGAAAATGAAGCCAACTGCCCGCATTATCAACTGCGCCCGGGGGGGCATTATTGATGAAGCCGCGCTGACAATTGCCCTGAAGGAAGGCAAAATCGCCGGAGCTGCTTTGGATGTTTACGAAGCAGAGCCCCTGGGAGAATCGCCCTTAAAAGAGCTGGGTAAGGAAATCGTATTAACTCCTCACCTAGGAGCCTCGACCGAAGAAGCTCAGGTGAATGTGGCGATCGATGTGGCTGAGCAAATTCGAGATGTGCTGCTAGGGCTACCCGCCCGATCGGCAGTCAACATTCCTGGTTTGCGTCCTGATGTGCTGGAAAAACTTCGCCCCTATCTGCAACTGGCAGAAACCCTGGGTAACTTGGTTGGGCAACTGGCAGGTGGACGAGTTGAATCGTTAAATGTCTTGCTGCAAGGAGAATTGGCAACCAACGAAAGCCAACCGATTGTTGTAGCTGCACTAAAAGGCTTGCTATCTCATGCTTTGCAGGAGCGTGTTAACTACGTCAATGCCAGCATTGAAGCTAAAGAGCGGGGCATTCGGGTGATCGAAACCCGCGATGCTTCCATCAAAGACTACAGCGGTTCACTCCACCTTTCTGCCAAAGGAGCTTTGGGCGAGTACTCGGTTACAGGTGCCGTACTGGGAGATGATGAGATCCGCATTACCAGTCTCAACGAATTCCCTATCAACGTGCCACCGAACCGCTACATGCTGTTTACTCTGCACCGTGACATGCCGGGGATTATTGGCAAAATCGGTTCGCTACTCGGCAGTTTCAACGTCAACATTGCCAGTATGCAAGTTGGCCGTAAGATTGTGCGGGGCGATGCAGTCATGGTGCTAAGTATCGACGATCCCCTACCAGAGGGGATTTTGGCTGAAATCACTAAAGTTCCAGGGATTCGTGATGCATATACGGTAACGTTGTAGCTAGATAGCCATTCGCCATCAGCAGACAGCCGATCAGAGGGTAAGAGGTAAAGGAGCAAAAGCATTGATTTCTTTCACTCTGCTTTTTTCAGTGCTTTTGCTGATGGTTGATGGCTGATAGCGAATAGCAAATTGCTTTATGGCGAATAGCTGGTGGGAAATTCAAGTTCTTTGTGATCCAGTGTTGGAAGAAAACATCTTCTGGCGCATGGAACGCTCTGGCTGCAAAGGCACTGCCAGCGAGGTGAAAGGAAATGTCTGTTTGGTGCGCGCTTATTTGCCAGAAAGCCAGGCACATCTGTTAGATTTGGCTGCACTTTCCCTGCTAGTGCGCCAGGATGCTCTCTGCCTCAATCTGCCCATTCCAGCGGTGCAGTGGCATCTGATTGATGAAGAAGATTGGGCAAGTAGTTGGAAGCAGTATTGGCAACCGCAAGAGGTCGGCGATCGCTTCTTAATCTACCCGGCTTGGTTACCTATACCGGAGAAACCCGAGCGCTTGTTGTTACGGTTAGATCCAGGTGTCGCCTTTGGTACGGGCAATCACGAGACGACTCAGCTTTGCCTAGAGGCATTGGAGATGAGACTCAGCGATGGCGCAGAAAATGTCATTGTGGCAGATGTAGGTTGTGGTTCTGGAATTTTGTCGATCGGTGCTTTACTGATGGGAGCCAGCAAGGCGTACGCGGTGGATGTCGATCCTCTAGCGGTGCGATCGACCAAAGAAAATCGAGAAATTAATCATCTTGATCCCGATCGTCTACTGGTAGAACAAGGCAGTGTCGATCATCTGCTCACCATGCTGGAAGGCCCTGTCGATGGCATTGTCTGCAATATTCTGGCAGAAGTGATTATTGACCTGATTCCACAAATGACTGCTATGGTGAAACCCAAAACCTGGGGTGTGCTGAGCGGCATTTTGCTAGATCAGGCTAAAACGGTGGCGAATACGGTAGAAGAGAATGGCTGGATTGTCGCAGCACTCTGGAAACGCAAGGACTGGTGTTGTCTCAATATTCGGCGATCGTGATGATTGATTAAGAGCAGTCAAATGATCGTGGGTGCAAAGCTTCGCGCCTTCTACAGAGTGCTTTGCCAAAGCTTGATTGTGCCGTCTTTACTAGCGCTGACGATCGTCTCTCCTGGAGCATTGATTGCAACTGCATGTACTGAATCCGTATGTCCAATGAGCTTGCTCAGTTCCTTCCCAGTTTTGACCTGCCAGAGTTTGACGGTATGGTCCATACTACCACTGACCAACCACTCGCCATCAGGACTGAATGTCAGCGCAGTGACCGCCCAGGAGTGTCCTTGAATCTGGTGTCGCAATTCCCCGGTTGCCACATCCCAGAGGCGAATCGTGCGATCGTCCCCTCCACTTGCTAGCAAAGTTCCATCTGGGCTAAAGGCAACTGCTAGCACCGACCAGGTATGACCGGATAGAACATAACCTAGCGAAGGATGCCCTGCTGCAGTGAGCTGGGTTAGATCCCACAAACGAACGGTACGATCGAAACTGGCGCTAGCGAGAAACCGTCCATCTGGACTGAAAGTCACAGCTGTAACCTGTAATCCATGTCCGTTCAGGATGCAGCATACTTGAGCACTCTCCACATCCCAAAGTCGAATGGTTTTGTCCCAACTGCCACTTGCCAGAAGGTGTCCCGCAGGATGAAAAGCAACTGATCGCACCGTATGAGTATGTCCACACAATTGACTGATCGGGGCTTGGGTCTGTATGTTCCAGAGTCGAATGGTTTTGTCGTCGCTACCACTTGCCAGGAGATCTCCGGCTGGATGGAGCGCCATCGATCGCACTGCCTGAGAATGTCCGCTCAGGGTGTAGCGATGGGTTCTGGTCAGCAAATCCCAGACTTGTAGCGTTGTGTCCTCTCTGCCACTGACCAAAATTTCTCCCGTCGTAGAGGGAGATTTGCTACCCATTGCGATCGCATAAATGCTGGCAATACGATTGCCAGTCAGGCTAGCAACACATTGCCAAAGCTGGCGTGGATGAACCGGGGCTTCGGTTGCCTTTTCAGAAAAGTGAGCATCCCAGTTGAGAATTGAGATGGCTTGTATCACTGCATCGGCAGATTGAAAACGACGACTCAGCGCACTTTCAATCAACTGATCCAGAATCTCAGCCAGAGCATTACTCACTGTTGCATTGCCAATTTTTGCCTGTCGCTCAGTCAGCAACTTGCGCCAGATCCAGCAGTGATTGACCCCATCGAATAAATCAAACGGAGAAAGCTGGGTCAACAAATGAATGCAGGTCACCCCCAGACTGTACAAATCGCTGGCAAACACTGCCTTGCCTCGAAGTTGTTCTGGGGCAACATATTCGGCGCTGCCAATGCTGGTGCCAGGTTTCACGAGATCGATCGCTTGCACCCGTTTTGCGGCTCCAAAATCGACCAATACCAAACTCCCCGGTTCCATTGGGAGATCAGGAGTGGGAAGTTGCAAATCAGCAGGGACGCTTGAACGCAGCAACTCGTTCTGGTGTTGTGAGGATGATGCCGATCGGCGAATAATATTGGCAGGTTTGATGTCTCGATGGATCACCTGATGGTCATGCATAAACTTCAGTACGGGGAGCAAATCCGTTAACACCTGCCAGATCTGCGTTTCGCTGAAAGCTCCCTGCTCTGCCAACTCAGTTGCCAAACTGGTGCCTGCGATCCATTCCTGTACCAGGTAAAGAATTTGATTTTCTTCAAAAAATGCTAGTAAGCAAGGGATCTGGGGATGGTTGCCCAATTCTGCCAGTTGTTGCGCTTCCTGCTGAAAGCGTTGAGTTGATCGTGCTAGCACATCAGGGATCTGGTTGTGCGGCAAGAGCTGCTTGATCACGCAAAGACGATCGGGAAGGGAGGAGGAGGAGGCGATCGAAGCAGCTTGAAATTTGGGATGCAAGCTCTCTTCACTGCTTAATTCCTGGCTCTTGGCTCCTGGCTCCTGACTCCCTCCTTCATCGATCGCCAAAAACGTCCGACCAAATCCCCCCTGCCCAATCAATCGCATGGGGCGGTAACGGTTTTGCAAGCGCAAGAAAGAACCGCAAGCCTGACAGCAGTCTACTACATCAGGATTTTGCGGTTCTTGACAGTTTGGGTTTAGACAATAGGACATGAGGGAAAAAGCTTTCGCTTACAGGGGTGAGTGTCAAGTTTTGAGTGTTGGGCTTTGAATCTAATCTCTTTCCATCAAACACCCATTTCCCGACTCACTCATCCACTCACCCACTCATCTACTCATTCATCCATCGACTTCACGCTACGAACGGGTCTCATTCTGCAAGATGGATTCAATGTCTGCGGTTAAATCGGGAACAGCCGACGGCTCAACGGGAGATGGCACTCCATTGGTCGCTTTTGGTGGCGAGATTGCAGATTGTCCCGGTTGTTTCCCCGTTTGGTTCCATAAGATCATGGATAGTAAACCATCGACCAGCCCATTGCCACCACCACTGCTGCCGCCGACCATGATATCGGGAATCAGACGTACTTGTCGATCGCCAATAATCTGCATCAGTTGCATGGCGGTGTAGCCTTGGGCACCCAGCGCCACCACACCGGCTCGGTAGGTTTCGGCTCTGGCTTTCCCTGTCGAGCGGATAGCATCGGCTTCACCAGCTGCCCGAAGCCGAATGGCTTCGGCTTCGCCCGTTGCCTGCTTCACCTGAGAGTTTGCCTGCAATTCGGCAATATTGACGTTTTGCTCCGATCTCACCAAATCTTGCTGAATGTTTGCCAGGGCAGTTTCTCGAACCAACTGCTGCCGCTGGGTTTGTGCCATCTGTTGCACTTCGTAAGTTTTGCGCTGTTCTTCAGCAATTTTACGATCGGTCTGGGTCTGCATCAGTTCCGCTGGCGGCTGGATATCGCCAATCAGGGTATCGATCGCCTGGACATCATAACTCCGTAGCGCAGTTTTAATATACTCAGACGCTTCCGCTTGCCGCTCGCTTCGGGCGCTGAGGAAATCCAGCACCGTATAGTCTTGGGCAGAGTTGCGGAAATAGTTACCGATCGTAGGTTCCAGCACATGATCCACTAGGTTTTGCATCGCACCCACGCGGGAGATCACCTTAGGCGCATCCAGCGCTCCCACATGGATAATCTGGGCGATTTCCAAATCAAAGGCAAAGCCATCACGCGATCGCACACTGAGCGACTGCAGTTTTTCGTCATAGTTGTGACGCTCCGTCCGCCCCGACCAGTTCAGCACAATGTTGGTAGTGGGCACCAGTTCCACCTTCATCACACGAGTGTTAATGGGATGTTTACCGGGATAGAGGGGATCAGTCCATACGCCCTTATGTCCGGGATTGACCAGATCACCATGGGTAAAGGAAGCACCACTCACATCTTCATGGGCTTTGCCTACAAAAGAAATCACGACGCCCACGTAGCCAATCGGGATCTCGGTCATGGGCACCTGCTCCACCTGCACAAACCAGGGGTTAAGGTTCCAGGAACCCGACAACAGAATCTGCTCTTGCAAACCTCGTCGCCCCCCTGTCTGAATGAATTTCTGACTATTTTGGAAGTTTTCGTGACCTGGGATGGTTGAGCCCGCAATTTCTCCCGGCTCGATCGGTGCCCCATCTAGAGTGGTCACAATCCCCACCTTATCCGATTGCACCGTGTAGACTCGCAACTTATCAGGACTCATGCCATGCTTGCTGGCATTCTCGGCAGTAATTACTTTAAACAGCGCCGTGTTGATGCGGTAAGTCCCGGCAGTTAGAAAACCCATCTGTCGACCTTTTTCACCACCATTGGTCAGAAATTTGCGAGCATCCTGAAAATTATCGCAGGGCACAATTTTGCCTAGAATTCGCTCCGAGGGAATCGAGACGCCATCATTGGCAAGCAATAGGGCAATTTCTCCCTGGTGCACAGACACAACTGGTTCTTTCCGAACCGAAAACTGCCAGGGCCAAAAGCCAAAGTGCCAACCGGGAGCCAGTGTATCTGCCTGATAGCCACTTTCTCCGTTCAGTGCAATGAGTCGTCCAGGGGGCAAAGATTTGCCAGTGGAGAATTTTTTCACAATAATGCCGACTTCCCCTTCCCCAATCACGACCAATCCGGTAAGGGATGTAAAACCGATAACACCGACAATCACAATGCCGCCGATCGTCATTAGGGGGATCAAGTTGCCGAAAAATCCAGATTGTACCTGTGCCAGTGGCAAGGTGGCAACGGGCACAGCTTCTTGTTTCAGGTTTACGGTGGCAGCCGTCAAACTGGGCGTTTGGCTAAATTCGGGGAGACTCACACGACTGGTCGCCGAACCACTAGCACTGGCGACTCCCGCTGAAGCGATCGCCAGCGAAGCTGCCACTGATGCGACGAAAGGAACCGCTTTAGTACACTGGCGCAGGCGTTGAAACAATGGATGCCTTTTCATAAATTTCTGCTTTTGCAGTAAATAAAGAAGTAATTGTCCAGAACCGAGCCGACTCCTCACCCCGTGGCTCAAAGACTGCTCTTTCACGCAACTTCTCTGAGCGGATCTCGGTTAAGGACAACAAGTGACTACCTGTGCGAATCGTTACATTCCCGATTTCTTGATAAGAAACTGGCACATCTAGAATCGTCCAGTTTAGTTCACTGCAAAAGTCAGTACAGTTTCATCCACACCCTTGAGTTTGAGCGGGCTAAATTTAGTAATTTCTTCCTCTCCCAGGTAATCGGCAACAGCAGCCGAAACCAGAATGGCATCAGGTTCGGCGGCTTCTTGGATACGGGAAGCAATGTTGACGCTAGGTCCGATCGCGGTATAGTCTGCCCGTTCAGCCGCCCCAAACATGCCAACGACTGCTGTGCCCTGATGGATACCACACCGGAACTGCACCTGACTAATCCCCTGTTCTTGCCAACGCTGATTGAGTTTGTGGAGCGAATGACGCATCTGGCGGGCAGCGGCAATGGCGCGACGAACCTGCTCATTGGGAGTTAACTCCTCCGGCGCACCAAACAGCGCCAGAATGGCATCTCCCATAAATTTGTCTACGGTGCCACCATTCTCAAACACCACATGGGTCATTTCTGCTAGATATTCGTTCAGCAACTCCGCGACCCGCCGCGATCGCAACGTATTAGAAAGCTGTGTAAAGCCAATGATGTCGCTGAACAGTACCGTAATCAGACGTGGTTCCGGACGCAGGTCTAACATCAGTTCCCCCTGGGCTGCTCGTGCGACTAACGAGGGGGGTAGAAATCGCCGTAGCACTGATTCAGTCAGGTAGGTGTTGAGTTCTGCCACTCGTCGCTCATTTTCTTTTAGCGCAAGCAAATTGCGGACTTCCGCCAGGACTTCGCGATCGCTAAAGGGTTTCGACAAATACGCATCGGCTCCTTGCTCAATGCCTTCAAGTCGCGTATCTTCATCTACTTTGGCAGTCAGAAGGATGATAGGCGTCCCTTTCAGAGCTTCATCCTCACGAATCATCCGGATCATATCTAGCCCGGAGACCATTGGCATCATCAAATCTGCCACGATCAGATGAGGCTGACGGGACTGGGCGATCTGAAAGCCTTCAGCACCATTTCGAGCGACAAAGACCTGATAGTCATGCTCCCTCAAAATGCTCGACAGATAAGCTCGCAAGTCGGGATTATCATCCACAATCAAAATTCGAGAGCGCTTTTGGTCAGCCGCATCAACCGCATCATCATCCTTGGCAACTTGGGTAAAATCTTGCTGGAACTCAATTTCTACATCTGCCAGCTCTATCGCCGCTCGACCCGGTTGAACCTCTGCCTGCACCTCAATCACTTGGTCGGTGGGCAAATGAGCAATGCCTGTCTGTAGCCAAACCGTAAACGTTGTCCCCTCCCCATAAATAGACTCTACCGAAACTTGCCCCCGGTGCAGTTCTACCAACTCTTTGACCAATGCGAGTCCCAACCCACTGCCTTCATAGCTGCGATTGGTCGAGCCTTCTGCCTGACGAAATCGCTCAAACAGGTGAGGAATCTGATCAGGACGAATACCGATACCAGTATCCACAACTCTCAATAAACAGTGATCTCCAGCCGGTTGCAGACTAACTGTGATGCTACCTCCCTCGGAAGTGAACTTCATCGCATTTGACAGTAGGTTGTAAAGCACCTTGTCAAATTTTTCGAGATCGAGATAAATCTGAGGACAGGGAACGAGTTGAGTCAGCAGACGAATATTTTTTTTGTCACAATAAGGACGAAAGGATTCCACGGTCTGTCTGACAAATCCCACCAGATCGCAAGGGCGAAAACTCGGTTGCATGCGTCCCGCATCCAATCGTTGCAGATCTAACAGTTGGTTGACGAGGCGAAGCAACCGACGAGAATTGCGCAGACAAATAGTGGCTTGCTCATAAGTCAATCCTTGCTTTTGTGCCGCTGCAGATTCGAGTGGACCGATCATCAAGGTCAAAGGGGTCCGAAATTCGTGCGAAATATTTTGGAAAAACTCGGTTTTTTGCCGATCGAGTGCCAGCAGTTGTTCCGCCTGTTGTCGAGTTTTCTGATAGAGACGAGCTTGTTGCACCGCGATCGCAGCTTGAGCTGCCACAGCCTGCGCCAATTCAATTTCCTCAGTTTGCCACTGACGCGACTGATTGTTTTGCCGTAGAGAAATACTGCCAATAATGTCGCCGTCAGAAATCAGAGGCACCACCAGTAGCGCTCTAGCAGGTAACCGAAAAGGTAGATCGGTTAGGTTCATTTCCGGATGTTGTCGGAGATCGTGCAACACAACCGGCTGATGGGTAAGGAGTAATTGTTTCAGGACTGGGTTGCCATCGATCGGCACCATCGACTGTGGCAACTGACGCGGTGACTGCTCACTGTCCTGAAACGGCAATGTATAAGCAAACTGAGTTTGATTGAGCGCATCATGTAACCCGACACATTGCACAAATTCATCTTGCTCAGTCCATAACGACAACGCGCAACCATCTGCATGTAACGCCTGTCCTAATTTTTGGGTAATGGCAGCAAAAATTTCTTGCGGGTCAAGACTAGAACGAATTGCAGTTGTAATGGTATTGATCAGCACTTCCCGCTTCGCCAATGCGCGAACCTGTTCATAGGCTCTTGCCTGGGACAGTGCCAGTGCTGCCTGATCGGCGACCATCACCACCAGTTGCACTTCATCATCATTCCAGTAGCGGGGTTCTCCACATTGGTGGAGTGCGAGTACTGCTGTCAACTCTTGCTGACAGATCAAGGGCACCAATAGACTTGATCGAATATCGGCCTCCTGGTACGCCTGCCGCCGCACTCCACCTTCATCAACATCGGACTGGAATCGATCGTCAGTTTCCACATCATGAATGACCTGAACATGATAAATTTCCCAAATTGTTTGAGCCAGGGCAGCGGTATTGGGAATGGGCTGCAAGTGATGCGGTTTATCGATTTCAGGCGGTTGATAGAGTTTGGGGTCTGGTACGAGGGGTGCATCCAATAAGCTCCATGCATCATCTAGGGGATGAGGGGTCCCCATATAGATAAAGCAGTCCTCTTCCATGCGGTCATTTTGAAAAGGACGTAGAATGCCGCAACTGACCTCAAACATACTGCCGATCGTCTCGACGATCGTCTGAAGAATCTGTTGGGAGGTCATCGCACTACGGATGGTGTTGGTCACTGCATTGAGTAGCGATTCTTGCCGCAGCGATCGACGCAATTCTTGCGTCCTTGCCCGTAGGACGTTGTGAGTATCCACTGCCTGTCGAACCACAGCTTTTAGCTCTTCGTCATCCCAGGGCTTGGTGACATACTTAAAAACTTTGCCAGAGTTAATCGCTTCTACCAGATCTTCAACATCGGTATACCCAGTCAAAATAATCCGAATAATGTCGGGATACTGCGTCGCTGTCAAACTCAAAAACTCTGTTCCACTCATCATCGGCATACGCTGATCCGAGATGATGACAGCAATATCACCCTCTTTTGCCAGAATTTCTAGCGCAGTTGGGGCATTTTCTGCCCTTAGAACTTTAAATTCTCGATGAAAGGTGCGATAAAGCAAGTCCAAATTATCTGGCTCGTCATCGACCACCAGCAGTTTTGGCTTTTTAATCCCTTGAGACTTCATGCACCAAGCCCCCACAACAAAAGCAGTTGTAACTGTTGAATCCGGCACACGGGTCTCAAGATCCGCACGATCGGTGGCTTGTCTTGCATCGAACCACGTTTCTGCCCTATCTCCAAGTGCGCAATGACTGCCATTGGCTTAATTTGATGGTGCCAGGTTAGGGAGTTTGACTGGGTTGCACCCATGAATTTTTGGGTACTCTCGCAAGAGAAATGTCTGAAAAAAAGCTCGAAAAAGAAATTTTGTCCTTCGCCGAATGAGCCGGAAGGACGCTTTGACTGAAGCTGCTTTTCAATAAATTTTTCAGGCAAATCACTGTTGAAGACGACAAGACGCATGTGCAAGCAAACAAGAAGCTCTTTGCTAGCCTTTAATAAAGTTTCCCCAAAAAAGTCTGGTGGTAACTTTTGCGGGGGAACCCTGATCATAAAAATCCCCAATTCATTAATAGACTGCGGCTTGAGCTCAGTTCAGAAAATCGCTTCCAGCGAAAATTAGCCCAATAGCCCCTGAGCGAATCGCTCGGCTATCACTCAGCAAAGACAATTGAGAGCTCCTGCAAACCTTCCGAGTACTCAGGAATTTTCGATTACGCTTTCAAAACTTTATCCACAGAGGATGCACTCCTTCGTCTATCCTAAATTCTTTCCGAAAATTTCTTGCGAGCAACGTCACTTCCAGTGTCCCTACCTGAATATAAATGCCTGAACTGAAACGATAGATGCTGTCAGGACTCATGCTGTTTCGTTGTACGTTTGATTTTTGCTTGAATAGGCACCTCCTTAGAAATTATGGTTGAAATTGACTGATCTTGCCATTCCATCGCTGAAATGGTTGGCTACCCCGCTACGATACACAACGCGATGGGAACAGCACAGCGATTAGTACAGAAGCAATTAGAAGAATAGCATTGTCGGATAGTCGGATAGTTGGAAAGGGACTCTTCTCTTTACCTAGAGAGAATGAGTATCCAAGATTACAGTCCGGTCGGTCAAGTTTTCACATGAAAAAAGATTTAGGTGATAACCGGGATCACTCATTTTTTGCCAATGAGTCACTCGTTTATTCTGGCGAAATCACTGGTGTTTTGAGGGCAGATTGATACGTTTGAAGAAGGGAAATTGACGCTTTGAATCTCTGAGATGTCGATGAGTGATAGAAAAAATCATCGTATTAAAAGTTACCTGGTATATTTCTTGCTTAACTTTTAAAGTTTGTCTGCCCAATCGGTAAAACGCGTTTTACGAGCTTATACCCTCACCCCTTGCAAAAACTGGCTTTCTAGCAGTCAAGATATTCTTTGATCGCTGCCAACAAATTTCAATCCTTAGGGTTTATTTTCTGGCATTTAGTCCCGCACTAGAGTGTAGCCTACCCTCTACTCATCTCTCCAGCTGAAGGAAAAATCATGCTAAGTGATATCAGTGAGTTTTCTATACATCGATTGATAGAAATCCAAGTTAGCCAAACACCTGATGCGATCGCAGTGATGGCTGAAGGAAAATCACTCACGTACCGGGCACTGAACCAACGAGCAAATCAGTTAGCCCATTACTTAAAAACTCTAGGAGTGATGCCAGAAGTTCTGGTGGGGATATGCCTGGAGCGATCGCTGGAAATGGTGATTACGTTATTGGCAATCTTGAAAGCAGGGGGGGCCTATGTGCCACTCGATCCCAGCTACCCCAGAGAGCGCCTGGCATTTATGATGGCGGATGCACAAATTTCGGTGCTCATCACTCAGGCTTCGCTCCTCACAGTGCTGCCTCCACATCAGGCAAAGGTGGTCGGCTGGGAGGAAGCCAGTTCCCAAATTGCTCAACAGTCTGAAATTGATTGTTCCAGTGGAGTGCGCCCCGAGCATCTGGCATACGTGATCTACACATCTGGCTCCACAGGCAAACCCAAGGGCGTAGCGATCGAGCATCGCAATACCGTTGCTTTTATTGACTGGGCAAGGAAATTCTTTAGTCGCGAGCAATTGGCGGGCGTACTTGCCTCTACCTCGATTTGTTTTGACCTTTCTGTGTTTGAGTTGTTTGTCACGTTCAGCGTGGGAGGAACCGTCATTCTGGCTGAGAATGCATTGCAACTGCCTAGATTATCAGCAGCTAACCAGGTGACGCTGATTAATACGGTGCCGTCGGCGATCGCGGAACTCCTTCGCATGGACGGCATTCCCGATTCAGTCCATACCATTAACCTGGCGGGAGAACCGTTGCAAAACTTGCTCGTACAGCAGCTTTACCAGAAAGAATCGATTCAGCAAGTGTTTAACTTGTATGGACCGTCGGAAGACACGACCTATTCCACTGTGGCATTGGTGCCGAAGGGAGCAGACACACCGCCCGCGATCGGATATGCGATCTCCAATACTCAGATTTATCTGCTAGATGAACAACACCAGCCAGTTGCAGCCGATCAGCCAGGCGAGATTTATATCGGTGGGGCAGGCTTAGCGCGTGGATATCTGCATCGTCCGGAATTGACGGCTGAGCGCTTTATTGCCAATCCTTTTAGCGATCAACCGGGCAGTCGGCTCTACAAAACGGGCGACCTGGCAACTTTTTTGCCCGATGGTCGGTTGAAATACCTGGGACGATTGGATCATCAGGTCAAAATTCGCGGATTTCGGGTGGAACTGGGTGAGATCGAAGCCGTGTTATACCAGCATCCTTGGGTACAGCAAGCGATCGTAGTCGATCGTGAGGTGCGTCCTGGTGATAAGCGTCTAGTCGCCTATATCGTGGCTGAACAACAGGGGCAAAATGCGACGGATAGCGATTGGCAAAGGCGTTTGGCAATGCAGGGCGTTCGCCAGCAAGTGCATCAGACTCTGATCAAAACCCTGCGTCAGTCCCTGAAACAGCAACTGCCTGACTTCATGGTGCCTTCTCACTTCGTTTTGCTAGAGACCTTGCCTCTGACGCTGAATGGCAAGGTCGATCGTCAGGCGTTGCCTGCGCCCGATTGGAACCCTTACGAGCTAGATCGTCCTTTTATTGCACCGAGCACGCCGATCGAAAAACAATTGGCAGGGGTCTGGCAGCAACTGTTGGGGGTGTGCCACATTGGCTTGCACGACAACTTCTTTGAATTGGGCGGACACTCGCTGCTAGCAGTGGAGTTGGTGGAACAGGTGGAAGTGGAATTTCAAGTGGAAGTGCCGCTGGTCTGTTTTCTGGAAATGCCCACTCTGGCTGGGCTGGCAGCCACGATCGCGGCACACCTCGCAACGACAGCTCAGAGTGTGACCGTTACTCATTCCCCGCTAAAAAATCTCAGTTCCGATACAGTTTTAGACCCTACCATCCAACCTGAAAAAAGTCCTCATTTGCCGATCGTCCAACCGCAAAACATTTTTTTAACCGGCGCAACTGGCTTTCTCGGTGCCTTTCTTTTGGATGAACTGTTGCAACAGACCACTGCGAAGATTTATTGCCTGGTGCGATCGACCCACGAAGCTGCTGGGAAACAACGCATTCAAGCAAATTTGGTAGCTTATTCCCTCTGGCGAGAGTGCTACAGCGATCGGATCATTCCCATCTTAGGTGATTTGTCTGAGCCATTACTGGGCATTGCCGCAGAGCGATTTCTTCATCTAGCGCAAGAGATTGATGTGATTTATCACAATGGTGCGCTAGTCAACTTTCTATATCCTTACTCAGCGCTCCGAACTGCCAACGTTTTGGGTACTCAAGAAGTCCTGCGGTTGGCAAGCCACACGCGACGAAAGCCGGTACACTTTACTTCGACGGTGGATGTGTTTGCGTCTTTGGATGTGCCGCAATCTCAACAGTTTAACGAAACCGATCGGGTGGAATTGGGTGAGCAGTTGATGAGTGGGTATGCTCAAAGCAAGTGGGTGGCGGAAAAACTGGTGATGGCAGCGGCTGCGAAGGGCTTGCCCGTCAGCATTTATCGACCCAGCTATATTACAGGACATAGCCAAAGGGGTGTATGGAATACGCAAGACTTAGTGTGCCGATTGCTGAAAGGATGCATTCAGATGGCAAGTGCACCTGACCTGGAGATCAGTCTGAATCTGGTTCCGATCGACTATGTCAGTCAAAGTCTGGTTTACCTTTCTCAACAACCAGCGGCGATCGGTCAAGCTTTTCATCTGGTCAATCCCAAGCCCTTATCCTGGCAACAACTGACTCGCTTCATCAACGCGCTTGGTTACCCTGTGAGGCAGGTGCCGTATGACCAGTGGCATGACTGTCTGCTCAAAGTAGCCGCCGATCCTCAACATCCCCTGCATCCCCTGCTGACTTGTTTTGCCAGCCAATCTGCAACTGAGAGCGAAATTGGTACTCATCAGTTTGGCTGCGAGCAAACTGTGCATCAGTTGAATGCTGCCATTCCCTGTCCTGAAATCACCCTGAGCTTAATGAAAACGTATCTTCAGTACTTCATCCAGAGTGGTTTCTTAAAGGTTCAGTCTCTAACAGTATGCTAGTCGGTAGTGGTCAATGGGAAAGGAATCGAATTTATGCCTCAACCCAAAGCATCTTTGACGCGCCGTACATTGCTCACTCTGGCATCCAGCATTGGGGTCGTGATCGTTGCGACCACCGCGATCGGCTACTTGTGTTTGGTGTCAAGCTATACCAACAAGACCCTGGAGAAAGTCAAAAAGTATGTAATTTTGCGAACTGAGCGCGAACGAGAAATCTTTTCCCTGGCAATGGATGATCATGTCATTTTCAAACAGGCAATTCTTGATCGCTTTAAAACAGTCGGAAATTTTGACGCGCAAGCAGAGTTCGATCGTCGTGTGGTGCGGTTTCCCGATGGCACGATGCGCAATCGTCTAGAAGGATTTGACTATCGCAAAACCCCCGGCGTTTTTCTGGGGAAAAATGTCACGATCAATACAGATATCCAACGACGAGTTGTAACCTATTTTGACCTAATTAGTGCCTATGGACCTGCCTGGAGTAATCGATTTGTAAACACTTATCTCCAAATTCCAGAAAATGGCATTGTGATTTATTTCCCCACCCAACCCTGGGCACAACAGGCGCCCTCAGTGCCATCTTTTAGAGTGACCGATGATGAGTCTTTCTACATTACCGATAAGGCGCACAATCCAGAACGTAAAACGGTTTGGACGGGAATTTATTATGACCAGGTAGCCCATGCCTGGATGGCATCTTGTGTTACGCCTATCGATCTCAATGGTCGTCATATTGCCACGTTTGGACATGACATTTTAATTGGACAGTTGCGCGATCGCGCTTTTCGAGATCACCCGATCGCAGGCACTTATAACATTGTTTTTCGTCGAGATGGTCGCCTGATTGTTCATCCAGAGTTAATGGATCAAATTCAGCAAGGAGCTGGCAAATTTGATATTGAACAATCCAATAATATACATCTTAAGAAGATTTTTGCCCTAGTCAAAAACAATCCACCCCAAAATGTCATTATTGACAATCCTCACCAGGATGAGTACCTGGCAGTGCAAAATCTGGGTGAACCCGATTGGTTTTTCATCACAGTGGTTCCCAAATCGATTCTGGCTCAACAAGCATTGGAAGCCGCTCGGTTTATTCTGCTATTAGGAATTGCCTCTCTGCTGATCGAAATTGCGATCGTCGCCTGGATTTTACGCAGACAAATTGCTCAACCCTTGACCGATTTTATGCAGGCAACCGAAAGCATCGCTTCAGGTGATCTCAACATTGAACTCGACACCACTCGGCAAGATGAACTCGGTCGTCTGGCAATGTTATTTCATTCTATGGCGCGTCAGGTAGAAGCACGGGAGAAAAACCTGAAACAAGCAGAGGCAGAGGCAAAGCGGCTTCAGTTAATGGAGGCAGAAACCCGCCGTCGAGTGGAAGTTCTGAATCAAACCTTGGAAAGTACTGTCAACGAGCGGACTGCCTACCTCAACGCCATTATTGACAACCTGGCAGATGGTTTACTGGTCGTCGATAGTAACTGTTACATTGCTCGCTGTAACCCAGCTTTGCTAGGAATTTTTGGCTTCTCTGCGGACGATTTGCAAGGGCAATCTTGCCAGACTCGGTTTAGTGATGAAGTGATTCAACTAATTGAGCGAAGCCACCAAAAGCCCACAGAAAATTTTGTGGCAGAAATGACTTTGAGTGATGGTCGAATTGTCAAAGCAGTGGCAACCGCAATTCTCAAAAACTTAAAAGATGAAGATGGCTCAGATTCATTCAATACGGCTGATCGATATATTGGTTCAGTCGTGCTGATTCGGGATATTACCGATGATAAAGCCATGGATCAAATGAAAACCGATTTTATTTCAACAGTTTCTCATGAGTTACGAACACCGCTGACTTCGGTCTTAGGATTCGCCAAAATAATTAAGAAAAAATTGGAAGAAGCCCTTTTCCCATTAATCCAAACAGAGGACAAGAAAGTCCAGCGAAATGTCCGACAAGTTCAAGAAAATATTGACATTATTATTTCGGAAGGAGAGCGTCTCACAGCACTCATTAACGATGTCCTGGATATTGCCAAGATGGAGGCTGGCAAAGTTGAGTGGAAAATGGAACCTCTATCAATCAAAGAAGTGGTTGAACGAGCGATTACAGCCACCACAGCACTGTTTCAGGACAAGGGTTTGGAGCTGATGACGAACATAGGCGCGGATTTGCCCATGGTGATGGGCGATCGCGATCGCTTGATTCAAGTTGTCATTAATCTCATCTCAAACGCAGTAAAATTCACTGATTCTGGGTCGGTTACTTGTGAAGTCATCGAAAGCGATGGAGAGATTCTAGTAAGCGTCATTGACACGGGAAGTGGGATTTCTTTACCGGATCAAGAAAAGGTCTTTGAAAAATTTAAACAGGTAGGAGATACCCTCACCGATAAACCTAAAGGTACGGGCTTGGGACTGCCGATTTGTAAGCAAATTGTTGAATGTCATCAGGGCAGAATTTGGGTGAAAAGTGAGCCTGGAAAAGGCAGCAATTTCTCTTTTGCGCTTCCTGTGAGTGCGGCGATCGCAACCAGCCCCAAAACCTTTGAAATTGAAAAATTATTACAACGATTAAAAGAGCATGTGGTAACTTCGGCACCCGAAACTGAGCGAAAAAAGACAGTTTTAGTCGTCGATGATGATGTCCATATTCGTCAATTATTACGGCAACATTTGGAAGCAGATGGCTATCAGATCGAAGAGGCAAGAGATGGACGAGAGGCGATCGCCCAGGTGAAGCAAGCCCGTCCCGATTTAATTGTTCTGGATGTCATGATGCCTGAGATTGGCGGATTTGATGTGGCTGCCATCCTCAAAAATGATCCCGATACGATGAATATTCCCATCGTGCTGTTATCGGTGGTAGAGGATAAGGAGCGGGGGTATCGGATTGGGGTCGATCGCTATCTCACTAAGCCGATCGATACCGATTTATTGCTTAAAGAAATTGGCATTCTCATTCACCAGGGTCCCCTTAAACGCAAAGCGTTAGTCGTGGATGAAAATGAAACCACGGTTAGAACGCTGGTGCAGTTTTTGCAAACCAAGGAATTTAACGTGGTAGGAGCCTTGAATGATCAAGACTTTCTTGAAAAGGTTGCCTCGATCAAACCAGATGTGATCATTGCCAACCTGGGTTTCTGGAAACAATTTACGGAAGCAAAAGCCCTCAGATTTGAAAAAGATCTAGAAAATGTGCTGTTTTTCTTACTGGCAGATAATACCGAAGATGGCTCCAATCAACCTTAGGCGACTGCTCCAGAGAAAGGATGTTTCTTCTGCTATTCAACAACTCTTGAAGGTAGCTGAATATCCGCTCAGTATACGAGATCTTCAAAATGAAGTGATGTTTGGTGTCGATCGCCTCGACTTGCTCTATAAACACCCGATTGAGGTGAATGGGGAAAGCGTGGGTTGGGTGATGGGAATTCAGGGAGCGGAGGCGATCGCAACCTTGGTTTCTCACCTGATCACGCAAGAGCTAGAAAAGCGGTTGTTGGCGCAAGAAACGCTCGATCGCTATAAAGAAATCACGCTGCTTTATAACCTGTCTGAAAGAATGGGGGCGAAGTTAGACTTACCCGCAGTTGCAGATTTACTATTGGATGAAGCCCATAAATTCATTCAAGGTTCTTCAGGTGCTATGGTTTTGCTCAATCCTGCAACTGGGGTATATGAGTCCATTGCGACTTTTGGAGAAACTGAGATTGTACCCTTACAAATCCAAGCGGGAGTTGGCGTAATCGGGAGTATTCTTTTGAGCGGAATCGGCGAAATCATCAATGATATTGCCGCCGATTCTCGTTGCATCGCACAAGAAGCTTGCTTCAGTTCCCTGATTTGTGCCCCCTTGAAAAGTCAAGAGGAAGTCCTAGGACTGATTTATATTGCCAGTCAATCAGCCATTAACTACACTGCTGCTGATTTGAAATTATTTAATGCCCTAGCATCTCAAGCATCGTATGCGATCGAGAATGCATTACTGCATAAAAATAAACTCAAAGAAGAACGGATTAAAAGCAATTTAGAACGCTATGTTCCCTCTCAAGTGGTTCAGGCAATTTTGGATTCTCAAGGAGATGTTTCTTTAGCCCCCACCCGTAAAGACATCACCATTTTATTTTCGGATATTCGTAACTTTACAACCCAGTGTGAAGAATTGTCGCCGGAAGAAATTGTGCGCTATCTCAATGAATATTTCACCCAGATGGTAGAAGTAATTTTTAGTCATCAGGGAACGGTCAATAAGTTTGTTGGAGACATGATCGTGGCGCTATTTGGTGCTCCCTCGCCGTTAGTTGATAGCGAAAAACGGGCAATTGAAACGGCGATCGAGATGCAAAAACGCCTTCGTACTCTGCCAACTCAATGGATTCGTGATAATTTCAACACAGGGATTGGCATTAGTTCGGGCAGAGTCGTGGTGGGCAACATTGGCTCTCCCAGGCATATGGACTATACCGCGATTGGAGATGAAGTCAATACGGCTTCTCGTTTGCAGTCGATCGCGAAAGGAGGGCAGATTCTCATTACCCGCTCCATTTATGAAAAGACGAAAGCTGATTTTCAATTTCAATCCTGTGGCTCAATTAAAGTAAAGGGAAAAAAGTACGAAGTTGAAGTTTTTGAAGTTGTTTACTGAGCCTAAATATGACGCAAAAAATATTAATTGTGGATGATGAACCACATATTCGTCGTTTGATGGAACAAACTTTGGAACCTCTGGAAGATGAAGGGGCAGAAATCCTAGTTGCCACGAATGGTAAAGAGGCGCTAGAACTCATTCAAAAAGAAACTCCCGAACTAGTTTTTTTAGATGTGATGATGCCACAAATGAATGGATTTGATGTGTGTAATCTGGTCAAACATGAATTGAAAATAGAAGGAATTTATATCATTTTATTGACTGCGAAAGGACAAGAGTTTGATAAAACCCGTGGCAAGGAAGTCGGGGCTGATATGTATATGACCAAACCCTTCGACCCGGATGAAATCGTTGAAAAATCGATGGAGATTTTGGGACTGGCATAGAAGACTGCCCCGATCTGATTTTGAAACCAGGCTGAACATCATTTAGTCGTTTTAGTAAATTTATCTGGCTATCATCCGTAACACAGTAATCCAGGAGGATCGTCTAGTAAACTAGACTTCTGATTGCATATAGGATTTTCAATTCAGATGAGCCAGATAAAAACCTGGAAACGGTTGGGACTGTTTGCCTTATTGGGGTTGCTGTTGAGCTGGATTGTGAGTTGCAGCGGCGGACTTTCTCCCTCAGGCAAAGGACAACAGACAGCAGGCAAGCCAGAGCTTGAGTTCTGGACGATGCAACTGGCTCCTCAGTTTAATGACTACTTTAAGGACTTAATTGCTCGGTTTGAACAAGAAAATCCGGGGATCAAAGTCCGCTGGGTGGATGTGCCCTGGACTGCGATGGAAAGCAAGATCCTGACTGCAGTTTCAGCGAAAACTGCCCCTGATGTGGTGAATCTAAATCCCGACTTTGCCTCTCAGTTGGCAGCCCGCAATGCCTGGCTCAATCTGGACAATAAAGTTGCTCCAGACGTTCGACAACAATATTTCGCCAATATTTGGAAAGCCAGCGTACTGGATGGGAAAAGTTTTGGCATTCCCTGGTACTTGACCACACGAGTGACGATTTATAACCAGAACTTATTGAAGCAGGCAGGAATTAGTAAGCCACCTACGACCTATGCGGAATTAGCTGAAGCTTCTAAGCAAATCAAAACGAAGACTGGGAAGTACGGCTTTTTTGCCACGGTTGTACCAGAAGACTCAGGAGAAGTTTTAGAGTCTTTTGTACAAATGGGTGTCCAGTTGCTAGATGCTCAAGGAAAGGCGGCATTTAATACGCCTCAAGGCAAAGCAGCGTTCCAGTATTGGGTTGATCTATATAAAAATGGTCTGTTGCCTCAGGAAGTTTTGACGGAGGGGCATCGCCATGCGATCGACCTCTATCAGCAGGGAGAGACCGCAGTCCTGGCATCGGGAGCCGAATTTTTGAATACCATTGCCAAAAATGCTCCAACGATCGCCAAAGCTTCTGCGTCAGCCCCCCAAATTACGGGCGCAACAGGCAAGAAAAATGTTGCTGTCATGAATCTGGTGATCCCGAAAGACACCGATCAACCAGAGATGGCATTAAAATTTGCCCTCTTTGTCACCAATAACGAAAATCAGCTTACTTTTGCCAAAGCTGCGAATGTTCTCCCCTCAACAACAAAGGCACTTGAAGACGGCTACTTCAAAACTGTACCCGCCAACGCCACGCCAGTAGACCAAGCACGCATTGTTAGTGCCCATCAACTCAAGCAAGCAGAAGTGCTGATTCCTGCTTCTAAGGGAATTAAGCAGTTACAGAAGATTGTTTATGACAATTTGCAGGCTGCGATGCTAGGGCAAAAGACTGTGGATCAGGCAATTCAGGATGCTGCCCAAGCGTGGGATAGCCAAGCAGGGTAATTCCCGTGCCAGTTCTCTTGTGCCCAAGCAGAGCCTTGGGCACATGCTGCTGCAGTTTTTTCCGATTATTGGGTTGCCGTGGGCAGCCCTGCGATGATGCAAAGCCACCGCAGTGTCTCAGCAGAGATGATCGCAATGGTTTCTGACCTTTCCTGCCAATTTGTTTGAACTGTTTTTCTAACCCGCGCAGTGGCAGCAGCCCAGGCTTCTAACGTTTTATAAAAATCCTTCTAACTCCAGGGTTGAACCTGCTACAACCCCAATATCCCAAAGCAGCTTTCAAAAACCATTTTTCGCTTTTCCTGCCATGCCAGTTGATCCAAAAAGCTTTCAAAAAAAACTCCAGTATCAATCCACTGCCTCCGCCCAAAGACTTATGGCAGATCTGGAGGACATTGCCAAAATCGACCAATTTGCCGAACAAGAAAAAGCCCGACAAAACAAAGTTCTGATCGCCGCATTCATTACCTTGTTTGTCTCGATCTTTCTCACCATTGTCTTACCTCCATTGGGGATTTTGCTGTTGATAGGCAGCATCGTTACCACTGTCTACGCAGGTATTCGGTTGTCGCAGTTAAATCGGATCGACCTGGCAAACTATCGCTATGGACTGGTGCAAAAACTACTGGGAATGTTGAGCCGCGATTTACCCGAGAATGCGAACCTCAGTCTCAAACTGATTCTGGATAAACCCACTGAAAAACGGAAGAAACTGGGTACTGTGCCCCATCCCCATCGCCAAGGTTGGAAGATTGATCAGTTTCGTGATCCATGGTTGACCCTGCGCGGACGGTTGCTAGATGGCACCCGTTTTTTGATCACCGCAACAGAACTGCACCAAACTGCCCATGGCTGGAAACGGGGGAGCAGTGGCAAAAACAAGTACAAAACTAAGCCGAAAACCAAGGGCTCGGAACTGGGGCTAACGCTGATCTATCCTCGTCGTAAATATGGCGCCATTCAGGTGCTAGAGCGGGACGCTATGGGTGCGATTCACTTGCCCAATGGTGTGCGCTTGAAGCAATGGAAAATGACGGGTAAAGCCCTACGGCTGGGAGTCAAAACGCCGCCCGATCCTACTGCCAGTGACCAGGGACTCTACAACACCTTGACAATGATGTTCTTAAGCCTCTACCAAATTTTGAATCTGGCAAGAACTTTGTCAAAGAAAAAATAAATTTGGGATTCAGCATAAATTCAGGCCATGAAAAAATTGCGTTTTGATACTCGGCTAATCAGCCTCCTGGGAATTGTCAGCCTCTGGTTGGGCTTGGCGGGGTGTGGCAGCACCGGAGGATCGGTATCATCGTCCTCTCCAGCAGCAACTCCTTCTGCAGTAACGAACCCCTCCGCTGCTAAGCAAGCTGCGGCTGAAACGACTGAAAAGATCAAGTTTAAGGCAGATAACGGTTCAGAAGTGCTGTCGATCAAGCTGATGGGGGATGGAGCGAAGGTGGTGGATGGCAACGATCGCGAACTCGCCCGGTTGAAACTGGACGATCGTCGCAAAGTGAAAATCAAGAATTCGGCGGACAAGGTGTTGGGTTATGTGGTATCGAGCAGTGGTACCTGGAAACTGGAAACTGCCGATCAATCGCAAGAACTTTATATATTGCGTCATCAACCTGATGGCGATTACAAACTGGAGCGGGGCAAAAATCAGGCGCTCTATCGCATTAAAGTTCGCGACTATGGGTTTGAGATTGAAACGGTTGCCAAGCAATCTTTATACAAAATCAAGTTAAAAGAGGGCAAATTGTCGCTCCGTAATGCCCAGGACAAAACTGTGCTGTCTACCAAAAACAAACTCGTGCCCGTGGCGATCGCCAGCTTTGGTTTCAAAGAACTAAGCCAAGAACAGCAGGCAGCCCTTGCCTATGCCGTGAATTTGTCAGGAGGAAAGTAGGTTGCAAGTTCGATTTGTCTACGTGGATCCCGATACGCGCGAATTGCAAGAATCGATTTTGGAAACCCCGATCGCGATTGGGAGTGATGCCGCCCAACTGCCAGAAAATTTCGGCACCCGATCGATGGCGCATCTGGTTGTGACAGGTGCACAGGTAGCAGGCTTCCACGCCCTGATTACCGAAGCCAATCAACGCTTGACCGTCACCGAGCAGGGGAATAACTGCATCTGGGTCAACGCTGTTCCCACCCCTAACACCGCCTTGCAAGACGGGGACACGCTGCGTGTGGGGGAAGTCAATCTGCAAGTGCAGACGAACTTTGCCCTTGGGGGTGATGCTGCTGGCATGGCAGCGGGGTTGGGCGAAGGTGGCTGCGATCGGCAAATTGGTTTTTTGATTAAGCGACGCTGTGGGCGCACCAGTGCCGTGGGTTGTAACTACTGTGACAATGGCCGACGAACCACCGATCCCTATTACGACGATTATGCAGGCTACCCCGGCTATGGTCGCTACGATAGTGGTTACTGGGGACATTCCTATTATTACGATCGCGATCGCTACTATTACGATCCCAATCGCGACAACGTAGACTTCACCGATGCCGACAATGCCAGTTTGGGTGACGAACGCGATGTAGATTACGAGGAAGCCATGGGGGCAAGTTGACAACCTGGTTGATCTATGGACTGGGTGGGGGTTGGGGGCATTTGACTCGATCGCTGGCGCTGGCACGAGTTGCCGCCCATCATTACGACATCATCCTGCTGACCAATAGCCCCTATGCTGCTCACATTCCCCCCGCTTTGATCCCTCGCACTTGCCAGATCCAGACGATCGCGCCGAATCTCAGTGCCGATGCCACTCGTCAACAAGTGCTGTATTATTTGCAAACACTTCACTACCAATGTTTGATTATTGATACTTTTCCCCGTGGCTTAGGGGGTGAATTAGCATCGTTTCTGCCATCGCTTTCAGAACAGATCTCCCGTGTTTTAATCCATCGTGATCTCAATCCAGACTATGTGCAGTCCAAGGCAATTCGTCCGTTTGTGCAGCAATACTATAGCCAGATTCTCATCCCCGGTGAAGGCGATCGCGTACCACTAGCAGATCTGCCGCAAGTACAGCACACCGCTCCCTGGCTGATTCGTAGTGCCGCAGAATTACCCGACCCCGCAATGGCGCGATCGCTCCTGCGCCTGGAAGCGCCCTCTCAACCAACAGTCGTGGTCTGCGCGGCTGGAGAACCCCACGAACAACACCAACTGGGTGAGTTAGCAACCCATCTGGCGATGACCTTCCCCCAGGTGACAGTGCGCTGTCTGGCTCCGGTGTGTCCGCTCACCTGTCCACCCAACTTGTGGGTTGTCCATTATCCGGCGATCGATCTTTTGCAGGTGGCAAATGTGGTGGTGGGTGGGGCTGGTTACAATACAGTGGCAGAATGTCAGGCTTTGGGGCTGCCGCTGGTGGCGTTTGCCTTTCCTCGCCTGTACGATCGACAGGCAGAACGGGCAAACCGAAGTGGTTATTGGGTGGAGCATCCGGCAGCAGCGATCTCGATGGTGCGTCGTTTGTTGCCAGCTACATCACGAGCCGATGCGCGTCCTGCTTATCTGAATGGGGCTGTTCAAGCGAACGCGATAATCCGTGAGTACACCAGCATCTAAACTATGACAAAATCATTAAACTCAGTCCTTTCCACTTAGAGAAATTGCGATCTTTCATGGCTGAACGTCTTGCCAAAATCTTGCTCATAGGGGCGATCGCGGTTTTCTTTAGCATCGTTCTCTACAATAACTTCACCGACTATTCCACCAACTTTGCCTTTGTCCAACATGTTTTGGCAATGGACACAATCTTCCCCACAAGCAGCTTGAGATGGCGCGCCATTACCCATCCCATTCTCCAGCACGCTTTTTTTTGGACGATCATTGTCTGGGAAAGCATCACCGTGGGGTGCTGCTGGTTCGGCATATTCCAACTCAGTCAAGCGATTCGGGCAGATGCACCTCAGTTTAATGCGGCAAAATCGATCGCGATCCTAGGACTCACTGCCAGTTGTCTGTTGTGGCTGATGGCATTTTTGGTGGTGGGCGGAGAATGGTTTGCCATGTGGCAATCCCCGATTTGGAACGGACAACCGATCGCCTCACGCATGGTGATCATTAGCCTGCTCATCTTAATTTTCGTACGACAGCCAGAGTTTGAGTAGCTCCCGTGGAAATTTCTCCCCAAAATACTGCGCCGCCAGATCCTCAACCCTCTTGAGTGACGTGTTTCCTCGCCGATTCAAAAGATTTAACAGTCATCCAGGACATCCCTTCCTGAAATCCTCTTTTGCAAAGTGTATCTGTAATCTATAGAGATTTTTTGGCAGCATTTTCCGGAATCGCTGGATTATCGGTGTTGATATGTCATATCAACTACGCCCCCAAAAATCTTATGAAGAAAACCATGGTTAGTCTTTTGGCAATGACAGTGCTTTTCATACCTGGCATTTTGGCTTTGTCGGGTTGTTCTGACCAAAGCCCCCAAGATCCCGCCAGTCCTTCCAGTTCACCCAAGCCTTCCAAGCGTCCGCAAGGATAATTGGATATTGTTTTAATTTCGTCAGAGTCAGCACTCGGAATTTCTCTTTCATGAATGCTAACCCCCACTAATCCTGTACCCAACAGGGTACAGCTGCTGCCTGCGCCTGAAATGGGTTAATCACTCTTACTCAATGCAACCTGTGCAATCTGAACTCTTTTGGTCGCGATCGTAGTCCTCAATGACCGGTGAGATTGAGACACTTTGTGAGAAAAAATTCTACAAAATCTTTTCTCATAATCTAAATCGGCTCGCGCTCGCATCGCTAGGAACGATCGCGATCGAGCCAAAAGAGATAGGTTAAGATCAAATATTGAAAGAGCTTTGTCTATTCATAAGGATGCCAATCCATGACTCAACTTAAGCGCTGGGAGTCGCCTCGTCGAGAGGGCAGAAACTCCAAAGGAAAAGGTGGCTCAGCCCGCCAACGACAACTGAAAAAGCAAACTCAAATGTTACGGAAGAAACTCAAGCAAAACAGCGGTTCCGACAAACAAAAATCTGAGAAACAAAGGGGGAGTGGTCAAACCACCCCCTTTTTGTTTTGGAACATGACTCATCAAAACGTTCATCCTAATCGTTTAAAAACGTTCATCCTGATCGTTCTCAGGTGCAACTCAGGTGACTGTTTTAGGATGGAAAGCAATGAATCGGGTCAATCTTTGTGAAACGTCGTCGCGTGCTTCAGCACTTTCTTCAGGCATCGGGTGGATTGATTGGCGCAAGCTTGTTGGCAGGGTGCCAGTCGAGTCGATCGATCGATCCGCTGTTTCGGCTCAATTTACTCGAACCGGAGATGCCCTTTCCTGACCATATTTTGACGCCGTTGAGCGAGTTTTATGTGCAGTCCTATGCCTTGCCCCCGACCGTGAATGCAGAGCACTGGCGCTTAAAGCTGATGGGATCAGTTGCCAATCCGATCACGATCGCCTTCGCAGACATTCTGAAAGCGCCGCAAGAAGAGTTTTACTTAACGATGGAATGTATTGGCAATCCCACGGGTGGCAACTTAATTGGCAATGCTCGCTGGACCGGGACACCGCTTTTGCCTTTTTTGCAAAAGGCTGGAGTCAAGCCAGAAGCCAAGGAATTTGTCTTGCATGGCGCAGATTTCTACGAAACGACATTGCCTGTTGATGAAATTCTGCGTCCCGATGTACGTCTGGTCCATCAGATGAACGGTACGCCTTTAACCAAAGCGCATGGCTACCCAGTGCGGATTATCATTCCAGGGCATTTTGGGCAAAAACAGCCGAAATGGTTAGTGGCGGTAGAAGCGATCGCCAAAACTAAGCAGGGTTTTTGGGAACGGCAGGGGTGGTCCAATCTGGCAGAAATCCCGACCCATGGCTTCATTCGCCAGGTGCAAAACCAGCGTGTCTGGAATCGACACCCTCAGGTCAGTTTGCCGCGTACAGGTGAAGCAGGCTGGGCAAAGGGGATTTTGGTGGCAGGGGTGGCACTCGATCGCGCCAATCCGATTAGCAAGATTCAGGTCAGTCTTGACGATGGCAAAACCTGGCAACCCGCCGATCAAGATCATCCCGACTCGCCTCATGAGTGGACACTTTGGCGCTATCGCTGGCAACCCAGCCAACCAGGTAAATATCGCTTACTTGCTCGTGCCGAATCTTCCCAAGAACAACAACCGCTCAAAGATCAGGAAGGGTCTGATGGGAGTAGCGGCGTGTTGACGATAGAGGTCACTTTACAGAGTTAGTACTTTGGGGCATAAGTTAGGCAACCTTCTGAGGGAGTTAGGAGTCAGCAAGGTAGGCAGATTTCCGCTAAGTTCTACTAGGCGATTGTCTTTGGACTTTAGCCGGTAGATTTTGACCCTTGAACCTAGGTGCTGGACTAAGAGACAGACAGCCCCGGACTTCTCCAAGCTTTCTCATCACCTCCATCATCTTCCCGCTCTCCGCGTCCCCGCGTCTCTCTCACTCCCCTTTCTGACTCAACACCGCCTGCCGCAAATTGCCCTGATGTTCGGCAAGCAGTCGATCGCCCGCTTCCTTATCCAAACCCGTCCAGTGCATCAGCAGAGCAAGCTTCACCGATCGTCCGCTTTGCTCAAGCAGATAACCCGCCTCTTCGCGATTGAGTCCAGTCAGGTCGTGCAAAATCCGCAAAGCGCGATCGTGAAGTTTTTTGTTCGTGACTGCGACATCCACCATACGGTTGCCATAGACTTTGCCCAACTTCACCATGGTGCCTGTCGAGAGAATATTGAGCGCCAGTTTGGTGACTGTTCCAGCTTTAAGGCGGGTAGAACCAGCCAACACTTCAGGTCCCACCAGCAGGCGGATATCGACATCGACCTGAGCACTGACTTGTTCAGTGGGAACACAAGCAATCAGAATAGTGGTGGCTCCGCGTTGGCGGGCAGCCTGGAGAGCACCGTGAACATAGGGGGTGGTGCCTCCAGCAGTAATACCGACAATGACATCGAGTTCAGTAAGGTGGCGATAGGCGATCGCCTCTGCCCCATCTTCTGCTAGGTCTTCCAAATCTTCAGAGCTTCTGACCAAAGCGCCTGCCCCTCCTGCAATGATGCCCTGCACCAGTTCGGGAGAGGTACAAAACGTCGGCGGACATTCTGCTGCATCCAGCACCCCCAAACGCCCACTGGTACCCGCTCCAATGTAAAACAAGCGCCCACCGCGATGCAGTGACTGAGCAATCAGGTCGATCGCGGTTGCCAATTCCTGACGTGCCTGGGCGATCGCTGCGATCGTCTGGGCATCTTCCCGATTAAAGAGTTCCACCAACTCCAGTGACGTGAGTTGATCTAGATTTTGACTGTTGGGATTCACTTGCTCCGTGAGCAAATGTCCCCTTTCAATCATGGGTTCAGGTAGGTTCATGGGCTTCACAACAACCCTTCCAACTTGCGGCGCATCCGTTCAAGTTCGGCATCGGACATTTCTTGGAGTTCTTTGGGAGTTTCTTTTTCAGGCGGAGAGTCGGCGTTCCAGTCAGTTTCGGCAACGATTTGTTCGGGTGGGAAAAGAAGCAACCGTTCCAGATCACCTTCGGGGACGAAACCTGCGGGAACAAGCTTCCAATGGTAATCGAGTTCTTCAATGTCCTCGGTGTCAATTTCCACCACATCGGGAATCGGAAAATCTTGGGCTTCCAGAAGTAAGGCGTAGCGAGTGGCATCGTCTTCGGACTCAAACATCAAAATCACGTTGCGATCGCCAATCTGGATGGAATGAACGCCTTCGTTATCCGTACCAGCGTTGAAGAGCAAAATGAATACACGCATTGCTAAAGTCTTTTCTGATCACAGTAATTTGATACCTATCTTAGTTGGGTTCTAGCCCCTCGACACGAGAAACCAGGAATCGACCTGATTTATGTCGCGATGGGTTAACACTTGGGCTGTGTTGAGATAAACTTATTGCGCCTGCCTGGTTTGCCTCTGGTTTCGCAAGTCATCACTCAAGCGACTTACCGACTTTAGGAGAATTTTGGATTATCTAAGTTGCCTTAAATTTTAATCACAGCCAATACGATTTCTACTCAAGGGATGAAGCATTGAGAACCTGAATCTGGAATTGTACGTCCTACAGGTTGTGAGGATGGGTTGTGAGAAATTTTTTGCGTGCTTGGATTCCGCTTGCTTTAACTTGTCAGTCCATTTTCCTGTGAGGACGAGATGACGAATCCCCCTAATCCGGAGCAAACTCCTGAACCCCAGCCTGAGCCACGTCCCACACGACGGTTACGTGCACTGTTGTTAAATCGAAAGACCCTGATTGTTGGGGGGATATTGGTAGCGGGAATCAGCGTCAGCGTTTGGTGGCTGGATTCATTTGTCTATCAAAGACTGGGACCACTGGTTGAAGAAAGCTTAAGTAAAAGTTTGAAGCGTCCGGTGCGCCTAGGGCGGGTGGAGCGATTTAGTCTAACCGGTTTACGACTGGGGCGATCGTCCGTGCCTGCAACTGCCAATGACCCTGACCATGTGACGATCGAAGCTGTTGAAGTGGGATTTAATCCCTTACAAGTGCTACTGACGCGCAAGCTGAGTTTAGATTTAACGGTGATTCAGCCCAATTTATACCTTGAACAAGATAAAAAAGGGCTTTGGGTTGCCGCAATTTCTGCAACAGAAAAAGAATCGGGTCCTGTGCAGACTGAAGTCAACGCGATTCGGATTCGCGATGCCGTGGCGGTTTTAGTGCCTTACCCCAAACCGGGACACACCCAGAAGCAATCGGTGACCCTGAATCAAATGAACGGGATCGTCCGCTTGTTTGATCAAGGGAAGCGGATTACTTATGAAACCAGGGGGCGATCGATTACCGGCGGAAAACTCGATCTCAATGGCGAAACTTTGGTTAAGCCAGGGTTAACGAAGCTCGACATTCAGTTTCAAAACTTGCTGGCAACCGAGGTCGATCGCCTGATTCGCCTGCCTATCAGTTTGCCATCCGGTCGCCTCAACGGCAATCTGGAAGCCCAATTGCAACCCAACCAAAAACTGCCCGTACTCAATGGCACGGCTCAGTTTAGTGGCATCACACTTCAAGTCCCAGCATTACCCCAGCGCATTACTCAAGCAGAAGGGGGGGTACAATTTCGGAATTCGGTAATCTGGCTGGACTCTGTCAAAGCTCGCTTTGGCAAGATTCCAGTTTTAGTCCAAGGAAATCTCGATCCTCAGAAAAATTTTAACCTGGCAGTGCAGGTGAGGCGGGTAGCCCTCGCCAATGTGGTAGAGACACTGGCGCTCAAATTGCCGGTTCCTACCAGTGGCAAAGTGGATGCCAACCTAAAATTGGTGGGTCCTATCCAGAAGCCAGTCTTGCTGGGGGAAGGCCGTCTGGCACAGGGTAGCCGCATCGATCGGATAGAGCTGAAGTCTGCCAGCGCTCGATTTATCTTAACCACGACTGATTTAGTGTTGCGCCTACCCCAAATTCAGGCATTCCCAGTCGCAGGGGGAAGAGTGGCAGGTAGAGGGTTGGTGAAACTGGGCAATCGCGGTGGACTGGTACTGGATCTTCAGGCGGATGGCATCTCAGGCGATGCGATTGCACGCACCTACGGAGCCAATCTCACCAATCTCACCATTGGGGCCGTGGCAGCCCGTACCCAGGTCTTTGGAGCTTTCAACAAAATTCAAACCATTGTTAATTGGCAAGCCCCCCAGGGCACCTATCCTGCTCGGGGGGAAGTGGTCGTGGCCGGGGGAGAAATCTTTCTCCGCAATACCACCCTCAATGTTGCTGGGGGAACGGTCAATGCCCGTGCTCGTATCGCAGATGGCAAGTGGCAGGCATCTGTTAATGCTGCGCAGATTCCACTCAATCGTTTCTCGCCTGATCTGCGAGGACGACTCAGCACTGTCAACGAGTTGCAATTAGTTGGCAGTGTCGCGTCCTTTAGCCCCAGCGCCATTCGAGCCATGGGGAAAGTCAACTTCTCTCAAGGCATTGCGCTGGTGACTCAGCCGCTAACAGCCACATTTCGCTGGAACGGCGAACGGATTTTACTGGACGAAGCCATCACTCCCGGTTTTAACGAGGGAGCGGCAGGAGTGCGGGCAAGGGGTTCTATTCTTGCCAAGTTAGAAGGGACGCCCGCGATAGGACCCCTGGATTTGAATGTGCAAACCCGGGGCCTGGATTTGCAAACGTTACCCGTAGCATTGCCTAAGAATATTAAAATTGCGGGATTGGCAGATTTCACTGGCAAAGTCACGGGGACTCCCGCAGTTCCCAGTGTCGTCAGTACTGCGCCACAATACTTGAGACTGCGCAACTTTGTCCTCAATGACAATGCGTTTGAGTCACCCTTAGTGGGAACTTTTGCCTATCAGGCAGGAAAAGGACTCGACTTGGCAGTGCGAGGAACGAACGATCGTCTGGCGTTGCAATTGAATGGCAATAATGAGTTGATCGCGTTTGAATTGCGCCAGGGCGAGATGATTGCCAAAGGCGAACGCAGAGGGGGCGAGTTGGTGATCGACCAGAGTAGTCGCATCTCGCTCAATTTTTTGCGCAGTCTTTCGGGGGCAGCCAATGCCATTCCGCCGATCGAGGGCATCTTGAGAACGCCCCAAGGGTTGCGAGTCAACCCAGTTGATCAATCACTGGTTGGCAGAATTGAAATTGACAATCTGCTCATTGATCCATTGAATCGCCCAGTGACCGATCTCTATCGCTACACCGTACCCCGGGTTGGCACTATTCAGGGCGATCGCTTTGTAGGCGACATCCGCTACAAAAACGGCGTTGCCACCTTGACCAATGGTGAACTGCAACAAGGCGAAATTCGGGATGGCAAGTTTGTTGCCACCAGTCGCTTTTTACTCAATGGCGAATTTGTCAACGGACCTGATCCCAAATTCAACGCCCAACTCACCTTGGCGCCGGGTAGCCAGATTCAGGATGTCTTCAAAACTGTTCAGCTCTACGATCTCCAATCACTTGGACAAATTTTGAGTCCCCCCACTCAAATCGCCAACGTGGAAACTGCCCTCCAAACGCAACCCGCCGGATTGCCGCAAGCGTCCCTCATCAACCAGATACGACGATTGGCGGAAGTGGAAGAATTGTTGGCAAAGCAACGGGCAGCCCGCGAGACAGCCGCCATTCCTGATCTCCAGGCATTTAAGGGAGAGATCAATGGCACGCTGAATGTGGAGGGTTCCCTGCGATCGGGCATCAACGTTACAGCAGATCTGGATGGGCAAAATTGGCGATGGGAAATTCCAGCCAGCGATCGCCGAGCCAATACTGCTGGCAAACCAACAATTATCCCGTTCGCAAAACAAGTTGCCATTAATCTCGGACAGGGCAGCAAATTTGCCAATGGTACGGTCAGTCTCCTGCCATTGCGATTTGTTTTCGACGAGACAGTCATCGATCTTAATGGAACGTTGGGCGAAGAACTCCAGGCGCAACTCAGGGTGAACAACCTTCCGGTGGCAACGATCGAGCGCCTGCTTCCTCCAGACTTACTGGCAAACTTCCCTCTGGACATCGACGGCAAGCTAGTGACCACCGCCACCCTCGACGGCACGCGCGTCAATCCACAGATCACCGGAGAATTGAAACTTGCCGATGCCTCTCTCAATGGTCAACCGATCCAATCCGATAAGAGCAAGTTGAACTTTCGTTACATCGATGCTCGTTTAGACTTTGACAGCACGCTGTTAGTGACCGGGAATGAACCCTTGTACATCGCCGGAAATTTGCCCCTGCCCCTCCCTTTTAGTAGTGTGACTCCCAGTAGTGATATCAAGCTACGGCTCAATGTCAAGGATGAAGGTTTGGCACTCCTCAATCTCTTCACCACACAGGTTGCCTGGTTAGGTGGCAAAGGCCAGGTGCAGTTGGATGTATCGGGCACACTGTTCCAACCGATCGCCTCCGGGTTTATCGATTTCACCGATGCCACCCTATCCGCCCAGGCATTATCTGCCCAAAACCCAGCCGATCAGCAATTGACGGGGGTAACCGGTAAAGCCATTTTTTCAGGAGGGTTAATCCGGATTACCGACCCGGGGATTCGCGGACAGTATCGCCGGGGTGGACAAGTGACTGTCAACGGAGCGTTTCCCCTCTTAGGCGAACTCAGTGAACAAGAACAACCCCTCACTATCTCCCTAAAAGATATCGACTTGAAGTTGCGAGGTCGCTACGAAGGAGGCGTCAGTGGGAATATTCAGCTCTTGGGTAATGCATTCAGTCCCGCTATTAGCGGTTCGGTCACGTTATTGAATGGGCAGGCATTGCTGCCGAGTGCCTCAGAAGGAGGAGGAACTTCCGCGCCTGATCAAACCGGCATTGAGTTTCGGGATTTCAAGATTGTTTTGGGTAACAATGTCCGTGTGACGAGTCAACCAATTCTCAGTTTCGTGGCAAGAGGAGACTTGACCCTTAATGGCAGTCTCAATGCCATGGCACCGAGTGGCAAAATTTCATTGCTCAGTGGACAAGTCAATCTCTTCACCAGTCAATTTGTTTTGGCAAGGGGATATAACCAAACAGCAACTTTTTATCCCACGCAAGGGCTTGATCCCACCTTGGATGTACGACTCATTACCTCTGTACCCGAGGTGACTCGCAGTCGAGTGCCAACCGAAACCCTACCCTCCGAAATTCTGGATACACCCACTACTACTAGTAGCTTGGGTGCCTTCCAAACCGTCCGCATCCAGGCAAGCGTATCGGGTCCTGCCAGCAAACTGCAAGAAAATCTCGAGCTAACCAGCAACCCTGCCCGCAGTCGAGAGGAAATCGTGACGTTACTGGGTCGCGGCATCACTGGAGACGGCACCCTGGCGCTGGCAAATCTGGCAGGCTCAGCCTTGTTGAATAATGTTCAGGATGTGATTGGTAAAGCCCTGGGGCTGAGCGAGTTTCGTGTCTATCCCACCCGCGTCACTGACGATAAAGCTGGGAACGACTCCACCTTGGGTCTTGCCGCTGAAGCAGGGATAGATGTGACGAAAGATCTTTCCGTCTCTATCTTGCGGATTCTGACTGCGGATCAACCTACCCAGTTTGGGCTACGTTATCGAATTAACGATAATCTACGGGTTCGGAGTTTTACTGACCTGACGAAAGAAACAGGTGCTGTGGTGGAGTATGAGGTGCGGTTTTAGGATAGGAGGTAGAAGGTAGAGGGTAGGAGGTAGAAGGTAGAGGGTGGTAGAAGGTAGGGAGCTACCCCATCTACCCTCTACTCCTCTACTCCTCTCCCCCTCTGACTGGTATACCAACTTTGCAGAGCGACGCGGTGGATTTGTCGCCAGGGAAGGTTATGTTGCTGAGCGATCGCCGCACAATCTTCGTATTCGGGTTGAACATGGCTGGGAACACTGGAACGATCGCCTGCCCAGGCAACCTTCACTCGCACCCTGCCATATTCGGTCTCGATGGAGTGGAGCTGACGCTTTAAAATGCTCCGCTGCTGTGTGGAACGACGAATACCGAGGGTTGTTGTTTCCCGAAACATAACCGCCTGGCAGGCATCGATCTGTTCCAGCGGACAAATCACTGTCAACAAGATACCCGGACGACACTTCTTCATCCCGATCGCCTGGGTAAACACATCTACCGCTCCCACTGCAAACAGCGCCTCAAACACATAGCCGATCGCCTGCGGATTCAGATCATCGATTTGCGTCTCCAGAACCGCAATCGATTCAGAGTCCAGGTTCTCAATTGCGGAGTTTGGATTTTCGATCGCCCTTCGAGCCGACTCCCCCATCTCCTCCTCCTTCCCATCTGCGCGTCCCAACATCTCCGTGTCTTCCTTTTCCCCCACGCCTTCACCCAGCCACAACCGCACAATATTGGGAATCGCCAGATCCTGCGACCCTGCCCCCAAACCCACCCGATGCAGCGTCATCGATGGTGGAGCACCAAAGCGGGTTGCCAGGGTTGTGACGATCGCCGCGCCAGTAGGGGTTACCAATTCCCGATCGATGCCGTTGCTGTAAATAGGCACCTGTCGCATTTCCCAAAGCTTGAGTACGGCTGGCGTTGGGACGGGTAAGCGCCCGTGGGCTGCCCAAACCGTGCCGCCGCCTGTGGGCAACGCTGAACAGTAGAGCTGGTCGATCGCGAGCCAATCCAAGCCCAGACAAGTGCCCACAATATCGACGATCGCATCGGTCGCCCCTACTTCATGAAAATGCACTCGATCGGCAGGAATACCATGCACGGCTGCTTCGGCTGCTGCTAATTGACGAAAGACTGCCAAACTCCAGGCTTCAGCACGAGTAGGCAGCTTTGCTGCCAAAATCAACTGCTCAATCTCTGGCAGGTGACGAGTCCCGGTAGGATGGGGATGAAGGTCGGGCTTGGCTGAAGCGGATGTTTGCTGCTTGAGTTCAGACAACTGATCCTCAGGGTGAGGATGGGCAGGAGCCTGGGAGTGATGATGGTGAATGTGCGGATGGGGATGGGCGTGATCAGGCGTGGCATGAGCAGACGGATAGAGGTTGGAGATGGTGGGCGATCGCTCCGTCCCCTTCCCTAGATCAGTGAGTTGTACATGTAGCTTCGTTGCTTGTTGCCCTCGCCGCTGCACAAGTTCCACGGCAAGCTGATATTCTTCAGAAATTCCTAACCGACTGAGTTGATCCATTAGATATTCCAGCGGGACTCCAGCATGGATCAGGGCTCCCAGACACATATCGCCGGCAACGCCAGTCGGACATTCCAGATAAGCCATCTTTTTCTGCATTGTTCTACCTTGCTTGACCCTTTACTTGACAGTCCCAAACCTGACAGTTCAAACCTCACCAAAACCTTGCCGTTTTTAATCCAAAATCCTTCAATCCCAAATCTTCAATCCTAAACTCTGGCATTTTTTTCTTTCAATCTTCATGATTCATGGCGACGATTTATACAGTTCATCCCCAAACTCCTCAGGCACGCAGCATTGAGCAAATCAAAACTTTGCTCCAAGGCGGTGCCATTATGCTCTATCCAACCGATACAGTTTACGCGATCGGGTGTGACCTGACCTCCAAGTCTGCGATCGAACGAGTGCGGCAACTCAAGCGCCTATCGAATGACAAACCCCTTACCTTTCTCTGTTCTTCCCTGTCCAACATTGCCCATTATGCGGGGGTCACCAACGAAGCGTACCGCCTAATGCGGCGGCTGATTCCGGGTCCATTTACCTTCCTGTTGCCCGCCACCAAACTCGTACCGCGTCTGGTCATGAACCCCAAACGCAAAACAACCGGGATTCGAGTGCCCGATCATCGTGTCTGTATGGCATTAATAGAGGCATTGGGAAATCCCATTATCTCAACCTCAGCCCATATTCCTGATGATGAAGAATCTCCTACGCCCACCTGGCAAACCCACTATTCTCAAGCAGAGCTATTCGATCGTCTGGACAAACTCGTAGATGTGATTGTGGACGATGGTTCCGAACCCAACCAAAAAGTTTCAACCATTCTCGACTTGACCACGGATGAACCCAGAGTGGTACGGCGAGGGTTGGGTTGGGAAGAGATCGCAGATTGGGATTTGGAAATGGAGATGAATTAAAGGAAACTTGAGTCTAAAATCATGTCAGCCAGATTAAAGACCGTCTCTGCAACCTTCTGTGAGATTTTCCACATGAAGCGCACGATTCTCTGGTCATTGGCGAGTCTGGCTGCTAGCTTGAGTAAAGATATCGTGACACCGGACAGCGATCGCAAAACCAATCAAAATCGACAGAAATGTTGACCACCTGAGAAAGTGACCTACCCACGGGGTTCATCCCCCGTATTGCACAAAAGCAAGGGTGTAGACAGTTTTGATAGGCAATCGGAGTGCAAGGTTTCTGAATTGGTTACAGATGCCTTGCGAGCAAACGCACCTGTCTGCTGTCCTATGGTTTCGTGTGCACTACCATGAGGCAAGTTATGACTACCCGACCCGCTGGTTCTACTAATCAGCCCCCCCAAAAAACCTCTGGTTCTACCCATTCGCAGCAGGCATCCAGCGCCCATTCTGCCAAACTGACAAATTCCAGCGCTGCCCAGGCAAACACTGATTCAACCGAGTCAGACTTTGAGTTGGTGCCGGGGGTGGGTGAAGTTGCTGAGTTGCATACCTTAATTACTACTCCGGCAATGACCCAGATGTTGCTGGAAGAGCTAAAAACCGAAATTGATCTGGTGGGCGGCAGTAGTCAGGCGGTGGTCAACCGCATTGCTGCAGAAGTAGAACGGGTTTGTTATAAAAGCGATCGCATCCAGACATCGGGACGAGTCGGCTCTTGGCAAATTTCTCTGGCACGCCACCGCTTGCAAAAATGCATTGCTTACTATCGGTTGGGGTCGCGCCAGGGGCGGGTCGATTTGCACAGCAGCCTGAGTGCACTGGTCTATCGCTACATTGCGCCTAATCGTTCTCAGCTCAGCTTTCAGGCACGCTACACTCTGATTGAAGATTTTCTACAAAACTTTTATGTCGAAGTGCTCAAAACCTTTCGACGAGAAAATCAACTGCCAGACACTTACACGCCACGCACCCGGCTGGAACTGGCAGAATATATGGCGTTTACTGAGCACTATGCCAAACGCCGGATTAATTTGCCCGGTTGTGGCAGTCAGCGGCTGATTGTGCTACGGGCACAAGGCTTTGCCCGTCGCCAACCCCAAGATGCCACCATGGATATTGAAATGGCGGTGGAATCGGGGAAGGGAGAAGAGGCAGAAATGTATGCCCGATCGCCGATCGCACATCAAATTCGAGAGCAGATGGTGGCCAGTGCGATCGACTCCAGCGATGCCACCCTGCGGGAGAACATCATCGCAGAACTGCTGCAATACCTGGAATCGCAAGGGCAAAAAGACTGTATCGACTATCTGGTGCTGCGGCTGCAAGATCTCTCGGCTCAGGAGATTGATGAGATCCTGGAACTGTCTCCTCGCCAGCGAGATTATCTGCAACAGCGCTTCAAATATCACGTCGATAAATTTGCCCGATCGCATCAATGGAAGCTGGTACATCAGTGGCTTGGCGCAGATCTCGATCAAAACCTGGGTATGGTGCCCCAAATTTGGCAGGCTTTCCTAAAAAGCCTCACGCCCGAACAGCAACAGCTGATTGAGTTAAAGCGCGCCCAAAGAACCGATCAAGAAATTGCTCAACAACTGAACTGTACGCCGAAACAAGCCCAAAAGCGATGGAGCCAACTGCTAGAACTCGCCTGGGAATTTCGCAACCAACGCCCCGAAGCAGGCTGAGGATCGGCAAGACAACGGTTTGTCTCATTTTAATCTCTGCCTAAGGAAATTTCAAAATACATTAGGTAGATGCTAAAAAGAGTTCATCTTTCTGCCAAACAGCACACATTTTCATTAGTTTGGGAAGGGGTACTTCATGTTCTTTTAAGGAAGCCGCTGTTGCGTGAACAAGGGGATAGACTGAGGTTTGCTTAAGCCAACTCTTTTGCGTTAGATAATCCGGATTAAATTCTTGTTGATCGAGTAACCAAAAATCCACTTTATATTTTTTAGTAAACTGCTTAATTTCAGACCTATCTAGACTATATTGTGCCCGCGCCAACGCCTCAGTTCGCTGAAGAAATTGACGATAATAGGCGGGTTGATAGGTAATGGCATACTTGCGTGCAACGAGCACCGATCGCTTAGCAAAACTGGGTAGCTCATCCGCTTCCAAAGCAAGTGAGGCAATTGAAATATCTTTCGGTTGTTTTTCTAAAAACTCTTAAAGACCTGCTCTTTTGCCGACACCATACTCTGGCAGAATATAAGGCTTGCCACTGAGTTTTATACCAATTTAAATTGAGAATGTGACACTTAGGAGATCCCTAAGTCCCCCTTTTTAAGGGGGACTTCAAGACTGGCTTGGGTTTCCCCCCTTTTTTCTAGCGCAGCGGTGCATATAGCCTGTCGGCATGGCTTCGCTAAAGCGCGGGGGTTAGGGGGGATCTAGATCTGTCGCAAACACAAATCAAATTGGTATTAGAACTCCTGGATATAAAACAACCAATGAAGCAATTAGAAGCATACTTGCAATCACAAACAGACCTTTTTGAGGAGAATGACCATTCAGTCTTTGATTGTCTCGATTCGGAATACTACCAACAATAACTGTCAAAACAATCCCTGACCCAATGCTCGTTGCGATCGGAATACTAAACTCCCTATATCGACTGGGCAAATAAAGTTTAAAAGCAACAAGATGAGCAATGAAAAACATCATCAAAGAACCCAGCAAAATATCTAGAAGAAGTTTGCTCTTGACTTCTAAAAGACTAATGAACGGAAATTTATAGTGATCCCATCTGGATTGTAAGAAAGGATTCCGTTAGAAGGCTTTCTCTTAAAGCTCCTAAATCTCATAACTGATTTAGGACTGCTATATGTTGTTGGTATTTTTGAAAGCTTTGCCCAGCAAAGCTTTCAAAAATACCAACAACACCTTTGAGACACTGCTAAATTCTGCAAGCTTCAAAGTTGTTTTATTTAGACTTGCCAAAGTAGAATTTGCGACTTTCCCGAAACTTCAGCAAAAGTCTTAAAAGGGATTGATTGAAATAATAAATTTTTAAAAAAAATCAAATATTTCTTTTCTAGGATCTCTCCATCAGGAGCGCGCATCCAAGATCACTCACAACTCCCAGCAGAGTGGAGACACTTTGGCCATTCATGACAATAAAAAAATATTGTCTGAGAAAATTTACGGGCAAAGAACCTTAAAATCTCCTAATGAAACTCAATTGAAACTTTAATAATTCAGTGTAATCTAAACTTAATAGTGTAAAAACTCTGCCTAGGCAGAGTTTTTACACAAATTTCTTCTAAAATCTTCGGTTTCTATACGGTCAAGTAGAGCCAAGTGCATCCGGCTGAGGACGATCGCGATCATTTCATTTAAGCCCTATCGCACTAATCAGAACGATCGCCCCACCAACCAACGCCAAAATGACGAGAGACCCTACTCAGTAAGGTCTCTCGTCACTCTAAACTTAGCGCATCTTACCTAGGGAGCCGGACTGGCTTGCTTGGCGATATTGGGTGCTTCAAACTTGTAGCCAACACCCCGTACTGTCTGAATGAGTGCGGGTTGGCTGGTATCGATTTCAATCTTCTTACGGATCTGCCCAATATGGACATCCACTACCCGTTGATCGCCAACATACTCATAATCCCAAACTTCTTGAATTAACTCAGCTCTTCGCCATACCCGACCTGGATGGCTTGCTAAGAAATGCAACAAGTCAAACTCAAGGGCGGTCAACGGCACAATGTCTTCATTGAGCTTGACCTCACGCCTGACAGGATCAATCACCAGTTTGTCAAATGCGAGGCACTGCTGTTCTGCAGTCGTCACAATTCTCTGGCGTTTGAGGATAGCGCCAACCCGGACTCCGAGTTCCCCTAAACTGAAAGGCTTAGTGATGTAATCATCCGCACCCTGCGAAAATCCTCTAATTTTGTCCGCTTCGTCCGTTCGACTGGTGAGCATCAGAACAAAAACCCCTGTCCGGCTTTGCATTTCCTGACAGAGGTTATACCCATTGGCATCGGGGAGGTTAACGTCCAAAATCACCAAATCCGGATTGAATTGCTCAAATACCGCGAGGGCACCTTTGCCATCCTCCGCAGACTCCATTTGATAGCCTTGCTTCGTTAAGAAACGGTGAATCAGGTTCCGAATTGCAGGATCATCATCTACTACGAGAATCTTGGCTGGGGCCATTGCCATAACCTTGTGCTGAGAGGAGAACAGAAATGAACCGACAGTATATCCAGTAGATGCTTGGTAATTTTGCTAGTTGCTTTACTAGTCATACTATCTATCGCAGGTCATATAACCTGACATCCTAGACAATTGTCCATAAAACTGAGATAAATTGCCATATCCCATCATTAATCGATGGACTGCCGAGATGCCCTGTTCATCAGTTCTATCATGCTTGCCTACGTTTGGCACCCATCCTGAACTGATCCTGAACTGAGTATGCTAACCTAGCGGAAAACCAGGGAAACTAGCCAGACCAAGGCAATATGCTGGGTGAGACTAAACTGAATTCTTCAAAATTCAGAACAAAACTCACTCAGAGATTGTTGGGAATCTAGGATAAGTTTGTTATCAGAATTAGTATGCCTCAGGTTTTAGCCAGAGTATCCTGATAATGACATCTTTTCCACAAAAATGCTTGTGAACGAGGGTTGGGACGGGTTAGCTTGAAGTAGAGGTGGACTAGATAGGCAATGGATGAGCAATCTCCCTACGAAAAACTTGGGGTGACTGAGAGTGCCTCGTTCGACGAGATCAAAGAGGCACGCGATCGCCTATTTGAGCAATGTGAAGGTGATGGGCAGCTACGAGAAGCCATTGAAAGTGCTTATGATGCAGTTTTGATGGATCGTCTACGGATGCGACAGGAGGGCAAAATCAAAGTGCCTGATAGGATTCGCTTTCCCGAAAAAATTACGCCTACCCCAGTGACTCCTATCCCCGAAGCTTCTAAGCAAAGTCCAGATTGGCTAAAGCGGATGGTAGATACTCCCAGCCAACAGGATATTTGGCTACCAGCAGGGTTGTTCGTAGGATTGGCAGCAATTTCTGGATTCACCACTTTGGCGCCATTGGCACTGGCGTTAGGGGTATTAGTGAGTATCTATTTTCTGAATCGCAAAGAAAATAAACTGGGACGAGCGCTGCTGTTAACGCTCATGGGGGCCTCGATCGGGATTTTTCTAGGACTGCAACTGTATAAACTGTTAATAGCCCAAGTGCCTGGAACTGCAATGATTCCAGGCGATACAGTCGCTGCTTGGCTCACTTTTGTGCTGCTTTGGCTGATTACTGCCTTTTTGCGTTAGGTCGGTCAACAAAATCCATGAAGCAACTGTGGTCACGCCTGAAGGGTTCCCTGCGCTGGTTTGTGCTGGGCGGTACGTTAGTTTTTTTGGCGAACACGCTCAAAAATCACTGGCAGGAGGTCGCTTCTACCCGGATTGATGCGGCAGGTTGGGCTTGTTTAGCGATCTCACTGGGCGTCACCTTATTAGCGCATGTTTGTGCAGGTTGGGTCTGGAGCTGGATTCTACGAGACTTTAAGCAACCTGTTCAAGGTGTTTGGGTCATTTTGGCTTATTTAAAGACCAACATTGCAAAATATTTGCCTGGTAATGTTTGGCATTTTTATGGACGCATTTCGGCAGCCACCAATGCAGGTGTACCATTGGGTGCTGCGACGCTGAGTGTGCTTCTAGAGCCAATTTTGATGATGGCATCCGCGCTGATCGTCACCTTACTAGGTAGCTTGCAGCTGGGAGCGAGATTAGGCTTCTGGGGACAGGCAGCGCAAGTGCTGGTTCTATTGGTCGTGCTGCTGTCCATTCATCCACTCATCCTGAACCCAGTGATTCAGCGCTTAAGTCAGCTGAAACGAAAAGTTACAGGTTCCAGTCGAGAAGCAAAAACCTTCAAAGTAGAACACTATCCCCTTTTGCCTCTGCTAGGAGAACTGGGGTTTCTATTGCTCCGGGGATCAGGCTTTTTGCTGACTTTTATGGCAATTAGCCCAGTTTCGCCTGGGCAGTTGCCACTGCTTTATAGTGCGTTCAGTTTGGCATGGTTGCTGGGGCTAGTAGTGCCAGGTGCACCCGGTGGCGTAGGCGTGTTTGAAGCGACGATGCTGGCTTTGCTAGATCGCCTGGTTTCGCCTGGATTGTTGTTGAGTGTAGTAGCTGTATACCGCGTTGTGAATACCCTGGGAGATGCAGCTGGAGCCGCCCTGGCAACGCTCGACGATCGTCGTTAGAAACCGTTTAGAGAATCTATCGACCCCAAGATTTATTCGGTCACCAGTTTTGCTTCTTCCAGAATAAACAAATCGAGCGAAGTATCGAGTTCGATTTCACCTTTAAGTTGGGAAAAGACCCGATAGGCATCCAGGTTAAGCACCGGCTGCTCAACGACTGTGTCCTTGACATTCATTCTGATCAGGTTATATTGCACATTCTCAGCATGAATGGCAAACGTCACATTGAAAATTTCTAAAAAATGAACAATCCAGCGACATTCCTCTTCAGGAAATCGATCGTAATACTGAATCAATTCAGCAATTCGAGCTTCAAGATGCGTGCGTGCGTGTTTGCAAATCAGGATAATTTTGAGCATCACAATGACTAAAGTCACCGGGTTGCCTTGAGAAAGCAACATGGCAAAAAGCTGGGAAGGCTCTTGCAAATTTTCAGTTGTTAAGTACTCGATGACGCGGTTACAGGTTCTCAGAATCAGCGCATTATTTACGGGTTCATCATCATGATCTGTGTAGAGAAGATCGAGCTTCTCGGCCATTTTCTTATTCAGCGTGGCAACAAATTCGGGATTTTCAACTGAAAAGATCAAATATTTTTGTAGGCTTTTTTTAAAATCGCGGTAGGGCAGATTTTCAGTTTGTTTGAGGAAAATATTTGCCAGGTTGGTATAGCTGAAGGGACCTCGACGTGCCACGATCGCCTTGATCAACCGCAATACCTCATCTCCCAAAACAGTCGGATTTTTGAGTTCTTTGGTCTCTCCGTGCAAAACAGACGATTGAGAACGCGCTACATACATTGCCAGGTCAAACTTAAATCGATCTTTGAGTTGTTTAGAGAGCGCTCTTGCGGCTTCTCGTTGTTCGATCGGATTACTCAAATCGATATACTGAGGCACTAACAAGTAGGAGGTATACCGTGAGCTCCAAGGACCTCTCCGCTGATCGTCATATCGTGCCGCAAAGAGCTTCAGTTCCTGGTAGTCTTTGCTCTGAATAAAGTTTTCAATCCACAGTCGCAAACGCTTTAGTGTTGGAGACAAGGTATGGCGACTGAGTTTTGGGTCAGCAAATAGCTGCACCAGTTCCTGAATTGGCTTGTAATGTCTCGAAGCGTCCCAGTTATTAATCAAGATGTAGCAGGAACGCTTCAGTGTATTCCGGAACTCTTCCTCATTATTCGAGAAAATAATCTCGTAAATTGCCTGAATGGCATCGGAACTGGTGGACTCAACGTGATAGATAAAAAGACGTTTGAATTCATCCAGAACAGCTTCCGGGGTCCATTTCTTAACAATACTCAACAAGAAACGGTAGACATTTTCTTGAGCTTGTCGAATGTTAATTCCTGACTTGTTTCGCTTGACAGGAACTCGGTTATGCTGCTCACCCGGTAGGACATCCCCAATCATTGTTTTACTCAGGAACATGAATGCTTTATGCCACTTTCGAAAGTTGACTACACATCCTGCAAGGGCACTGACTCGAAGAACTGGTTGAGTGCGAATGAACGGTTAGCTAGAAACTAGGAAAATTTTGCCAAACAACACCTTTTCACCTGCCTAGTTTTCTGTACTCAATGCAGTTTCCGGTTAGCTTAACCTGAGCAAGACAGAGCGCTTGCCTATCAGGGTTGTTGAGGGCAATGACTGCATCATCACCGAGGTGAACGGTAATGGGCGAAAACTTGCCTTCCATTAAGGGATCTTACGTGTAATGATTTTGCAGGATTTTAGTAAATTGCTTCGTGACGATGGACTTTTGCAATGGTGATAATTCCCTCCTCGCTTGGTGATACCTGTCACTTGACTCCGTATTTGCACCAAGCAGAGAAATAGGACTTGGCGACCCGATGGGGACTGACGTGGATCTGGCGTGGATCAACGGTTCTCCTGTCTGAAACCTAATCTGAGACTAGAAAGCATTTGGAAATTAAGGAATGGGAGAAGCGATCAGGTGCGCCAGGCTTACTCAAAAACCAAAAAAACGAAAAAACAGGTTTCCAGGAAACCTGTAAAGAGTACAGAATAACCGAAATTACACGGATTTTTTATAACTAGTCTGAAATCTCTCAGGGATAATACTGAACTTTATAAATCTCAACGACCTGACAGACAACCGAGAGATGACAACTCTTACCGCGATCGACTTGAATGTGTAGATTGTGTAAAGTGACAATTCACCGATCTCGTCACTATCATAAGAGCGTGGATGAGAAATCGGCTCATCCTTTTGAGGTAGCAAGGACTGCAACGACCCACTCTCCTTACCGGAAAACACGCAAACTAAAGAGTACCTTAGACCTATAACAGGCTAGCTTTCCATTCCTTTTGAATAAAGACTCTGTAATCTCCCGATCGTATCAAAAACACTTTGAATTGTGGGGATCTGAATTTGAAGCTTTTTAACCTTCAACCCATGATTCATTAAGATATTTGCACAGGATATTTTCTCTACGCATCCTGGCGATCAGGTACCACCTGATTAAGGATCGTTAAAGTTTGGGCAACATTTTGCTCCGAATGCATCGTTCCCAAAATAACAGCGGGTGAATATCGTTTTCACCGAGTTCGAAGATAATGACCTCAAAAAAATATGGGGGCAGAGGGACTTGAACCCTCACGACCTTGCGGTCAACGGATTTTCATTCTCTTGCGGCTTTCGCCCCTGCTGACAGCTAAGTAAGCTGAGCTTTGAGAATTGGACTCTCCCTTTACCCTCGACTACACGTTAGGGTAGCTCCCGTCGAGTCTCTGCACCTTCCCAATAATGTTAGAGTTTGGATTTTAAATTCAAGAAAGAAGCTTTCTTTCACTTTGAATCCGCCTCTGCAATGATTGGGCTTGGCTCAGGATTGCCATCTCTGGCAAAAGCCAGACTTAGGTTTCCCTGAGTTTGAGAGCAGTCACTTGACAAATTTCTCTGTCAAGGCTCAATTTCTTAAGTCCGTAGCGTCTACCATTCCGCCATGCCCCCGTAGGTGGAGTTCCAACGGCTTGCTTGTTTATTCCATCACTAATCGGTTCGGAGTGCAACCGGTCAGGAGTTTTTTTAAAGATGTTTTCGTTTTACACCTAGGTAGAAATAAGTCAAATTTGCGAGCGACCATTGAGAAACCCAATAGTGCCAGAGTTTGAGCAGGGTTAATGAGACGGTAGAATAAGGAGGGCGATTTGGATGAAAGCCCGCTTGAGAGACGATAATTGTGCTTTGCTTGCAACATTTTTGTTGATCGTAACTGAGTTGATCGTAACTGATGGCTGTTGAAATATCTGTTCGGCTGAGCAAGGAGTGGCTGTGCTACAAGGAATTGTCCTAGAAGGAACCGTCCTAGAAGGAACTTTACTCATCGCGTTATTGTATTTATTGCTAGCGGGTGCTTATTTGCTCGTGGTTCCAGCGTTGACCTACCTTTACCTCAAATCGCGCTGGTATGTCGCAAGTTCGCTAGAACGGGGTTTTATGTATTTCTTGGTCTTCTTTTTCTTTCCAGGATTGCTATTGCTTAGCCCATTTCTAAATTTTCGTCCTAAGCGGCGGCAAATTGTAGGATAAGAAAAGCTAAATTCAGGCTAGTTTTGTTCGGGCAGCGTGTGGCTTTGGGGCAGGCGCTGCGATTTTATTTGTGGTTTTCCAAATCAATGCGACGGATAGATGCAATTGCGATCGGACTCGGTATATTTCTAGCAGGTGGGTCAGCTTACCTGGTGTTCCAGTGGCTTGGGCTAGATAGTATCCACGCTGGTATTTGGAGTCAGGTGCTTTTAGTGGCTGGGTTGCTGGGCTGGTTAGTCACGTATGTTTATCGGGCAACGACCCAAAAGATGACCTATAACCAGCAGTTGAAAGATTATGAAGACGCGGTTTTGCAAAAGCGCTTGGACGAAATGACCCCTGAAGAATTGGCTCAACTCCAGGCAGAGATTGAGCAAGAACAACAAGCTTCAGGAAAGCGGGGTTAAGAATTCGATGATTTCAGTTTCTCAATGCTTTGAACGGTTGCGCGATCGGGGGCAATGTGCGCTGATTCCTTTCTTGACAGCAGGAGATCCAGATCTTGAAACAACTGCCAAGGCGCTCTATCTGCTCGATCAAAAGGGTGCGGATTTGATTGAATTGGGCGTGCCCTACTCCGATCCGTTAGCAGATGGGCCTGTGATTCAGGCGGCAGCGACGCGGGCACTCCATCGTGGTGTGCGGTTAGATCACGTCTTGGAGATGGTGCAAGGAATCGCACCTACGTTGCGATCTCCAATTATTTTGTTTACTTACTACAACCCGATTTTGAATCGAGGGGTGGATGTATTTTTGCAAAAGCTTGCGACAGCGGGGGTCAAAGGGCTAGTTGTGCCCGACTTGCCGCTGGAAGAGGCGGACGGGTTACTAAAGCCAGCTCTGGACTACGGCATTGAAGTAACGTTATTGGTGGCTCCCACAACGCCCAAAGAGCGCATTGCCACGATCGCGCAGCAGTCTCAAGGATTTATTTATCTGGTCAGCATCACGGGCGTAACTGGTATCCGTGCCCAAATGGAAGAACGGGTGCAAGATTTGCTGATCGATTTGCGCAGTGTGACCGATAAGCCGATCGGGGTGGGGTTTGGCATCTCCCAGACCGACCATGCCCGGCAGGTGATGGAATGGGGCGCCGATGCAGCGATCGTCGGCAGTGCCTTTGTCAAACGGTTAGCAGCAGGATCACCTGCAGAGGGGTTGCGAGAAATTGGTACATTTTGCCATCACTTGAAAGCTGCGATTACAGAAGCTTGAACGCACTAGGACATCATTAAGCCGCTTCAACCACTGAAACCTCAGCGTTGTTGAGGGTTGCGCTTGGCAAGTAATCCGAGGTGATTTCGACCCAGACTGCATATCGACTTCTAGAAGCCGTCATCAAAACTGGAACTCCCTGTTCGGCAAGGTTACAACCCAGGTTGTAAGCCTCCAATCTCTGGTGAACTGTAAACACGCGATTGAGCGTGTAACGTTTGCCTTGATGGTGAATCGCCTGAGAAGGAACGCTTTCCAGGCTCAGACTTGAACCAGGAACCAGATTTTCACAAACCACATTCGGTAACATGTCAAATCTCTAAGAAAGGATTAACACGACTGGATTTAACTTACCCAGGTAGAATCGATTACCTTCAAGTATTCTTAAGAGTTTTGTAAAGAAAGTTATCTAATTCGTTCCTCATCACGAGGAGATACCATTTTCGTGGAGAAATATCGTGGCAAATCTCGGTTGGGTAAGCGTTTCCAGCGATCTAGCCCGATCTCCAGGGGTTGAGCCAAGAATAATGCAGCGATTAATATCAAGAACTTGATAAATCAAGCTTTCAGTATTTTTCCCTAGGCGATGCAAGACTATCTAGACGCACTTGAGACTTAGTAGGTAAGTTTACAGGGTTGGAAGCTTGTGATACAAATCTAATTTTGCAAAGTTGAAGCTTAGCAGCAATACCTGGTGAGGCTTTGCGCTGCTAAAGGTGTTTTTCTGTGTGTTCTCGGATGTCGGATTTGAGTCAAAAGCCTCCATGAATTAAGGAATTCCAAAGTTTTCGCATCAGGGAATCTACTGAGTTTTAAATCTGGTGCGTCCATACCATTGTGAAAAACCCATGAAGTCTCCAACCTGGCTAGCGGGGAGTATTTTCCTGCTGCTGCTCAATCTAAGTCCCTGGAAATCTGGATTGGCTCAAACCCCACCTCCTGGGGGAACCACGAATACCATTCCCAATCGAGCAACTGCCAATTTTCGATCGACGCCCGGTGGAACCCTACAAAATACCAATTCCAACGCAGTGCAGGTGATTGCCAACGTTGGTCAAGCAGAATTGGAAATGATTAAAACCGGAGATCGGGCTGCGGCTGAACCGGGCGATACCGTGGTTTATCGTCTCCTGGTCAAAAATATTGGTACTGCCACAGTCAAAAATATTGTAGTAAAAGATACGTTGCCTTTGGGTTTGCAATTTCAGCCCAAATCGGTCAAAGGATCTTTAACCACGGGTAGTACAACCACTGAAGTGACGCTGCCCCAAGCTGCAACAAACGGTAAAGAGATTCTGTTTACCTATCCGAGTCTGGCGGGGGGCGAGTCTTTGACCATTGTGTATGCTGCCACATTAACCCCCGATGCCATTCGGGGTAATGGGCGGAATCTGGCAATTCCAACTGGTACAGGACCCAGTGGACTCCCCATTGTGGGCAACACTGCCAGCTATCAGTTGCAGATTCGTCCTGGCATTCTTTCAGACTGCGGCACGATTGTAGGGCGGGTTTTCGTAGACAAGAATTTTGATGGGGAGCAACAACCGGGCGAACCAGGAGTACCCAATGCGGTGATTTTCATGGACGATGGCAACCGCATTACCACCGATGCTAATGGGTTGTTCTCACTGGCTTACGTCCTTTCGGGCTATCGCACTGGCACCCTGGATCTGACCAGTTTGTCGGGCTATGCCTTAGCGCCTAACCTTTATCGCATTGAGGCAAATAGTCAGTCGCGGCTGGTGAAATTAGCGCCCGGAGGACTAGCACGGATGAATTTTGCCGTCACTCCTGCTTTTCAAGAGGAGGGACGATGATGCCAGGCTTTGCCAAAGTTTGTGTGAGTGTGCTCACCACGCTGGTCGGGGCAGTTGGTATGATTACCCCTGCCCAGGCAGGTGAAGTGCTAGAAGGTAAATTGGCGGCGATCGCTCCTCAACCTAAGCGATCGCCCGAACCCAGCCAGACGTTTACTTCAGCCAGCCATGCTCAAGTTGATCCGTCTCAGGCTGAGAACGAGCAAGTGGAGCGGGGATTGACCGAGCCGAGGGATGTGGCATCGGCATTGCCTGAACTGGCAAACCGCCAACCGGACGCGATGTCCACCCTGCCTTCAGAATCTGGGACACCTGTTCAGCCTTCCTTAGCGCAGACTCCGACAGGGCAGTCTGCCTCAGAACGACCGGAACAAAATTCGGCAGATCGGCTAGAATTTGCTCCGGCAGCAGATTCTCGTATTCCTGCCGATGGTCGATCTACCGTGCCCTTAACCGGACGAATTTTGAATGTGAGTGGTCAGCCAATCGCTCAGGATGAGATCGTCACGCTGACCAGCAGTGCTGGGAAGTTTGTTGGTGCAGATTATGATGCCGACCTGCCGGGTTTTCAGGTGTTGGCAACGCAGGGACAGTTTACTGTCAATCTCCAGTCCGACTTGGAGCCGAAAAAAGTGCGCGTGCGAGCGGCGATCGAGCTGGGTGCCCAGCGGGGAGTTAAACTGCCCGATCTGAATGCGGGCGCACCCACTACTCCCAAAAATTCGCCAGAAGCGTCCGGTACTACAACGGTGCCCTTGCCGCCGACCACACCCCATCTGGAGAAGGATCTGGAGGCTTACGCCCAAGTCGAATTCATGACCAACTTGCGTGCTTCGCTGGTGAGTGGAGTGATTAACTTGCGAATCGGCAATGCTGGGACAGACTACTATAGTAGCTTTCGGGAATTTCTCGATCCCGAAGATTTTAAAGATGGGACGCAGGTCGATTTTACAGCGGCAGTCTTTGCAACAGGAAAAATTGGAGAATGGTTGCTCACTGGAGCTTATAACAATCAACACCCGCTTAACCAGACCTGTGATGGCACCACGCGTCTGTTCCGAGATGCCCAACTTTGCGATCAGGTTTATCCGGTTTATGGCGATAGTTCTACGGTGGATTACCTAACGCCCTCGATCGATAGCGTTTACTTTCGGTTGGAGCGCACTTCGCCCATTGCTGGAGCCGAATCGGACTATCTTCTTTGGGGTGACTATAACACCCAGGAATTTAGCCGTGCCTCCCAGTTGTTCACCGCCACAACTCGCCAATTGCATGGGTTTAAGGGCAATTACAATCTGGGCAATTTGCAGGCGACACTGATGTACGGCAATAACCTGGATGGGTTCCAACGGGACACGATCGTCCCCAATGGCACCAGCGGATTTTATTTTCTCTCCAGACGACGAGTCTTGGGAGGCAGTGAAAATGTTTTTCTGGAAACCGAGGAACTAAATCGTCCTGGCACGGTGATTGAGCGCAAATCGCTCCAGCGCAGCCTCGACTATGAAATTGATTACGATCGCGGTACGTTGTTATTCCGACGTCCTCTGCTGGCGACAGAGTTCGACCCCTTTGGCAAAACGCTAGTACGACGGATTGTTGTCACCTACCAGTTTGAGGATGGTGGTGGCACGGATCTCTACGCCGGACGGTTGCAGTACAACTTTTCTCAAGCCTTTGAGCGAGAAAGTTGGCTGGGTGCCAGCTATCTGCGAGAAGATCGGGGCAGTGAATCGACGGAACTGTATGGGTTAGATTTCTTTGTCCCCTTAGGATCAGATGCCAAGATTGTGGGGGAATATGCTCGATCTACAGGCGATTCCTTATTTCGAGGCGGTACATCGGGTTCAGCCTACCGTTTGGAAATGAACGGCGATCTGGCACCTGGCATCTTGGGGCGCGCTTATTTTCGATCGGCAGATGCGGGGTTTACCAACAACGCCACCTACAGTCTAACACCAGGACAAACCCGCTATGGCGGTCAAATTGCGGCTCGTTTAGCCCCCACGACGCAACTGCAAATCCAGGTCGATCGTGAAATCAACTTTGGCGTCTCGCCACTGATCCGAACCACCTTCAACGATTTGTTTAATCCAGTCCAAGAAGCGGCACCCGGCGCACGAGTAGACAACAGCCTGACCACCTTGAGTGCAGGATTGCTGCAAAAAATTGGTAAAGTCGATGTCAGTTTGGATTTTGTGCATCGATCGCGCGAAGACCGGATTACCCCCCAACGGCTGAGTGCAGACACCAACCAGATTGTGTCGCGCTTGTCGATGCCGCTGGCAAAAACGGTAACTTTCCGGGCGCAGAATGAGTTGAACTTGAGTGGCAAGGATTCCCTCTATCCCGATCGTACCGTTTTGGCTATTGACTGGGCAGCATTCCCCGGCGTCACGGTGCGCTTAGCACAACAATTCTTTGGCGACAAAGGCTCTATCACCAGCCTGGATACCCTGCTGGATCACCGCCTGTCAGAAAATACCAATCTCACCGGGCGCTATTCGGTTTTGGGGGGTGCCAACGGGATGACTGGACAAGGGGCAGTGGGCTTAAACCATCGCTGGCAGGTGGCTCCTGGCTTACGAATCGACCTGACTTATGAACATATCTTTGGCAACGATTTTGTTTACACGGCAGCGGGGCAGCAGTTTCGCCAGCCCTTTGCGGTAGGGCAAAGTGCCTCTTCCTTGGGATTGGGTTCGGGCGACAGTTTCAGTGTGGGGTTCGAGTACACCGATAACCCCGACTTCAAAGCCAGCGCCCGGCTAGAACACCGCACGGCATCACGGGGCAACAATACCGTTATTTCAGCCTCTGCCCTGGGCAAAATTTCCCCTGACCTTACTGCCTTGTTTCGGTTTGATCAGGCAAATGCTTCAAACCAGTTACTCACGGGTTTAGGTGACACTGCCAACCTGAAATTGGGCTTGGCATACCGCAACCTGCGAAGCGATAAATTCAACGCACTTTTGCGCTACGAATATCGCAAAAATCCTGATACGATTCCTGACACTATTCTGTTTGGCAGCGGTTCGGGTTCCCGCGATCACACGTTGGCGGTAGAAGCGATCTATGCTCCCGATCTCCGTTGGGAGTTTTATGGCAAATTTGCCCTCCGCAATAGCCGATCCTATTCAGCCCGTGATCTGGTGGGAGACAACACGGTTTCACTGGCGCAATTTCGGGCAGCTTATCGCCTGGGTTACAACGTCGATCTGGTGGGCGAGTTGCGCTGGATCGACCAGACCAACACGGGCTTCAGTGAACTGGGCTATGTGGTGGAAGCAGGTTACTACCTCACCCCCGATCTGCGAGTGGGGGTGGGCTATGCCTTTGGGAATGTGGACGATCGCGATTTTCACGGACGTAGCAAAGGCGGACTCTATGCCACCTTCACCGTCAAGCTGAATGAACTGTTTGAAGGATTTGGGCTACAAAAGCCAGTTCCGCGTCAACAGTCGGAATCTCAGGTGACTAAACCAGCGGTGCCGACCCGTTCTTCGCCGACTGGCGCGATCGCCCCACAGCCTCTCCGCGGTGGACCATCCAGCCTGCCCACCCTTGCTTCAAATCAGGTCGCCAGTGCGACCCTGCTTGATGAAAATTCTGCAGGACAACTTAATTCCATGCTCACCTTGTTGCACTTGATTCCACCGCAATCGTTCTTGTCTGTCGGAGACATCCCATGAGAAAACTGACTGCCTCCTGTCTCTTAATTTATGGTGTGTTAGGGCTATTCTGCCCTGGAGTGGCTGTGACGGTACCGAACCACTTTCGGGCAGTGGTGAACAGCAATCGAGATGGGGCAATCGCTCCAGATGATGTGCTGACCTTACGAGAAGCGATCGCCCTGGTTAATGGTGAGCTGAAGTTAGATCAGTTGAGTGCAGCCGAACAAGCACAGGTAGAGCTTTTACAATTCAACGAAAACCCACCGATCACAGCCATACCTCCTACGCAGCAAATTGACTTTGATTTGCCTAAAGGTCAAACGGTCATCCGGCTGACCAGCCTGCTGCCAGCCCTCACCCAACCCGGATTGTTGATTAATGGCACCAGCCAACCGGGATACGACAGTCGGCGATCGGCGATCGCGGAGGGGGAAATACCTGTCCCAATCGTGCAAATTACCCCAGCCGAAGGGATTGAAATTTCCCGTGGGTTAACGATCGTCGCCGACGAAGTGCACATTCAGGGTTTAAGCCTTTACGGGTTTACCGCGCGTCCTCGCTCCACCTTGCTAACCCCACCTGCCGATATTTTCATTGCCCATCGGCAACCTCCTCCCGATGTTGGGAAACAACAACCCCCAGCAAACTTTTCTCCGTTTTACCCAGATGATCTGCCCCCCCGAAATGTGGTGATTGAGTGGAATTGGTTGGGCATTCGCCCTGACCAAACTCTGCCAACTCCCACCTCGGCTTTTGGCGTGTCCGTGTTCAACGGTCAGGAAACCATCATCCGACAAAACTACATTGCTCACCACGATGGCAGCGCGATCATTTCCTCCGTTCGTGCGGATAATTTAAGGATTATCGACAATGTTGTGGTCGGCAATGGCATTGCTGGGATGCCAGATGCCATTCGTCTGGAGGGCATGGTTGACCAGTCTCGCATTATTCACAACCTAATCTGTGGCAATGACGGCAGCGCAGTTTACCTGTTTAAGACCGAAGGAAGTGTCCAGATTCAAGGGAACCGAATGACTTATAACGGTCGGCGGTTAAGGCGTGCTGCTGTTTTCTTGATGGGTACAGGACATCAGGTGACGGAGAACCAGATCAGCCATCAAACGGGACCAGGCGTGGTAGTAGCAGCCTCCCCTCGCAGCGATCGCAACCTGATTTTGCAAAACCAGTTTGTCAGGTTAGAAGGACTCAGTATTGACCTCATTACAGGTAACCAAGCAGGTGTGTCAGAGTATCAACGTGGGGATGGACCCAATCCTCCACGCAATCGCCGCAATCGCCGTCTGGACACAGGCAATGCAGCCATCAACGCGCCCAAACTGACCAGGGTGGCTTTTTCCACGCTAGACGGAGAACCCAAGCCTGCGATCACCCCCATTCAAATTTTCGGTACTGCTGATCCTGGTGCTGAGGTGGAATTCTATCAGGTCACAGAGAATTCCAGTGCCTATGGTCCGCTGAGTCAACCCCTGAGCCGAACTACCACAAATCCGGAGGGACGCTTTACAACCACCCTGGATAACTTGCCACCTGGCACTTGGTTGAGTGCGATCGCCACTCAGCCAGACTTCGGCACCTCAGAACCAGCCCGGAATATCCAGATCCCGCTACCAACCGGTGAGACAGCGGCAGCGATCGTTCCAACACCGCAACCAGAACTGCCGCGCTGTGTAACCTCACCCCTGCCACCTCAACCACCCGAAGCATTGCCCCCTCCAAAAGTCCCCATTCGCTTGCAAGTGCCCCAAAATATCCACTTTGCGCTCGATCGTGATACCCTCAGCCCTGCCAGTGCTGCAGTGCTCGATCTCATTGCCCAGGTATTGCGCGACCATCCCACCATTGTGATTGCAATTGAAGGGCATACCGATCCCCGCGCCAGCGATGCTTACAACCTGGATTTGGGTGCTCGTCGCGCCAAGGCTGCCCGAAATTATTTGCTGCGTCGAGGCATTGCACCCGAACGGATGACCATCCGTTCTTTGGGCGAGCGCCAGCCGATCACTCCGGGCAGCAGCCGATTGGACTATGCCCGCGATCGACGGGTTGAATTCACCTTTCAAGATGCGAGAAACCTTGAAGTCATCATCCAGGCAACCGATTTGCAGCTTGAGCCAGCAAAAGGAGTGCGGGAGTGAAACGATTATTATTATCTGGATTGGTGCTCTCTTTGGGCGCTCTGCTATCTTTGCCACAGCCTGTCCGTGCAGAAGGCAGCGTTGAACTAAACTCCGGTGGTGGCAGACGAGCTTTTCTCGATTATCGCCTGGGGAATTTGGCAGATCCTCTGTTTGCCACCTTTGGCATTCCTCGTCGCACCATCATCAAGGTGTATGTCAACGCGGGTGAAACAATAGAACTTGCCTCCAGCGCGATCGGGCGAGGCGGCGACATTCGCTTTACCCGCCCCGACAACACCACAGGGCTTTGTGGTGCTGTCGGGCAGATTGCCAATCGTGCCGCAGAAATTAATCGAACCTATACACCTTGTATCGTTGCGGTAAACCAGAGTGGCGTTTGGGAAATTGAGTTTATCAGTCCTAATCCCAGCAGCACGGTTAATCCACCGGTCATCTTTTCTAATGCTGCCTGGACACAACCCAATAATGTCGGGTATGTCTCTGCCTGGGATGTCACTGTCCGTAGCGCGTTGGGAGTTGCATTGCGTGGTCGAGCTTACGCTAATTACTTGGCATTAAATATGGGCGGAAATCGTCCCAATGCATTTAATACCAATCTATTTGTCCTAACGCGAGATGGGTATCAATACCGCATCAACACGAATGGGCTTGACCCGTTTGGCTTCATTTTCTTTTCAAACAATAAAGGCTTCAAAGACCCGACAACCAACCAGTCTTTATTTAGCTCTGTAGCAACTTCAGTCGGTAGCAGCTTGTTTCAAAGTCCCGATACGCCCGATAGTGCCGATGACTTTACCAACAAGCTATTTTTTAATGTTCCCAATGTAGATTTGCCCCCTTCAGCACTAGCTCCAACAACCAGTGGTGGCTCAACCTGGCTCCTAACAGGTCCCGCCAAACCACTGGTACCCACCAATTTGACTTTTACTGGAATCGAAGGAACATCTGGTCAGGCAGGGGTGGGATTGGGGGGGACTTTTTCCTTTAATGCACCCGGGATTGCCCCCTATCAATTGATTTTGGATACCAGCCGAGATGGCATATTGGGCAATGCTAACGATCGCATTTTTGTAGGAACTTCTAGCTTGGGAACGAACACACTCTCCTGGGATGGACGAGATGCAAATGGCAATGTCGTGCTAGCCGGAGCACTCCCCATTGTGGCTCAGGTGGTTCTGTTTGCCGGACGAGCGCATTTTCCTTTGCTAGATGCTGAAAATAACGCAAGTGGGTTTATTTTCCAACGACTCACTGATCCGGTTCCCCCCTCGAACCCCAACCCTAATCCATTCTTGCTCTATTACAACGATCGGGGATTTGGAGGAGTGGGCGCACCCAACCCAATTAGTACCCTTGCAGGCATTGACAGTAGCAATGGGGCACACCGTTGGAGCAATAATTTTGGTGATGTTCGAGGAATCGATACCTGGGTATACTATCCTTCTTCGCCAGCACAACTGAACCTCAACATCACTCTACTGTCTGCCGATTTCAAGGTGACCAAAACCCACACACCAACCACGCCAGTGCCCGGTGGTGCGGTTTCTTATACTGTGACGTTGACCAACGCGGGACCCAGCAATCTTAATCCTGCCATTCCTGCAACCTTTACAGATAACATTCCAGCCACGATTACCAACGTCACCTGGACTTGTGCTGCCTCCGCCGGATCGAGTTGTACTGCCAATGGCTCTGGCAACACAATTAGTGATCCAGCAGTCGTTTTGCTCAGTGGCGGGACGGCTACTTACACCGTTACCGGAACGATTTCACCCGCAGCCAGCGGTTCGATTAGCAATACTGCCTCCCTGCGTCGTCCCAATGATGTCTCCGATCTTGTGGATGATGATGGTTCTGGCGGCACCAATGCAACGGAAAGTGCAACAGATACCTTTACTTTGGGACCCGCCATCCCCGTAGTGGGGATTGCCAAACAGGCAGGAACACCCGTTAACAATGGGAACGGCACTTTCACCATCCCTTACACCGTCCGACTCAGTAACTTAGGGGCAATTCCCCTCAACAATGTTCAGGTCGTCGAGAATCTCAGCAATGTCTATGGAGTGCCTGCAACCTTTACGCTGCAAGGTGTACCCATCGGGAATGGTATTACCGCCAATCCTGCTTTTACTGGCACAGGGGGAACCACTAACCTATTGTCGGCTGGGCAAACCCTGGCAGTGGGCAGCAGCGCCACTGTCACTTTCAATGTAATTGTGACCCCTAATGGGAATTTGGGTCCTTACATTAACTCGGCGCTGGCGACGGCGACGGACACTACTGGCACACTCAATACTAACGACACCTCCGACAGTGGTACAAATCCTGATGCCAATAGCAACGGCAACCCCAATGATCCGGGCGAAAACGATCCTACCGTGGTCAATATTCCCGCTGCACCGTTGCTGGGGGCAGCCAAGAGTGTGGTCAATGTGGTCAACAATGGCAATGGCACTTTTGATGTGCAATATCGAGTGACGATCGAAAACCTGGGCAATGTTCAGGTGAATGGGCTTCAGGTCGTGGAGAACCTTGCCACCACTTTCACAGGGGCAAATGCGTTTAGTGTGGTAGCTCCGCCGACCAGCTCGACCCTGACAGTGAATCCAGGGTTCAATGGTAATGGCAATAACAATTTGCTGGCAGGGACCAACTCGCTCCCCCTCAACCAGCGGGGCACGATCGACTTTACTGTGCGAGTCTCCCCTGGCGCCAATTTAGGTCCTTATCAGAACACCGCCACCACCCAGGGAACAGTACCCAGCGGACAGACGGTCAGTGATATTTCTACAAACGGCTCGGAACCTGATCCTAACAACGACGGCAATCCGAATGAACAGGTACCCACCCCCGTCAACTTCAATGGCGTGCCTCGAATTGGGATCGCCAAACGGGTGACCCGTGTGGTCAACAATGGCAATGGCACCTTTACAGTGACCTATGACTTGAACCTAGTAGATTTGGGCAATGTAGAAATTGACAACATCCAGGTAACGGACAATCTGGCACAGACTTATGCGGGGGCAACAGCCTTTACGGTTAACAGTGTGACCGGGGTCAGCGGTGGACTGGTGCCGAATCCAGGATTTAATGGCAACACCGTTCAAACCTTACTGACACCGGGGCAGACTTTTGCGATCGGCGGTTCAGCCAATCTTCGCGTTGTTGTGACGGTGAACCCAGGCAACAAGTTGGGTCCCTATCTCAACACAGCCCTTGTCGCGGGGACAGGACCAGGGAACGTTCCGGTACAAGATACTTCGGATGATGGGGTCAACCCCGATCCCAACGGCAATGGCAATCCGGATGAAGCTGGAGAAAACGATCCCACACCGGTCAGTTTCGCAGAAAATCCCGTTTTGGGGATTGCTAAACAAATTGGCACCGTAGTCAACAATAACGATGGGACTTTTACAGTGCCCTATACAGTTTTTGTAAGTAATTTGGGCAATGTGGCGCTCAACAACGTGCAGCTATTGGAAGATTTGTTTGGCGCTCCATCCAGTGCTTTTCAGGGTGCAACGGCGATCGCGATCGCTACTCCGCCCACGATTGTCAGTGGACCGCTGACTGCTACCAATCCCAACTTCAACGGCAATAGCGATAAACGACTACTGGCTGGAACAGACAGCCTGGGTGTGGGTCAAAGTGCCGTACTCCGCTTTAGCGTCCGTGTCACTCCAGGAGCCAACCTGGGTCCCTACAGCAATTCAGTCATCGGCAATGGCACCAGCCCCGGTGGCACTCCCGTTACGGACATCTCGCAAGACCAAACCGGGCAACCTACAGCGAATCCTGATCCAGATGGCGATGGCAACCCCAATAACAACAACACCCCCACGCCTCTCACCTTTGGTTCAACCCCCGCCCGCTTAATTCTGGTGAAACGCATCACTGGGGCAACTCGTCAAGGCACGCCTCTGGTCGGTGTGAACTTTGGCACCTTTGTGGATGATCCCACCGATGGCAATGATACGGCAGGAGGATGGGTACAACTTGCTCCCGAAACAGCCCCGATCGGAGCCCTGCTATTAGGCAACGATACGCCACTTCAAAGTAATGATGAAGTCACATACACCATCTATTTTCTTTCGGATGGCAGCAGCCCGGTCAATGCAGCTCAGATTTGTGATGCGATTCCCAATGGTACTACCTATATTCCTGGCAGTTTGCAACTCAGAGTGGGCAATACTCCCCCCGCCAGTGCCGCAACCTTTTTCTCACCTCTAGCGCCCCTGCCTGTCAATACCCCTTGCCCAGACCCGGTCAACCCCAATGGGGCGATCGTCGTCGATTTAGGAACCATCCCCAGTGCTCCTGGCGCAAGCAACTTTGGGTGGATTCGTTTTCGAGTCCGGATCGATTGAACCAGACTGGGTAGATCGACAAAGCGAACAATGCTACTGACCCCGTACTATTGACCCCCTCTCCCCTTCTAAAAAATTGCTAGACACGATCGAACATCGCCTAATAACTGCAATCACCACCCTTCCTGTCTGGCAGAATTGGCTAGAAGCATTGGCATGGTTGAGTATCTATGCCTGCCTCGCACTGGGCATTGGTTTCAAAACTGGTTTTTTGCAGCGTGCTCCCCTCGTTTTCTCCAGGGGCTTAATGCTCCGTATTGCCATCACAACCTTTTTTTTCCCAGGCGTGTCGGAAGAAGTATTTTTTCGAGCACTCTTATTACCAGTCCCGGATGAAATGGTTTCGATGCAGCACTCCGGTTTATGGGGTGCGATCGCCCTGTCCCTGTTTGTCATCTACCATCCATTGAATGGCTTGAGCTTCTTTCCCAAAGGGCGCACAACCTTTACAAATCCGCTTTTTTTACTGTTGGCAGCTGGGTTAGGAGGCATTTGTACGATCGTCTACTTCCACAGTGCTTCGTTGTGGGTGCCTGTAATGGTTCACTGGCTAGTTGTCTTGATTTGGCTGATCTGGTTGGGAGGATATGCCCAACTGTATCAAAGGCATCCTTCCACCGAGGACAAATAAAAATCTTGTTTGAACCGCATTAAAATGCACTGAATAGCTTAAGATTCTTAGCTGGGGTAAGCTATAGAGATAGCAGCAAATTTCACTGCATTAACAGGATCTGTTAATCGGTTTGCAGCAATTCCATACAAATGTGCTAACATCAGAAGTTGAAAAATCGCTTCCTTTGATGAACTGCGTTTACCCATCAATGTGATTGTAATCGGGAAGCCGTCGAACAGAATTTGAACAACTCAATCATGACAAGGAATGCTATGAACCAGCAGGTTATTCACCCGATGGTCAAGTTGCAGCGTCAGGTGCGATCGCTTGTGGACTCGAAACTACTCAAACCCACCGATAGTCTTTGGAAAATTGCCTTTCTCTATGGGGACGACTGGTCCTACTGGAAACAGGAACTCTTAGCTTACGACTTTAGTATGCAAGACCCCGTCATTGAACTCCTCAATGTAGAGTCCTGGGAAGAAGACGAAGATTAATATGGGCTAGAAGAGAGATGAATGGACTAGGGGGGCAAATTGCATTGTGCCAGCTTGCTATCCTCAGGTTTTTCAGAGCGCTAACAGTTTGCCAATTATGACAGAACCCCGAAATCTTAAGATTTCGGGGTTCTAACCTTTCACCTTATACTTGCCACCTTATCTCAGACGATCGAGATTGGGTCGTACCTTTGCCCGAATCACTAACGCTGTAATGTTATCGTGCCCATTGTGTTGATTTGCCAGCTCGACTAACTGATTCACCCCTCGTTCTAGATTTGCCTGAGAACTTAACAAAGGCTCAATATGGCTCTGACAATGCTCCTCTAACAAATTATTGTCAGTCATTCCATCCGAGCACAGCAACAACAGCGTATCCTCATTCAGTTCCATAAATTGAATATCGGGACTGACAAAATTTTCGTCGCGCGGTCCTAGGGCTTGAGTAAGCTGATAAGCATCCGGGCGACCATAAGCAATCTCTGGCTCAACACCCCGCTGAATCTCGCGCTGCCCAACTTCATGATCGATCGTAATCTGCTCTAGGCCACGCTTGCGGGTGAAGCGGTACAATCGACTGTCTCCCACATGAGCAACTGCTACTTCAGTATCCTGCAACAACACCATGACCAGGGTTGTGCCCATTCGTCCACTGCCAGAACGGGCATTCTGTTGGTTAACATCGTAAATGGTTTTATTTGCCAGAAGAACGCCTTCCCGAATGACATCCAAAGGAGGCAACTTGCGTCCTTTCGTTCCGGCACTACTGGCTGCGTCTTGCCAGTGAAGTTGAAAATATCGTCGTAAGGTGTCAACTGCCAGCGCACTGGCAACTTCCCCACCCGCATGACCACCCATGCCATCACAAAGAACATACACACCTGTCGCATGCACAATTCTGCTCGAAGGACTTTCTACCTTGCTGACCTGAGTTTCTACGCCAAAATAATCTTCATTGTGCTCTCGCTGCCGCCCCGTATCTGTAGATCCCGCATAGTCTAAGTTGGACAACTGCATCGGTAAGACAACCGTTGGCAAGTCATCATTATCGTTGTCGCCCTCATCATCATCGATGAGCGAATCGTCATTTGCATCAATCAGCGGATCTTCCGGATATTGATGATCAGAGAAAGACCGAGGAATTTCCGTGGGTTTGCTGTCAGTTGCTGCAGCCGTTACTGCTGCTGGATCAGAAGCCGTCACTGCTGCTGGATCGGATGTAGGTACGGGCACTGAAGTCTGCCCCAAAATTGATGGATCGGGAGAGCCAGAGTTTGAGTTTTCAGGCATTGGAACAGTTGAAGGAGAATGGGCTTGCAAATTATGAGCTGTCTTTTTAATGCACGATCGCAACTCATCAGTTGTCAGGATCTTACCCGTTTGTAACTCATTCAGGAGGAGGGTTAAATCACTCCATTGGTCAATCTGAGCTTGACTTAATAATAACTGCCAGAATTGCCCTAAATCTTGTAAGGTTGGTGCAGAGTCCGGGGGGTCATCATAAAGACGCTGTAAATGAAGAATCTGATCTTCATCGATTTTCAGATTGGTTCGCTCTAACAAACTTTGGCAACAACGCCAGGGCATGAGGACTTCCCACAAATTGACGATTTCATTGAACCAATAAAGCACCTGTAGACCCAGTGCTTCCGGTTCCAATCCATCAAGGGGGGGGAAAGCAGAATTGGGATCAGGACAAAGGGCTTCTGAAATAGAAGTGAGCGCAGAATAGTCCGTCAGCACAATGACCGATCGCCCAGCTTGCTCCCAGGCATCATGCACATCCGGCAAAACTTGATAAAACTTTGAAGCTAATTCTAAATACGGTTGAACTTCCTGAGAAATCACCCGATCTTTAAGCGTACTCTTTGCTGAACCTGACACAACGTCCGCTTGGGTATGAGCGTCCTCCCTGAGGAACGGAGCTACATCAGTCAAAGCATTCGATTGCACACCATCGAATGCAGTTTTTTCTAGTGTTGTCAGTGCGATCACACTTGCTTGCAAAGGTGATTGCTGAAACGGTTGCCAGTCTAGGACTCGCAATTGCCCCTTCTCTGCCCCATCAAAATCAGGGGGGATACCATCCAGGATCTGGTAGCGCTGTTGAGCATCCAAAAACATCCCGGCTGATGTAATCGTCAAGCTTGCCAAAAAAGAAGTAGTTGGTTGAGTCTCTTCTGATTGACAAGGCTCGATCGAACGGATCACCGCCATCCAGGTAAATTGGCTAGGAGCACCACAACTCGGGCACATCGACTCACTAAACGGAACCGCATTGCTACACTCATGGCAGATTTTTTGAGTCAGTGAGGTTCCACATTCTTGACAAAAATTGTTGGTGTCAGTATTCTCAAACCGGCAATGGGGACAAATGAGCATGTCAAAACACCCTCAACTGATGAGGACATGGGAATTGGCAGAGTGTTATCGAACAAGGAGAAAACTGATTCAATGCAGGATTCTCCTTTTCCTTAAACAGGTCAGGTCGATGAGTCTGATGGTGCATTATCCTTATAATGGACGGCGGTACCTGCGAGACCTCTGTATTTTTCAATACTGAGATTAACAAAACTGTTCAACATTGGTTTCTCAACACAAATTAGCAAAAGAATCGCTTAGCTCATATTCGACAGTTTTTTTTGGGAGATTAAGAATCCTACAAATTAATTAAAGTTTTAGTCTAGATAGAATTAGATGCCTCATCAAAACAACATATTGATGGATTGCAATCATTTGAATGTGAGCTCGAATTGAGCTGAACAACATGCGCTTTTAGCCAATGGAGCGCAAAAATCAAGATCGTTCACATCCTTTTGTTATCTTCGCAATTTGGCGCTGCAATCTGACTAGGATTTCTGGTTATTTTCGTAGCTTCACGATCGTTCCCAGAAATTAATTTAAAATCTCAACTTTTTTACAATCTGAATGAAGCTTTTATCTATCCTGATTCATCCGTTTCAGGAAAGTTAAAAAAGGAAAGCTCACTTTATCTCCTTTGCCCAGCCCGATGCAATCGCTGGGACGCAGCCGATAGCGATAGCCCGCCTGTCGCGGCAAATCATTGACATAAGTTCATATTGAGTTGCACCCTCTGGATTTGCATAAGTGCAATGAAGATAGGGGATCCTAACGCAAGATTGAGAGTTAAGGTCAATTCCGACATTAAGCACCAAATTTATCCTGACACAAGTGACTAGATTCTGCTGGTTGCTGATGAATCGCTGCTAGCAAAGACTTATAGCGAACCATTCCTCACTTCTCCCATTTTTCGCAATTCTGCCGCAGTCAAATCCCGCCATTGCCCAGGTTGTAGCCCTTCTAAACATAAATGAGCGATCGCGACTCTGACCAACCGCAAGGTTGGAAAGCCAACCGCTGCGGTCATCCGTCGAACTTGGCGATTGCGACCTTCCACCAGGGTCATTTCGAGCCAAGCAGTTGGGATATTTTTGCGGAAGCGAATTGGAGGGATACGAGATGGTAGTTGGGGGTCCATCGCTAGCAGATTTACTTGAGCGGGACGGGTGCGATAGTTTTGGATGAAGCAGCCCTGGCGGAGATGCTGTAATGCGATCTCATCAGGGATGCGCTCGACCTGTACCCAGTAAGTCCGTGGATGCTGAAACTTGGGATCGCTAAGCCGATGCTGCAATCCACCGTCATTGGTCAATAACATCAAGCCTTCGCTATCTCGATCTAGCCTACCAACCGGGTAAACCTCCGGCACAGGAATGAAATCTTTGAGGGTCGATCTCGGCTGGTCAGACTCGTCGGTAAACTGACTCAACACGTTGTAAGGCTTATAGAAAAGAAGATAGCGATAGGGCATAGAGCAAGCAGTCAGTTGAAGAATGACTGGAGGCCGAAACCAATGATGGGTTCAGAAATGAGAATTCTGATGAGGTCGATTGTCTATGCAAACACTGCATTGCTCGATCGATCAACCTGTATAAGACTATACTTTTTCCAGACTAACAAGTTAAGCAATTTTATAGGTTTTCTGCAATCAGATTGAGTCAGATTGATCGCATCCAGCGTCAGCAGAATGAGCAGAAAAATCTAAACGTCAGATTCATCGAAAATCTAATTTTGACGATATATCTAAAGACGAGATGAAGCGAACTTTTCAATGTCAAATTATAAAAAAAATCTTAAAAAGATTTAGATGCTCTCATCAGATTGCATTTTTGCGAAACCTTTTATTTGATCAGAATTACTCAAGAAAGTATGAAGCGATTGCTTGATCTCTGATCCCCATCGATTAAGCCTTTGATCTCGCTCTCAAGTCAGATTGCCAATCAGCATCAATACCGACATAATGGAGATCTCATGAAAACGTTTTGATTGATAGATTTCAATTTTTTGGTTGTTTCTGATACATTTTGCCTCAAAGAATTTCAAATTGTAAATTGGATAGAAGCCTGATGAATTTTTTAATTGATTTTAAGAAGTCACCTACGCTAGAACCTTTTACCCTTCAAGCGGCACAGTCAATTCATTGTCCCAATTGCGGTAGCCATGCTGAGCGCTTTTATCTCTCCGATCGTCAAATCGTAAGAACGCAATGTCCTAAGTGTGATTATTTGATGATTACTTGCGCAACCAGCGGCAAAGTAATTGAAGCGTATGCACCTGGCATCTACGCCCAGCCCTTTTAGCCGACTCCCACAGATCATCATCTCCCTCGTTCACTTATTGGACCAATGGAAGCGGGATGATGATCCCTCACCATGAAGATGGGCTTCTGGCAAAACCCAAAAGTTAATACGCGATTGGGAAAATGGTATGTGAGGTGATATGAGTGATCTAAACACTTTGTTTTAGATTTCTCATCGCTGATCGCAGGGGATGGTGTCGTTGAAATATGCGTTGGTTCACGAATGGCTGACCCCAAAAGCAACCGGAGGGTCAGAGCTTGTGGTGCAAGAGATACTTCAACATATTGAGGCCGATCTCTATGCACTGATTGATTTTGAATCTACGAATCCAGAAAGCTATCTCTTTAAGCGTTCTATCGGCACAACTTTTTTGCAGCAGTTTCCCTTTGCCTACTATGGCGTGCAAAAATACTTGCCTCTGTTACCGATCGCGATCGAACAACTCGATCTTCGGCAATACGACATTATCTTGTCCTCTTCCCATGCAGTTGCAAAGGGCGTGCTGACCGCGCCCTATCAGCTGCATGTTTGTTACTGCCACGCACCGATGCGGTATGCCTGGGATCTTACCTTCGACTACCTCAAAAGCAGTGCAGCCGGTAGGGGCATGCCGGGTATTCTGACGCGCTATCTACTGCATCGGTTGCGTCAATGGGATGTGCTCTCTGCCAATCGAGTTGATTACTTTATTGCTAATTCTCAAACCACAGCTCGTCGCATCTGGCGCTACTATCGCCGTCCAGCCACAGTAATTTATCCCCCAGTTAACACACAGCGTTTTTCCTACCATCCTGAAAAACAAGACTTTTATCTAACGGTTTCTCGCCTGGTTAGCTACAAAAAAATTGAACTGATCGTCAAAACCTTTAACCAGTTGGGCAAACCCCTGGTGGTCATTGGCGACGGGGCCGAACTCCCGCAAATTCGCCATCTTGCCAAATCCAATGTTCAGGTTTTAGGCTGGCAACCCGATGAAATCGTTGAAAAATATATGGCGCAGGCAAAAGCATTTGTTTATGCTGCCTACGAAGATTTTGGGATTGCGCCGGTAGAAGCACAAGCCTGTGGAACCCCTGTCATTGCTTATGGCGCCGGGGGAACTCTAGAAACAGTCAAAGATATTCGTCACCATCCTGATAAAGGGACTGGCATTTTATTTTCCGAGCAAACAACAGCCTCACTGATACAGGCTATACAAGCTTTTGAGCAATATCACCCCCTGTTGAACCCAGAGCTAATTCAAGCTCATGCTGCCTCGTTTAGTCCGGATATGTTCCAGCAACGCTACCTGTTCTTTTTAGAGCAGTGCCAGCAGGAATTTTTTGCCAAACACTAATTTTTTGAATGCCCCAACCTCGTCCCACCATTCGGCGCGGTTAAATTCTTAAATATTTTTTAGAAAATTTTACGGTAGGGTGGCGCCAAACTCTATGGTGCTGACAGGGCTTTCCAGGGGAAACATTAAATTGAGATTTTTTGGCAAGGGATAGCCCTGGAATTCACAGACAGACAAATTCAATAGTGACTTCATTAACGCACCAATTCATAAGTTTTACTAATAATCCAAACTGGTCACCTCTTATTTTGCGTTCGACGAAAATTGAGGCCAATGAAAAGTATTGAACGACACTTTTTGCATCCTTGATCCGGGAAAGTCATCGATCGCCGCGAATTTTTTGTTGAGAATTCTGAAATTTAATTTTATTAAACAAGAAATTTAAATTTCACTGCTGAAATCTCTCAAAGCCAGTCCCAAAGCCTCCTTCAACGCTTTCCAAAGAAATGTCAATAATTATCAACGAGTTGTCTTTCAAAGAAAATTTAGCAATTTTGCTCATTTACTTGGAACCAATTGCACCGTAGAAGGGGTCACTGGCTTTATGATCAGGACTGTGTGTGGTGTGGAATTGTAAGGAGTAAAATGACTGCCGAAAGCCCATTTATCTCCGGCAAAACGTTTAGAGCAATTATTAAGCGTAGTATTCTGCTATCTCTGCTTAATGCTCTTGACGGAGAATTTTCTAAACGGCTATTTGACGTTTTGTTTTCGTTGTCGGTTCTGATTTTGTTTTCTCCGGTTTACCTGCTTCTGGTGCTTCTGATTGCGCTGAGTTCACCAGGACCTGTTTTTTATGTGCAGGAGCGAATCGGGAAAAATTACAAACCATTTGGTTGTATTAAGTTCAGAACAATGGTTGTGAATGCAGATGAGCTTTTGGTCGAAATGATGGAGACTTCTCCCTGTCTACGGGAAGAGTTTGAGGACAATTTTAAGCTCCGGTATGATCCCCGGATTACTTGGATTGGACACTTCCTTAGAGTCACAAGCTTAGATGAGTTCCCTCAGTTCTGGAATGTGCTCAAAGGCGATATGAGCGTCGTAGGACCTCGTCCACTGGTTGTTGAGGAACTACCTAAGTACAGCGTTCATATCGAAAAGATTCTAACGATTCGACCTGGGATTACGGGGCTGTGGCAGGTTTCGGGCCGCAATAATATTCCTTACCCTCGACGGGTGCAAATGGATCTTTACTACGTCAACTTTCGGAATTTCCTGATTGACCTCTGGTTAATTGTCAAGACGATCGGGGTAGTCATTTTCCCGAAAGATAACGGCGCTTATTGATCTAGATTGCTGAGCTTCGATTCACCTTTTTGACGAGGGGCATTCACGCCAGGTGAATGGCTTTAGATGGCTGAAGTTGGTCAATTCAATTTCAGCCATATCGTATTGAGAATTTTTGCCCCTTAATACTGCCCTTACTCTATCCAGTACAGCAAAACAAAAGTCTTGAAAGGGGTGAGGGGTTCCACCCCTTCTCAGGGGCGAAGTCCCCCATGTTGCATCCTTCTAAAATTCAGAAGGTGCTGTCGCACCGCTACGCATTTCTGATATAATTTCGAGCTTTCACGCCAATCCAAAATGGTGTGACTCAGGACATCAGAATCCAAGGGAAGTGGAACTTTGCCCTTAACCAGAGGTTCTACCTCTTCACCCAGCCCTAATCCAGATGGCGATCGTAATAACAATCCCCTGCCCTCCTGAAATCACGAGGGCAGGGGGACTATGACGAATCCGTGAGTTCGGGAACCTAACCGAAAATCTCTGTGAAAAGTGGATCGGACAATCGCCGATTCACTAGCGCAGCACCAAATCTTGGCTAAGGGTAAGACTCAGGTCGGTATCTGGGCGAATTGAGATCAGGTCTACTTTGTCGCGTCCCAAGAAAAGCCCTAGCAAAGCACCTACTCCAGCACCTGCCAGGACTTCTTCTGTGGCGATCGCACGATCTCCAGTTACGGCTGAGATCCCGGCGGCAGCGGCAGCGCCCAACGCCGTATCTTTCAGCACTGTGCCGAGGCTTGCCCCCTTGCGAATGGTTTCAGTTGTGGTTACCACCTCTGATGTAGCGCCGAGTGGATAGCGTTGTCCACTTGCCAACACTAATTCACTGGCGACAAATTGAGCACCTCCTTGAACAATCCGCAACTCCCCAACGACTTCACTACCCGCGGGGATCAAAACAACGCCTTTTGACGTAACGATATTTTGCGCCACGGTCAACGTTAATGGGGTTGGTTTGGGTTCATTTTGTGCCAACAAAATTTTCGCAGCTTTGGTGTACTTAACTGGAATTACTGTGCCAGAAGGTATGCGCACTTGGGTCGGCTGGGGTGCCTGCCCGACAATGTAGGGCGAGGTGAGGGCGCTAGCACTTCCTGTACTAGAGAGTGCCTGATAGATAAATGCAGCGACTTCTGCCCGTGTTGCCGTTTGGTTGGGGTTCAGATATTTCACATCGGGGTAGTTGACCACGAGCTGTCGCTCCGTTGCCGCAGCAATGCTTTCTGTGGCATAACCAGGGATCTCGTTGGCATCGTTGTAAACCTGCAAAACCGTGCTGGCACTGGTGGTGCTGGTATATTTCAGTCCACTGGTGAGGGAAACCAACACTTGGGCACGAGGGATGCTCTGATTTGGGTTAAAAATGCTGCCTGGATAGCCGGTCATGAACCCGGTGGTATAGGCTTCCTGGATAGCACTGTATGCCCAGTAATCGGTGGGAACATCGACAAAACTGGTCGAATTGCGAACTTGAGTCGCATTAAAGGCTTGTCGTACCATGGCAGCAAATTGGGCACGGGTGACTGGGTCATTAGGACGAAAGCTGCCATCTGGAAAGCCTTTGATCACTCCGCGCGTTGCTAGTTCTTGAATGAAACCACTTGCCCAGTAGTTAGCAGAAACGTCTGAAAAAGTGGTCTGGGCAGAAGCTGGAGCCGCAACGACGAGCGGCGCGATCGCACTGGTAGTTAGCCCCAAAGCAAGCAACAATGCCGTACCGGTCTGAAAACGATTGGAATTGTACATAGAAGTCCCCTTAGCACATAAGGTTTACGATTCTTTAGATAGAACGACCTTGGGCGAGCTAAAAGGTTCCTGGGGCAGATATAAGCCCATCAAGGTAAATTTTGCCTAAAAATACCAAAAAATACCTCTTAAGAGAGAGGTACTTTTCTAGAAATGTGGAGTTTCTGTTTTTGCCGTTTTCTTTATAAGACTGGTTGCTGTTGGATTAGTTGCGATCGCAGTGCATCAACCGCCTGGATCAAAACAATCAAAAAAGGGCTTCATTAGGAATATTCATCCCCTCTTTGCGACCCATGTCTTCTGAGCAGACCCTAATGACCGATCGCGAGAAGCTACCTGCATCTTTGGGATCGCACTATGATAGGAATGGATTCGCTGGTTGCAAGAGCATTGAGTATGGTTACCGTGGAGTTACCCTAGACATGCTGACTAAGCCCAAAAATCGGAAAACAGCTGCGATTTTGGCGTTAGTGGGAACCCTTGCCCCTGTTTCGGGATGGCACAAGTTTTATATGGGACGCCCAATTTGGGGAATCCTTTACATTTTGCTGTCGATCACCCCCATTCCACGGGTTGCCAGCTTATTGGAAGGAGTCTGGTATCTCATCCAGGATGAGGACGAGTTTAATCGCAACTTCAATGCAGGGGTGTATGGCACCACCCTACCGATCGAGTCTTATGCCGAAGAGATGAAACCGGGGCAGGTGAGTGCGATCGCGGAGGCAGTACGTGAGCTGGATCGATTGCGTCAGGAAGGCTTAATTACCGAGTACGAGTTTGAACAAAAGCGCAGACAATTGCTCGATCGGATTGCTTGAGCCCCTTGAAAATCAATCTGAGAGAGTGATTAATTTTTTCTTGAACAGTTTTTAATTTCTACTTTTTCTCTTGACTGGTTGGATCAATGGCATTTCTCCAGTGGTTGTCTTCGGTAAGTCAGACAAAGTTAGATCCGTTGCGGGCGCGGATTCTCAACGATCCTTACTATCGATTGCGATCGCTGATGGAAGTCGAACTGGCAGCGTCCCTGGGCATCCAGATTGATGCCAACCAGGCAACAGTGGATGATTGGTTGAGATTACCTGGAATTTCGATTCATCAGGCACGAGTTTTGGTGCAGCTTACGGAATCGGGTGTACAGTTTCATTCTCTAGAGGATGTGGCAGCCGCATTAGGATTGCCGAGCGATCGTTTAAGACCGCTGCAACCCATCTTGCGATTTTGCTACTACGACGCTGAAAGTTTATATGCGGTACGCCCTATCAATCCAAATACCGCCACGATAGAGATGTTGATTCAGATTCCCGCGATCGACGATTTTCTGGCTAGAGCCATGGTCAATCATCGCAATAGCAACGGTCCCTATCGCAATCTGGCAGACCTGCAACAGCGGCTTTACTTACCGGGACAACTCATGAGCGAGTTAATGCACTATTTGAAGCTTTAAGCGTCGGTTCGCGATCGGTGAGAATACCACGAATGCGATCCAGTGGGTAAAAACAGAATACCGCTCGCCCAATAATGTTTTGGCGAGGCAGAAAGCCCCAACGATGGGAATCGTTACTGTTGTTGCGGTTATCACCCATTACAAAATATTGGTCTGCTGGCACCTGGACAGAAGGAAGAGAATACGCAGGGGGGGCAGCAATGTAAGGTTCTTGCAGAGCCTTGCCATTGCGATAAACAACCCCATTCGCCACTCGAATGGTTTGACCAGGTATGCCGATGATACGTTTGATAAACGCCTGGTCTCGCGCATAGCCATCCGCCTGCAACTGAGGTGGCGGATCAAAAACAATGATGTCTCCTGGAGCAGGAGCATGGAGCCAATAGGAGACTTTTTCGACCACCAAGCGATCGCCAATTTGCAGGGTGGGTGCCATAGAGTCGGACGGGATGAATCGAGGTTCAGCGATGAATGCCCGAATCAACATTGCCAGGATCAGAGCGATCGCTAGAATTTGTAGATTCTCCCGTTGTGATTTCCATACCCGTTGCCAAAAAGGAGTTTCTACCAAATCCTGCTTGTCTGTGGTCATCGTGCGTTGTTCCTAATCATCAAATCCCTCTTACCCATTATCCGCCCTTCGCTTGTGAAAAGACGATTTCGGGGACAAAAAGATTAGGCTAGACTAACACTCTGAAATGCGACCTGCAACGCCCAGTGATCGATTTAACCCCCCTCAACCCACCCGACCTATCGCCACCATGGCAACATTTTATGCTCAAAGAGATTTTTGAGCAGCCTGCTGTTGTGCACCGATGCCTACTTACCTACCTTGATCAGAACTGGCATCCCTCTCAATCAGAAGCATCCTCTATAGCAGCACGATCGAGGACTTCTCCGTTCCGATTTCCCTTCTCGATCGATGGCTATACCCATGTGCATCAGATCCAGATCCTTGCCTGTGGCACCAGTCTACACGCAGGACTCATTGGACAGTTTTGGCTAGAACAAATTGCCGGAATTTCGACACAGGTGCGCTCGGCATCCGAGTTTCAGGTTGCACCCCTGCCCTGGATGGATCAAACCCTGACGATCGCGATCACTCAATCAGGCGAAACAGCGGATACCCTCGCAGCGCTAGATCTGGCAAAACAGCAGCGCCTTCAGCCTGCCTGTTTAGGGATTACCAACCAGCCGCAAGCCGCGATCGCTCAACGGGTTAACCACCTTTTGCCCACGCTGGCAGGGGCAGAAATGGGGGTTGCTGCGACCAAAACCTTTCTGTCGCAACTGATGGTGTTCTGTTTGTTAGCACTCGATCTGGCTTACGCACGGGGAGTATTGTCCCAAGCACGGTTGTTGCACCTGATCGAAGCATTTCAAAAGCTGCCAGACCAGATCGAGGCATTGCTGAATCAACAGAACGATCGCATTGCGAGGCTGGCAACGCAGTTTACTGAAACTCAAAGCATGATTGTTTTGGGCAGTGGCTTGCATTACCCGATCGCGCTGGAGGGAGCGCTCAAACTGAAAGAAACCACCTACATTCATGCAGAAGGGTATGCAGCAGGAGAATTTCTGCACGGACCGATCGCCCTGCTAGACCAGACCATTCCTGTCCTTGCCCTTATGCCTGCCGATGCCACCTATAGGAAATTGCTGACCAGTATTCGCAAAGCCAAAAGTCACCAGGTTTCAGTCACAGGTATCATGACAACCGACGACTCAGAAGCCGCCAGGTTGTTGCATCACCAAATTACGATTCCGCAAACAGATCCCTTACTGACTCCCCTGTTGGCAGTCATTCCCTTACAACTGTTGGCTTACCATATCGCTATTCAACGCGGACTCAATGTGGATAAACCCAGGTATCTTGAAAAGACTTTGGTCGGGGAATAATAACCACAGAAGGACTTTGAGCAGAGAACGGTAAACTTTGAGGTGGCGATCGTCCCAAGCTACGCTGTCGAATCTTGTATCCGTACTCAACCAAATACTATTCTACATTGGGTATAAAACCGTAGCACAGCGCGACAGGAGAATCTTCCGTGCCATTCATCGGACATTCTCCCCGTGCACAAGCAGTACAGTTTGCCTGCGAGGGCAACATCAACTCGACCGCCGGATAAAGGCTCACTCCTTGACTAATCAACCCTTGGGCTTCCAGTTCAGAAATGGTGTTACAGATCAGGAGTGCCCGATCGATTTTCAAAGCTTCCCGATGGCAATTAATCTCTCGGAGCGTTTGGCTAAAGCTGTAAATTTCTGGCTGAATGACCACCAACACTCGCTGCTGCTGAGTTCTAAAACAAACTGGCTCGTTTTGCTCAAACAAATCACGATGCTGGAGGGTATAGGTGCCGTTGGCATAGCGCAAAGCGCGAATATAGCGTAAAAAAGGCAGGCTAAAGTAGCCATTCTCATCGAGCGCATACCACCAGGACTTATGCCAGACCTCATTGGGCAGATTCAAAATCTCTTCGACCTGTCCTGTGCTGAGTCCGGCATTGGTGAGCAGAGCCACGGTTGGAGCCAAAGCGATGTGCTCCCCGAGTGTATGAATTTCAGATTCATACCGAGTTAGTCGGGCAAATTCTTTCCGTTCGCGGGTCCAGCCTCCAGAACCAGCTTGCTGCTCACCAGGATGATGAAAATCGGGAGCAAGGGCGTATTTAATCATTTCAAAATGCAGAATGGCATCGGCTGCACTCTGGTTGAGATCAGGAACGCTGAGTTCGACCGAGATTTCCCCAATCAAATGCGGTGGACTGAGGGGCGGAATGCCATGAGTTAATAGCAGTCTCAGTGCATTTGCATCGGCTATCGCCAATGCAATCTGAATCTGATCATGGAGGGGTGCCGCAGTTGGCTGAGGCGGTGGATAAAACAGAGGATGATTGGGCATACGGCTCAGACCTGCTCCACGTAAGTTTCATTTTGGCAGTCCTGACGCAGATAACCCTTTTATTCGTTTTCTTTTAACAACTCCTCGATGGGTTGCGGTTCGGCAGGCGAGGGTAGAGTACTGGCTGTGGTTTGGATGAGTCTCAACACGTCCTCCAGTAAATGCTGGATGCGGGTACAGCGATCGCCCATTTGCTGAAGATGGCACATTCCTTCTACACCGAGACTCGTTTGTGCCTGGTCGGATTGGAGCACCTGAGTCACGCCAGAAATGGCTGCAAGGAGCGGATAAAACTCTTGATACAGGGCAAACATTAAGTCAGACTTTAAGCCACTGGTGTGCTCTGCCTGCTCCAATGCGATCTGAAGTTGGCGATTGAGTTGGAGGAGGGCGTCGTTTTCCGCCACTGGCTCGATCGGTTGAGCGCGTTTTTCGACAACGGTGGAGTGATCCGTGAACTCTGCGGTGGGGAAACTGGCAGGAGCGCAGGCAGGGAGAGCCGGCAGGGAGCGATCGCCCATTTGCTTTTGCAATTGCAGATTTTGCGCCTGTACTTGTTTTTGCAAGCGTCCGAGTTGGAGTTGGGTTTCAACTCGAACCAAAATCTCAGCCGGCTCAAAGGGTTTGGTCACATAATCAATGCCGCCGACCCGAAAGGCCTGCACTTTATCCAACACCTCATCATTCACACTCAAAAAAATGATGGGAACGTCACGGGTCTCCGGGTGTGCTTTGAGATGACGGCACACTTCATAACCATTCATCCCTGGCATCATGACATCCAGCAAAATTAACTCAGGGGGACTCAGCAGGGCTGCCTGGATGGCCCACTTACCATTCGTCACCTTACGAACCTTGTATCCCTGACCCGATAACAAGCTAGACAGCAGCCGCAGGTTGTCTGGCATATCATCGACGACGAGAATTTCACCTGTGCTGGCTTGCGATTTGCCCAGAGTCATGGGAAAGAGGCTTCAATCAGGTCAACCACACGATCGAAATGAAAATCTTTCACACATTCTAAGATTGCATCTGACAAAACGGACTGAGATGCCGAAATTTGATCTAAAAGGTGTACGATTTCGTCTTCATCCGCAATTTGAGCAGCGCGCAGTACCTGTTGCCGCCACTCGATCGACATTTCTGCAAGGGCGATCACGATCGCCCGGTCTTGAAATGCGTCATCCCCCGCTTCGAGCCGCGACGAGGCTTGATAGAGAAATTGCACCCCCAAATGTTGGCTCATCTTCTCAAAAATGGTCGTGGTTGAGAAAGGTTTGCCCACAAAATCATCACAACCCGTTTCCAAAATCCGTTGCTGATCTTCTTGCAAAACGCTGGCTGAAATGGCAATGATTTTGGTTCTCGCTTGGTCGGCAACGGTGGGCTGCAATGCCTCCATTGCTCGAATCTGTCGCGTTGCATCATCGCCACTTACCTCTGGTAAGCGGGTATCCATCCAAATCAGGTGCGGCTGCCAGTCCTGCCAAATCGCGATCGCCGCCTGACCTTCGTTTGCCTCACGCACCTGGAACCCAACCGAACTCAGCAAGGTGACCAACAGCTCTCGATTTTCCTGAATATCATCTACTACCAGAATGCGATAGTCTGGTTGATTGGGTGCTAGCCCAATCACCTGTTGCGTCTCTGTTAGGCTGGAGAGATCAGTGAGCTGACACGGACGCACGGCAACTTCAAACTGAAATTGTGTCTTGACGCCAGGCTGACTGTGCACAGTGATGTCCCCCCCCATGAGTTGCACAAAGCGACGACAGATGGGTAACCCCAAACCCGTCCCCTGTTGCGAGTGTCGCCCAGCACTGGTTTGCAAAAATGGCTCAAAGAGCGTGGGCAGTTCTTCTAGAACAATGCCAACGCCCGTATCTTCGACTGCAAACTGCAAATAGCGGGGCTCTGGCTGTAGGGGGGGTGTGGGTAATGTTTGTAAGGTGGTAATTGCCGATTGATCGGTGGTGGGTGGACTGAGGCTGGAGACCCGTAGACTTACTTTGCCTTTTTCGGTAAATTTGATGGCATTGTCGAGCAGGTTGGTGAGAATTTCTCGCAATTTGCGCTCATCGGCTTCGATGAACCGAGGCAGCGTAGCCGAATGATCGATCGTAAATTGCAGATTCTTAGACCGTGCGCGCAAGTAGAAGGTTTTTTGTAACCCATCAAGTAAACTGTACAGGTCAAAACAGCGTTCTTCCAAGGTGATGCGATCGGCTTCAATTTTAGAAATCGAAAGCACATCACTAATTAACTGCCGCAGATATTCGCCATTACGATTAATAGTGCTGAGGTATTCTTGCTGCGATCGGGTGAAGCCACTCTCCCGTTGCAACAATGAAGCAAAGCCCAAAATTGCATTCAACGGAGTCCGCAACTCGTGACTCATATTTGCCAAGAAAGTACTTTTGGCTCGGTTCGCTAGTTCTGCCCGCTCTTTTTCTTGCTGAACCACTTCAAATAAGCGAGCAGTTTGGACAGCTCCTGCCATTTGCCCCGCGATCGTTTCTGCCAGTTTCACCTCATCTTCGGTAAAAATGCGTCCCGGTTGGGCAGAAGCCATCGTAATCGTGCCAATCACTTCGCCACAAGTCCGTAAGCCAACCGTCATCAAACAATGCAGATGGCGCGATTGCAACAGTTGTCGAGGTAGCGCAGTTTGAGGATTCGTATCCGTAATCGGAATTACTACAGCGGTTTGTTGCTGAATCACCTGGGTCGCAATATAGTCTTCCGCGATCGGGAAAACCGTTCCGATCAGGCTAGGAACTTGAAGGTTGCGGTTGTAGGTAGCGACCATTTTGAGGTAAATTTGCTCTGCATCGAGCAAACTAATCCCTGTTTCATGAGCATTGAACAGATAAGTCATCATTTTTGCCACCGTGGTGAGCGTGGTGGGTAGATCGATGATGGAACTGACCGTCTGAGTAATTTCGTTGAGAGTTGACAGTTCAGTCACCCGTTGATAGAGCTTGGCATTGGCAAGCTGAAGTTCCGTCGCTTGTTGTTGAGTTTGGGCAAAGAGTTCTGCCTGTTGAATTGCGACCCCCAGATGACTCCCAATTTGTAATGCCATTTGTAGTTCGGCATCTTGCCATTGTCGGGGTCCAGAATTTTGTTGAATTGCCAACAACCCCCATAACCGATTGCCCTGAAAGATTGCCACATTGACGTAGGCTCTGACCTGAAACTGCCGCAATAACTCAACGTAGCAAGGATCAAAGAGATTTTGCTCCACATCTTGTATGGCGACATACATAGAACCGCGGTTATATTTGCCACCTTGGGTTTCCTGGAGGTAAGTATCTTTTAAGAGGAGGTAGGTATCAGGTTCCAAAGGGAGGAGCGGTTGGCTTGCGTCAATTGTCTGATCGGTATGAGAGCGCAGGACTTGCATCAGAGAAAGATAGCCCGGGGCAACTGATTCTGCCATGAGTTTGCCGCGCCATTCTGGGGTGAAACAGTAGATAATGACCCGATCGCACTTGAGTCGGTGACGCAATTCATCGGTTGTCGCCGCAAAAATTGCCTCCAGGTCCAGGCTCTGATGCATTTGCTGAATGACTTTAGCAATGGTGCGTTCTTTATCTGCGCTGATTTTAAGGGCTTGTTCTGCTTGCTTGCGATCGGTGATGTCTTGAATTTGGGCAACCAGATACAGCGCTTGTTGTTGGTAGTCTTGAATCACAGAAGTGCTCAGCAATCCCCAAACCACATGCCCATCTTTGTGGATATATCGTTTTTCCAGATAAAAGGAGGGAATTTCTCCCGCCACGAGCCGTCGGGTGTATTCTAGGTCGATCTCCACATCGTCGGGATGAGTCACCTGCTGAAAGGTTAATGCCAACATTTCTACTTCGGTATAACCGAGCATTTTGCAATAGGAGTCATTTACTCGGAAAAAGTGTCCATCAGGAGCGGTCAGGCACATGCCCACAGCAGTGGTGTCAAAAGCCAATCGGAAGCGCTGTTCACTTTGACGGAGAGCTGCTTCAGTACGTTTACGATCGGTAATATCTTGAATTTGAGCCACCAGATAAAGCGGTTTTTGGACAGCATTGCGAATAACTGAAACACTCAACAGCCCCCAGACGATGTGTCCGGCCTTATGGCGATACCGCTTTTCCATATGGAAATAGGGAATCTCTCCTGTCAAGAGTTGTTGAACATAAGACAGATCAGCAGCCAAATCTTCTGGATAAGTAATTTGCTGGAAATTCATGGTCAAGAGTTCCACCTGGGAATACCCCACCATGCGGCAGTAGGAGTCGTTGACCTGCAAAAAACTGCCATCCAGGGAAATCAAGCTCATCCCAACCGCAGTGTTGTCGAACGCATTGCGGAACCGTTCTTCACTTTCTCTCAGGGCAGATTCGACCTGTTGCCGATCTTCTTCAGCCCGCTTACGCTGTGTGATGTCTTTGGCGATGCCAATAATGCAGCGTTGTCCATGAATTTCGATAATGTCAAAGGAAACAATGACAGTGAGGATTTCACCTGCTCGACTGCGAAACTTGCATTCTAAACTGTGGGCTTGTCTATCTCTTTGAACTTGCTGAGTTAAATAGTGACGATCGTCTGCGTCTGCCCATAGCCCAATTTCCAGTGAGGTACGACCTAACACCTCTGCCTGGGAGTAGCCAAACAGAGTCATGAAAGAATCGTTGATTTCTAGAAATTTTCCCTCTAAGGTGGCAATGGCTATTGGATCAGGACTAGTGCGAAAAATCTTGGTGAATTTTTCTTCTGACTCCTGTAAAGCGTTGGTCACCTGGTCAAAAGACTTTTGCACTTGCTCAGTCATTTGGGTAAACGAGCGCGCCAGCACATCCAGCTCCGAAATTGGACTATCTGCGGGTACCGATGGCTCCCAATCCCCCAACGCCATGGCACGACTGGCTTGACTCAATCGCCGGATAGGTCGGGTCAGCCAGGATGCAGTTAACCACCCCAAAACGATCGTTGCGAGCAACGCGCCTGTGCACAAAAAAATCGTGATTTGGGTATTGTGGTGCGTCTCTGCCATAAATTCTGACTCTGGCACCGCTAGCACCACCAACCAGTCCAACCCAAACTTGTCTTGATAGGGAAAAACCTGGAAAAAAAGTAATTCCTTGCCAACTGTTTCACAAAATTGCTGTTGCTTATGGATTTTCTTTAAACTCGAAAATTTTTTCGTGAGATGTTGAGCTGTGGCTGCAATCAATGGGTCTGGATGGTCTAATGCTAGCCGTTGCTTAGCTTTGCCATGTGCCAGCTTATAAGGATAGCCATTGGAACTGGCAATTAACTTACCAGAGCGCTCCATAATAAAAATCCTGCCCTCTTTGCCAAATTGTTGGCGATAGAGGAAATTATTCAGGGATTGCAAATCTTTTTCAATGTTGACGACACCCAGCAAAGTGCGCCGATCTCGTGCATAAATTGGATGATTAAAGGAGATCGCTAAGGTTTTTTGGTCTTTCCCTGGGTAAACATCACTCCAAATGGCGTTGTGGGTTGCAATCGCATGCCTGTATCGATCTGCTTCTTGAAATTGCTCCTTTACCGGAGCAACCCAATCACCAGAGCCATCAATCCAGGTAATTTTGCCAAAGCCTAAGAAGTGATACTCCTGATTGAGTAAATCGGGCTGAAGGGTGCGAGGGCTGTTGAGATCTAGATTGGCCGCAACGGCACTCGCGGCTTCTTGGGAAATCTGCAAAGGGGTGGCGAGATAGTTTTCCAACTCAATGGAAAGGTGATCGCCCAACTCATGGGTCAACTGTTCCGCCAGATGATAAACAGACTGTTTACCATTGTGCAAAGAAAGATATCCAGTTAGCCAGACAACTCCAACAATTTGTGCTGCAAAAGGAACAACTAACACCAATCGCAACGAAACTTTCCGATGCTGGCAAAAAAAATTGCGAGAGCGGAGCTTATCGAGCAGAGATTTTTCTTGAGGAGAAGAATGAGGAGACACAATGGGGATGGGGCACGGGTAAGTCCAGTCAAAAATTGAGTTCACCTCAGGCTTTTTCTGAAAACCACACGTTGAATTCAATTTTTATGAGCAACCAACACAAATGCATGAAAAGTATAATTCCGACCACCCTGGTCTCGGTTTCCTTTCAGTATCCATGCAGGTAATAGAGTGCTTTTGGTTACCTAATTATTTTCGATACTGAGTAATCGCGAAACCCCGTTTATGAGAGAATTTATCGTTTAGCTTCAATCCATACTTGAAGACTGGCAATAACATACCTTGAGTGTGAACAGTTTGAGTGTATCCATATCACAAGGTTGTTGTGATAAATTTACCCACAATACGGAGATTCATTACCTCATGGACAGAAAGTAATCAGAATATGACTGAAACCACTCAATATGGGGTTATCTTGGTGACTGCGTCTTCTCAGGCAGAAGCGATCGCGATCGCGCGCGCACTGGTTCAAGAAAAGCTGGCAGCCTGTGTCACGTTGCTGCCTGTTCATTCCATCTATACCTGGCAGCACGAAGTCCATGAAGCGGAGGAGTGGCAGCTCTTGATTAAATCAGAGCAAGGGCATTTTGCTGTTTTGGAACGTCGCATTCGCGAGATTCACTCCTACGAAGTGCCAGAAGTGATTTTATTACCCGTTTTGGCAGGTTCATTGCCCTACTTGCAATGGATTTCCGAGCAGGTGAATCCAGCTTCAGACAAATAGAGCTCATAAATCTTAAAAACCTCTCACCGGAAAAGCCGCACGAGAGGTTTAGATACCGATGACATATTTACGCCACTCCTGGTTAACTCCGTTTTTCAAGTGTTTTGTCACTTCAAAATAGAGTCCGCTATAGGGCTTTCGTGGCGAAATTTCTAAAAGCATATTGGCTTCTTTGGGCGTACGGTTGCCTTTTTTGACATTGCAACGGACGCAAGCAGTCACGATATTCTCCCAGCTGTCTCCCCCCCCCCGCGATCGAGGAATTACATGGTCGAGCGTCAGTTCATCCCCGCTATAGCCACAATATTGGCAGGCATGACTATCACGGTGGAGCAGATTACGCCGAGTGAGTGGAATTTCTTTGTAGGGAACTCGCACGTAATGGCGCAACCGGATGACGGTTGGCAAAGGGAAGTCAGCATAAATATACTTACCGTTATGCTCTACCTGCTCTGCTTTGCCCTTAAGCAACAAAATAACCGCTCGTCGCCAGCTTGTAATGTTGAGCGGTTCGTAGGAGGCATTTAGCACCAGAACCTTGCCCATTGATAAGTGCAAGAAGAAACAATATTTCCCCAGATACTAGCACAGCTCACTGGGAGATGGGCGAGTTTCCCAAACCGGGCAGCAAAACTGAGGAGAACTCATTGTTGCTGCTTGCAACAATTGAATTTTTGATCCAAGAATTGACCATTCCGGACTGATGCGGTGGTGTGAGTGGAGACCCTTGAAACATGTTTGACTCAAAATTTGACCGAAAACAAGATGCGGCAATTTCGAACCAAGCCATAGGTCGGGAAGCTATGGATGCTTTTACACAACGTGCCTGGGTTGAAGTCGATCAGGAGGCGATCGCGCACAATGTTCGGCAACTGAAGCAATTGCTCGCCCTCCAAACTGAATTGATGGCAGTTGTGAAAGCCGATGCCTATGGTCATGGTGCTGTCAAGGTGGCGCAGACAGTCCTGCAAGCGGGAGCAAACTGGTTGGGAGTAGCAACCATTCCAGAAGGTATTGAGCTACGTCAAGCGGGGATTCATGCCCCGATTTTGGTGTTGGGCGCAACTCATACCCCAGAACAGATTCGGGCGATCGCGCACTGGCAACTGCAACCCACCCTTTGCAGCCCGAAACAAGCTCTGATTTTTTCTGAAACCCTGGGTCAGCTCAATCAGAGTTTGCCCGTCCATATCAAACTAGATACAGGCATGTCACGTTTGGGGGTGCCGTGGCAACAAGCCGCCGAGTTTGTCCATTTGGTTCGGAGCTTGCCGCACCTGAGCATTGTAGGTGTGTACTCGCATTTAGCAACCGCAGAAAACCTTGACCAAACATTTTTATGGCAGCAGCAACAACGGTTTGAACAAGCCCTGCATGTGTGTGGCATCTATCCCGATCGCGGTGAGTTTCATATTCCTGGAATTAGCCAACCGCGTCTGCACTTGGCGAACTCGGCAGCCGCCCTCACTTCACCCGCCTTACATTACGATCTGGTACGGCTGGGGTTAGCGATTTATGGGTTGTACCCAGCTCCCCATCTTCAGTCCAAGGTGGCTCTCCTCCCCGCCTTGCAAGTCCGAGCACGGGTGACTCAAGTCAAAACGATTCCGGCTGGCAGTGGGGTAAGCTACGGGCACCAATTTGTTTGCGATCGCGAACTCCGAATTGCGATCGTAGGGATTGGCTACGCCGATGGAGTGCCTCGCAATCTTTCCAATCGTCTTACGGTGCTGGTGCGAGGGCAAAAGATTCGGCAGATTGGAGCCATTACCATGGATCAAATCATGCTTGACATCAGCTCCATCCCCAACCTGCAAGAGGGAGAAGTGGTCACACTTTTGGGCGTGGACGGCAATCATCAGATTACAGCGGATGACTGGGCAGGCTTACTCGGTAGCATCTCCTGGGAAATCCTCTGTGGCTTTAAGCATCGGTTACCTCGAATTGCGCTCAACCCCCTGCCAGAAAAAGTCGGCACGACGCGATCGAGGGAGCGATTGCCCTAAGCAGGGGAAAGAGGCGAATGCCGAAAGCACACGGTCAGACAGCTTTTTCACAAAGCTTGCCAATTTTGCAGAGAATTATATGGCTGTTCCAAATTCTTAGTGAACAAAGGGCATTGTGGTAGCCTTGTTCGTCGGGGAAATCTTGCCCAAATCTAATCGAATCGCGATATTCTTGCCGCTGCAGCAAACAAAAAGAAGGGGTAGAATTTTCTACCCCTTCATAGTTCAGATTTGAATTCTCAGCAATGCCTAGAAAGCATCTTTACCGGCCAGAACGACATAAACTGTTTTCAGAATAATTGCTAGGTCATACCAAGGATGCCAGTTGCGTTGATAGCGCAGATCCAGATCGACAATTTGCTCAAAGTCTTTCACGTTCGATCGTCCGTTAACCTGCCACTCACCCGTAATGCCAGGCTTCACATTGAGTCGCTGCCAGTGGCGATCGTTATATTTCGCAACTTCATCGGGTGTAGGCGGGCGAGTGCCAACCAAACTCATGTCACCCATCAGCACATTCCAAAACTGTGGCAATTCATCCAGACTGGTCTTCCGCAAAAACCGTCCCACCCGCGTAATACGAGGATCTTGCTTATTCTTGAAAATTAGTCCCTTTGCTTCATTTGTGATCTTTGCCTTCAAAACATCGGCATTGGAGACCATAGAGCGGAACTTGTAGATTTTGAAAATCCTTCCCTGAAGCCCATGACGTTCTTGCGCATAAAAAATGGGACCCGGATTGTCTAACTTAATAGCCAGCGAGATCGGGACAAATACAAGTGCCACAATGAGCAAACCTACTAGACTACCGACAATGTCAAGCAGTCGTTTAGTGACCGAGTAGGCAGAAGGATGGGGAGCCTGAACAAAAACCGAGTCCGAGCCTATCGAGTCAATCGTATTGGGTGATAGTGCGGAGTCCATCATCATCTTTATCAATCGCGACAGGGAGACCGTGGAATCACTGAGAAACCTGATCATAGAAGAATATAACGCTATCCATAGGGTTTCTAAGGAAAGGGTTGGTCAAATCTTCGCGCGCCTTTTACAATTCTCTAGCTTTGTGAAGTTTGCATGAAGACAAAGATCACAGTATTCTTCATACTTGAGCACGGGACTTAACCCAAAACTTACAGAAGCTCCCTGATCCACATTGCGAACATTAGTAGATTCACAATCGCCTGACAGAATTCCGGTCTTCGGGTAGTCTCTTAATTAATGCAACTTTTTACTCATCCATAAAGGGTTGCGGATCAGGCTACACATGGCCAACCTAACGAGATGTATCACCGGGTGCCATCAGGGGGTATCGGTGCGTTTAAGAGTAATTCGTTGGCCAATGAATCTACTGTGGAGCCTGCTTCAGAGGCATGATAACTATGGGTGTATCTGCTAAATTTTTCAATTCATCGGTTTAGGGTAGTGTTGCAAACCCCTTAAATCCGTGTTTCCGATCACCTTATAACAGCACCGACAATGCCTTAATGAGGGTTAGGCAGGTCGGTCATGTCCGCCCGAATCAGGTAAAAATTCAGCATGTCATCATGAGATGGCGTGATCATGGACGTCGTCTACGATTTCCTCTGCTAGTTATCTTGATCTGGCTCAGATGATCGACGCTGGACGGAGTTTTTAAGACACTGTCCCAAAATGCAAAGATTTCAGATTTCAACATTACTCTAAAGGAAACTCATTCAGTTAAGGTTGCGCAGCGTGGAAGTTACATCAGAGCAACTGGAGGTTGTCGTGCAACAGATTGGGGAAGCCGTGTTAGCAACGACGGAAACGATTGAACGAATGGCAAATCGGGTTGATGTCCTGACCACTCAGGTACAGCAACAGGGATATCAAATTTTTGCCCTGAGCGATGCGGTGCAAACATTGGTCGAGAATCAAGAGCAATCAATAGCAACACTTAATCAACTGACGGGTGTTTTACAACAATTAGTTGAACGGTTAGAAACTTCTAAAGTGCCTTAGCTGGAATCAATCAATCACTCAATCCAGTGAGGATTTTCCAAAAAAGACTCGAATTCTACAAAAACTGTCCAGAAAACCTCAAACTCTCCAGAATTAAATCTTATTCTTACCCATCTGGGTGAGTTCCTAAGATAGGGGTTGTGAGGCAAACTCAAGAAAGGGAACTGAGGACCGCACTTTCATGCAACTGGCTGAAAAACTTGCAATCAATTGGCGATCGCGGTTACAAACAGACTGTCCAAGTCTCGATTTGAGCATTCAAGAAAGTATTGTGCAATGGCTATTGGGAGAAAATCCTGAAAGGTTGAATGAGCTAGAAGCCACTCAACAAGACATTGTTGAACAAGCGATGGATTATCGCTATCGGATTCTGCTACAACGCTATCTTTACACAGGTCCCGATCGGGCATATCGCAACCTGATTCAGCGCTTGGGGAGTCTATTTCTAATTCGCAATAGCATTCGTACTGGCATCGCTTTGAGCCGCGATCGGCACCGCAGTGTTGTAGATGTTCTGCAAGAGGTGATTCATTTACTGCTGCAAAAAGATCGCTATATGCAGCAACAAATGGACTGGATTCGACAATGCACCCAGGATAGTCGGATGCGCAATGCACTTTTGCTCACCAGTCTCGAAGAATATTGCCTGCGCCCAATTCGCAATAAGCCCTTGCTGATCTACCGTTTTGTCAACTATTTGCGGCAGTCTCAACGGGGGGGGATGACTCATATCCCAACCGGCGATTTTATCAAACTGGTCTCCGAGGAGGTTGCCCCGGATGAATCGGAAGGGCGGGTCAGCTTACTGGACGATGAAGCAATTAACCAATATCAGGATGAGCAAGCCTGGCAAGAGTTGCGCGAGTTGCAAGCAGAGGTACAGAAAAGACTCGAAGACTATTTAGTACAGAGAAATATTGATGAGAATGCTGTGGACTGGTTGAGATTGTATTTACAGGGACATTCTCAAGAAATGATTGCAAAAACTTTGAACTTGCAAATCAAGCAAGTTTACCGACTGCGAGAAAAAATCAGTTATCACGCCAAAGAAGTATTTGCAACGAGAAGTCAACCAGAATTAGTCTCAGAATGGCTCAGACATTAAGCTTAAAAGCGAACCCAATTGCTTGATTAACGACCTAAAAACTTGACTAATTTTCTTAACGAACCAACCATCAATCAACCGTTTCTAAAAGCACCTTACAAATTGCGACTTTGAAACTAGTTGACTACCATCTCATTTAACCAAAATCCACACAGGTAACCCTGGGGGAATGGCATCACTCAAGGGTGCCAATCGGGATCTAATTTCGCTTGGAAAAAGAGATTTCGAAAGGTCTCTTTTTCCCCAGCCTCGCCAATTCGGAAAGACTTGAGAACAATAGCCCGGGCGGAGTGTGCCTCAGATCACGAATAAGCCGTGTCTTAGATCACTGTCAACTTAACTCAAAAAGATTATGTCTTCTAATTACAAAATACGGACGACGAGTAGCCTTTTTGAAAGTGAAAAAGAATTGGCGATTTTTATCTAATATTGTCTTTAAGATACTGATGCCTAAGACAAGTTTGATAGAATAAACTGAGAAATATCAAAAGTTTATTGCTTTTTTATTTCCGTCTCCCAATTTCTACGCAAAGGTTAAGAAATTGGTCAACGAAGCCATTTTAAGTGTTTTTACTATAAGCTGATTTTTATATCTGGTTAATGTTACGGCTTTGACCCCCCTTCGGTTTTCCAGAAAAGTTTTGATCTAGCGAACTCAAAATATTTTTCAGGAGTCCATTGTGCTCAATCATCTGAAGCCAGGATCTTTGGTGCATTCAGAATTTACTTCGTTTCTAGGAATTTGCTGAATCGGGTTGCATGTTGGTTTTCTAAGTGGCTAGGCAATATCAAATGACAGAGGCTTCGGAGCCTAAGAGGGTCACCGACTCTCGCGGAGAAATACATTTTTCCACCTTCCTCTTTCATCGGATAGCAGCTCTCTACTTAGATTTTTTGTTTTTAGAGCACTGTTTAAAATCGTTTGTTCTTCAGATCATCCACTCTTATGGCATCTCTATCGGGTAACAGAGTCAGGGCTAATGACTCGCAAATCGCTGATCAGTCTCTCTCTGCCAGTTCTAAGTCGGGGTTAAAAGTTGAGTTGGATACAGAATTGACCTTTCGCTTGATTGATAGCATCTTGCCTTTCGAAGCCTGTCTTTATCATCAAATCATCCCGCTCTCCCTGGAAGGGAGCCGCATCAAGTTGGGGATGGTTAATTTGGACGATAGTGCAGCATTGGATTATGTACGCCGTATCCTGGCATACATGAACTGCTCTTTGGTGCCCCAACCGATCTCTTCGGATGATCATCATCGACTGCTGTCTGCCTATCTAAACCACACAGGCAAACAAAAGCAGTTGGTGCGATCGCAGCGCGAAACCCCAGCCGAAGCGACATCACCCTCTGGCTCCCCCCAAGACAAGCCACCCGCCCAATCTGCGGAAAAAGCAAAAGCACCTTCGGTTGATCGCAATGCTCAGCCAACATTGGTCGTCGATAGTCCTGAAGAACTGAGCTTCTTAGATTTTGACGCGCAGCCGTCACCTGCTCCTGCCGAGTCTGTTGTGCCCCCATCCGTGCCAGAAATGGATGTGGCTAAGGCACAACGCCAACTCGAAGAGGTGATTGCCCCCAATAACGAAGCAGGTGGCAATGAAAAATCGACTGTTTTGTTAGATCCAGACACCCTTTCCCCTCCCACTATTCCTCTGGAAATTGATGGGTTGCCTGTACTCGACATTCACGCACAACACTTGTCTGATTCTGCGGAGGTATTGATGACGTTACCTCCCAACCAATTGTTGCAAGAACTGTTGGCACGTGTACTAGTGGGTGGAATTGGACGGCTCTATATCGAACGGCAGCAGCAGCGAGGCCGGGTGCTTTGGAGTCAAAATGGTATTTTGCAGTCTGTACTGGAAAACGTAGACATTTCCATTATTCAGGGAATGATTAATGAGTTAAAGCTGTTGACCCATTTGCCCCTGATTACGATCGAAAAACCGAAGCAGGTTGAAATCGAACGGCTTTATCAAAGGCATCGGTTATTATTGCGATTGAGAGTGATGCCCGGTGCTCATGGGGAAGAAGCCACCCTACAAGTTTTGCGGGGGGCAGCACTCAAGTTTTATCAGCAGCAACAACTGGCAAATCTCAGTCGGGATGCCTTGGGAATTGCTCAGCAGCTACAAAATAAGGTGAATGAGATCCGTAGTCGGACTCGCTTTGAGTCGCTCATTGCTGCAGATCAATTAGATATCGTACCTGCGTTACGCAATTTGCTCAAACAGGTGGATCATCAATTACAAGAGTTGCGAGAGATTCAAAGCATGACCTATCCACACGAAGAGACTGAAGAATCCTAGTGACGATCGCTTCAACTAACTTCAGTGCTCTTCTCAAGAGAGGGTTCATCCTTTGGTAACCCGATCATCGCCACATGGAGCTAGAAGAAATCCCAACAGAAGGGCGGGGTAGACTGCCACGCAATATCGAGTTTTTGTAGGAGCGATCGATCCCCTTCAAATTCAATTTCCCGAGTCCACACCAACTCGGTTGATCGTCGCAGACCACAAAAGAGTTCAGTTAAATGAGCAATCGAGGTTTTCAGAATCGCAGGTGCAACTTTTTTCACGATCTGCATCTGTCCCGCTGCAAAATTGACGGTTAGGGTTTGTTCGCCCAAGATTGGATCATCAATCTGAAAGGTGAGGGTAAAGGCTGAGCCGGACTGAATGGGACGCAGTTGAAAAGCCGCCGTCAAATCGGCAAGCCGCCACATAAATCCACCCCCCATTTCGCCAAAACGATGGGTTAACCCATAAAGGGGGCTATGTTGACCAGCCACACGATGCCGTTGTTGTTCTTTGAGTAAATATGGAAAGGGATCTTCGGGGTAAGTATTCCAAACCACCACCTCGACCTGATCCTCTAAAGCAGCTAAAAAGCCCAAAATTCCCCGATAGGCTTCGGCGGTCAATGCCACCCATTCCTGCACGACCAACCCAAGCGACTGAAACAAAGGCGTTTCAGGAAAGTTGAATTGAAACACGACATAGCCCAGCAATTTTCCGGATTCAACATAGCAATAAATTTCGCGTCCGTGGTTGCGTGCCAAACGAGATTGCCAGTGAGAGGACTGACGCTTCAACCACCCATTGTGACGAGCAGCAGATTGCTGATAAATCTGCTGAAGTGCCGACTGATGCTGTTCTGGATCGTAGGGAATGATGCCAAACCGCTCCGGATAGAGTGGCAAACTTCGGCAAGCCACTGGGTATTGATGCACTCTACCAACCCATGCCCAACCCAATTGGCGATAGAACCCATGCTGAAACGGATACAACATAATCAGCGGAATCTGTCGGGTGCGGGCATGATCCAGCGCATGTTCCAACAATAGACGGGCAATGCGTTGCTTACGTCCCTCTGGGGCAACCGCAACCCCTGCAATGCCCATAGTGGGAAATTCCTGGGATTCTATAAATAACGCTAGATCAATTTGGGTATAAACCCCAATACCTAAGCGAGTCAGGTCTTCGATCGCCAAAAACTGTCGTCGTCCTGGTGGATTAAGCCCTTGCGGGAACCAATCGCGCTCAATCTCGGTATTGGATTGTAACGGCGCAAATGCCAATCGTTCCAGATTAACGATTTGCGGCAGGTCATCTGTTTGAGCAAGGCGAAGGGTAATGCCTGGAAGATCAAGCGCCATGATCAGGCAAGGGCAGCGGTGGGCTGTTCCCACCGATTCATTACTTTACCAATCGGTGCCAAATCGCACATCAGGCGATCGAAACGATCGGGTGTGAGTGATTGGGGACCATCCGAGAGGGCTTTGGCAGGATTGGGGTGGACTTCGATCATCAACGCATCAGTCCCAGCAGCGATCGCAGCCATTGCCATCGCTGGAACATATTCGGCTCTGCCCGTGCCGTGACTGGGGTCGATCATAATGGGTAGATGAGTGAGTGCTCGCAAGACTGGGATAGCAGAAAGATCCAGAGTATTGCGGGCATATTGGCGATCGAAGGTACGAATGCCGCGCTCACACAAAATCACATTGGCATTCCCAGCCGCCAAAATATATTCTGCTGCCATCAGCCATTCCTCGATCGTGGCAGACATACCGCGCTTCAGGAGTACAGGCTTATCCTGAGCACCAACCTTTTTGAGCAGTGAGAAGTTTTGCATATTGCGCGCTCCCACCTGAATCACATCCGCCACTTCTGCCAGGGCTTCCAGATCAGCAGCGTCCATCACTTCCGTGATAATACCCAAACCTGTTACCTCACGGGCTGTGGCAAGCAAACCAAGCGCACTCTCACCATGTCCCTGAAACGCATAGGGTGAAGTGCGTGGCTTAAAAGCTCCGCCTCTAAGAAACTTGGCACCTGCCGCCTTAACCCGGTGTGCCGTCTCAACAATCATCGCTTCATTTTCTACGGAGCAAGGACCTGCCACAACGACCACAGGATGGTGCTCACCAAAGTGCACTACGCCTTGAGGAATCGGCACAGCAACATTGCTTGCCTCTCCATGTCGATATTCTCGGCTCACGCGCTTAAACGGTTGTTCCACTCTGAGCACTTGCTCAATCCAAGGACTCAGATCTTGAAGCTGGAGGGGATCAAGGTCAACCGTATCGCCTACCAGCCCCAACACGACTTTATGTTTGCCGACGATTTTCTCGGGGGAAAGCCCCCAACTGATCAACTCCTCGCTCACGCGAACGACTTCAGCTTCTGGAGCACCGATTTTCATGACCACAATCATGTTAAGAACTCCTACTGAGTTGGGTGTGTCGCATCTGGGTGGAACCTCTGCGTTGTCAGGTTTACTCTTTACTCGATCGACTTTCACGCTGCGATCGCCAAGTCTCCGTCATCCGTCCCCAATTGGTGGTGAACTCTCCTATACCAAGCCAACTCCCCCCTTGCTCTTCGTCCCATGAAGACGAAAGCACCCCGTAGGTGAGTCCTGCCACTCCCAGACCAAAGAAACCAAGACTCACCAGCAAAACTGCAACGTTAGGCAACTTGAACCAGCCATGCCTGACAATCCAATAGCTGATCGCAAACGTGGACATCCCAAGCGCTGTTGGGATGCCACTAAAAATCGCCATCCGTTTTACCATCCGGCGACTGACTGCTTCAGGAATAGAGTTACCGGATGAGGCTGTAGAACCTTTCTGGGGTCCAGACTTGCCCCCTGGAGAAGGTTTAGCAGCTTGGTTCGATTTTGTAGCAGGCTGACTGGATGGTTTCTCAGGCTTCTTGGGCTTACCTGTGGCTTGATTTGCTTTGCCTGCGGCTTTCTCTGACGGCTCAGCCAGCTTTTGCTGACTGCTCTGGTCAGACTTTGCCGTTTTTTTGCGGCTCTGCGTTGGCTCAAAGGGGAGCCGTTCTCGCTCAGACGCATTGGGAGATTCGGATGCCATGACGCTTGCTCCCTAACCGCGAATGCCGAGGCGACCAATTAAAGCCCGATAACGTTCCTGGTTCTGCTTTTGGATATAGGCAAGCAACCGCTTGCGCTGACCAATCATCTTGAGCAACCCATGCCGAGAAGCATGATCTTTTTTGTTGGTTCTCAGGTGCAGACTGAGCTTATTAATACGTTCGGTTAGCATGGCAACCTGGACATCTGCGGAGCCAGTGTCCGTCTCATGAACCTGGTATTCAGAGATAATTTCGTGTTTGCGCTGTTGCAGCAGAACCATGAATCAATTTCTTCCTGAAATAATGCGACAGTCCCTTATCTTATCACAGGGATAATGGGGATCTAGAGACAAGTTTGGAAGTCGAATCGCGGTTAGAGTCGGTCGAATTCCATCGATTTTCTCTATCGTGTGATACTATCGATAAGCAACTCAATCCTGGCTCAAGTCGGCTACTTTTGCGATTGTTCAAATCCAAAAGACAGTGTTGAGCAGACTCATGCGGATGTGGCGGAATTGGTATACGCGCACGTTTGAGGGGCGTGTGGCTTTGCCTTGCGAGTTCGAGTCTCGCCATCCGCATTCTAATATTCAATACCAATCTCGGCGAACCTGCTGGCTTCCAGTGAAGTCCAGGTTTTCGTTTCAATGGCTGCTGATTGGTTGATGTTTTCTTAAATTGTTTTCTTAAACAGGTAAACAGAGTCTCCCTGACTAACGGCTGCAAAAGTAGGCGATCGCTGCACCTGTTGCAATAATTGGACGGCAAATTCTGGATTGCTTTGCCAACCAGGATGGCGCAGATTCAGCAAAACATAGTCATAGTCTTCTAATCTCGGTGGCGTGTCTATATTGGTGAATTGCACCTGTGCTCGATGGGCAAGATGGGGGGCAATATTGTGGGTAGTGAGTACGCTTCCCTGCGTTGGGATTTGGGCGATCGCGGCATTGGTTGCTTGCCAGGTATCCAGCGAATTGAGATAAATCGAGCCGAAGTATCCCACCTTTGCCAGTGCCAGAAATGCCACCAGTGACCATGCCAAAATTTTCCAGCGCTGGCGTAACCAACCGCGCCCTTGTCGCCAGGTTTCAATAATGGCAAGGAATAAAAACGGCAACATCGGCAACGAATATTGGAAGACCAAATTGCGCTGAGCCGGAAAATCACTCAACAAATTGAGCATCAGCGTGGGCAGTGCACCGATCAGAGAGCCGATCGCTTGCCACGAAAGTCCCCAAATAACGGGGATCAGCAATAAGAGCAGGTATTCTAAGGTGCTGAGTGAAAAGAGTTTGCCTAGCAGTAAATCGGGACGCAGCAGAAAATTGTGCAGGATCTCTGGGATGGAACGACCGAGAAAACTGTAACGGGCAGCATGGCGCTCGATCGTCGCTGTTGCTCCGCCAAAGTTGGGGATCACCCATTGGGTGGCAATGAAAAACCAACTGACTCCGGCAAGCAGCGCGATCGCTCCATACCCGCGTCGTTTCTCAAACACCAGTAACCCCAAACCCAATGCTGCAATGGTTAATGCCAGTACCGCTTTGCAGCCCAAAATGATCAAAAGACTGAGACAAAAAACGCCCAAACGCTGAGCCCGCGCTGCCCAAACCGCTGTGAGCAAGCAAGGCAACGCCAATACTTCTGGATGAAAATCGAATAAATTGACGTTGAAAATCAGGGGGTAGAGCAAATAGACGATCGCCAGGACGATCGCCTGCGCTTCTGCTAAACCCGCCTGTCGTACCAAACGATGTAAAGGTAACACCCCCAGACCCAATGCCAATGCCTGGATTGCCAGCAACCAGTGCACCGATGGGTGAACCCTATACAACAGCGCCAGAGGATAAAAAATCCAGGCAGCATGATCGCCTAGAATATGAAACCCCAGGAATGAAGAAATTGGCGCTTGTCCCTGGCTGATTAAGTAAATTGCCTGGTCGAAAATGCCCAGATCGTAAGCACCGGACTGGAACAGCGCATGACGCAAACTACTGAAGCCAAAGAAAACTAGACTGCTCACGATCGCCAGTTTTTCGATCGTGCCTAGAGATTTCCCCAGTTTTTGCCAATTTAACCAATCCATAGTCCTTGAGCAAAGCGCACGGCAAACAGAATCAGGAGAATTGCACAAAAGCTAATCACGACATAGCCCCAACGGGGATGGCGAGAAAGCAAGAGACCCAAGGCGATCGTCGGCGAGACAACTCCATAAACAATTCGGCTCAGCGACCAGGTACTGCCTGAGAGTAGAATCAACGCCAGACCACACAGCCCATAGATCCAAACGATCGGCGGCAACGCTGTCCGCAAATGCCAGAGCAGATAAAGGCTTCCAAAAACAGCGATGGCGTTAATCAGTGGATCACCCACCAACGCCCACAGCAACACGCCTAAAACGCAAAAGCCATACCCCATGGCAATGGTGCCGATTCTTTGCCGCGACTTCCAAAGTGCATAGGCAATGCCGAGCAAGAGACCGATCAAAATGGGATGCCAGGGATCTTTAACCACCCCATTGGTCCAATCCACCGGACCTACCGTAATTTGGGTGAGGATCTTCAGCCATCCTTGCCAGGGCAATCCAACTGCGCGATCCCATCCCTTTTGCGCCTTGAGAAATGCCACAGGGTCACCAAACCGCCAGCCACAGTAAAGACTAAACAGGAATACGCCGATTCCAGTGGAAAGGCTGGCAAGATAGGCGATCGCGGGTCGTTTTTGTCGCCAGGTAGTGATCAGCAAAGCAGGGATGAGCGCCAGTCCGGTTGGGCGAGTTGCTGTTGCGATCGCTCCCCACAGCGCGGTTTGCCCATAGCGCTGGTGCTCAAACGCCCGCAGTGTCGCTGTTGTAAACAGCAGAAATAACGCTTCAGTATAGACCACTGAACTAAACAACGAAGCTGGCAACCAGGCAAGCACTGCCGTTGCCCACCGCGCCGCCGATCGACCCTGCATTTCTGCCACCCAGCGGTACAAGATCACCAGCGCTGCTAAAAATGCGCCGTGGTTCAGCAGCGTACCAGCCGCTGCAAACGAAAATCCCAAGCGCATCAATCCTCGAATCAGCAACGGGAGCAGGGGAAAAAACGCCACCAGATGCCCTTTGCCATCATCGGCGTACTCATAGCCCAGGGTGGCAATTTGCTGGTAGAGCAAACTATCCCAGCGAGAAAAGACTTCCCAGCCAAAATCAGGTTGGACACCGCCTGCGGGCGCAGGCAAGGCAGGGGCAATCACGACTAGGGCGATCGCCACCACCAACCGACTCACGCCCCACATCACCAAAACAAATCCGATGCCCTCCCAATCAGCCCATCCTACATTGGGAGTGTTGGGTTCCAGCTCAGATTTTTCCCCCAGCCGTTGAGAGAATGTCCAATGAGCGGACAGAAGCCATTTTGGGAATTCCAGCATATTGCCTGGGGGATAGGCGATCGCAGGGATCGTACCATATCCGGTAAAAGGGTGAGGGAGCAAGAGTGGGACAAGCGAGTAAAGAATTTCAGTTGATCAAGCGCTTCTAAACAGATCCCTTCAACCTCTATAGTAGAGGTGGCGATAAATCTGAAGAAATTGTGAAAGCCATCACTGTTCTCGGCTCAACCGGATCGATCGGAACCCAAACCCTCGATATTCTTTCCCAGTATCCTGACCAGTTTCGCCTAGTAGGACTGGCTGCGGGACGCAACGTCGAGCTAGTTGCTCGACAAATCCGCCAGTTCCAGCCTGAAATTGTAGCAATCTGTGATGCGGCGAAATTGCCAGAATTGCAAACCGCGATCGCAGATCTGGATCGTCTACCAATTTTGTTAGGGGGCGAAGCAGGCGTGGTCGAAGTTGCTCGCTACGGAGATGCCGAAGCAGTAGTGACAGGCATCGTTGGCTGTGCTGGGCTGTTACCCACGATCGCCGCCATTGAAGCCGGAAAAGATATCGCCCTAGCAAACAAAGAAACGCTGATTGCTGGAGGTCCCGTCGTTTTACCTCTGGTGCAGAAGCATGGCGTCAAGTTGCTACCAGCCGACTCTGAACACTCTGCCATCTTCCAATGTCTTCAGGGCGTGCCCCAAGGCGGGCTACGCCGGATTTTGCTGACTGCCTCTGGCGGTGCCTTTCGCGATTTGCCCGTTGAAAAGCTGCCTCAGGTCAAAGTTGCCGATGCCCTCAAGCATCCCAACTGGACGATGGGACGCAAGATCACGATCGACTCTGCCACTTTAATGAACAAAGGGCTAGAAGTGATCGAAGCCCACTTTCTGTTTGGGTTAGATTATGACCACATCGATATCGTCATCCATCCCCAAAGCATCATTCACTCGCTGATTGAGCTAGAAGATACCTCCGTTCTGGCGCAACTGGGTTTACCTGACATGCGACTGCCCTTGCTCTACGCCCTTTCGTATCCCGATCGCATCCCCACTAACTGGGAACCGCTGGATCTGGTCAAATGTGGCAGCCTCACCTTCCGGGAACCCGATCATCAAAAATATCCCTGCATGAAGCTGGCATACGCCGCTGGACGGGCAGGCGGTTCACTCCCAGCAGTGCTCAACGCCGCCAATGAACAAGCCGTTGCTCTTTTCCTGGAAGAACGGATTGGGTTCCTTGATATTCCTCGTCTGATTGAGCAAGTCTGCGATCGACACCATGCCCACAATCACCCCGAACCCACCCTGGAAGACATCATCGCCGCAGACCAATGGGCACGTCAGGAAGTCTTGACTGCTAGCGCTTCCCTCAAACCCGGCGAACAGCTTTTAGGCAGTGGGGTATGAAGTTGACGAGGAGGTTCATAGAAACTACGAAAACGATCGCGGGAATCGAGTTCTATGCAGCGTGACAAACAGTTGGTTCTGGTAGCGGCTCACCCATGGCTTTACAGGCAAGCATAAGTGCTTCTAGGGCTTATCTCATACATGTTCCCATGCGTTCGCTACTGTTGCCCAGGAAAGTCAGGAAAGCCGATCAAAAAGCAGTTATCTTCATCAGAACACTGAATGATCGTTTGATATTTAAGCTTCGTCATTTTGTTCTTGCTCCTTGACGCTCTCAATTGCCGCTTGCACTTCCTTCTCTTGATAACGTTTTGCGTTTGCTCCGTCCTTGCCAGAAACCATGATCTTCCCAGCCTACAAAGAATGTATTCAGTTTGTATGGCTACCCTTACCCGGAAGTTCGCTGAATCCAGCTTGTCGCAGCATTTGTTTCAGCTCTCGAACTTTTTTGGGCATGACAAAGCTTGATATTTGCTGATAGTCATAGAAAGCTTACATTACCGCATATCCTTTATACAGGCGAATCTCAGGGGTTAGTTTAGAAAAGAATGTGAGATAAACTTCCTCTCGAACTGTTAGGTCAAGGATGCGCCTTGGAGATACTTTGGCAATGATGTCTTCACAGAAATGTATCGCCCCAATGTCATTTTCTAAATCTTTGCCTGGCGATGAGCTGATGAAGCTTTTCACTTTCACAGTAATTTTTGGATTGCCGCGGTCAGCAACCAGCAGTTTGTTGACACCCAGATCCCCCTAGAGATCCCGTTCACCCATTGCCAAAGTTATGCGATAGTCGATGACTTTTGCTCGGTCATTGATCTTGAGCTAATCATAAAGGGGAGAGCGTTCTTTATATCTCGAATGCTTCGTCAAGAGCAGCTTTAGTGCGTTATGAATAATGAGTGACTGAAGTTTGGCAATTCCAGCCTTAAACCTCAAACCTTTCCCCCTCCTCACTTGCATGGTTGAACAACTGAAACCTCGCTACTCGATCGCCTGGATCAACCAGATTGCCGAGATTCCCCAGTCTGAGTGGGATGCCCTAGCCGCACCGTTGAAAACTCCCTTTTTTGAATGGGAGTGGCTCAACAATATGGAAACTTCAGGTAGCACCACGGCTCAGTCGGGTTGGTTGCCCAACCACCTTACGCTTTGGCGCGATCGCAGTCTGATTGCCGCAGCACCCCTTTACATCAAAGGGCATAGCTATGGCGAGTTCGTTTTCGACCATCAGTGGGCAGACCTAGCAAATCGGTTAGGCGTGCAATACTACCCCAAACTATTGGGCATGTCACCCTTTACCCCTGCCGAAGGCTATCGCTTTCTGTTTGCACCGGGCGAAGACGAAGATGAACTGACCGAGTTGTTGATCAATGAGATTGACCATTTCTGCATCCAAAACCGCATTTCGGGTTGTAACTTACTTTACGTAGACCCCAGCTTTCGTTCAGTACTGGAACGTCACGGGTTCACAGGTTGGCTGCACCACAGCTTCATCTGGCAAAATAACGGCTACCAGAATTTTGACGACTATCTCACCGCTTTCAATGCGAATCAGCGACGCAACATTAAACGCGAACGCAAGGCAGTTGAGAAAGCAGGACTGCGGTTTCAGGTATTTACGGGCGATGACATTCCCAAGTCGCTGTTTCCATTGATGTATCGCTTTTACGCGGATACTTGCGACAAGTTTGGCTGGTGGGGGAGCAAATATTTAACCAAGCGCTTTTTTGAGCAACTTGCCCCTACCTACCGACACCGAGTGGTTTTCTTTGCGGCTTATCAAGAACCCGATGTAACCCACCCGATCGGCATGTCCTTTTGCCTGACCAAGGGCGAACAACTCTATGGTCGCTATTGGGGGTCCACTGAGGAGATCGATTGCCTGCATTTTGACGCTTGCTACTACACCCCGATCGAGTGGGCGATCGCGCGAGGAATTCAGACCTTTGACCCCGGTGCAGGGGGACGGCATAAGAAGCGGCGCGGCTTTCCAGCCACTCCTAACTATTCCCTGCATCGCTTTTATGACGATCGCCTGTCGCACATCCTGCGTGCCTACATTGGCGAGGTCAACAAAATGGAACAGCAAGAAATTGACGCCATCAATGCTGGGCTACCGTTTAAACAAATGAGTGAAGAGATTGCCATCGCAATTCCGCCCCGCGAAGGTGAGCGCTAAATCGTCTCAGTGATATTCAGCATTGAGCTTGGGGGTTGGGCTTGAAAGGCGTTATTGGTATTTTTGAAAGCTTTGCTCAGCAAAGCTTTCAAAAATACCAATAACCTGTCTAGAACATAACCGAGCTGAAGCAGACACCTGTTGAGAATTGCCTGAACCCGATTCAGTAGTTAATATTCACATCGTCCCATTTTAAATGGGCATGATTGCGGCTAGTACCGCGATCATGCCCTGTTGAGGTTTGGTTTACCAATCAGATTTTGCCGAAGCAGACTGCCATAGAATTCGATCGAGTGCCTCAGTCTGGGCGCTAGGCTGCAAGCTAATAGGCTTGCTTGAGCAAATATTTGATCACATTCTCCTTCACCATTAGTTGACGTAGGAGTTCAAGCAGATACTCCTGAGACTGCTCTGTGCTGAGATTCTTGACCTGCTCTTCGTAAACTTTGAGGTTAAACTTTTGCTCCAAGCTCAAATCGACTGGCAAATCCATCACAACTCCTCCCACTCATGGAAAGTCCATTGATTGTTACGAGACCCCTCTATATTAACAAAGGTAAAACCTACTTGACAAGATGCACCTTTTAGAAGGAGTCGAATGAACGAGGGAATGGGTGTGAAGAAAGACGCTGCATTGGACTTTTAGGCTGTTTCAAGGTTCGCCCCTAGGCGCCCCATGCAGTTTTATAATATTGACTGGGATTTAAAGCACTAAGTGTTCACTCTGAACGAGAAGGCTTGCTAAGAGGAAGACTTTCGATCCAAAAGTGAGCCAATTTTCTGTTTCAAAACTCTGTTATCTTTTTCCTTGTCCCACTCATTATTAGTTACCTCCAGTTCTGATCCGTTTACCCGAGGATTAGATTACTTATATGGCGTTCGCAGTTTAGCGTTAGAGCCAGACATGGTTGATTTAATGCACGATTTGGAGAACCGTTCTCGCGTCTGCATTTGGATTGGTGATCATGTTGAGGCAATCAATGCGCGGCTAGCAGAATTGCTTCAGGCTTGTCATCAATGTTTTCATGCCTACGACCAACGATCGATTCAGGTCATCGCGGTTCCTCTGGCGCAAGCTTTTGAAATTGATGGGTTTTGTAATCTGAAAACTGATCCCATTACCCTTTTGCTAGATGTAGGGCGAGTCGTTCCCGAAGATTGGTTGGCATTACTGATGCATGAATACGCCCATGCTCATGTGGGATCACCGGGGCACCATCAAGCCTTTGCCGAGGCATTGTCGCATCTCTGTTTGGGGCTGGAGATAGCACCTCCCATCTGGGAAAATGATGATATGGAAGCCTATCTCCGGTTTTACCCCCATTACCGTCCTACCCTCGATCACTTGGCATTTTGGCGTGGTGAAGGAACAGGTAATGTTATCTAGGCAGGGTTTTGCACTGCAGCTGCGGCTCGATCCTGAATCTCGTCCGCAGCTCGTCCAGCTGCCCGCTGGAATCCTTTAGAAAGATCGCGCGCTCCAGCCTTGGCATCTTGGTCTGCACCGATCGCGGTCCGCTTGGCCTCTTCAAACACCTGAGGCGCATCATTCTTCGCATTCTCAGCATTGGCTTTTAAGTTGCGAATCCCTCGCTGAGTGCCTTGAGCAAAATCTTCTTTCAACTGTTCAGTTTTGTCACCTACATTTCTAGAAAACTCGCGGGCTTTTTCACCCAATGGGTTGTTTTTTTGAACATTTTCGACCACATCACCTGGGTTGGTGGCACGGTTTTTCAAATTCTTTTGCACCTGCTTAATTAGCTTTTGAGCGTCTGCTTGGGTGGCGTCTTTATCGTATCTTGCATCATCGTTGTAGTTATTCATGCCCTTTTGGGGGCGTTGGGTCGTTTTGTACAAATCGGTTTGAGGACCTGTATCCTTGTCGTAAGGGTTGGTAGGATTCGCCGATTGTAGCGGAGCCTTGCCAGCAGGAGGCATTTGGGCATCAGCTTTGGAACTACAAGCAGTGCTCATCAGCACAAAGACACCTGCTAAAGTAACCAGAAAAGCTTGTTTCAATCGCAATTGCTTTGCCCAAACCAAAAGCGAGGCGATCGCACTAGAAATTGCGCCAAACAGTGAGTTGATCATCATAATTCTCCACGTTGCCTGATGAGTAAGATCGCTCGGTTTAACCCGTGAAACGGCAAGCCTATCGCTCGTCTCTACGGGCAATTGAGCAGCATCCAAGTGTCAGAAACCCTGAATGCGTTCCTAACAGTAACTGGCAGGTGAAAAGCGGCTCATCTGGCTAAAGTTGGATCGTTGAGAATTCCTAATTTTCGCGATCAATCTCCTCTTCTACATCGTCTTTGGCGTATTGGCGGCTCGTAGCGCCTCTTGAATTAGCGGGTCATTTGCCTCCGATTGAAAGCCCAGCGCCACTAAAGCTTTACGAATTTGAGTTTTGGAGGGGCGGCTTTTAGGCGCAGTGAATCCAATTTCTCTCGCCGTTGAGAATAATTCTCGCATCAGCATATCAAGAGAGTAGTCTTCCGCGTCTTCAGGCTGAGTTTCGATTCTACCTTCGTAGGCAAGGGTATAAAGCTCTAGGTGATGTTTCCCCATCACTCTTGCCAGCTTTCTCAAAGTCTCTGGTGTTGGGCAAGTGCCTTTAAAGCAGGCTCCTCGTAGACGCGGTTGGGGAATGCCCGAGAGTTCTGCCAGTCGGTTCATGCTAATCCCCACATCTTCCAAATATTGCAGGATTAGCTGCCCCAAAGGAGAGCAGTCTTCAAGTTTGATTTGCAACCTGGCTGGCATTGTTGAATCTCAATAAGGGAGGGGCTATAACATTCCTAAGAATAAAACGGGTTTAAAGCAGGAAATATTTTGTATCTCTACTATACCAAAAACTTCGCTATGTGATATTGGTAACCGCAGGCTAACTCAGTAAGCCGATCGCTCCCTGAAACACCCCGATTCCCTGCTCTTTATCTCTTACCACACTCTCGTGTCGATATTTTGACGAGAAACAGCGCATCTTGTCCAGGAATCTGCATCCCACTGCGGGTATTGTTGCCCCAGCGCGTGATGTATTTTTGTCCATCCTGGTTTTGTTGAATCGTGACGGTAAAGCCGTGGTGCAGTTCCCGGTAGCAGCCTGTTGCCAAGCCTGGGGTGTGGGCAATGGACACATCAAAAGGTTCTGCGGCTTTGTTAAAGATGGCAAGTCCCCGATCTCCCCGCTCAATGAACAAGAGATTGGCAGAATCGGCGCCGGGAGAAATTTCTTGACCTGAACGAAAAAATTGAGGCTGATTCGCCATGCGGCGGTGAAATGCCACACCTGACTGGGTGAGGGGGTCTTTTGCATCTTCAAAATAGATGAAAGGCAGCCCTGTCTGTTGCGCCAGCACAAAAGCATTTGCCAGTTGCTGATCCGGTGCTGAGGCAAACTGTAGCCCCAGTTGACCCGCTTTCAAATCATGATTATTGGCAAAGACGATCGCCTGAATGCCAGGGAGCGCCTGTTGATGAGCCACTGGATTGATGAGCGATCGCAAATCCCCCCCAACGCTGAAAGCAGTAATCATCGTGCGTAACAAATGAAAATCGGTGATGGGAAAAATTCCGGTATATTCGTTGCTTTCTGCCAGCGTCTCTCCAATCACTTCGCCATAGACCAATTTTGGGGTAGGAACAACCGGCAGGATGGCTTTGAAGTAGTCTGGTTCAATATGTTTAGCGGCATCAAACCGAAACCCATCAACGCCCAGAGCTAATAACTTCTTGAGATAATTTTTAGCTTCTTGCCGAACATAGACGGAACTCGTATCCAGGTCGGGCAGGTCACAGTTGAGCCAACCCCGTGTCACCGATCGCCGATCGTGATAGTCAATACAGCTTTGGGGATGAAAGTCTTGGGCTGAAAAGCGAGGATAGTGGAGGGTTTTGGACAAATCTGCATAATTCGCCATGTGATTTAAGACGACATCGACCACAATTTTGAGGTGCTGCCGATGAGCCGCACGGGTCAGTGACCGCAAGGAGCGCTCATCGCCCAGGGGACTTTGCAGAATAGTGTGGTCGATCGGCTGGTAGCGTGCCCACCAGTTTTCGGCAGGGTGGCTTTTTTGCGGGGGCGAAACCTGAATGTAGGTATAGCCTTGTTGCTTTAACTCAGGCAATTGGGCTTTCACCCGATCAAATGGCAAGTTAAATGCCTGGTAAATCACATCGGCTGGGTTCACCGCTGAAGGTACGAATGCGCGTGAACCCTGACCCGCGAACCGAGCAGAAATGGAGCAGGCAGTCAACCAAAAAAAAGCAATCACCACACCCAGACCCAGGAGCGATCGCACTCTTTTACCAAAGCGTCTCATGACAAATTGCACGCAGGACGAGATAAATCCGAAATGGAAGTGAGCATTAGGAATTGTAGATGCGTGCTCAATATCACTCTGGGATCGATCGCCCGAGATCCCGATGGATCGACCCATCCGAATCTAGGCGCGTATCTTTCAGGCAATGGAGCGGAGCTGCCGGTGCGATTAATCCACCCAGCCCAAATCGTTGTCTGATAACAAAGTCCCTGACTGAGTGGGACGCGGTTCGTAGTGATCCGTCATCCGACGGACGGCTAGCTGGTTTGCCTGATTAACCGATGAATGGACAGGGGTCGGCAGAAGCGCTTTGGACACAGATGGATCAGCTTTGGGCGTAGTTTGGGCGGCTTGGTTGGCTGCCGAAAGCTTCAGTGCCAATTGCTTTGCCTCTTCCAGTTCCACCTTCACCTGCTCAAATTTCTCTAGTTCTTTCTGCAAAGACTGGTTGTTGGATTTCTCTGTCTGAAGCTCCGTTTGCAAACGAGCGACCTGCTCTTGTGAAGCGTCTAGAGCTGTCTGCAATTCTGTCACTTGCTGTTTTAGTTGGGTCACGGCTTCACTCTCATTGCTGGGGTCTGTCACGATCGTTTCCTCCGACTTCGCGGCTTCAGAGCGGGTCGCACTCGATCCGCTGGTGGGACGACGCGACGCTGTTTTAGCGGCTGGTTTATCTGCTTTCACTTCTGTCTCCTGCGCTTCTGGTTCAGCAGCGTCGGGTAAATTGCCAGCCTCTTCGCGCAGCATGTCCGACAATCGTTTCCTCGCCATCGTTTTTCCTCAATCTCACGATCAACTTGTTTTTGGATTATCTAGTGAGCGAACCGCCAAGCTCACGACTCTGCCTCATGCGCGAACCACCAGCCAATCTCGCTCCAACTCATCTAATACCCGACGATAGTCTGCTTCAGCTTCGCGAGCATTTTTGCCATGGCACTGAGTGATTGGGACGCCCTCCAAAGCGGCTCGTTCATGCGCTTTGTAAGCCCGGATGAAGGCATGACAGGCAGGTACACCCATTGCCATCAGCGTGCTTTGAGCGTCCAGAGCTTCTGCCAAACTGCGCGGGTCTACCCGGGTAAGCAATACCCGATGTGCGACCTGCGTTGGAACCACGACTTCTTTGACCGTCTCAATCAACACGGTTAAATCCATGGGGGCGGGTGGGGTTGGCAAAACGAGGTAATTTGCCGCTCCAATCACTGCCTTCAGGGCTTCGGAACGCAGGGCAGGTGGCGTATCCACCACTACTAGATCATACCCCTCAACGCTCTGTAAGCCACGTAACAATTCTGCTTGGGTTTCTTGTGCCAGATCGAACCCCATCCGGTTTTGGCTGCGATCGACCCACCAGGTCGAGGAAGCTTGCGGATCGGCATCAACCAGTAGCACGCGCTGTTTTTCGGCAAGGGTGGCTGCCAGATTGATGGCGGTGGTAGTTTTTCCGACTCCCCCTTTACCGTTGACGATCGCAACCACTCTTGGCACCGAATAGCCTCGCTATAAAATAATACAGACGCATTCGTCGATGGTTAGACCATTTTGGAGTTTGGATTTGGGATTTTGGCAACCTCACCCCATGGGAATTCCAGCCATTCATCTGCCAGGTTGTCCATTGAAATCGCTATCACATCTCTGCAAAGCCTACGTCCTGAATCTAAACCGTTATCGTACAGCAGATACGGCAAGAATGCAGGCGCTAGAAGGTAGATCCTAAAATTTCCCAACTCCCGATTCCTGCTCTTGACTCCTGACTCCTACTCCTCATTCCTCCCTCAACTCATACAAATTCCACACAATGCCACGCCGATCGACCCCAGAGAATTTCACATTCTGAATGCGATCGCGGACGACTGCCAGCGCTGTGGTGGTGATCAGGTGAATCGAGGGCAATTCTTCCTGCACAATTTGTTGATATTGGGCATAGAGGGCTTTGCGCTTGGCAGGATCGAACTCGCGGGCTGCTGCGATGAAAAGGCGATCGATTTCCTGCTCCCACTCGGAAACCTGCCAGCCTTGAATGGGGGGTTCACCCGGTTGGGGACCCTGATTAAACGAGTGCAATCCACCTTTGCTAGTCCAAATGTTTGCCCCATCATTCGGTTCCACGCCGCCAGTAAAGCCGAGTAAATAACACTCCCAATCGCGAGTACTGGAGAGTTTTTCGGTCAGGGTGTTGAAGCTAATCGGGTTGAAATCGACCTGTATCCCTAACTTTTGCAAGTCTTGTTTGATCTGGGCTGCCATGGCAACACGGGTTTTATTTTCCGAGTTGGTGATCAAGGTAAACTGGACACGGTTGTCTAAGGCATCAAGAAGTTGTCCCTGGCGGTTGTATTGAAAGCCCGCTGATCGCAGCAAGTTTTTGGCTTTTTCCAGGTTGTGGTCATAAACTTTTAGTCCTTCGGCAGGCGACAGGTAAAAGGAGCTTTGTACGGATACAGGCGAGTCTTGCAATGCACCAATGCCTTGGAAAACGTTGTTGAGTAGTTTAGGGCGATCGATGGCATAAGCAACGGCCTGCCGAAAAGCTTTGTTGTTGAACCAGCGCGATTTTATCGGATCGACCAAAGGTTTTCCCTGGGAATTGCGTGCTCGATTCAGGTTAAAGGAGATAAAGTTGGTGCCCGATCGAGGTCCACCTTCGTAGATGGTGTACTTGCCCAACTTTTCGCCTCGTTTGAGTAGGGAAAAGTCGTTTGGCGAGAGGCGATCGAGTCCATCCATGTCGCCTGAGCGAAATTTGAGCAGTTGGGTATCGGTGCTTTCGACAATTTGCCAGACAATGCGATCGAAATAGGGCAGCGATTTACCTTGACTATCTTTACGCCAGTAGTGGGGGTTACGACGAAAAATGACCCGCTGGCTGGGGACATATTGGGCGATCGTGTAAGGTCCCGCGACTACAATTTTTTGCGGATCGGTATCGGTGCCCCAGGTGGAAAGAAACTTGAGGTTGCCCTTCTCATCTTTGGTTTGTACCGATTCTTGCAAACTGTGGGCGGGCAAAATTGCGGCATCTGACAGGGAACTGAGAAAGGGCGAGAAGGGTTCGGGTAAAGTGAACTCGATGCGGCGATCGTCCAGTGCTTTGACGGTGGGCAATGCTCTGCTCACTCCAATCTTGAGACCATCCTGGATATCGGTAGGGATAGCAGCGTTGAGATAAATATCCTGAAAGGTGAACACCACATCTGCGGCAGTCAACGGTTGCCCATCTGACCATTTCAAACCCGGACGCAGAGTGAAGATAACGTGCTTTTTGTTTTCAGAAAATTGCCAGGACTCTGCCAATTCCGGCTCCAGTTCGGCAGTGACCCCATTTTGATTCACTAACCCTTCGTGGGTGAAGATGAAAACGTTGGGAAATTCTTGATTGAAGGCGAAGTTGAAGGTTTTGGGGTTGCCCAGGGTGCTAATGACGAATTGCGATCCTTGCGCTGCTTCGGTTCTGAACTGGTGGAAGTTGCAGGCAGACAGGGCGATCGTGAGGATCAAACCCAAAAATACAAGCCACCTACGACGAAGCACAACAGGAAAAGGAAGCATTCAATCAATTTTCTTGATAACAATTGAACTTGATAGACTTGACTAGCGATTCTTGTCGCTATTTTATCCAGCATTTATCTCAACCATTTATCTCAACATCTTCGTAGAGATCAAGCAGTTTAATCTGCGCTTCAAAAGTGCTTAAAGATAATACGAAATTGGGATCATCATATTCAGACAACAACCACTGATTTGCAGCAGTTTTGACATAATGTTCGATATGAATTCGGTACTGATCAATGAGTAAATATTCGTGAAAGCTATCAATGGTGCGATAGGCGGAAAATTTTTCACCGTGGTCATAATCTTGGGTTGATTTAGAGAGCACTTCTGCAATAAAGCAGGGGTTTAACACAGTATCGATGCGCCCTGTTTGAAGTTGTAAGGGCTTTTCGATCACCATAATATCGGGATAGGTATAGAGATTGCGCTCAGGTATCCAAAGCCGTTGATCGGTGATGAATATTCGGTAGGGTTTGCTTTTCAAAAGTAATTTTAGAATCACTAAAAGGTTACTTGTGATGTCATTGTGATCGGGTGTTCCTCCAGGCATCAACCGAATTTCTCCGTTCAAATATTCATGACGATCTTCTGAATTAATTTCAAATTCTAAATATTCTTCATGAGTATAGGTACGTTGTTCCAGTGCCTGTGTCATGGTGTCATTTCAATGTTTTATAAGTTATTTGTAGGATGAGCTAGCGTTAGGATAACCCATGGGGGCATCGTTTTTGGTATCTCAACTGAATCTCTGAACATCTAAATTTTATTGATCATACTCGATCGCCATCCTCAACCGGTTTTGAACCTGGTACACCCTCTAAACGTCCGCCCAAGTAAGTAGGTAGGTTGATTTAAATGTAGGATGGGTTAGCGTTAGCGTAACCCATGCGGGCGTTGGGTTTCGTACCTCAACCCAACCTACGCAAGTGTGGTATTTTATTGCACCCAGCTACTTAATACAGCGCAATATTTGGTATCAAGCACGATTAGAGGGTGATTCATGTCCACTCATCTCTCATTTGCTGCTGAAAATCAAGGGGATCACCCGTTAGCTGAATGACTCCAGCATATTCAGCCAATGCTGGTGCGATGTCTTGCTGTTGGTGGGTTTCCAGAATTTTTTCGATCGCCTGCCAATCTTGATAGTCAATCAAAACAGCAACAGGATGCATGGATTCATCAGTCACAATTTGCTTTTTAATGAGCTTCACCTTTTATTCCTGCATTTAGTTTTACTAACTGAGCTAAGTATTCAGTAAAGGCTCAATCATTTCGTATGGATGATTCCCTTTCAGTTTTCACTCTCCATCGATTTCCTCACCCGCTCCACCTGCTTCGGTGCACCCATCTCACTAAACAACCGAATCGCCTCTTGAAAATTTTCGTTACTTTTCTCAATTTTATTGATCGCTTGATAAGTCAACCCACGCTGATAAAATGCTTCAGCTAAATTATATTTAGCTCCTATTTTTTCTAAAATCTCTATAGCTTTTGAATGATGTAATAAAGCTACTTCAAAATCTTCTCTCATTCGATAAAGCTCTGACATTCCACTTAGTGCTTCAGCTTTAATCTGAGCGTAATGACTTTTAGTAGCGAAGGAAATGGCTGTTTGGAACATTCTAAATGACTCTTCAATATTTTCTAAATTCTTAAAAGTTAACCCCAAAAAAATAAATCCATATCCCTTTCTCCAGGGAGATAAATCAGTTCTTGTCACAAGAGAATCAAACGTATTTTTAGCAAAATAGAGAGCTTTATCTTTTGACTTTTCTTCAGCAAAACATGAATTTAGAAAAGCAAGACAGAAATAATAAGTTACAACATAGCTCTGTGAGCCTTCTTGTTCCGCCATGACAAGAGTTTCTTCAAAAATTTTTGTCGCTTCTTCCAATTCTAACAAGGCTATTTTAACAAGACCAAGATTCTGCAAAGCGACCATTTGAAGCCATTTGTTATTATTTTTGAATGCTATTTCCTGGATTTTTCCACAACATATTATGGCTTCTTTGGCATTACCCGTTAATCGGTAAACACCACTTAATAAATAATATAATTTTCCTAAAAGAATTCCATCATCTAAATTATTAATTACTCGATTTATAGCAGAAATAGTTGTTTGTAATAAGCTCAACCTGTAGAGTGAACGTCCTAAGTGCTCTCCCCTTTCCCACTCATTATCTCGCCGACCAACAATTACTTTACCTGCACTCTTAAAATCATCGATCACAATGTAATGATGAAAAGCTTCAAAAGCTCTTAAAGCATCTTCTAGTGTTGCAACAGTGTGGATACTATTTGTCCAAAAATCTGCCGTTTGATAATTTGCTGTCTCCCAATGCGAATCAGCTTTTAATTGTGTTATGGCTTCCTCTCTTATCACCGGATGCAACCAGAATTCTCCATCTGAAAAATCGACCAACGATCGATCCTGTAACGACTTAATCACACGGCGATGGCGATTTTCGGGCACATCCCAGAGCAAGCAAAACAATCCTTCAATCGGCACCGTTGGCACATCCTGATAGCGATAACAGCCCATGCGGCAAAGCAAATTGTAAGCATCAGGGTCAAGCTGCCGTAGCCGATCGAACTGCTGTGTCACCAGATCTTCCAAATCGCGTTCAATCAGCAAATCATCCTGATTTGCCTGCCAATACGCCTCCACATTGCCCGAAAAATCTTCCAAAATCGCGCCACTGATGATGTCCATCGCTTTGGCATTGCCGCCATAGGCATGGTGTAACGCCCTCAGCGCCGCCATTGGGGTTGCCAGGTTGCGATTCTGGAAAAACTGCTCCCAGGCAGTGATGTCCAAGCTTCTCAAGGCATAGTGTTGCACCGTCACGCTGGACTCGCGCAAGTGTTCGCGACTGGTAATCAGCGTCACCGATCGCACCATCGGATCTGCCAGGACTCGCAATAGCTCCACATAGCGGCGATGCGGCTCAATGAAACGCCCTGCGGAGTCCAAGGCAGGCTCCAGGTTGTCGATCAGAATACCGATCGCCTCGGCTTGCAATTTGCGCTTCAGCCGATCGAGGGACACCAAAAACTCCCGCCCCGGTTCCTCTCCCAGTTGGCGCAGCTTTTCTTCCAGCAAGCCCTCGATCGAGGCAATATCCTTGGTTTCCTTGGCAATGGGAAACTCCAGAAACGTCGCAAACCGCTGATGCAGATACTTGCGCGCCAATGTGGTTTTGCCCACTCCACCCCGCGCCTGGATGACGATCGCCTTTGCTCCTTGCTCCACCAATCCATCCAGATCGGCGATCGCCCCTGCTCTGCCCACAAAGTTAGGATCGGGCGGTATCGGCGCAATTACCCTCATCCCTGATGCCTTTGAGGTCTCGCCGTCCCGCCCCGACTCCGCGATCGACTGCCACTCCAGTCCCAAAAACTCACAAATCTCAATGAAATTCAGCCGATCGATGGCTCTGCCATTGAGAAACTTGCGAATCGTATCGGTTGACTTGCCCAACTCTGTCGCCAACGCCTGCTGGCTGGGCAAGCCACTCCGCTGGTAAGCGAGTTTGACTCGCTCAACCTGAGTAGAGGCAACCTTGAGCGATCGGGACATGACGAGAGCCAGGAAATTGACTGAACAGAAAATTTGTTCATATCATAACGGGCTTCTCAGCAGAAAGTCATGGGCAAGTCAGCCACAAGTCAGGCAGTCCACCGCTCCGAACAGCATCGACTGCCGCATTTGATGGAACCATGGAGTTCGGAGATCCCCTTGATGCTAGACCTTAACTTTTTGCCCGTTGACCACGAAGCGATCGTCACCGCTACGATCCAGCCCCACCGCGATGGACAGGTGCGCTGCCAGGGTTCCTGGTGGCTTGCCCGCTGCGAACAACCGATCGTTCTGCCCCCCAATCGCCTCGTGCGGGTAGTCCGCATGGAAGGCATCAAACTGTGGGTCGAGCCGATCATCTTTTCTGACCCTCATCCCTCCTCGGATTTTTTTACGTCTCCCCCAGTTACCCACTGTGGTGAGGCACCAGAGAAAGCAACTCAGATGGCGGGCGATGTCGATCGGGAGCAGTTTTCCCTTGGCTCACATCCTGGCGTTAAGGCATGGCTTTGACATTGAGTTCGTCCAGATTCCAAAGCGCTCCTCGTAGGTCTAATCCCGAAAAGCGAACGCCTGTCACCCGATCGTGTACTGCCACCAGCGCATCCGGTTGCACCAGGTAAATCACAGGCACCTGCTCTTGCACCAGCGCTTGAAATGCGTGATAGATGGCTTGGCGTTTCGTTTCATCCAGTTCCTTTGCTCCCTGGAGCATCAGACGATCGATTTTCCGTTCCCAATTCGTCGCTTGCCAGTGGCGCAGCGGTGCTTCTCCCGGTTGCGCCGCCAGATTAAAGACATGCAGAAACCCTTGAATTCGCCAAACTGTACTGTCATCGTTAGGTTCGGGGCTTCCCGTTAACCCCATCAGTTGACACTCCCAGTCGCGACGATTGAGCACGCGATCGACCAACTCATTAAACGCCAAGGCTTCCACCTTGACCTGGATGCCAATCTTCTGCAAATCCTGGGCAATGTGAGTTGCCATCTGTACTCTTGCATCGCTGCTGGCATTGGTCAGCAAAGTAAATTGCACTCGGTTGCCCGCTGCATCCAGTAATTGCCCTTGGGGACTGTAGCCAAATCCTGCCTGCTGGAGCAAAGTTTTGGCACGATCGGGGGCATAGTCGTAGGTTGGCAATCCCTGTTCTGGCGATCGGTAGTAGGGACTGTAAACCGACACGGGCGAGTTTTGCGGCTGCGCCATGCCCTGAAACACCTCGCGCACGAGAGCAGGACGATCGATCGCATGGGCAACGGCTTGCCGAAACGCCAAGGTATTGAACCAACCCGACTTGATCGGATCGACCAAAGGCGCATTGTCTGTGCCCAATGCCCGGTTCAGATTGAAGGTGAGGAAAGTGCTACCCGATTGCACCCCCCCATTCTGAATCGTAAATTTATCGGTCGGCTGCAAAGGCTTAAGCAACGCGGCATGATCAGGAGTGAACGACAGCATATCCAACTGACCTGCCCGGAACTGCGCCACCTGCTCTTCGACGTTAGGCAACAATCGCCAGAGGATGCGATCGAGATAGGGCAGTGGCTTTCCGGCTGCATCCTTGCGCCAATAGTAAGGGTTGCGCCGAAATACGACCTGTCGATTCAAATCATAGCGATCGATTTGATAAGGTCCATTCACAATCACCTGGTTGGGAGGGGTATGGGTGTCCCAGGTCGAGAGAAATTTGGGCGTACCCGATCGATCAACTGTTACCACGGACTTTCGCAAGGCATGGGCAGGTAAAATCGCCACATTGGTACTGCGGAGAAAGGGGGCAAAGGACTCCGGCAAGGTAAACTCTACCCGCAGGTTATCGAGCTGGCGCACGGTCGGCAAGGCACCACGATCGCCGATCCGAAACCCATCTCTAACATCCGTCGGGATTTTGGGATTGAAATAAATATCTCGATAGGTAAACACCACATCTTCTGCCGTCAACGGCTGCCCATCCGACCACTTCAGCCCTCGCCTTAATGTAAAGACCACGCGCCTACCCGTGGATGCAATCTGCCAGGATTCTGCCAGATCCGGCTCGATCGCGGCGGTCATGCCGTTTTGTTTCACCAATCCGCTGTAGGTAAACAGTGAGATGTCTGGGTATTGATGACTCAGCGCTACATTAAAGGTCTGGATCTCGACCAAGGAGCTGGAAACCACGAACTGAGAAGCAGGGGTGGACTGGACTGGCAGCCCCTGAAGCGTTGACAAAACGAGGACGATCGCGATCGCCCAACCGAACCGAATCCACGCCCAACGATGTGGGCAGAAATTGACGAAATGAATGAACGATTGGGAACGACGCAGCATTTTGACTAACAAACAGGCTTTGCCCCATGATTGTGGCTCAAACGCTGAGTTGTAGCAAAACAACTGCATAGGCACAGATGCCCTCTTCTCGCCCCGTGGCATCCAATTTTTCGTTGGTAGTTGCTTTAATACCCACCTGGTCAGGTTGCAGATTCAGCACCGTTGCCAGCCGATCGCGCATTGCCTTGATGTGAGGCTTTAGCTTGGGGCGTTCTGCCACCACCACCGAATCGATGTTACCAATCTGCCAACCCTGCGCCTGGACTAACTCATGCACCTGCGCCAACAGCACCAAACTATCTGCCCCTGCCCATTTGGGATCAGTCGGAGGAAAATAATGCCCAATATCTCCCAGGCTGAGTGCGCCTAGCATTGCATCCATAATCGCGTGAGTTAGGACATCGGCATCACTATGTCCCAATAAACCCAGTTTATGGGCAATCTTGACCCCACCCAAAATCAGGGGGCGATCGGGCACCAGCCGATGAATGTCATACCCATTGCCAATCCGAATTGCAGTCATTCCCTCTTTGCCTATTTGCTTTCGCTTTTAGATTATAGGGTGGAGGTAGGAGTCAGGAGGCGGGAGTCGAGGGGTTAAAGCTGCACCATGTCAGAATATTCCGTCAGCAACTCGTCATAGGTCAGGCTGTCGGTCGCTTCTTGAGGACTCCACAGCAACGCGAATACCATTAAATAGTCTGCTGGCAATGCCGCAATTTTTTCCAGTGCCGCCTGAAGGTCTTCGGTGGTTCGGATCGAGTCGAACAGTGGTTGGTCATGGGCAGTGCCCACCAACAGCGTCACTACAATATAGGATGCGGGCGCTTCATCAGGGTCGAGTTGCACCTGCTGACGGCTAATTTTTCCTCCCACGCGCACCAGCGATTCAACGCTGAACTTGCTGCGTTCTTCGATCGCCAATTGATTGAACAATTCCTCTGCCGACTCGCGATCCTTAACCACCTGAGAACTTGCCAAGACATGTGTCCAGTTTTCAGGGGTTCGCAGCAGCGCCAGCGCACTTTCCTGAAGCTGTTGCAGTAACCCTTCTGGCGTGTTGGGATCGTAGTTTTCAATCAAGTTTGAAAGCTCAGATTGAATTTGACGGGCTTGTGCCAGCAGTGCAACTTGCACTTTACTGACTGTCACCGTGTCGTTTTCCAGTACGTTTTCGGGAGCGGCAGCTCCCCGTAGTTTGCGGAAGGCAATAAAGAGGACGATCGCTGTGGGAATCCCCAGCAATAATGACCAAAGCAACCAATTGGGTTGGGCAGCTGATTGATTGGCAACACCGCTATTGGCCCGATTGGGCACTGTACCTGTACCCGGCACTGGGATCACGACCGTTCCACCCCCAGGCCGATTGTAGTAAGGATCGTTGTAAGGACGATTGTAGTAAGGATCGTTGTAAGGACGGTTGTTATTGAACTGAGAAGAGTTTGTCCGCTTTTTTTGAGGTGGTTGTTGAGTCGGTGAATCGGACTGGGAGCGATTGGGAGAACTAGGCTGACCGGGAGACCTGGGCTTGGTTCTAAAGGAACCACCCTGACTGCGTCCCCCACTGCTTTTTGCGAGAACGACCTTGCCCAGATTGAAGCTAGAGGCAAGAGAACTGGCGCGAGGGGTCACTTCTACCAAGCTGAAGAGCAAAAGTGGTACGGCAGCGGTTAAAAAAAGTTTGAGTGGTCGTGTGTGCATTATCTTGTCATATCCGGGTAGTGGCTCAATTTCAAACAGCCCCAAGACCCATTATTTCAATTCCGGTGTTTCAAAAGGGCAGTGGGTAGAGTTGAAACACCCTGCGATTCATCATTCAGAATTTACCCTCTATCTCTAGTGTGCCAGAATGCTTTCCAAATGAAACAGAGACCCGATCATTCTGGTTGCTGAGGTGCTGTATCCGAGTAGTGAGTTATCCTCAAGAGGGAGCTAGTCTGGTACAGGTTTTGGGCTATTTTTGCTGTGCAGCCAGGCTTGATACAAATCGGGACGACGATCGCGCGTCCGTTGGATTTGCTGTTCTTGTCGCCAATCGGCGATCGCAGCATGGTTACCCGATAACAACACCTCTGGCACCGACCATTCCCGAAAAATAGGAGGACGAGTGTACTGGGGGTAGTCCAACAACCCTTCCTCAAAGCTTTCTGCCTTTAAGGATGCCTCTTTGCCAACTGTTCCCGGCAACAACCGGACCACTCCATTCAGCAACGCCAAAGCGGGAATTTCGCCACAAGTGAGCACAAAATCACCCAGTGAAATTTCTCGCGTCACTAAATTGAGTACTCGATCGTCCACACCTTCGTAATGTCCACAAATAATCACAAGTTGGTCATGAGCGATCGCCAAGTCCTTCAGCAGTGCCTGATTCAACGGCTCCCCCTGAGGCGTGGTCAGAACCACCGATCGACGAGATAACACAGGCAATGATTCTACCGCAGCAAAAATCGGCTCTGGCTTCATCAGCATCCCCACGCCACCGCCATACGGCTCGTCATCAACCCGGTGATGCTTGTCCGTAGTAAAGTCGCGCGGATTGGTCAAGTGGACTGCGGCAATCCCTTTATCTAAGGCTTTGCCCAATAACCCTGAGCATAAGGGAGAGGTGAAGAAATCGGGGAAGAGGGTGATGATATCGAAACGCACGAGAAGGAGGGAGGGGTAGAGGAGCAAAAGGGGGGAGGCGAAGTGACGGTTACTGCGGCATCACCCGTTGGTATCACGGAGAAGTCGGGCAATCTGATGAGGAACTGTACCGATCGGATTCTATAGTTGCCTTAATTATGTTTAAATGATTTGAACATCGTGTAAAACAGTCACACTTTCGGAGTGTATTCTCCATCACTGATCTAGACTCAGGTCAGTGAGAAAAATGTCCTGGTAGATACCAGATCCTACAGTATGACTGAACAATGAGATTGGTATACGCGGATAGACTGTCCTTGAAGCATCCCAACTCTGAATCGGAGAACACAGACCATTGAGTAGAAACCTAGATAAATCAGAACCCTATCTTCTGAGCAAGCTGCGATCGCTGGCTGGTTTGACCAACCGCAGCAGCGAGTTTTTGCAAATTGATTCTCAATACCTTGAACAAACAATGCCTCGTTCGATTAAAACTGCAATCATGGTGATTGGTGGCGCAGAGGATAAAGTTCACGGACGAGAGATTTTATGGGATTTCTACTGGCGGGCTGGTTCGACCGATGCTCGAATTGCCATCATTCCCTCTGCCTCGCGAGAACCTGCCATCATTGGTGAGCGCTACCATACCATTTTTACGGAAATGGGGGCGAAGGAAATTGAGGTTCTTGATATTAGCGATCGCGAACAGTGCGAAGATCCGCTGTTCCAAAAATATGTCACCGACTGCACAGGCGTTTTTCTGACTGGCGGCGACCAGCTACGGCTGTGTGGCTTGCTTGCCGATACCCCACTGATGGAAACTGTACGGCGGCGGGCACAACGAGGCGAGGTGACTTTGGCAGGCACCAGCGCCGGGGCAGCTGTAATGGGGCATCACATGATTGCGGGCGGCAGTAGTGGCGAATGCCCCAATCGTTCTCTAGTGGATATGACGATCGGTCTGGGCATTATTCCGGAAGTGATTGTGGATCAGCATTTTCATAACCGCAACCGCATGGCTCGACTGATGAGCGCGATCTCCGCTTATCCCGATCGCCTAGGCATTGGCATTGATGAAGACACCTGCGCTTTATTTGAGGGCGATGGACTGCTGGAAGTAATCGGCAAAGGCTCAGTGACCATTGTTGATCCGGCAGATCTGTCCTATACCAACCAGCCTGTGGTTGGCGCAACCGATCCCTTAAGCGTCTACAACTTGCGAGTGCATATTCTGTGTCATGGCGATCGCTACAATTTGCGCACTCGCACTCCGCTGTTACCCGATCGCGCCTGATTCGGTGGAAGTGCTTTCGTCAACAAGCCTCCGCTGAACTTACTCACCGTAAACCTGTGATCGTAATTCTGGAGCAGAATTCAGCCCTCCGATCTCTTGAAGAGACCGGAGGGTTGGCTATAGGGATGCAGGGGGTACACCCCTCGCTAGGGGCAAAGCCCCTATGCCCAGTTTTGATGCTAATGTTTTAAGCTTGCCTAACAGCTCTATCGAAGTTGATTCTGAGGTTGATCGAGCCGGTTATGTTCTAGACATATTGTTGGTATTTTTGAAACGCTACTGATCGGGCCATTCTTTTGGCTGTGATTTTGGCTGAGATCGAAATGCGGCGATAGAGAGATACAATAACCGAGCTGCGTCGGTGAAAATGAGTCTGTATGGGCGATTGTTGCTCAGCCCGTGCTGTTTTAGTGAGGCTACGAATGCAGACAATTGATTGATTTCGTCGTTCTCAGTCGAGGAAGTCAAGAAAACGATAGAGATAAAAAGACGTAACTTCACCGGCGGATTGCGATCACGTTGCAATCAAAATTGGCTACTTTCACCACTCAATTTTTGCCCACTTCTGTGGGAGCGATCTCTCCTCTGAAAAGACAGGTTCTGTCGAGACTCCGTCATCCTTATCTATTACAGAGAGGACTCAATCGGCACTTAAAACACCCTATTTTTTGTCAACTATTTTGCTTAATTCCGATTCGCTTGAGAATCCCGAACAAACATATTGTCAGTAATGTTTGCATCCAGTTTCTTAACGTCAAAAAACATTCGGAATTGCTATCTCTAGCCTCTATTTACGTCAGCAAATTTAAACAATCTACATAAAATCTACATTCTGTAGTATAATCTTGAATAATCACATTTAGTCGAAAACTGAAAGCAACTCAAATTCTTGTATTTGTGGTTTTTCTTGTTTGTGTTGCTGGCAGTTTGGCGATTCCTGAAGGATAGACCGCATAAGTGGTGTTGAGTGCGTTTGTCTTACTCGGTTTGTCTTCCGCAATTGCGTCGAGGGCGCAGAGTTATGTGATCGAGATGTCTATCTAGAGTTTACCTTTGATGTCATTTTGAAGTAGTTACGATCGTGGAAACTGCTGATTTCAGCAGGTTTCTGTCGAGCCTAAAGCTTAACGTGTGTTCTCAATTTGTGTACATTCATTCTTGCGAATGATGTAAATTTCGGCTTGGCTTTATATCCTGAAAATCGACCGAGACAGCGGAACAGAAGTTCTTTCTATTCTCCTGATTCGCTTTCACTGTTGTTGAATTCTGGGACGGGCAAAACTATGTTCTCTTTAGGTCAAAAACGCATTGCGCTGATTTCGGTTCATGGTGATCCTGCTGTTGAAATTGGTAAAGAAGAAGCGGGTGGACAAAATGTTTACGTGCGCAATGTGGGTGAAGCATTGGCTTGTCAGGGATGGCAAGTTGATATGTTTACTCGACGGGCAAACGCTGAACAACCTGCGATCGTGGAACACAGTTCAAATTGTCGGACAATCCGCTTAACCGCAGGTCCACAAGAGTTTGTGCCACGAGATGAAATTTTTGATTACGCACCGGAATTTGTCCAAGCATTGCTGAATTTTCAACAGCAACTTAACTACCAATATCCTTTAGTTCATACGAATTATTGGATTTCGTCTTGGGTAGGTATGGAACTGAAAAAACGACAACCGCGACTTAAGCAAGTGCATACTTATCACTCGTTAGGAGCCGTGAAGTACAAATCGGTTCCGACGATTCCGATGATTGCCCGGACGCGATTGGCAGTGGAGAAGAACGTTCTAGAAACAGCTGACCGAATTGTGGCAACAAGTCCCCAAGAAAAAGAGCATATGCGATCGCTGGTCTCATCTCAGGGTCAGATCGATGTTATTCCCTGTGGTACGGATATTCGCCGCTTTGGGTCGATCGATCGTTCAGAAGCGCGCCAAATCCTAGGCATTGCCCCAGACACCAAAGTTGTGCTCTATGTGGGGCGTTTTGACCCCCGCAAAGGCATTGAAACGGCGGTCCGTGCCTTTGGTCAATCTGCCTTGCAGGATCAAGCTAATATGCTCTTGATCATCGGTGGTGGTAGCCGTCCTGGTCAGAGCGATGGCTTGGAACGAGAACGCATTGAAGAGATCGTTCAGGAACTCGATTTGCAAGACATCACCCGATTTCCCGGTCGGTTAGGGGATCAGGATCTGCCAATTTATTATGCTGCGGCAGATGTTTGTGTGGTGCCCAGCCATTACGAACCCTTTGGTCTCGTCGCCATTGAAGCAATGGCATGTCAGACCCCCGTGATAGCTAGCGATGTAGGCGGACTACAGTTTACCGTCTTACATGAGCAGACAGGCTTGCTGGTACCGCCAAAAGACGATGCTGCGTTTGCCTTGGCGATCGATCGCGTCTTGCTCAATGAGCCATGGCGCGACCAGTTGGGACAAACTGCCAGACAGCGCGTTGAGACCCAATTTAGTTGGAACGGGGTGGCTTCTCAACTGAGCAACCTCTATTCGCAGCTACTAGAAGAAAAAGCCGTCAAGAAAGAACTGGCTCAGGTGTCTTAACCATCCTGATCACAGTGAAGCAACTGAGCCTCCAGAGAAGTGACGCTTCTCTGGAGGTTTCAGTGATCGCCTGCTTTTACATATTCTCACTTTCATTAAATAGCCCAGTTTTTTCTAGGCGCTTGACCAGACTCAGCACTAATAGGGTGAAGAAAGCCCCGACCAGACTCAACTGCCAGAGTCCGCATCCTGCTGCAATACCGAGGGCAGCTGCGACCCAAACCGCAGCGGCTGACGTGAGGCCTACCACCCTGGGTTGACTGGTTTCTTGTCGCGATCGATGCAGAATTTCACCAGCGCCCAGAAAACCAACGCCTGTTGCAATGCCCTGAATCGCGCGGCTGAGGGCTTCACTCGATCGCGGTTCAATTTGTAATGGCACCAGCACAAACAGGGCAGACCCTAAACTGACCAGCATATAAGTTCGCAATCCGGCTGCTTTGTTATGCAATTGGCGATTCCAGCCAATTACGCCCCCCGCACAAAGCGAGAGGGTCAAGCGACCTATTAAGACACCCCAATTATTTGCATCTATAAAAACAGAACTCATAAATTAAAATTTTGGTTGACCAAACTTCTCGATTCCCAGAGTCAGTTTAGGGGATGTGCTGTGCCTCCCACAACGACCAACCACCCGCTTCAAGGCTGGTGTAGGGGAGTAAAAATGTGTCTGACGATACGCTTCTATCCCTCGCTCAAACCAGCTTACTACTTTCTTTCAATATTAAATTTTCCTATCATAACCCTATCTGATTTAAGACCTGCCAAGCCAAGCCAAGCAAGCGATCGAAAAGGCTGTCCAAGTCGGACTTTTTAACGTTTCAGAGCAGAATTGATCAGTCATTTCGATGACTATTTTGGGATAACTGAACGACTTCAGTTGGGATTTTAGACTATTACCTCTCGTTACTCGTTGGCAGAGCAATTGAGGAACAGGGATTGAAGTGAAAGCACTCTCAAGCCCAATATCTAGTGTCCTTCAGCTCGACTTCAGCAAATTATTTTTTTACATAAATCGGTTACCTCCTCTGCGATTGCAAATAATCAATCACTTATGAATTTCTGTCTTTAGAATGAAGGGAAGTTCTGCCTTTAGGAAGAGTCAAAATTCCCCTTAAAAGTCTCTAAGGAATGACTCCTAATTGCAACAAAAATTCAAAAAAACCTTTTGGTGTGACCCTTCTAGTGATTTCAAAGCAGGAGATGAAGTGCTTGCAAGCGATTGGGGTTTTAACTAGTTAAAGTTGGCACTCGAAAGTCCATTTGCTTTCAGTAGGTCTGCCGATTCCTGCGATCTCCACCCTATTGAATTGATCCCCGATTTGTTCTATTCTTGAAATTAAGAAAGTCTTAGAAACGTTTTAAATTTTATTAAGTTTCGACCTGTTTGTTGCATTCAGATTGGGTTAAAAAACATTATGAACGAGTGTCCTTGCTGCTCCGAACAATTATTAAGACATGCCCGTCATAGTGGGGTTTATTGGTTCTGTCCTCACTGCTGGGAAGAAATGCCAAATTTAGATTCCGACTTGGCTCGTAATCGTCATCAAACTCAGGTGCTGAATCGTTCCATTACTGCCTTAGTTTTAACAGCCCACTAACGCTAAACATTGCTTGATTTCGTAACACCACTCTCTTGAGTGAAAAGAACAATTCTTTAGTTTTTTTTAAGCTTTCATTGGTGTGATTTTTGCCTCTGAATCTCCTAGGAGATCAGGGTTGTCGGCAAAGATTTTCTCAAACCGCTGCAAGGTGAACTTTCACCTTGCTTTTTTATGGGTCTGTAACCCTTTTGACTACTGCGATCGTGCGCCGTTCCTGGTAGTCTGCCAATGAGAGGACTACTACTTACAATTGGGGAATGCAAAGTCAACGCCTTTCTATTGAAATTCCGGCTTGTGCCTGGAGCCGTCCATTCGGTTTGGGCTGGGAAACACCCTACACCGTTCGTTATTCCAGCAATCTGGATGATGGTCCCTGGCATGGGATGCCCTTAGGTGGTTTTGGAGCAGGCTGTATTGGACGATCTCCTCGTGGGGAGTTTAACCTCTGGCATCTAGATGGCGGAGAACATTGTTTTAAGACGCTGCCTGCTTGCCAGTTCAGTGTGTTTGAACAAGGGGGCGATCGCAATCAAGCCTACGCCCTCTGTACGCAACTACCGGAAGATGGCAGCTTGAGCACCTGGCAGTGGTATCCCGTGAGTGTTGGCAGAGACGCGGGGACGCGGGAACACAGCGGCACGGAGACGCAGGGAGAGGAAAGAGATGGGGAGGACAGCGGAGAGGAAGAAGTAGAGTCCAAAATCCAAAATCCAAAATCCAAAATCACTACGGGGACTTATCACGCGCTCTATCCCCGCAGTTGGTTTACTTACGAGAATGTTTTGCAAGCCCAGTTAACTTGCGAACAGTTCTCGCCCATCTGGGCACACAGCTATCAAGAATCGAGTTATCCAGTGGCAGTTTTTCTCTGGACTGCCTATAACCCGACCGATCGCCCCCTCACTCTCAGCATTTTGTTGACCTGGCAAAATCTGGCGGGCTGGTTTACCAACGCGCTTAAGTCGCCCGATGTGAAAGTGCGCGATGATGGGAGTCCCGTTTACGCATACCAGGCAAAGTGGGGGAAAAGCCAGGGCAACTTTAATCGCTTGACCGGGGATGAGCAGCGGTTAGGGATTATGTTGGGTAAGCAGATGGGAGCGCAGTCGGCAGAGGGTCGTCCGGCTGAGGGGGATGGGCAATGGACGATCGCGACGCCACTCAATCCCCATCTGGCGGAAGTGTTCTACCACACGCGCTGGAACCCCGCGGGAGATGGCGCAGACTTGTGGAGCCAATTTGCTCAGGATGGCTCGATCGCGAATGTGGATGATGAAACTCCGGCAGCAATAGACGAACAGATCGGCGGTGCGATCTCGGTGCGTTTTACTTTGAAACCAGGACAGACACGGCAAATTCCCTTCATTCTGGCATGGGATTTGCCAGTGACTGAATTTGCCGCAGGGGTAGAATACTTTCGTCGCTATACCGACTTTTTTGGGCGTACAGGCGACAATGCCTGGACGATTGCTCGCACTGCCTTGAAACATCACACCACCTGGCGAGAAAAGATTTGCACCTGGCAACAACCGATCCTCGATCGGCAGGATTTGCCCGACTGGTTCAAGATGGCGCTGTTCAACGAACTGTACCTGCTAACGGATGGCGGTGCGCTCTGGAGTGCCGCCGATGAACGCGATCCAGTGGGGCAATTTGCTGTGCTGGAGTGTATCGACTACCGTTGGTACGAAAGTTTGGATGTCCGGCTTTACGGGTCGTTTGGCTTGTTGATGCTATTTCCCGAATTGGAAAAAGCAGTGATCCGAGCCTTCGCCAGGGCGATTCCAGTCAGGGACGATACGCCGCGCGTAGTGGGCTACTATTACACGATCGGGGCAGAAAGCCCCCTAGCGGTTCGCAAGGTTGCCGGAGCCACCCCTCATGACCTGGGTGCCCCCAATGAGCATGTTTGGGAAAAGACTAACTACACCAGCTATCAGGACTGCAACCTCTGGAAAGACCTGCCTAGCGATTTTGTTTTGCAGGTCTATCGCAACTATTTGCTGACTGGCGCCACCGATGAGGTGTTTCTGGCAGAGTGCTGGGATGCGATCGTCCAAACCCTTGCCTACCTCAAAACCTTTGACTGTGATGGGGATGGCATCCCCGAAAATTCGGGTGCTCCCGACCAAACCTTTGACGACTGGAAACTGCAAGGCGTCAGTGCCTACTGCGGGGGACTGTGGATCGCGGCATTGGAAGCAGCGATCGCGATCGGGCAAATCTTAGTGAACCGCACCTCCCTGGGAGAACAGGAAGCACCTGATTTTCTTCAAGCTCCAGCGTCCCTTATGCCGCAATACCAGTCATGGTTAGAGCAATCTCGTCCCATTTACCAGGAAAAGCTCTGGAATGGTCAGTACTATCGTCTAGATAGTGACAGTGGCTCAGATGTAGTGATGGCAGATCAACTCTGCGGCCAGTTCTATGCCCGTTTGTTGAACCTACCCGATGTGGTACCGATCGACTGTGCCCAGTCAGCATTGCAAACGGTATACGACAGTTGCTTTGTCAAATTCAACCAATATCTAGCATCGGGTGCTCTGCAAACCCAAACTTTTACCTCCGTGCAGCAAGCCAGAGCTGCAGAACAACAGAGTGGCCCCCCCCAAAAAAGTCCACAATCCTCCAGCGAAGTAGCGCAGCTCCCTCACCAAAATCAAAAATCTACCGTCCCGATCGGGGCTGCCAACGGCGTCCGTCCCAATGGTGTCCCCGAAAACCCCAATGCCACCCATCCTCTCGAAGTCTGGACGGGGATCAATTTTGGTTTAGCCGCATTCCTGATGCAAATGGGACTGCAGGCGGAAGCGTGGCAGCTAACCGAGGCGGTTGTTCGTCAAATCTATGAGAATGGGCTACAATTCCGCACACCGGAAGCAATCACGGCAAGCGGCACCTTCCGCGCCTGTCACTATCTACGGGCAATGGCAATTTGGGCAATTTACGGCGTATTGATTAATTTCGATCGCTGAAAAGCCCTAAATTAGTTAAAAATCAGGGGAGCAGTATTGCTCCTACGGAGTTCCTTTTTGGTTCGATTCTTACTCGGATGAAAAAAATACTGCTTTGCTTCGCTTTTTTGCTGGGGATAGGGATTGCGCTCGGTAGCGGCACGGTTCATACCACGCAGGTTCATGCCACACAGTCCCCGCATGCATCGACGATGACACCGCTCTCTAGCCCCACGATCGCGCCGATCGCTTTACCCTCAGTTGCAGGGTCCCGTGACTCTCAATCCCAGCAATTGGCTGCTGCCCCTACGGCCAAGGCAAGCCCAGATGCTGCCGACCCAGACGCGCCTAAGTTTGAAGACTTTGACAAAGTCGTGAAAGGGGCACGGAAGCTGAATGGGCTGTTTACGCTTTACTACAAGGCAAATTCGGGCAAGCTGTATTTAGAAATTCAACCCACCCAATTGAACCGTAACTTTTTGGGCGTCATGACGCTGGAATCGGGAGTGGGCGAGTTTGGACTCTATCGAGGAATGCCGATCGGCGACTTTCTGTTTACCCTGCAGCGGATCAAGAACAATATTCAGTTTGTCATCCCCAATGTTTATTTCCGCACTCGCCTGGGTGACCCCACCCCACGCGCACTCAGTCATTCCTTCAGTGACTCTACACTCTACACACTGCCGATTAAGAGCATCCATCCCCAACGCAAAACCTTATTGGTGGATCTAGAGACTGTACTGTTGAGTGATTCGCCAGGACTAACGACGCTTTTTTCCAGTTTGGCAAAACAGTCTTATAAGGTAGATGCAGAAAAAGCTTACTTTGGCACCCCTAAAGCCTTTCCCAAAAATATTGAATTAGAGTCAGTTTTTGGGTTTGTTTACAACGGTGGAACCGAACCCCTGGATCTGGAAAGCTTGCCAGATAATCGTGCCTTTAGCTTGAGTGTGCGCTACAGCCTATCGGAATTGCCAGAAAACAACGGCTATCGCCCTCGAATGGCAGACGATCGCGTCGGTTACTTCATCACCGCTTACCAAAATTTTTCAGATGATGAGGATCGTGACCCCTTTGTCCGCTACATCAATCGCTGGCATCTAGAAAAGCAAAATCCTCAGGCAGAGCTATCCCCCCCCAAAAAACCGATCGTCTTCTGGATCGAAAACACAGTTCCCGTCGAATACCGCGATGCAGTGCGTGAAGGTATTTTGCTGTGGAACAAAGCCTTTGCCAAAATTGGCTTTCAGGATGCGATTCAGGTCAAGCAAATGCCCCCCAATGCCGATTGGGACCCGGCCGATGTTCGCTACAATACGATTCGCTGGTTTAGCGCCGTAGATGCAGGGTTTGCCGTGGGTCCTTCGCGTGTTAATCCACTGACCGGAGAAATTCTGGATGCCGATATCCTCGTCGATTCGGGCTTTACGCGCTACACCAAGCAAGAATATCGTACGCTGGTTGAACCCGAACAGGTGGCAATGATGCCACTTTGGCTGCGCCTCACTGGCAATCCCAATTTGTGTACTCCAGAGGGCGTTTCCCAATATTTGCGGCACCATGCCAATCAATTAACCACTGCTTTACCCCAGCAAGACAGCAGGGTTCAAGATAGTAAGATTTTAGAGACGAAGGCGATCGAATCCGATCGCTGCTATCACTTAGCCGCCGCCCAACAATTTGCGATCGGGTCTATGGCACTGTCAACCTTTCAGAATGTTTTGCCTAGCAGTGCCGAACAACAAGCGTATGTGCATCAATTTCTGCGTCACCTGATTGCCCACGAAGTAGGTCATACCTTGGGACTTCGGCACAACTTTCACGCCAGTTCCATGTTGCGACCAGAGGAGTTAAATAATACTGAAATTACCCACGATCGTGGCTTAGTCGCTTCTGTGATGGACTATGCCCCCGTCAATCTTGCACCCGCAGGCACTCAGCAAGGCGATTATTACACCACGCTCGTCGGTCCTTATGACGAATGGGCGATCGCTTATGGCTACCAGCCCAGCAATAGCCTAGTCCCCCAGGCAGAGCTACCCAAACTGAATCAACTCGCTGCTCGTGCGCCCGAACCCGACTTGAGCTATGGCACCGATGAAGACTTCTTCAGTGCGATCGATCCCATGATCAACGTCTTCGACCTGAGCGCCGACTTGTTGACCTACGGACAGTGGCAAATGAACAATGCCAATCAACTGTGGGATCGGCTGGACAAACGCTATCCCACCAAAGGTGAGCGATACAACGATGTCCGGATTATGTTCGACACGGTCTTTGGCTACTACGCCAATTACGCTTCGTTTATCGTCAACTACATTGGTGGACAGTCTTTTAATCGATTTCGTGCAGGTGACGCCGCCGACCGACTCCCCTTTGAACCAGTCCCCGTTGAGAAACAACGCGAGGCACTCGCAGTCCTGCAAAAGAACGTGTTTGAAGACACCCACTTTCACTTTTCTCCTAAGTTGCTGAACAAACTCGCGCCTTCTCGCTGGCTGCACTGGGGATCGCTACCCCGATTTTCGGAGTTAGACTACCCTATCCACGAACGGGTGCTGTTCTTACAAAGTCTGGTACTAAGCGATCTCTTGTCCTCCCAGCGACTCAATCGCCTACGTAACACTGAACTCAAAACGGCACCGGGTGAGGCTCTCACCCTCCCAGAACTCTTTGAGAATTTGCAATCGGGGATCTGGCGCGAAGTTTTGCAATCTGACCAAAAGCCCTTGCAGATCTCCAGTTTTCGACGGGCACTGCAACGTCAATACATGAACACACTGATTAATCTGGCGCTGCGTAATAGCAACGCCGCCATTCAAAATGCTCAGACATTGCCAGACTTGATTTTGGCAATGGAAACGGCCGATGCCCCCGAAGATGCCCGCACCTTGGCATGGTATGAGCTACGCCAACTACACGATGTCTTGCGATCGACCATACGAAAACAACACAGCAAACTGGATACTTACACGCGGGCACATCTTGAAGAAGCCTACGATCGCATTGGCAAAGCCCTGGATGCCAATTTGCAATCCCAGTAAGCCAAATCAAGCTTGCATAATTTTCGGCTCAAAGAACAGCAAACGACAAGTTTGATCGATTGTCTTTTGACAACTGTCATCCCTTAGAGAAAAAAATATGGATCAGTCCACATGGGCTGATCCAGGTTGCAACCCTATCCACCACGCATCTAATACCAATTCTAAGAGATGGCACTACAGAACCTCGTAGGGGCATACAGCCGTACGGCCCCTACGAGGTTCTGTAAATGGAATTGAGAGAATTGGTATAAAACATGTACCTGCACCCAGAAACTGCGCTGCTGCGGTTGGAAGCGACCAAATTTCCGGACTTTTAGGACAAAAATGAGGTTTTCAACGCTAGTTGGGCAGGTACCAATTGAGATAAAGTCTCAACTGAACTCCTCTATCTAAGCCACTATGCTTTGTCTTGAGTGAGTGGAAAGGCTTAACAGCTTAGGATTACAGCGAGAATCTCGTCTAAAATAAATGAAAAATTTACTTGACAAGGTTAGGCAGTCCCGTTGTATATATTGTCTTGAGTCAAGCTTGCAAAATATTCAGGGTCAACTCGCTTTTTGCAGGCAATTGATGCGCCGACTAATGAGAATAATTCTGATTCTCATTAGAGATCCAACTTTTAAACTAATGACAAAAATTCTGATTCTCAAATCATGCACGGTGTGAGGATAGCTTAACCATGACGAATATTTTTTGGAGTTCTGTGTTTCTCAGTCCGATCGTCCTGGCAACCACTTTGTTGGGTTCTACCACCGCGATCGCAACTGAAGCACAACCAGATTCCGATTCCGAATTTTCTAGAGCGGCAACGCTCTCCCTGCCAACTCAACTCACGCATTTAAAGACGGCTGCCACGCCCATCCTCCTCGCCGGATTTCCCGCCAATCGCTCTATTGCTCCATTCTCAGCGGCAAGTTTATCAGCCACTTCGGGAGAGAAGGACAATCAGGGTACGATGGGACAGGTCACTTCCGTGTCTCAGCTCTCGGATGTACAGCCGACCGATTGGGCATTTCAGGCATTGCAGTCCCTGGTCGAGCGCTATGGTTGCATTGCTGGCTACCCAGATGGCACCTTTAAGGGCAATCGGGCGTTGACTCGTTACGAGTTTGCGGCGGGAGTCAATGCCTGCCTCGATCGCGTCAACGAACTGATTGCTGCAGGCACCACGGGTTTGGCAACTAAAGAAGATCTGGCAACCCTCAAAAAACTTCAGGAAGAATTTGCCGCTGAGTTAGCCACCCTGCGCGGACGCGTCGATGCGTTGGAAGTTCGCACCACTGAGTTAGAGAAAAATCAATTTTCGACGACGACGACGCTGAATGCTGAAGTGATTTTTGCGGTTGCAGGCGTTGCTTCCGGCGACACGGTCAATGGCAACGAAGTTGAAAAGAACACGGTGTTAGGCGATCGCGTGCGACTGAATTTCGACACCAGCTTCACGGGCAAAGATTTGCTGAGAACCCGTCTCCAGGCATCCAACCTCGATCCCTTCTCTGCGGATGCCACATTTACTCCTCAGGGAGATCTCCGCTTTGCCGCCGGCAACGATGGAAATGACATCAGTCTGGATGCCTTGTTATACCAGTTTCCGATTGGTGAGAAAGCAACCGTCATATTGGAAGCCAATGCAGGCGCAGCGGATGACTTTACCAATACTGTCAATCCTTTTCTGGATGGCGATGGGGGAAGCGGTGCCCTGACCCACTTTGGTAGTCGCAACTCCATTTATTATCTATTGGATGGAATTGGAGTTGGTTTCAAATATCAATTCAGCAAGAGCCTGGAACTTAGCCTTGGCTACCTAACTGACGATGGCAATGACCCAAGTACCAAAAAGGGATTGTTTAATGGGTCCTATGGGGCGATCGCTCAACTGACTTTCACCCCCGGTGAACAGTTTGCTGTCGGGTTAACTTATATCCACTCTTACAAAACTGATTTTCTCACTAATGGCAGCGTGGGTAGCAATAATGCCAACCTCTCAAACCTGGGTCTCCCCTTTGATAATGATGCCTTCGGGTTAGAAGCCTCCTTTCGCATCAGTCCCAAAATTGTTGTCAATGGCTCGGTTGGCTATACCCGTGCCAGTGTGCTAACGGGGCTAGAGGGAGATGTAGATATCTGGAACTATTCAGTTGGATTAGCATTCCCCGATCTATTTAAGAAAGGCAGTGTAGGGGGCATTATTGTGGGCATGGAGCCGAAAGTGACTAACGCCAGCAGTCAATTGAATTTCCTGGAGGATGACGATACGGCGCTGCACATTGAGGGCTTCTATCAGTATCAATTAACCGATAATATCGCCATCACTCCTGGTCTTATCTGGATCACAGCACCCGATCATAACAACAACAATGACGATTTGGTGATTGGCACGATTCGCACTACGTTTACCTTCTAGCGTGTCAGAACGGTGAGCCTGAAATTGAGTTTCTTTCATTGAACCCATTTCAGTTTTCTCTATAGAAGAATCCGTTTTTTGGCAGAGCATTTTAGGAGTATTTAATCCCCTCTAGAGAAACGAAATCTTTCATCTCTCTAGAGGGGATTGACATTGCTAATCTTACGAATTGAATCGGTTCCAAATCCCATTTTTCCGGGTGGCACAAACCGCTAGGCAGAATGGAGAGCGTTTTTTTAAGCAACTGCAAGCTGAGTCGCAGCGATCGCTTATGCCCCAGGGGAGATGCTTTCAATCCATTAGAACCGGATCGTAGAGGATAATTGTGATTCGGTTTTTCCTATGAGTTCTCAGCAAAATGAAGCGAGTAGAAATCCATTTTCTTTAGCGTTAAATCGACGACAATTTATTCGGGGGATTGGTTTTGTCGGCACTAGCGCGGGGGCTGTTTTTGCTGATCACATCCTCCAGCCCAATGGTTCCGTTCAAGCGGCTGAAATTAGGAACCCTGCTGCCCTGACTGTCGCCCAGTCAACCACTCCAACCATTCAAAATAGATCGGGCGAAATTCCCCGTCGGCTTTTAGGCAAAACTGGAGTAGAAGTATCCGCGATCGGCTTGGGGGGAGCCTCTTTAGGACAGGCAAAAAGTTTAGAAGAAGCCATTCGCATTACCCATGAAGCGATCGATCACGGGATTACTTTCATGGACAATGCCTGGGAATACAACAATCACCGTAGTGAAGATTGGATGGGGCAAGCGTTGCAAGGGCGACGCGACAAGGTGTTTCTAATGACCAAAGTTTGCACCCACGGGCGCGATCGCAAAGTTGCGATGCAGCAACTTGAGGAATCTCTACGCCGCTTAAAAACTGATCACCTGGACTTGTGGCAACTCCACGAAGTCATCTATTACAACGACCCAGAACTGATCTTTCGTTCCAATGGTGCGATCGAAGCGCTCGATCAAGCCAAAAAAGAAGGCAAAGTCCGATTCGTGGGCTTCACCGGGCACAAAGACCCCGCCATTCATCTAGAAATGCTCTCTCACAATTACCCCTTTGATACGGTGCAAATGCCTATCAACTGTTTCGATGCCAGTTTCAAGAGTTTTCAACAGCAGGTTCTGCCTGAAGCCAATCGGCGTGGCATCGCAGCGATCGGGATGAAAAGCTTGAGCGGCGGTGGGGAAGCAGTGAAGCAGGGCATCATTACACCGCAAGAGGCGATTCGCTATGCCATGAGCCTGCCCATTGCAACGCTCGTCAGCGGCATCGATTCTTTGGAGGTGCTGCGGCAAAATCTGGCGATCGCCCAAAATTTTCAACCTATGCCGACTGCAGAAATGCAGGCGTTACGAGATCGCGTGGTTCAGTATGCGCTGGATGGACGGTTTGAGCTTTTTAAATCATCCAAGAAATACGATGCGGATGTTGGCAGACTGCAACACGGGTTTCCGTCTCAGCAACAAATGGCAACCTGAGAGCAAGCCGACAGGACAGCCAAAGGATAATCCCTCGCCCTAGGTTGCCTAAATTTTTCTATTCACGGAGCTGAATTAAACTAAAGATTGAGTTAACACGACTTGGACTGTCTCGCCCACCGCAATCTGCGTTTGTCCAACCGATAACCGTGCCAAACTGTTGGTTTGCGCTAGATTGATCAGATTGCCCGAGCTATGATTGCCACCCGCTGGGGAAAATTCATAGATCCCATTCTCCAGAGAAACGCTTCCCCAGAGATAGGTCTCGCGTTTGCCATCCGATCTCAGCACCTGACGCGATCGGGCATCCACGAATGCAGGTTGCCATGCTTGCGCCAAACCTGACAATTTTCGCAAGGCAGGCAGCACTAATCGCCAAAACGTAACGAGCGCAGAGACCGGATTGCCCGGTAACCCAAAGTAAAGGGTGGGGGATACAGGAGAAGGATTGGGCTCGCTACTGGCGAATTGCCGATCGCTCAAAGTTGCCACTGTCAAAGGTTTTCCCGGTTTCATGGCAACGGCACGGATGGCAATGTCTGCGCCCAACTCTTCTAGGATATCGTCTACATAGTCGTAATCTCCCACAGAGACTCCCCCCGACGAGAGCACGATATCCGCTGTGGTAATGGCATGGACGATCGCGGCTCTTAACTGGTCTGGCTCATCGGGCACTCGCCCCAAGCACAAAGGTTCTGCCCCAGCCTGAGCAACCAATGCTGCCAAAGCATACTGATTCGAATCCACAATCTGCCCTGCTTGCAACGGTTGTTCAACTCCCACCAGCTCGCTCCCCGTCGAGAGAATTGCCACTCGCGGACGACGATACACCTTCACGCTGGCACACTGAGCCGCAGCCAGGACAGCTATCTCGGGTGCGCCTAGCATGATGCCCGCTGGCAACAAAACCGCTCCAGCTCGATAAAATTCCCCTTGGTGACGCACAAATGCCTGAGGCTTTGGTGTGGTTAGAATCCACACCCGTTCATCCTGTCGCCGAGTATCTTCCTGCATTACCACGGTATCTGCGCCCGATGGCATGACTGATCCCGTTAAAATGCGAGCTGCTTGCCCGGGTTGAATCGTGTGCTGAGGTTGGTAGCCTGCCGGGATTTCTTCCACAATCTCTAACTCAATCGGCTGATCTGGGCGACAGGTCTGCACATCTGCAAACCGCACGGCGTAACCATCCATCGCCGAATTGTCCCAGTGAGGAAAATCCAGTTGGCTGATGATAGGAGCCGCTAACACCCGATCGCAGGCTTTTAACAAATCCAGGACTTCGACATCATGGTCTGGATTAAAGGGGTGAACGAGGCTAAGGATGAGCTGTTCGGCTTGGTGAACTGGCAGCATGGGTGGGGAGTTTGAAGGGGTGGAAGGGATAGAAGAGATTTAAGGAAGGCTGAAAGCCAGGGGGGTAAACTACTGACCACTCCTCCTTAACAGCCTAATATTAAGAAAAGGCTTTAACAATTCCTACTGTTCATGCGTAATGATGTGATTGTGCGGCGATTCCGTAAGGTGCCGATCGAACGGCGGGTTGCGGCTTTTCTGATTGATTTTGGCTCGATTGCTCTGCTCAGTACCCTAGGAGGCAGTGCAGCATTCATCCCGCTCTTCATCTTTTTGTGGGTGGGGTTACGGGTGCTTTTGGTGGTCAAAAATCAGGGTCAGAGTTTGGGACGCTGGGCACTGGATATTAAGGTCAGCGATGCTAAATACACTGCAACGCCTTTGTTGCCTGAGTTGTTGAAACGGGAAACTCTGGTTGGCTTAGGCAGTTTGATGGTGATGATTGGGTTAGCAAACTTGAGTCCCAGTACAGGCGGGGTCGTTTTGCTGTTCATTCCCCTGGCGATCGACTGTAGCTTTGCCTTTGCTGATGAGGAGAATCAGCAAGCCTTTCACGATCGCCTCGCCAGAACGATCGTTGCCCAAACCCAACGGGGTTACTCACTGGACCTTAAAGTAAAAAGACTATTTGCCCAAGTGAACCGTCGTGTGAAATAATAGATATCCGTGTTAATTGTGCCTGAGCACTGAACTTGTAGAGTTATGGCTAAAAATAAGGGCGTCCGTCTGGTTATTACATTGGAATGTACCGAGTGCCGCACCAATCCCGATAAGCGGTCTCCAGGGGTGTCTCGTTACACCACCACCAAAAATCGTCGCAATACTACTGCACGGTTGGAACTGAACAAGTTTTGCCCCCATTGCAACAAGCATACGGTGCATAAAGAAATCAAATAGGTTTTGCTAGCGATTCTGTCCGAGTCCCTATCTTGAGCCGACTCAACAAGGCAGCCGTACTCATTACTAGCTGCTACTGACTGCTCGACACTGACCATTAACCACTGATTAACCACTGTCCATGGCATACTATCGTCGCCGCGTTTCACCCATCAAACCCGAAGAACCGATCGACTACAAAGATGTTGATCTGCTGCGCAAATTTATTACGGAAAGAGGCAAAATTTTGCCCCGCCGGATTACTGGATTGACAGCCAAACAACAACGCGATTTGACTCAGGCAATTAAGCGTGCCCGAATTGTTGCTTTGTTACCTTTCATTAACCAGGAAGGCTAATTTCTGGCAAAAAGAAAAGCTGCTCATGATCGAGATCGTGAGCAGCTTTTCTTTTTGCTGCAATTCTCGATATTGTTAACTCAAGCAATGCTATTCTGACTTTCGTATTATCCGCTGCCACAAGCGAATGATGGATGATTCATGACAAACAGCTACCGCTGATCGCTAATCACGCATCGCTGCTATGGAAAAAGGGACCCTGATCGAATTTCGACTACATGGCGATCGTCGCCTTGCCGTGGCAGAACGTCCAGAAGGTAAAAAACACTGGATTGTGATAGATGAACGGGGGCAGTCCCACACGCTTCATCCCCGACAGATCACTTACCAGGTGTCAGGCGAAGTCTACAAAGCTTCGGACATCACTCGGTTTTTGCAAGAAGTACAACCCTACCTGGATCCCTCCAGCCTGGAAGTTGCTTGGGAATTTTTAATTGAGGAAGGCACCTCCATCACCCCCCATGGAATGGCACTCTTGCTTTTTTCTGACCAAAGCCCGCCGCTATGCTACGCTGCATACACGCTACTTTCAGAAGATAAACTGTATTTCAAACAAAAGGGAGATAGCTACGAACCTCGCCCCCCTAGCCAGGTGAATGAACTCAAGCACCAGCTAGAAATGGAGGCACAACGACAGCAAGAATGGCGGGACTTTTTGGCAAAAGTCGAGCAAGCGCTGGCAAAAAATCCGGTGGAATGGCAAGGTAGCGATCGAACTCGTCTTGATGCTTTAGAACGATTTGCTACGCTGGGAGAAGAAGCGTCGTACCGTACGCCTGCTTTAGAGACTCTTGCAACCCTCCATCGGTCAGAGACCCCCCAGGGAGCCTTACAACTCCTGGTCGATCTGGGCTTATGGAATCTCCATGAGAATCTTTTTCTACGACGTAGCCAGATCCCGGTTGAATTCCCCTCAAAGGTTCTAGAAGTGGCGCAACACTGCCTGAATTCTCCTCCTCCTGACTTGGAGTCAAATCGTTTAGATTTGACCTACCTTAAGGTATATACCATTGACGATGAAAGTACCGCTGAAATCGATGATGGAATCAGTGTAGAGTCCCTATCAGAAGGTCAACAACGTCTCTGGATTCACATCGCTGATCCAACCCGGTGGCTTCTCCCAGGAGATGAACTGGATCTAGAAGCTCGTCGCCGCAGCACCACCCTCTACCTGCCAACCGGGATGATTCCCATGTTCCCATCAGAATTGGCAACAGGTCCCATGAGTCTGGTGCAAGGGCAGGTTTGCAATGCACTCAGCTTCGGCGTCGTACTGAATGAAGCTGGAGCCGTGCAGGAGTATACCATTGGTTCCAGCTTGATCAAACCAACCTATCGGCTAACTTACGATGATGTCGATGAGATGATTGAATTAGGGGTTCAGGCAGAACCCGAAATTTTGAGCATTGCAACCTGGGCAAAGCGTAGACAGGCTTGGCGGCAATCTCAAGGCGCAATTAGCATCCATATGCCTGAGTCTTCCATTAAGGTGAATGGAGACGATATCACCATTAATGTTCTGGATGATTCGATCGCTCGGCAACTGGTAGCTGAAATGATGATTTTGGCAGGGGAAGTCGCCGGACGCTATGGACAGACCCATAATCTGATCTTGCCTTTTCGGATTCAGACTCAACCGGAACTTCCTTCGGACGAAGAATTGTTGCAATTGCCCGCTGGTCCCGTGCGCGATTGTGCGATTCGTCGTTGCATGCCCCGCAGCGAGATGAGCACCATTCCTGCTCGTCATGCCAGCTTAGGGCTGGAAACCTATACGCAAGTTACCTCTCCGATCCGTCGCTATAGTGATTTGTTGGCACATTTCCAGATCAAAGCCCATCTGCGAGGCGATCCTTTGCCTTTCTCGATCGATGAAATGAAAGAGTTGACGCAAACCATCAGCACAACGATTCAGGAAGCCACGATTGTTGAGCGGCAAACCAATCGCTACTGGGGTCTGGAGTTTTTGCGTCGCAATCCCCATGAAGTTTGGCAGGCTTTGATGTTGCGCTGGCTACGAGAACATGAAAACCTGGGTCTGGTGCTGCTAGAAGAGTTAGGGCTGGAACTGGCAATGCGCTTTAGCCGCCCTATCGAACCGGGCGATCGCTTGGATCTCAAAGTCGTCCATGCCGATCCTCGCCAAGATGTGATCCAGTTTCAGGAAGTGGCTTATCAGGAAGCGCAGCACTAGCGCTGGAGGAAAGTCCGCTGTTCAGCGCCTCCGACTTCCGCTGATAGCGGTTGACTTTTTCACAATTCGAGAAATCGTAATCCGGTATATCAGAAACCAGGAGTCAAAAGTCAGACTGATGGAACCCCTCCTGAATTCTAACTCCTGAACTCTTGCCAGCGGTTGCATCGGAGTAGGATTACAGCTGGTTGGAAATTAGCTATGAGTGCTATTTTCCAAGGAATCTACTTGCTCAGAACAACCCACCATAAAGACCTCTACCTGAATGGAGCTAAAACCAATTAAATCTCCATCTTTCAGTGGGCGTCGTTCTAATGGGGACAACTTGCGTCGATTGACGAACGTGCTGTTGCTACTTCCCACATCCGTGATGTAGAAACCGCCTGTCTCAGACCGACCAATTACGGCATGACAACGCGATATCAAAGGATTAGAAATGCAAATCGCACAATTGGGGCTCCGCCCAATCAACCAACTTGTCGCAATTTCCGTTACCTGAACTTCGTCAACATTGTGGAGATTGGTGGTTAAAAAAGTGGTTCTCCCAGCAGTCACTGCTTGAATATAGTATGGAGTCAACCCTCCCAGCTTAGGAGCTTCCAGATCCAAATCCAGACCCGAACCAATGAAAGTTTCGATGCGATCGAGATCAGGTTGTCGATCGGCAAACAAAGATTCGCGCAGAGAAGGATTCTGCTTCAAAAATTCTAGGGTGCGGGGATCTGAATTGCTTGCAGTTTTCAGGTGCAACATAACGATTTAACCGAAAATTACTTTTGTGCAAAACGCAGATGGGGCAAAACGCTAAACCCTCGAACCCTGATGGATATCAAGCTGGAAACACACGGATGTAGAAGTTGAGCGATTGAAGTTAAGCAATAACAAACCGGAGCCTTGATGAGCCTTTAGATGGATGCCACTTGCAGTCATCAGAGAATCGATCAGAATTTCTCAAGTATTCTTCCCGATCACTTATCCCCCAAAAGGGTGATGACTCAAGCGAGATTACGTAGAGTAAACTTCCTAATTTGTCTAGCTGCAACCGTGAACCCGTTGAACTTCGTAAAAGCTTTAATCAATTTCAGCTTTTTTGTTTTTTCAGCAATACAGGGAACTCTTCAGTTCTGGGAAAAAAGTCTCTCCAACCGGTTCATGTAAACTTTAAGATCAGAGAATTTGAGTTCTAGCAACCCCTTTCATCCAGAGTTCACTTCGTGATCACCGTTTTGTATCACCGGATCGATAGCAATGCTTGGACAACTTTCTCAATAGCAAGCGCCTTCCAACAAGGGGCTTACGCGCTTTACTCATTGCTCAGCAGCAGGATTGCAAAACCGCTGGTATGGGGAGGGATTGGGAGCAAAGAATTCTTGCGAAATCTTCTTTCCTGATCGAGAGGGCAACGTGATAAACGCAGATAAATAAATTATGAAGATAATTTATTTTTAACAAGTTTGGGAGTTATTTTTTACAAAAAATAATGACATCCTCATATCATCTATGAAAAAGAATTGCGGCTTGTTATTGTTCAATAGAACTTTAACCAGCGTAATGTTACGCTCTGGAACAGGTTGTCCTTGAATCACGTTAAGCAGCGGAATTCTTCCAAAAACTGCACTCCCAATGCGTTTAAATGCTTGGCAGGCATTGGGAAAATATTATTATACAGATTAAATCGGTCTGTTTTGAGATTGACAGATTTTATCTGGGTGAACTGCTGAGACCTGCTTTACCTGAATCTTTCTTTCTACTTAATCATCTACCGTCACTATGGCTAAAAGACGCTCCTACCCAGAAATTCTCCGACAAGAAATGGGTGAACTGATCGACCAATTAGATTTGCCAAAGCTTTATAAACAGTCCATGGAGCGCCGCTGGCTCGACCAAGTTCTATGGATGGAGAAAAAAGCTAGTCAGTGTCAACGTTGGCACAATCGACTGCGCTTAACGGCAGTTGTAGGAGGGGTGATTCTACCTGCTCTCGTAGGCGTGAATTTTCTAGATAACACCAACAAAACACTGAAATTGTGGTTTCCGTATGTGACGTTTGGGCTGAGTCAGGCGATCGCAGTCAGTGTGGCGGTGGAAGAGTTTTGTCGATATGGCGATCGCTGGCGGCAGTATCGCCAAACAGCTGAAAATCTCAAAACAGAAGGCTGGCAATATTTTCAATTAAGTGGTCAATACGAACAGGCAAAAAACCACGCCAATGCCTATCCTCTATTTGCTGCCCACGTCGAGAGCGTGATTCAGAATGATGTGAAAAACTATATTACTGAACTCGTCAAACAAAAGGAAAAGGAACAAGAAGACGTTGATAAGGTGGTTGAGGTGGCACGCGGAGTGCAGTTACCGACCCAGGCATTTGTCGAATCGACACCCATTCAGCCGATGTTTGCCCAGTCTGGCGTAGCCGACATGCCCTATGCCAGTAGTTTGGCTTCTGAAGCGATCGCGACCGTTTCGAGTAGTCCAGAAGTTGTTACAGCAGCGATGCCAACCGGGAGTCCGAGCGTCGTGGCTTCGTCGCTTACTAGCAATGGCACCCCGCTCGACGCTCCCATCGCAACGCCCCTGTCAACTTCCACGACAGCCCCTAAGGCGGTTCCCATGGCAACCTCTTTGACTGCCTCAACACCTGCTGCGGCATCCACTGCTCCAGCCCCAACTACTCCGGTGCCACAAGTCGTCAAAGGGAACGCTGGAATTTTGCGGCTCCGACAAGACAGTGTATTTAAACTGAGTCCCAAACCCGCAGAATCTTTGTCAGAGAATGAAAAAATTTTAGTGAAAGGAGGCAGTGCTTACGGGTTGCATTCCTATTCGTTTGCTGACAACAATCACTTGCGGGTGGCATTGGCACAAGTAGGGCTAGGTCCTGACAAACGCAACACCTGGTTTTTGTTTGCGCCTCATGCAGAAATCGAAGGAATTTCTGGTAAGCTGATGCCGACTAGTAACCCTGCTGCCTCAGAGTCGCAGCCCAAATCGACCAATCAAGACATCCACCTGAAAGTTCCCTACTTTTCTCAGGTTGACAACAAGTTTGAACCCAATCGCACCTGCAACACCTCAAGCTGCGCCATGGTGGCAAAGTTTTTGGGTGCCAATATTTCAGGGGATGATGCCTACTATCAATACGTGATTAAGTATGGGGATACAACAGATCACGGTGTCCAAACTCAAGCGTTAGAAGATCTGGGGATTAAATCAACCTGGAATACAGATCTCGATTTTTCTGATCTAGATAAATCGCTGGAAACTGGGTTGCCGATCGTTATCGGGATTATGCATCGGGGTTCCCTGGAAAATCCCACCGGCGGGCATATGATTGTTGTCGTGGGTCGCACTCCAGAACGAGATTACATCTGTAATGACCCCTATGGAAGTGTTCTGGATGGTTATACCTCTGATCCAAGCAATGGCAAGGGAGTTGTTTATCCGCGCAATATGTTGCGCTATCGCTGGCTGGAACATAACACCCCGAAAACGGGATGGGGCAGACTCTTCTATGGCAATAAGGTTTGAGTAAATCCAGAAGTGACTGAAAGGAAACTGCAATGGTACAAACTTTGACTCGTCCAGTTTTAAGAATTACACAGTACACCGTCTTGAAGCGTCATCCTGCCAAGCTGGAAGACCTCACTTTCACTGACAAGGTGGCGATCAGCCCATTAGAAGTGCCACTCAAGTCCTATGCAACGACGATCGCTGGGCAGGACTTACTGGGGCATATCAAGGTCGAATTTGAAGAAAGCTGCCACGGCTCGACCGTCTGGTATATCGACAGTGCGCATGGTTATGTCGCGCAGGCAACGGTGACACCCAGTCCTAAACCTGATGGGGAACACACCGGAGGAGGGCAAACTGGGAATGGGCAAGCTGGTAACCCAACCAAACCTGCCAGCCCGACCAACAATCAAATGAATGAGGCAGGACGGAATCTGCTGAAGGAGTTTGAGGGGTTACGGTTGGATGCTTACCTCTGCCCGGCAGGCGTTTGGACGATCGGCTATGGTTCCACTTTTGGGGTACATCCAGGCGATCATATTACTCCAGGAGAAGCTGAATCCCGCCTGATCAAAGACCTCGACCAGTTCGAGAAAGGGGTTGCCAAACTGGTCAAGGTACCCCTGACTTCCAATCAATTCAGTGCCCTGGTCAGCTTTGCCTACAACTTGGGTCTGGGAGCATTAGAGGAATCCACCTTGCTCCGAGTGCTCAATAAAGGCGATTATCAGGCAGCGGCCAATGAATTGTTACGGTGGGATAAAGCCAATGGGGTACCGTTGGCTGGCTTAACCCGACGACGTAAGGCAGAAAAAGAACTGTTTTTGAAGCCGTAGCTGCTTTCCACTCCGTAATCGGTCTGGGTGCTCAAGCCACACCTAACACCCTATAGTTAGGGAAGAACGGTTGTGGGAAACAGTTATGTTTGGTTTGGGTTGGCCCGAAGTTATTATCATTTTGGTCGTTGCTGTGCTCTTTTTCGGTCCTAAGAAAATTCCTGAGCTAGGCAGTACACTCGGTAAAACCTTGCGCGGTTTTAAGGAAGAAATTAAAAAGTCGGATGAAGATGAGGATGGCTTCGATCGGGATGACCCTTGAACCATCCTCCCTCTACAACACAATCTCCTTCCCCCGCTCAGTGAAGCGCACCCTATTGATCTTCCACTGAGCATTGCTGGTTAGGGTTTTGCGCAAACTGCCAAATAAGGCAAGTTGTTCACAACTCGAGAGCGAAGTCATGCCCCGTTTGGAACCTGGAGCAAGGCGAAAATCGATCGTCGCGATACCGTTGGTTTTATCCAGGCTCACTCGATAGCCGGATAGATTGAAGTCGGTATTGCTTTGCTGTGCCAAGATTTTTTCGACTGCGGCTTCTACAGGGCGATCGGCAGAAACCGAAATTTTTTCAGCGATTAGTTCTGAACACTGGCTATCCACCTGGTAAAGATCGACAGCAACCCTGCTTCCCCCACTCTCCTTTCCGTCCAGAGTCGGCGAAGAAGTAGGGCTACTCGGGGATACAGCCATTCGTGCGGCAGCTGTGGGCTGGGGTGAAATTTGGGGACTCCTCACCGTCTTGGTCGGGGATGGACTGCAACTTACCAGGCTCAAGGAAACCCCTGTAAGGACCGCTAGCCATCGCTGCGGTGTTTTCTCACACCTACGATGTACAGACGACTTGTGTCGGGTGAGCATCGCGTTGGAGCAACCCAGGGAGTTCAACGGATTCATGCAAGATGCCTGAATTGGATGCATGGTTTTGCAGCTCACTCTCTAAATTTACGGTAGAGTATCCATCTTTACATTGTGAATTCGCGATCGGAAGGGTAGCATAGACCTAGCGGCGCTCGTTACAAATTGCTAACAGTCGCCGATGTCGAATTTTGAACATTCCATGGACCAAAGTCCATCCCCTGACAGTCATAGTTGCTCCTGAACCCTGGTGAGACCTGGTCTCCCAGCGTGAGGGAGATTGAGGAGGTTTTATGCTCACCCAGGAAGTTCGCACTTCACTGTCGGACATTACCGACTTGAATCAGCTCAAGTTAGAACTGAACCATCTGCCCGCTGTTGATGTGGGTGATTATATTGCCGATTTGCCTGCTCCCCAGCAGGCGATCGCATTCCGTTTGTTGCAAAAGAATCAGGCAAGAGATGTTTTCGAGTATTTACCTCCCTATGTTCAAGAAGATTTAATCGAGTCCTTACAGGATAGCTACATTCAGCATGTGTTGGAATCCATGCGTCCGGACGATCGGGCAGAGCTGTTTGATGAACTGCCTGCCCGGGTGGTGAAGCGCCTATTGCAACACCTCAGCCCAGAAGAACGCCACGCCACCGCCACTATTTTGGGCTACCCGGAAGACACCGCCGGGCGGGTTATGACCACCAAATATGTACGGTTGCGGCAGGGACTCACCGTTGCAGAAGCACTGAGCAAGATTCGGTTAAACGATCGCGACAAAGAAACGATCTACTACGCTTATGTCACCGATGACAAACGCAAGTTGGTACAGGTCGTGTCTTTGCGACAATTGGTCTTTTCTTTGCCCGATGCTTTGATCAAAGACATCGCCAGCGATCGTGTAATCAAAGCCTATACTGAAATGCCTCAGGAAGAAGTGGCGCAACTGATGAAGCGCTATGACTTACTGGCACTGCCCGTCGTCGATCGAGAAGACCGTCTGGTCGGCATCATTACCATCGATGACGTCGTAGACATTTTGGAAGAAGAAGCCACGGAAGACATCCAGCGATTAGCCGGGGTAGGTGGCGGCGAAGAATCTTCGCTCTCTTCTCCGCTTACCAAACTGCGCAACCGTCTACCCTGGCTGTTGGGCATTATGGCTCTGTATGTTGGGGCTTCCAGCGCGATCGCCCCTTTTCAGAAAACGATCGCAGCAGTGCCTGTGTTAGCGGTGATTATGCCGTTGTTTTCTAACACAGGGGGCACTGTTGGCATTCAAGCACTCACCGTGACCATCCGTAGCCTGGGAGTGGGTGAGGTGACCTCCAAAGATACGTTCAAGATTCTTTGCAAAGAATTTTTGGCGGGAATTGGTACTGCCGTTGCGCTCGGGCTGACCATGATTACCCTGGCACTGATTTGGACACCTGCGAATGTGCGCTGGGTGACAATCGTGGCAGGGTTAGTCATGGCAACTAATACGCTAGTTGCCGTCACACTGGGCACCCTATTGCCCATGGGACTCAAGCGGCTTAAGCTCGATCCGGCATTGGTCAGTGGACCCCTCGTCACTACCCTACTCGATACGATCGGGTTTGTTCTGTTCTTGTCACTGATTACGTTCAGCCTTAATATTCTCAAGCTGCCCTCAACTTGAAGACATATCGAACTTCAGACTGTGGACGATGAGCACTGGGACGGTGGACGATCGCTCATCGTCTAGGAATTCATCAATCAGGAACTCAACAACCTCCAAGTGCAAATTGGTTACGTTCTGAACATGTTGTTGGTATTTTTAAAGGCTTTGCTGAGTAAAACTTTTAAAAAAACTAACAATACCGCGGGTCACCGACAAAGTTCAAAGCCTCCAGATCTTGGGTTCCCTGGTTCTGCCAAGGAAGACCAACTGGAGGCTCTACCCTGCCTTCTCAAATCGAGAAGCACAGGGTCATGACGGAACCCATGATTGTATTTTTGAAATACCACTCAAGATGCAGGTTTGGTGACCAAGCCCCAGATAAAAATTGCGATCATGGCACCAAGCACAGCAACGACAATACCACCAGGACTCAGTGATGCACCCACTAGCTGCAATGAGCGGGTTGTCAAAAAGGTATATAAGGTGCCGCCGAGAAAAGCCCCGACAATGCCCAGTGCCATCGTTGCGAGAATGCCGCCGCCCTGCCGTCCCGGATAAATGAGTTTCGCGATCGCGCCAGCAATCAGTCCCAAAATAATCCATGAAATGATGCCCATGATTCTCTCCTCGTGGTGCAGACAGAATACCCGTCAGAATTTACTAACTGATTAAGGACCTCTCACATCCATCAATTACTGATGTAATGGACGCTACAGATACCTTATAGGTAAATCCCTCTGGCAGCATCCTACACTGCAACGTCCCATTCCCATGCGCTTATTCAAAAAAATAAGCATTGCGATCGTAGGTCGGGTTGCAGGGACATGATTAATATTTTGGAAACCTTGCTGAGCAAAGCTTCCAAGAATATCAACAGCCTATCTAGCACAGACTCTCGATCGTCAACAACTTCAGGTTGGGCTGGCTTGCGGATTGGTTTCGCTCCCATTCTGAGGGGTGGGAGCACTTCCACCTTGTAGCGGAAGAATTTTGAGCACGCGATTGAGTGTGTAAGTTACCACCACATCTTGCTTAGCGCGAAACGATCTGGAGGCTTCCCGATAGGTCTGGGCATCGGTCAGCAGCTCACCGACATCACAGGTCAATTGATATTTCACCGATTTTTGCAATTGGGGAGGATCATTCTGTTCACCAGTTTTGCGGTTGGCATCCACTTCATCAGGCGTGGGTTTGGTGGGCAGCCCTGCCCACCAAACCCCATCGTTGTCGGGTCCATACTTTGCCCCTGCTGGACTGTCGCCATTGATGTTGGTCAAAGTGTTGCTTTCGAACGATTGCGTTCGCTGACTATTGTTGCCTCCACTGGTTTTGTTGAGTGAGTAGTCTACTTCCCAGGTTTGGGTAGCGATCGCGGTGGCTTGGTGACAGGGTGTTTTGCTGATGGGTTCACCCTCCGGTGTGCAGCTTCCAAGCACCCAACAAGAGACCCCGACGAGAAGTAAGCTGGAAAGTTGAAGTTTCATCGTAACGACACCCGTAAGATTTTGGATTTTGGATAGCGCTCTGCGCCGTTTTACTAGAGGATTTTGGATTTTAAGTGTTCCACGGCTAAAGCCTCATGTTCCATGTCTAAGAATTCGATTCTAAACGCTGTTCGATGTTCAAATAGCCAAGACGAAGCTATCTCTTCGGTGGAAGTCGGCATCTGTGCCGGGATGGGTGAGTGCCCAATAAGTGATTACATCAGTTTGGGTTTGAATGACAGCAGTGATAGCAACTTCAAGGGGGTGGTCTACAGGGACGATCGCTGCCAGATCCAAAGCGATCACAAGCGATAAGCGATCGGTACCTAACTCCACCTGAAACGGGAGGGTGGTAAACGCGAGTTCTTCTTGCATTCCTTGCCGATAGCCATCAAACCGATAGGCGTTCCAGTGTCCGGCGGGAGAAAGGTTGAATTCCCAATAGTGATCGCGACTGGGAATGCCCAGGAAAAACTCAAAACAGGTGGTTTGCCAGAGGTTGTGCTGACGGGTAGGGTAAGGTTCAGGGATCGAAATCGAGATCGCTGCCAGTTGCCCCTGCAAACAATAACTCATCGTCAAGATTGAGGATTGACGATTGATTGTCCCGGTTAGGCTGAGATCGGTAGGCTTTTCTGTGTCTATGGGAAACGGAACCAAAACAAAAGACGATTGACTCATTGCAAGTCTTGAATGAGACGGCAAAGGGTGGCTTCTTGCGCTTCAATACTTTTGGTGAGCTTAAATTGCACCAGTGCCCGAGCAAGATTATGTTCTGGATGCTTAACTTTGAAATAGACATTTCCTGCCAGGTAATCGGTCAAAAATCGCAACCCCAGCTCGAAGGCAATCAGCCGAATGGCATCATAAAGATAGGCGTAATCGTTTTCAGTCAGAAAGCGATTGGCAATCGAGAGATAGCCCTGCAAAATCCCCTGACAAAGATCGGGCTCGAAATAAACGGTTTGCCAGTCCTGGGTTTCTTCTCCAGCAGGGTTACAACCCGATCGCAAACAATCCCCAATGTCGTAATGCACCAATCCCGGCTTGACCGTGTCCAAATCGACGACGCTGACGGCTTTCCCAGTCTGGCAATCGAACATGACATTATTCACCTTAGGATCGCCATGCATCAAGCGCAGGGGAAGTTTACCCTGAGCTTTGGCATGTTCGAGCACCGATGCCCAAGTTTCGCGATCGCGCACAAACTGTAAACAATAGGACAATTCTGGTGATGATGCCACACAAGTGGTGGCGAGCATTGTGTGGTAGTGCTGCAAATAGAGCGGGGTGATGTGGAAGCCCACCAGGGTATCGGCGAGTTTTGCTGGCGGTAAATCGCTGATCAGGTGGTGAAACATGCCGAGGGCATACCCCACTTCTTGAGCACAACCGATATCCTGCAAAGTATCAAACGATTCCGAGTGGGTAATGAAGCTAATGGCTCGCCAGATAGAGCCTTCGGTATCTTGCCAGTAATCTTGTTGGTGCTGGGTCAGGCAGACACGGGGCGATTCCCAACGACGATCAGGGGGAGCAAATTGCAGGCGTTGATGCACATGCTCGGTCAAGGTTCGCATGTTTTGCATGACTAGATGTGGCTGGCGAAAGACCTGGGTGTTGATGCGTTGCAACACGAAGCAGCTATCTGTGGGATCTGCCAGATCAACCAGGAACGTATCGTTAATATTGCCATTGCCAAAAGCACGGATGCCTGTCACTTGAGAGCGATGAGCAAACTGTTGAGCGATCGTCCGCAATGTTGCAGTGGGATCGCTGACCGGAAGTAGGGTATTGGTCATTTCCACACACCATCTAATTTCACAAATTTTCTCAGTCGGAATTGAGGGTCATTATCCACCGACTGATGGCGCATCGCATCCGTTACAAGGTCTCGTTTGTTGCAGTTTCAATGCAATTCCTTTCCTTACTACGAGTGCAGTCGCCAGTATCCGGGATGCTTGTGTTACCCTGATAGCATCAAGATCCTGTCTGAATGGTGAAGAAACTTTCTGAAAGAACTTTTCTCCAGGAATTGCTTTTCTTTCAAGCGATCGGGGATTTCGAGATAAACTTATCAATTTAGTTCACATTGACTCATTGGGAGGAACCGATTATCGCAGCTCAAAAACAACTCATCAATCGTCAAATCAGGTCAGCACAAGTCTTGCTGATTGACCACGAAAATACAAATCGGGGACTAACCGATACGTCTGAAGCACTCAGACTGGCAGAGAGTATTGGTTTAGATCTGGTTGTGGTTGGAGAAGGAAAGGAAACGCCTGTTGCCAAAATCGTGGATTATGGCAAACTTCAATACCAACAAAAGAAGCGCCAGAAACAAAGCTCCAGACCCACGGTTAAAGAAGTTAAGCTCCGCCCCAATATCGGCGCGGCTGATTACCAACTGCGCATCGATCGCGCGATCGAGTGGTTGGGGAAAGGAGATTCGGTCAAATTTCTGATTCGGTTAAGAGGTCGAGAACACCAGCATCGGGATCTGGCTGTCGAACTGTTAGATCGCGTTGCGAATGATCTCAGTCAGGCAGGGAAGGTGCAATCGCTGGATAAGCGATCGCTGATTGTTCAACTCACACCTTCGTAATCCAATCCAGTTCCAATGTTCTATCAGGAAAATTTTGTTGGTCGGAGACTCTCAAAATTAAACCCCTCATTCAATTTGTCGTGTTTGACGACTTGTCAAATTTAATTTGACCTGTTACTAGGAGGATGTCTAAACGGTGCAATCGTCTCCCCGCTTAGACATCCTTTTTGACGTTTTGGGCTGCCTGCATGTCTCAATTGCTCCCTCAATGGCAAGTGCGATCGTCGGTTCAGCCACCCGATTGGCTGGTTGCGGCAATTCATCAACACTCGCCAGACCTAGTTGGGCTATATGCTGCCCAACTGTTGTGGCAGCGCGGAATTTGTGCCCCTGACCAAATTGCAGGTTTTCTTGATCCCCAATACTACCAGCCAGCCAGCCCATTTGAGTTTGGGCAAGAGATGGACTGGGCGATCGATCGCTTGCAACGAGCACAGGTAAACCAGGAAATCATCGCGATTTGGGGGGATTTTGATGCGGATGGGGTCACTGCCACGGCTGTTTTGTGGGATGGGTTAGGACAATTTTTCACCCCAAATCAACAGCTTTTCTACTACATCCCCAATCGTATTACCGAATCCCACGGCTTATCGATCACTGGATTACACCGTCTGAAACAACAGGGTTGTTCGCTCATTGTGACCTGCGATACGGGCAGCAGCAATTGGGCAGAAATTCAACTGGCAAGCCGCCTGGGCATGGATGTGATTGTGACCGATCACCATACTTTACCGGACGATCGCCCCCCCGTGGTTGCTATTCTCAATCCCCGCTATTTGCCAGCCACACATCCCCTAGCTACCCTATCAGGCGTTGCCGTTGCCTATAAGCTCATAGAAGCCTTGTACCAGGCTGCACCGACTCCTCCCACGAAACCACTGGAACACCTCCTCGATCTGGTTGCCATTGGGCTAATTGCTGATTTGGTAGAGTTGCGAGGCGATTGTCGCTATTTGGCACAACGAGGCATCGATCGCTTGCAGCAACAGTTATCCCCAGACCGACAAACTCGTCCTGGTATCGCTCGTCTACTGGAGTTGTGCAAACGCAGTGGCGATCGTCCTACCGATATCTCCTTTGGCTTGGGACCCCGCATCAATGCAGTCAGCCGTATTCAGGGCGATGCTCATTTTTGCGTTGAGCTACTGACTAGTCAGGATGCAGCGCGCTGTCGAGAATTGGCAGAAGCCACGGAACTGGCAAACACTCGTCGCAAAGCTCTGCAACGGAATGTGTACCAGCAAGCTGTCGCTAAACTAGCACAATTGGATCTCTCTACGACTCGTGTCATTGTGCTGGTCGATGCCCAATGGGCAGTCGGTGTGTTGGGTTTGGTCGCAGGGCAGATCGCTCAAGAATATGGCTGTCCAACAATTTTGTTGAGTACGGAGGGAGGAGAGGAGATACAAGGAGTCAGAGAACCTGCAGAAACATTGGGAGAGCAGACAGGTGAAGCAAGAGATGGGGAGAATGCGGCAGATGGGGGAATCCAATCCAAAATTCAAAATCCAAAATTTCCTGTTCTGGCACGAGGATCAGCGCGATCGGTGAACCAGATTGACCTTTACCAACTGGTGCAGGAGCAGGCACATTTATTGCATCGATTTGGTGGACATCCGTTTGCGGCAGGGTTGAGTTTGCCTGTTGAGAATATTGCTTTGTTTACAGAAGCAGTGAATCAAAAACTGCGACGGTTGACAGAGGGCGAGCGGGTATCGTCGGTGCAGGCAGATTTGGTGGTCACAGTTTCGGAGTTAGGCAAGCGATTGTTTCAGGAATTGAAGCTGCTAGAACCTTGTGGAATGGGCAATCCAGTACCCAGGTTGTTGGTTCAAAACGGTTGGTTTGAGCGAGTCTGGAACCGCAATATCGAAGATTGGAAGGGTGGTAAGCAGCGCTATATTCAGACAGAGTTTGTATTACGGGATGATTCTGACTCGGCAGGGTTTGCGGGGGTTTGGTGGGGACATTACAAGGATGAGATTCCTGTCGATCGTTGTGATGTGATCGTCGAGTTAGACAGTAACTCCTACAAAAAACGCTATGAGGTACGGCTCATTGCAGTCCGGACCGCAGCGGCGATGCAGTCGGTGCAATCCGCCGCAACACTCGATTGGTTGATCGATTTGCGCCCCGAAAAGGCGATTGCAACCCAGACAGTTGAATCCTCCCACGCTACTCGCCCCTCTCCCCCCCCGGAAGCGCTGGTTCTGCAACAATGCCCAACCAGTTGGAGCGAATTGCAAATCTGGTTTCGTCGTGCCGTCCAGGAGCAGCGATCGTTGGCGATCGCCTACCCCGCCCCAGTCAGCCGTTCTCCGATCTCAATCTGGCAACAACTCGCCGGGATTGCCAAGTACCTCAGCCGCACAGGCAACACTGCCACCCGTTCACAACTCTACGACAAGTTGGGAATTGGCGATCGTCCGCTGCAACTGGGCTTTTATGCGCTGAGACTGGCAGGCTTTGCTGTGACTTATGAAGGGCAGGCGTTTCACCTCACTTGGCAACCTGATCCCTCAATACTAGCCACTGATCTCACATTGACCGAGGCGATCGAGCAATTTTTGACCGCAATTCGAGAAGAACACTTTCGACGACAATATTTTTACCAAATGCCTTTGGCAACCATGCAGGCATTGGCAAGGCAAACGGTGACACAATAGAGCGAATGTTCAATCCTCTCTCGTTGGCTGGTGGGTGTCTCTGATGTCGAGTGAAAAACGACGATGGTTTCAGTTAGCTCTGCAATTACGTGGCTCGGTGGTGCTCAGTGTGTTACCCCGATCGCTCTTTTGCGGAGCCTTTGGGCTACTGATTTCACTCCTTCATGCTTATGGCGCACCTGTCAATCTGCCATTTCTGGCAAGTTTGATTCCTAATATTGTGTTGGGCTTGTTACTGGTGTTCCGCACCAACACTGCCTACGATCGCTATTGGGAAGGGCGCAAGTTTTGGGGATCGATCGTCAATACCGTGCGCAATCTGGCACGACAAATTTGGATCGCAGTGGAAGAAAAACAACCCGACGATCGCACCACTAAAATCAAAGCCCTGCGTCTATTAGTCGCATTCGCCGTTGCCACTAAACTCCATCTCCGCCAAGAACCGCTCGACGAAGAGCTGCGAGTTTTGCTTCCTTCCGACCAGCACTACATCACCCTCAAAGACATGAACCATCCGCCGCTAGAAGTTGCCTTCTGGTTAGGCGATTATTTTCAACGTCAACATCAACGCCAGTGTCTCAACACTTATCAACTGGCAGCTTTGCATAAATTGCTGGATCTTTTGGTCGATTGTTTGGGGGGTTGTGAGCGCATCCTTCGCACCCCTATGCCACTTGCCTATGCCATTCACCTGAAGCAATTATTGTTGCTCTATTGTTTGTCGTTGCCGTTTCAGATGGTGGGTAATTTGGGCTGGTGGACGGCACTGATCGTGGTGCTGATTAGCTTTACCCTGTTTGGCATTGAAGAAATTGGGGTAGAAATTGAAAATCCATTTGGGCATGATCCCAACGATTTGCCTCTGGATACGATTTGCGCCACCATGCTCCGCAATATCGAAGACTTGATTACCCTCGCCCCTAGCCAACGATCGTGGCTTGATACCCCAGGCAAAGTCACCGATGCAACCATAGAAATTGACTTTTAAGCAACTGACCAGGGCAATTTCTTATGCCATTCGTCACCAGTTTGATGCTTTAGACAGATGAACAAAATACTTGATAGTGGAACGCTTAGAGGCATCCCAACACTTGTAAGTTTGCAACTTGATACAATGCAACGCTGCTTACAGGAGGTGTTGTTTGCGATCTCATCTATTTAAATCAGGAGAAAATTTATGATTCAGCGTGGTTCTAAAGTTCGTATTTTGCGAAAAGAATCTTACTGGTACAAAGATGTAGGAACGGTAGCATCCCTAGACCAGAGTGGCATTAAATACCCGGTGATCGTGCGCTTTGAGCGGCTGAACTATGCAGGGGTGAACACGAATAATTTTGCAACGGCAGAACTGGAGGAGGTCGCTGGACCGACTGCAAAAGGTAAAACCACACCGACTGCTTCAGGCGGCAAGCAAACCCCCCTCGAACCCTCAGTGCGTAAAACAGGCGGGTCGCCCTCCACAATGGCAAAAACTACCGCGGAAGGTGATACCCCAGGAGGCAATCCCGAGGTAGAGGGGGATCCGAATCAGGGGACTGAAGCGCGTTAGTGGTCTGTCAAGACTGTTTTGAGGGGGTGAAAACCCTCAAAACATCTCAAAAATGGTTTTTGTAGATTTGAGTGACTCCTCAAATCTATCCTGATGGACTACTAGGTTGTGTGATGGACTGGCTGGACTGACGATCGCCTGAATCTCGCAAATGCCTGAACAAAAAGGGATTGAGGGCACGCTATTCGATCGTACCCTCAATCCCTCTTCAGGTTCATTCGCTGTAATCTAAGCGTCTGCGGCTGTCTCTGCCCCAGCTTCCTCAGCCGAGGTTTCCTCAGCCGCTTCAGCCGCGACAGATTCCTCAGCCTCTCCTTCGGTGCTGGCTTCCGGTTCGGGCGCTTCTACCTTGGGTTGGGGTTTAGGTCCTCGCATCAGGGCAAGAGGAACTGCGGGCACTTTCTCTTCACGATCGTCCTTTCCTTTGCCCCGACCTGATTTGCGACCTTTACCACTGCGTTCTGGGCGATCGTTCTTCCGTTCTTGGCGATTCTCTTGTTCGACTTCACTACTGCGCTCGACGCGCTCAGATTTTTTAATGGGTCGCTCAACCATGTCTTCATCTTCCTTAATGCCTTGCCAATCCTACCCTAGAAAGATGGCAGTCGTGTTCTAAATGGTCGTTCAATCTGTGAACCTCGCAGCATCCTGATTAAAAAGTAAAAGCTCTGGAGCTTCGGAAATCCCAGAGCTTGAGACAGTTCAGTTACGATCGTCCAGTTACTTCCGCAACTTTAAAATATCGACCACGACTGCCAGACTTTCTTCATACAGCACATCATGTCCCCAGCGTTGCAGTTGTTGACTGAGTAGGAATTCTGCTTTTTGGTCAGAAAGGGCGCTCACTTGCTCAGTGCGACATGCCTGCGCGCTTCCCCCCGCTTCCATACGCATACACCCAGTAGACTCTGAACAGAGAATCGTGCAGCAATCTGCCTGGAGATTGGTTGAGGTGACTCGAATCCCGACCAAGTCGCCCAAAATCTCTCCCCAATCGGCAGTCGGGATGGCTGCCAATTCGGCTTCAATTTCGCGTTGGTTGGGACTTTTGAACTTCACATGCTTGAGGTCATAGTCACCTCCGGTTTCGATGTATTCGATCGGCTGCCAATTTAATCGACTGGCAATCCATCCCAAATACATCAGCGCCTGGGCCGCATTGCCTTTTTCGTAGTCAATGGCGATGCGATCGACCTCACACAATGCAGCTCGCCGTTCCGGCGGATCAAATGCCGCTGCCATGAGTTCTTGCCAAGGTGACAAGCGATGCCAATTGAGATCGGCAATATAAGATTCGTCATCAATCAAGCTATGGATCTTGATAAATTCTGATTCGGGATCGCTAAAGTAGCAAGAGTCAAGAATTAAACAGTGACAAAATTCAGCCAGCGTTTTGAAGAGTTCTTGCTCTGGGTTGGGGGTCGCTTTCCACCAAACAAACCGGGGTAAATCGGGGATCATCAAAGAAGTGACCAATTCCCCCACCCGGTTGAGAGCAGCTTTGGTGCCTCGCAAGGTAATATATTCGCAGCAAATCAAGTTGCCACTATCTCCACTTTTCTGCACAGGGCAGTAAGCTGAGACCTGAGCGGTGACCCCTTCATCTTTACCGAGCGTGGGACAGAGGGTAATGATGCGGCAAGGGTTTTGTACCGCGATCGCATCGCTCATACTAAATCCCCGCAGATTGGGGTTAGAGATTTGGGTGCGTTCTAGAGGTTGTTTAGCAAATTCAGATCGCAACCGTTCTAGAGTAATGGGATCAACGCGCCCTGTGGTAATCAGTCCGTAAGCCTTTTGTGCCGCTTGTACAGCCCCCTTCGTCAGAGGTCCATGAATCCCATCGATCGGACCATCATAAAAGCCCAACGCCGCTAGCAATTGCTGGAATTCTTCTGGCTCGTAGACCACCATGCTAAACGTAGAAGCACGTTTGGCAACCGGAGTAGCGCGATCGCCACTCTGGCTGTACCAGATGCTATTGAGTTCTGCCTCAATCTCGTCCAGAGAGATGTCTTTCGGTCTCTGTAGTGCAACAAGGGGGGTAGTCGTCATAGTCTGTGGGTATGATTCGTAGGTGGTGTTCGGTTCAAGGTTTGAGTTTGCGGTGTTGAGTTTTGAGTAAATTTTGCTCAGAACTCGTCACCCGTTCCTCATCGCATCTGAATCTACAGCCTTCGCCAGTTACGGTTATCTCGATTCAGCAACAACTCGGATTCAACGGGTCCCCAGGTTCCTGCTTCGTAGAGTGAAATGGCTTCGGGTGCGGCAGGTGCATCCCAAACTTCCAACAGCGGTGTGAGAATTCGCCAGGAGGCTTCGACTTCATCACCCCGAGTGAATAGTGTCTGATCGCCCAACATACAGTCAATCAGCAGACGACTATAGGCGTCTGTATTCGCTTGACCAAAAGCAGTGGCATATCGGAAATCCATATCCACCGATCGAGTTCTGAGAGACGTTCCCGGTGTTTTCACTTCAAATCGCATCGAAATCCCTTCATCGGGCTGAATGCGCAGTGCCAGAACGTTAGGGTTGGCTTGCTTAGCCGCTGACTGGAACATCAGAAACGGTACTTCCCGAAACTGGATCGCGATTTCTGACATTCGCTTGGGCATGCGCTTGCCAGTTCGCAAATAGAATGGCACGCCTTTCCAGCGCCAGTTGTCAATTTGTAGCTTCAAAGCCGCGTAAGTTGGGGTAGTGGAACCCGGCGCAGCCCCTTCTTCCGATCGGTAAGCGGGCACTTGTTTACCCTTCATCCAGCCAGCCGTATATTGTCCGCGAATTGCTGAAAAATCAAGATTTTCCAGGTCAGCTAAACGACTTGCCTGGAGTATTTTTACTTTTTCATTGCGGATACTGTCTGCTTCCAAGGAGTTGGGAGGCTCCATTGCTGTCAGACAAAAGAGTTGCATTAAGTGGTTTTGCACCATGTCTCGTAATGCACCTGATGTCTCGTAATATCCGGCGCGTCCCTCTAAGCCCACCGTTTCAGCAACCGTGATCTGAACGTGATCAACAAACTGACGATTCCACAACGGTTCAAAGATGGCATTAGCAAACCGGAAAACCATCAGGTTTTGCACGGTTTCTTTCCCCAGGTAGTGGTCAATCCGGTAGATTTGCTCTTCATTGCAAACCTGTCGCACCACTCGATTGAGGATCTGGGCGGAGCCAATATCCCGACCAAAGGGTTTTTCAATCACCAATCGCTGCTTGCGGGGGTCTTCGATCATCTTGGCTGCCCCCAGTTGCTGCACCGCTTCACCAAAAAATTTGGGGGCAACAGAAAGATAAAAAACTCGATTGCCGCGTGTTCCTCGCTGCGTATCTAATTCACTGAGAAAGATCTTAAGCTTTTGATAGCTTTCAGGATTATCGATGTCACCAGGGCAATAGTACAAGCCTCTGGCAAAATCATCCCAAATGGCAGGCGCACCAATCCCGCCACCAAACTCTTCGACGCCTTCGCGCATGTGTTCCCGGAAGAAGTCGTGGCTCCAATCTCGACGGGCGACTCCAACGATCGTCAATTCGGGCGGCAACCTTCGTTCGCGCTTCATCTGATAAATAGCCGGGACAAGCTTCCGTTGAGTCAGGTCACCGGAGGCACCAAAAATGACTAGAATTTGAGGTTCTGGAATGCGATCTTGTTGTAAGCCAACGCGCAGTGGGTTTTCAAGCAGAGTGACCATAGGCAGTAGGGGAGAAGAGAGTGCGGGCAATAGGGCAGTAGACTAGAAAGAGATTTTCGGGTAAAGCATGGCTGTGAAACAACGCTGCCTTACCCGCAACGGTCTAAACAGTTGCCAATTGTTTAGCTTTGTCTTCGAGCGATCGCATCAAAGATTCAAAGGGTTGAACGAACTTATCGATACCTTCATCGAGTAACTCGTCCATGACTCGATCAAGATTGATGTCAATATCGGCATCTTTCAAGCTTTCGATCAAGGTATAGGCATTGTCGAGGTTCGATTCAAGCCGATCGGCAACATCGCAATGGTCAGCGCAAGCTTCGATCGTCGCAGGAGGCAGGGTATTGACGGTATCGGCTCCAACCAGTTCATCCACATACATCACATCGTTGTAGTTAGGATTTTTGGTGCTGGTGCTTGCCCACAACAGCCGCTGCACTTTAGCCTTGTGAGGGACTAAAGCTTGCCAGCGATCGCTTTCGACAATTTTCTTGTATTCCTGGTAAGCAATCTTGGCATTGGCAATGGCAACTTTTCCTTGAATGGCAGCAAGCTTGGCTGAAACTTCAGGGGTGGAGATGCCTTTACTTCGTAACAGTTCTATACGATCGTCAATTTTGCTATCGATGCGGCTGAGGAAAAAGCTCGCAACGGAGGCAATGTTGTGGATGGGTTGCCCCTTGGCGACGCGCTGCTCCAGCCCTCGGATATATGCCCAGGCAGCGTCAATGTAGCTTTTTACAGAGAATAGTAACGTGACATTCACGTTAATGCCTTCGCTGATGACTTGTTCTACTGCGGGCAAGCCTTCCGGTGTACCAGGAATCTTGATCATCACATTCTCTCGCTCGATCGCTTGGAAGTAGCGCCGTGCCTCGGAGATCGTTTTTTCGGTATCCCGGGCAATGATGGGAGGGACTTCGATACTGATGTAGCCATCCAGTCCGTTGGATGCCTCATAAACTGGACGAAAGATATCGCAAGCCTGGCGAATATCCTCAAAGATCAGCGTTTCGTAGATCTCGAGCAGGGGTTTCCCGGCTCTGATCCCGGCTTCGATCGCCGCGTCGTAGATTTGGTTACCGACGATCGCTTTTTCGAAAATAGCTGGATTGGAGGTGATCCCGCGCAATCCTCGCGTTTCAATCAGACGCTTGAGTTCGCCAGACTCAATCAAATCGCGGGTCAAATTATCCATCCAGATACTCTGACCCAGTGCAGCGATTTCTAAAAGAGGGTTTTGTGTGACAGTCATGCTTAATCGCTCCTGGTGGTTTATCCTTCGCCATTCTTGACCGATGACAAGTGGCGATCGTCCATCAGCGTTTCATCGCCAACTTGTCTTCTTCTTCGCGCTTCTGTTCATGAATGAAGGACTCGACCAGCGACACATCCTCTTTGCTACCGATTACGAGCGGCGTCCGAGCGTGCAGCTTTTCTGGCAATACATCCAGAATGTCTTGGGTGCCAGTACTGGCACGTCCTCCAGCTTGCTCCATCAAAAAAGCTAAGGGAGCAGATTCATAAAGCAGGCGCAGTTTGCCTTCTGGCTTTTTCACCGTACCCGGATAGAGAAACACCCCTCCCTGAAACAGAATGCGGTGGAAATCTCCCACTAAAGCACCACTGTAGCGAGCGGTATATCCTTCATGGCGGTGTACGTAGCGGGTGTAATCTCGAATCGATTCGTCCCATTGCCAGAAGTTGCCTTCATTGACACTGTAGATGGGACCATGCTCCGGGACTTGAATATTCTCGTTGGAAAGAATGAATTCCCCTAAGCTGGGATCAAGGGTGAAGGCGTGTACCCCTCGCCCAATGGAATACACCAGCATGGTGCTGGGTCCATACAGGATATATCCCGCTGCAATCTGTTTACGTCCGCTTTGAAGTAGATCTTGAGCGGAGCCATCCACATCGGTGCCTTCTTGTTGCCGGATGGCAAAAATAGAGCCGACGTTGATATTGGTATCAATGTTGGAAGAGCCGTCGATCGGGTCATAGAGCAAGGTATATCGACCGATCGGGCAGTTTTCTGGAATGTAGTAAGGTTGCTCCATTTCTTCAGAAGCTAACCGACAGACCAATCCGCTCTGCTGAAAGACAGAAATAAACACCTCATTGGCATAAACATCCATCTTTTTGACCGACTCGCCCTGAACATTCACATCGCCTGTGAATCCCAAAACGCCTTCCATTAAGCCCGCACGGCTGAGCCGGCGAGCAATCAGCTTGCCAGCCAAGGCGATCCGGTTCATCAGAGCACTTAAGTCCTGAGCATCGGCAGAGAAACTTTGTAGTTGTTGCAAAACATGACGAGAAAGGGTCATGCAGTCACGATCCAGTGCGCGATCGCGATCCTGAGGTTGGTAGGCATCAACCATTTTTGTATCCTCCCTGTAGCGTAGGGCTGAACCCAGAGGTTTCTAGGTTACAGATGCCTTAACACCTCCTATCTTAGGGAGGGTTTCTCAAAACGACAGGGAACTTTAGGTCATCTATAGAAATGGACTGCTTGTGTGTGCTGGCATACACCTGGTTTAACCCACCGTCCGCCGAGCAAAGACTTGACGATCGCGTCACATTTCTGCACGCTAAGGGGCATACACCACTCAGAGCAACTATATGAGCGAATCAGAACATGGGTCAGGGCATGGGCTTCGGCTTTTTGGTAAAACCATCCCTCTTTACGTCCAAATCCTGATTGCCCTGTTGCTTGGGGTTGGATTGGGAATTTTGTTAGGGGCGGGTCAACCTAGCCCCCAGGCTGCCTTAATTGCTAAAGATCTGGCAATTCCCTGTAGCTTGGTGCTCAAAGCATTGCGTGCACTTGCTACCCCTCTGATTTTGCTGGCAGTGTTGCACTCCTTTCTTACCACCAACATTCCCGGTCGAGCTGGACGGCGACTGGCAGTGCTGTTGCTGACAAACACTCTAGCAGCGATTTTGATCGGTCTTTTGGTTGCCAACGTGTTGCAACCAGGGAAATGGGAGCGCCTTACCCTACCCGCCGATGCAGAGACGGTGACAAAAAGCTTTGACCCCTGGGGGTTGCTGGAAAGTAGTGTGCCAGAAGCGGTACTCAAACCCTTAGTCGATAACAACGTCATTCAGTTGATTGTCCTGGCGCTAGCATTTGGCATCGTCTTGCGGGGGCTGAAAAATAAACAGATTGCTGAGGGCAAGACCGACTATGTGGCAGTTGAACAGTTTGTCACCATCTTTTTTGAGGCAGTGATCCGCATCTTGATGTGGGTGATCCTGTTGGTGCCAGTGGCGGTCTTCGGAATTGTGGCGAAAACAGTGACGCTCCAGGGTTTCAGTCCATTCAAAGCCTTGGGTGCATTCATCATTGCTGTACTGCTGGCATTGTTTCTACAAGGCTGCTACTACCTCGTGCGGGTCAAGCTGGGTTCGTGGATCACGCCCAAACGGTTTCTAACGGGAGGTTCAGATGCGCTCTTGACTGCTTTTTCGACTGCATCCTCAACCGCCACGATGCCTGTCACTTTTCGGGGTCTCCTGGAGAAAGTGGGATTGCGCGAATCGTCTGCATCTCTGGGCGCGTTGGTTGGCAGCAACTTCAACAATGATGGCACGGCACTCTACGAAGCGATGTCGGCTCTGTTCATCGGTCAAGTGCTGGGGTTGAACCTGAATCTAGAACAGCAGTTGGTTGTAATTTTGACTTCCATTTTTGCTTCGGTCGGTGCAGCAGGGATCCCCGAAGCAGGATTAGTCACGATGACTCTGGTGTTCACCGCGGTGGGTTTACCTACGCAGTATATTGCCTTGTTGATTACGGTCGATTGGTTTCTCGATCGCTGTCGCACTGCGCTCAACGTCATGGGCGACATGACAGTCAGTTGTCTGTTGGATGGGAAGGAGCGCAAGCAAGAACTAGAACCTGGGTTAGAAGAGGTTTTGATGCCAGAAGTAGATTAGTCAAGCAGGAAGGAGGAGGCAATGGGAAAAGGAATTTCAACTCAAAACTCGAAACTTTCTCTGCTCCCTGATTCCTCCCACCACGTATTAACAGGCTTGCTATCCTGAAGGAAGTTGCCCTGCCGGATCTTGTGAGTGAATCTATGAGCCAACAACCTACCCGTATCTGCATTCTTGGTGGAGGCTTTGGGGGGCTTTATACGGCACTTCGTCTCAGTCAGTTGCCCTGGTCTAGCACAGAGAAGCCTGAAATCGTTTTGATTGACCAAAAAGATCGCTTTCTCTTCACGCCCTTGCTTTATGAATTGGTGACGGGAGAACTGCAAACTTGGGAAATTGCCCCGCCATTTGAAGAAGTTTTGGCAAATACGGGGGTGAGGTTTTTTCAAGCAGCAGTGGCAGCGATCGACATCGAGGCAAAGCGAGTCCATTTTTGCGATCACCCTGATCTGACCTACGATCGCCTGGTATTGGCAATGGGTGGCGAAACACCGCTGGATCAGGTGCCAGGGGCACAGTCTTATGCTATTCCCTTTCGGACGATCGCCGATGCCTACCGCCTGGAAGAACAGTTGCGAATTTTGGAAGAGTCCGATCGCGAAAAAATCCGAATTGCGATCGTCGGGGCAGGCTATAGCGGCGTAGAACTGGCGTGCAAACTCGCCGATCGCCTCAAAAACCGAGGACGGATTCGTCTGGTCGAACTCTCCAACCAAATCCTCAAAAACTCGCCAGAGTTTAATCGTCAGGCTGCTAGCCAAGCCCTGTCCGATCGAGGCGTTTGGCTCGATTTAGAAACGGCTGTAGAAGCAATTTCAGTCGAAAGCATTTCTTTGCTCTATAAAGCCAAAGTAGATACGATCCCGGTCGATCTGGTGCTATGGACAGTGGGTACTCAGGTGGCTGAAGCAATGCGCTCGCTGCCGCTCAAGCAAAATCCGCGCCATCAAATTGTCGTGAACCCCACCTTGCAATCCCTCGATGATCCCAACATTTTTGCCCTGGGCGATCTGGCAGACTGCAAAGATGCTGATGGCAAACAAGTTGCCACCACAGCCCAAGTCGCCATGCAACAGGCCGACTATGTGGGATGGAACCTTTGGGCATCGCTGACCGATCGTCCCCTCCTGCCCTTCCGCTACGAGCATTTGGGCGAAATGATGGCACTCGGCATCGATAATGCCACCCTGACCGGGATGGGGGTGAAGCTCGATGGATCACTCGCTTATGTGGCGCGTCGCCTCGCCTATCTCTATCGGATGCCTACCCTGGAACATCAACTCAAAGTCGGGCTGAACTGGATCGCCCGTCCACTGATGGACGCTTTGAATTAATCCCGATGCCAGAGGGTGACACCACCTGCTTTATCGATCAGCGTAATCCCTTGAGCTTTCAGTTCATCACGGATACGATCGCCCTCTGCCCAATTCTTCGCCTGCCTCGCTTCTTTTCGCTGTTGAATCAGCGCTTCGATTTTGGCATCGGTAAAACCGATTGTTAGATCCCCGCTCATTGAAGAATGAGCAACTATCTTGCCAGAAAGTGTTTCGAGTCCCAAAACTTTTGCAAGGCTAACAAAGGTTTGAAATTGAAGCTGTAGCTGCTCAATAGGCAGATCGAGCCGGCCCTGATGTACCAGTTGGTTACCCTCGCGACGCAGATCCTTTGCCAACTCAAACAGCACCGAGAGGGCGATCGGGGTATTGAAATCGTCATCCATTGCTTCGTTAAACCGATCGACGATCGCCTGATCCAACGCTTCCCCATCCGACCAACCCGGTAGCGCTTGGAACTTCGCTCCATACTGAAAAGCTTCTTGCATGGTTCTCCAACCACTTGCAGCCGCTTCTAATCCCTCAGCTGTAAAGTCGATCGGCTTACGGTAGTGCGCCTGAAGGACAAAGAGACGAAATGCCATGGGGTCATATTCCTTTAGCAAATCGCGAGTCAGGCGAATATTGCCGATCGACTTCGACATTTTCTCGCCATCCATATTGACAAAACCGTTGTGCAACCAGTAGCGCGCCAGCGGCTTGCCCGTCACCGGTTCACTCTGAGCAATCTCATTCTCATGGTGAGGAAACTGCAAATCCATGCCCCCCGCATGGATATCGATCGACTCGCCCAACTCCTGCCGTACCATTGCCGAGCACTCAATATGCCAACCCGGACGTCCCTTGCCCCAAGGCGACTCCCAGGCAGGCTCACCCGATTTCGCAGCTTTCCATAGGGCAAAGTCAAACGGATCTTTTTTCTTCTCACCTTCCTCGTCGGTCTCGACCCGACCACTTGCTCCCGCCTGCATCTCGTCGAGCTTGCGTCCAGAGAGTTTGCCGTAGCCAGAGAATTTTCGTACCGAGTAGTACACATCTCCATCAGCAGCATAGGCATACTGACGCTGTTCCAACTCATGAATCAGACGTTGAATCCCATCAATCGTATGAGTGGCTCTAGGATAAGAATCTGCGCGCAGGATATTCAGTCGATCGGCATCCTCAAAATAGGCGGCAATAAAGCGATCGGCAACTGCTTGCATTGTCGAGCCTTCACTGACTGCCCGCTTCAGAATCTTGTCATCAATATCGGTGAAATTCTGCACATAGCGCACGTCATAACCCAAATGCCTGAGGTAGCGCCGCACCACATCAAAAATGATGAAAACCCGGGCATTGCCCACATGAAAGTAGTTGTACGCCGTAATGCCGCACACATACATGCTCACCTTGCCAGGTGCCAGCGGCTCAAACAATTCCTTGCAGCGTGTCAGGGTGTTGTAAATCGTCAAAGGCATGGCACAGGTCAATAAATCAGGGGTCGTGGTCGTACATGATTGCATATCACCCAAGCTTGATGCAGGCTGAGCAGCCAAGCAGAGTGATCTTAAATCCAGTCTGGAATGATAATGAATCTCAAATTCACCATAATGGAAGAAGAAATGCACAAGATCCTATTCTATTGTTAGGATTTGATACAGGTTTCCGTTCCGATTATCCAAATCCCACTATCTTTCGATCCCATTGTCTGACGTTATTGACAATCGCGCTATGCAATCAGCCGTTACCTCTGCTTCGACTGGAATGGACGCACCCAAACACGGTTTACCCGTCACCATCATTACGGGTTTTTTGGGCAGCGGCAAAACAACCCTCCTCAACCATATCCTGACTAACCAGCAAGGGCTAAAAACTGCGGTATTGGTCAACGAGTTTGGTGAGATTGGCATCGACAACGAGCTAATCATCACGACCGATGACGACAACATGGTGGAGCTAAGCAATGGTTGCATCTGCTGCACCATCAATAACGACCTCGTGGAAGCGGTCTACAAAGTGCTGGAGCGCTCAGACAAAATTGACTATCTCGTGGTGGAAACCACGGGACTCGCAGATCCCCTTCCCGTCGCTCTCACCTTTTTGGGTACCGAACTGCGTGACATGACTCGACTGGACTCGATCGTCACCGTGGTAGACTCCGAAAACTTCAGCCTGGATCTGTTCAATAGCGAAGCCGCTTACAACCAAATTGCTTACGGCGACATCATTCTCCTGAATAAAACAGATTTGGTCGATGAAGCCGATCTGGATGTTCTGGAAGTCCGCATTCGGGACATTAAAGAAGGCGCCAGAATTCTCAGAACGGTGAAAGGTCAAGTACCTTTAGCACTGCTATTGAGTGTGGGACTATTCGAGTCTGACCAGTACTTTGATGCAGAAACGACAACCCAAGCACGCGATCATGATCACGATCATGCCCATCATCATGCTGATCAGGCTCATCATGGGCATGACCACCTCGATCACGACCACGATCATGACCACCATGAGCACGACCACCCCGATCATCATGGGCATGAAGATCATTCAGCTTGTGATCACGACCACGGACACTGCACCCACGACCACGACCACCACCACTCCAATCACCTGGAAAATGATGGCTTCACTTCACTCTCTTTTCAGAGTGATAAACCCCTCGATATCCGAAAGTTCCAACATTTCCTAGATAACCAGCTTCCCCCCAGCATTTTCCGCGCAAAAGGCATTCTCTGGTTCACTGAAAGTCCCAAGCGCCATGTCTTCCACCTGAGTGGCAAGCGTTTTTCTCTGGATGATGATGAGTGGAGAGGACAACCTAAAACTCAGCTGGTTTTCATTGGACAGGAATTGGACCACGAGACGCTACGATCGCAACTGGAAAAATGTGTTGCTATCCCCACGGTCAGTCGGGGCAAAGGATTTGGCAAATCATCGGGATGAGTCAGAAAATCGCTTGAGGATACGTTTTGGAGTCTGCTCAAGAAGTTCTGGTCTGTCAGTACACGAACTGTTTAAATAACGGCTCTGCTGAGGTGCTGGCAGCATTTGTTGCTAACCCGGTAGCAGGGGTAACGGTGAGCGGCTGCGGGTGTCAGGGGCAATGTAATCTGGGACCCACTGTGCGTATCTTGCCCTCGAATGATTGGTATTGTCGGCTCAAACCTGACGATGTAGCTGCGATCGTTGAGCAACATCTCAAAGGCGGAAAACCTGTAACAGCTCTACTGCATCCTCGACTGCATCCGCAAGAGTTGCACCAAAGCTAAGGAGAATCAGCAAAATCTTGATTTCATTTAGGGAATGACCCACGAATGCGCGTGATTGCCCAACGAGTTCAATCTTCTCAGGTCATAGTCGAAGGTCGAATTGTGGGAAAAATCGGGCGAGGTCTCAATCTGCTGATAGGGATCGCAGCTACAGACACTGCAACAGAACTCGACTGGATCGCGCGAAAGTGTTTGGAATTAAGAGTCTTTCCAACCGAACAAGGCGATCGATTTGACCAATCCGTGCAGGAGATTGGCGGTGGATTGCTCGTGATCAGCCAATTTACCCTGTATGGAGACTGTCGCAAGGGTCGTCGTCCCTCGTTCGATCGGGCTGCCCCACCCGAGCTCGCAAAGCCGCTGTATGAATATTTTGTCAGTCAACTCCGATTGAGCGGTTTGCCAGTAGAAACCGGTATCTTTGGGGCAAAAATGCAGGTTGCGATCGAAAATGATGGTCCAGTCACCCTCCTATTAGAACGAGAAGCCCCCTGAACTGAGAGTTAAATGTTCTTTCCGGATAGCTTCTCCTGTCGTTCGCTAAGGAAGTTAATCGACCACTCGGAGTCTACCAGCACGTAATAGATCGAAAATTCGGTTTAGTTGGCTCTGTTCAGCTTTGCCGATGGAACTTTGCGATAGCAAAATCGACATAAAACGTTGCTGGTCAGCTCGATTGATTTTACCGCAAGCAAGAATATTTTCAATGATGATTTGAAGCTCAGAGTGAGACAGGTAAGCGTCGGTTTTCATAAGCAATACAGTACACGTAAAATGCCAGAATCGAATTTTTTTAGAGGTGCTGAAAATGTCATTTATTGATTGAAATCTCAAACATCTTGTGACACAAATCACAGATTTTCCAAATATCTAAAAATGACATCACTCACTACCGCAATATTCTAAACAATGACTCTTTTAAGTCATACGGGGATTCCCACGAGAAGAAAAATTACCTCTTCGAGTAGTCTGTATTCTTACTGAAAAAAAATTAATAGAATCGTAGAAAATTGCTTCTCGTTATTCGCAAACCCTTTATTTATAAAGGAATAGAGGGTTTTATTAAAAGTAGCTTGATGCAAAGAGATTAAAATATGTTTTCAGTTTTACTCGAAAGAGCCAATCTCTTTTAATACCTTTTTGGTTTCTGTACGGTAAACCTCATCGTTTCTTTATGGAAACTCTTACCTACCTTTACGGAAAATCTCAGCTTCTTTTGTTTTTATAGATATAGGGGAACAAATCCATAGAGAAACTATCAAGGTTTCTGGATAGATAACCAATAGGCTGGATTTCACCAGCAAATGAGAGTTGTAAATGTATCAACCTGAACTCACTCTGGAAAGCAATCTACAATTCAAACAAAATCGTCTTGCGAATTGGCGGTTTGACCTGCTGCATCCTCTGCGCAACTGGCTTGAGGGCATCGATGTGCGCAACCCCGAATTGGCAAGACTGATTTGCAAGTTGATTCCAGCGCAATGCCCTTTTGAGCAAGACATCGTTTTATTCGGTCGCACAGTAGCTCATATTCCGCCTATGTGCAAATTGAACCCCTTATATGACCAGTTCGTAGGTCTACGGTTTCGGGCTTTATGTTACCTGGTCGATGAGTGTGGCGAAGAAGTTGCTGGATGACTCAAGAATCGCTTTTTCAATGCAATCTTGCCCCTAAAAACCAGCGCAAATGAGCGCCCGTCAAAAAAACTGACGCCTTCTCGCCATCAGGTAAGCAGTTGAGGTTCGCTCTCCTCTACAGATTCAAATCAACTGCAATGCGATGAGCACACGCAAACCCCGAAAATGCAACTGCATTCAATCCTTGACCCGGAAACGTACTGTCACCGACGCAATACAGCCCTGAGATGGCTGTGCGGTTGAATGGCATCCCCAATAGCCCCAATAATTTGCGCGATGGAATGGGTCCATAAGTGCCACTATCTCGTCTTAGGAAGCGACGATGGGTGCGAGGGGTGCCAATTTCTCGATAATCGACTTGTTCAGCTAAGTTGGGTAGCACTTGCTCTAGCCGCGAAATTAGACGATCGGCTGCGTCATTTTTCTTCTGCTGGTAAGCATGAGGAGAAAGTTCTTGCCAGTCTTCAATCCAACTGGGGGTAAAGGTGTGAATAATGTGGCGATCGGGGGGAGCCAGACTGGAGTCTAAAAGTGTGGGAATCGAAACAAAAATCGTTCCTTCAGCCTCTTCTAGACAATCCCAGTTCTCCAACAGAATATGATGACATTCTGTATCAGGAGGCAAAGCTTCAGCCTTAACTCCCAAATGTAGATTCAGGAAGCTAGGAGACTTTTGATAGCGCTGCTGCCACTTTTTCTCTGAATTTGGCATTTCTGCTACAGGCAGGAGTTTTTCAAACGTATCCCAGCGGGTGGCATTGGAAACGATGCGCTTTGCCCGAAAAATTTTACCGGAAGACAGTTGAACGCCCATCGCCCGTCCATTTTCAGTCAAGATCCGAGTCACTCTGGATTTATAAAGAATCGTGCTACCCGCTTTCTCTAACCCTTCTACAAGTTTGAGCGCAATTTGTCCAACGCCACCCTTCGGGTAGTTAATGCCACCATAGTGGCGATCAGAAAAGACCATTCCTGCATTGATCATGGGAGTCAAATCTGCTGGCACAACCGACCAGCAGTAGCATTCCATATCAATAAACTTCAGCAAGATGGGGTCAGAAATAAACCGCCTGGCAATATCGCCTACATTTTGGGGCAAATATTTAACCAATCCCAAGCACGCCAGTGGGTGCTGAAAGAAAACCCGAGTCAGATATCGGGGTTCTTCTAGAGAGAGCAAATCCATGGCGTTCAGGCAATTGAACACTTTCCAGCATTCGTCGTAAAACTGTCGAATCCCTTGGGCTTCGTGAGGGAAATGTTGCGTCAGTTCTTGCAAAAAATTCTCATAGTTTCGATGGACTTTTAAGTCCAATTTATCCGGTAAATGATAATGAATCTGAACGGGATCCGCGATCGTCTCCAAGCGAACATTCACTGCTTGTAGGGCGCGGGTTAGGAGATTCGTGGTGCCATGGTTGCCGAACCCGAAGATCATTGAAGCACCTACATCAAACCGATACCCAGCTCGCTCAAAGTAACCAGAACTCCCCCCAGGGATCACATAACTTTCTAGCACCAAGACCTTGGCGCCTTTGGCTGCCAACTGAGTTGCAGTCACTAATCCACCGATGCCTGAACCAATCACAATCGCGTCCCAAGGTTGTGACTCAGTGTGGAGTGGAGCTGTCTTAGCTGGACTAGAAAGTGTTTGCGGTAATCTGGCAGAAGCAGACATGGTTCAGGCGGCGATCGTACATTTTCCAGTGTATTTCAGAAGGTTGCGTCCAAGCGCGTATTGCTGACATGTCTAGAATGTTCTTTTTCTCGGAAATGCTGCGGCATGGCTAAAAAAAGAGGGACTGCGCTACTGCCCAGTCCCACCTGCCGATCCTCAGAGAGGAGAACACTTGAGAATTAGTCTAAATTTATTGCGAAAGAATGTCAATACTTAATGCAAATCTTTTTCAATAGAGCTTAGCCTTTGGACTTGATCTTCTTTCGCTTCAGCCAAAGTTTAGAAACGGGGAACCCGCACGATTGGGCTGGAACAGAGTATGATGGTTGCGTTTTACATTGTCCGAGCGATCGCCCCCAATGGCTCCTCAACTCCGCGTTAATGTTCCCAATCACCCCCTAATCCGGCACTGGTTAGCAGTCGCGCGCGATGCGGCAACACCCACCCCTTTGTTTCGCAGTGCAATGACCGAAATGGGGCGTTGGCTTACCTATGAGGCAATTCGGGATGAGGCTGTCGGAGCCTGGTTGCCGACCCTGGAAGTCATGGTAGAGACGCCCTTGGCTCCTTGCCCAGGCACGTTTATTAATCCAGAGGTGCCGATGGTGGTCGTCCCAATTTTGCGCGCAGGATTGGCGCTTTTAGACGGCGCTCAAGCATTGCTTCCCCTGGCATCGATTTATCACATTGGTTTAGCACGAGATGAAGAGACTCTGGAAGCAAGCTGCTATCTCAACAAATTGCCAGCATTCTTTGATCCCCAGACACGGGTCTTGATTACGGAGCCAATGTTGGCAACAGGAGGAACGATCATTTCTGTGATGAGCGAGTTGACAGCACGAGGGGTTGATCCTGCCTTCACGCGCATTATTTCGGTGGTCGCTGCGCCTCTTGCTTTACAAAAATTGGGAGGTCTCTATCCCACTCTGAATCTTTACCTGGGAGCGATCGATGAGGGCTTGAATGACCGAGGATTTATTGTGCCGGGGCTGGGTGATGCGGGCGATCGTACCTTTGGCACACTGAATCACGAGTAAGCACCTCGGTGTAATCTAGGCAGCGGGATCTTGCCACACGGTATGCAGGTCAGCAGACTGCGGTTAAGCTGAAGATAGAAAATCCGGTGATGTTAATACTGAAGATTAGCGATGAGTCAGCGAGATAATTTTTCAGGCGGGTTTGTTTTGGGAGCCATCTTCGGAGGAGTAGTCGGTGGCATTTTAGGAGCGACGCTCGTCTCTCGCCAATTGGGACAAGGAGAAGGAGATGGAGAAGATTTGAGTGCTGGCTTACCTGAAGCAAAGGCAACTAAGGGGAGAAGCTTTTTTAAGCCGCCAACTGAGCAAGGAATTGAGGCAGCACGGCAGGGGCTAGAAGATAAAATTGCGCAACTCAATGATGCGATCGATGATGTCCGGCAGCAGTTGAGTAATGTCAACCATAATGGGATAGAAGTCGGCGGTGAGCGAGCGCTGGCAAAAGATCCCTAAAAAACTGCTTGGCATCTTTACAATTCACGCACCTGTTGCAAGATTGGGTTAGTACTGGCAATCGTACGATTTCGATATGAAATGGAGTGTAGTTGGTGGAGCGATGATCACCCAACTGTTTGTATCTCAATCTCCAGTTCGCAAAGCATCCAGAACTCAGCGTGTCAAGCCTGAATTGGCGCCTCGTCGGTATACTAGTTTCATCGCATTGAAATTCAAATTAGAATCCTCAACCTTAATTAAGGAGACCGCTTAGTCTATGTCTTTTGCGTTTCAGGCACTGAGTACCTTTCTCTCGATCTACACCCTACTTTTGGTAATTCGAGTTCTTTTGACTTGGTTTCCCAATATCAACTGGTACGATCAGCCCTTCACGACCTTGAGCCAGCTAACAGACCCCTATCTCAATCTGTTCCGCTCCATTATTCCACCGCTAGGTGGAATGGATTTTTCTCCGATTCTGGCTTTTTTGGTGCTGCAATTAATCACTCAAATGGTGAATGGTCTTTCTGCGGGACAATTCTCCTTATAGCTGGGCGTCACTGTCTCAGGTTTAAAAGTGCTGCTAGACAAGCAACCCCATGATTGAAAAAGCAATTGTCAGAGTTAATCTAGATTTTGACGGCTTGCAGAAAGATTTGCATCCTGCTGCATATCTGGAATTAGGCAAGGGGCCCAAGTTGCTCATGTTGCACGGTTTTATGGGAGATGCAACCTGTTGGCAGCCGTTGATGACTCGACTGAGGGCTCACTATCATTGTGTCAGTCTGGATTTGATGGGGTTTGGAGAATCTGCCAAACCTAAAATTCGCTATGACGTTGCCAAAGAAGTCAGCTTTGTTCGTCAAGTTGTCGAGAAGTTGGCGCTCGATCCCTGTTATATTTTGGGGCATTCTTTCGGGGGCTGGGTTGCATCAGCCTATGCGTTGCAATATCCCTCTGCGGTGCAGGGGCTAATTTTGGCAGCCGCAGCAGGTATTCGAGATGATAGCTTTTGTGGTCGCTATGACCATTTACGCCCCCTATTGTGGACAACGCCGCTGGTGGATTGGTTGCTGGCAATTCTGAAACCAATTGCCGCGATCGCTGGGCAACAAGCAACGCTTAGTCAGCTACACTGGTTCCGGCGAGAATTGATGGTACAGCCTGCACCCCGATCGTTCTTGCTCGATCGTCTGCGTCCAGAAGATGCCGTGGATACTGTTGAAAAAGAAATTCACCGCCTGCGGGTGCCGACCTTGGTGATTACGGGCGATCGCGATGAAACTATCCCACTCTGGCATTCCCAAACTTATGCCCGTGAAATTCCTGGTGCCCAACTGGTCACAATTCCCGAGGCTGACCACGCCCTGCCACAACACTACGCCGATGAACTCGCAGCTCTTATTCTGAAGCACATTCCTGATGATCTACACGCCCAAACGATTGTTCGGTAGTGCTTCAAAGGTGTTGTTTGTATTTTTGAAAGCTTTGCTGAGCAAAGCTTTCAAAAATACAAACAACATGTCTACCACATAACCCGATTGTTCCAGGGTAGATGATTGTCTGGATAGCAATTGGTCAAGTCTTTCACAAGCTACAATCTTAAATCTGCAATCTATTAATTGAGCTTGCTGCTGCCCCTGATCCTAGACATGCTTCAGCAGGCTTCAAACGCTAGAGCAGATATAGCCAGCGTTCTGTCAGACACCTTAATGCAGACAGAACAGATTGAGCATCGATCGAATTGATTTTTATTTTTTAGAGTAATAATGGTGGCTGCATCTCCTCGCCAACTGGCATTTCTAGCACTTCGGGCAGTCCATCGAGGAGCATTTGCAGATGTCGCATTAGATAGAGTGCTCGATCACACTAAACTGGGCGCATCCGATCGGCGTTTGCTGACCGAGCTAGTGTATGGTAGCGTTCGCCGACAACGCACCCTAGATGCTTTAATTAACCAGTTGGCAAAGAAAAAAGCCTCGCAACAGTCTCCCGACTTGCGTTTGCTGTTCCATTTGGGGTTGTATCAACTGCGCTATCTGACCCAGGTGCCAGTTTCAGCCGCGGTCAACACTACGGTCGATTTGGCAAAGCACAACGGACTGGCAGGGCTGGCAGGATTTGTTAATGGTTTATTGCGTCAATATATTCGGTTGACTGAGACCCAGAGCAACCCCTTGGATGATGTATTACAACTACCCGAAAACCCGATCTCGCGGCTAGGTGTGCTGCATAGCTACCCGGATTGGATCATTCAAGTATGGCTAGATCAATTTGGAGCAGCAGAAACCGAGAAGCTTTGTCTCTGGTTTAATCAACCACCCACGATCGATTTGCGGGTGAATCCCTTACGTGTTGACATAGAAACGGTCGAGTCTGCGATGCAGTCTGCGGGGATTGCAGTGAAACGGTTGCCAGGATTACCCCAAGCGTTGCGCTTACCTGCAAGTGTAGGAGCAATTCATGAACTACCTGGCTTCGCCGAAGGGTGGTGGATGGTTCAAGATAGCAGTGCTCAGCTCGTTGCCCATTTAGTCGATCCCCAACCTGGAGAAATGATTGTGGATGCTTGTGCAGCTCCAGGAGGCAAGGCACTACATCTCGCAGAATTGATGCAAGATCAGGGCACCGTTTGGGCGTGCGATCGCACCCGCTCTCGGTTAAAAAAGCTGGAGCAAAATGCCAAGCGATTACAGCTGACCTCTGTACGACAGCAACTCGGAGATAGTTGTAAGCTGACCCAATTTCACGGTCAGGCAGATCGGGTGTTAGTGGATGCTCCTTGTTCGGGACTAGGAACCCTCCACCGTCATGCAGACGCGCGTTGGAGGCAAACACCTGAGACAGTGCAGGAGCTTGCCCTGCTGCAAGGACAACTACTGCGACAGTCTGCCACATGGGTCAAGCCTGGAGGGTACCTGGTCTATGCCACTTGCACCCTGCACCCAGCAGAGAATGAAGCAGTGATTCAAGCTTTTTTGTTAGAACATCCTCATTGGCAAGTTGATTACACCCTTACCCATGAAATAATTGCTGCCTTTCTCGATCCAGCTGGCTGGATCAAGATTTTGCCGCACCATCATTCAATGGATGGTTTTTTTATGACTCGACTCCAGCGATCGACCATGGCATACGTTACGTGACGTTGCATTCTAAATCAGAGTTGGAGTGTAGGGTGTAGGGTGTAGAAAATTTCTCTATCCAACCTCTACTTTTAACCGACTAGAAAGAAATGTCTGCCGATCCCAAGGTCACAACCCTGATTAAAATTCTGATTGGTGCCGCCTGGATTGACGGCACCGTCCAAGCGCAAGAACGGGAGTATTTGCACCGCATTGTCAAAGAAAAAGGCGTTGAAAATGAGCTAGAGATTCAACCCTTACTTTACGAATACAGACCCGTCAAACCAGAAGAATGTTATGACTGGATCCAGGAATACCTGGGCGAATCTCCCGATTCCGAAAGCTGCCAGAGGCTAATTGAAGAGATTAGCGCAATGATTTACAGTGATGGCGAGGTCGCGAGCGAAGAGGCAAAACTATTAACCAATTTGCAGCAACTGGACCCAGCAAACGCACCGGCTGATGGCTCAAATGCCGTACTCAAAGCAGTTAGACAGCTGTACAAGCGATGGACTGCAAATTTGCAATAGCCGTCCATTGCTTGCAATCGCTCACCTGAGAATTTACTACTTAGAGACCCGGAGTTTCCTCTTTCTTGATTTCTGGAACAATGTCGGGACGATCTTTGTCTTCCCAACCCGCTGGACGCTTGGAGTTATACCAAGCGATCGAGCCGATTGAGACAGCGGCAATAAATCCAACCACATAAACAGCGGTAAATGCTGTAGGAAACTGGCTTCCAGCAACCGACACATCCATCAGAATATTCATTCGTAACTCCTTGAATTGCTTGAGTTGTTTGAATTGTTGTCCTTGAGATAGGCTACTCAAGTTAGCCTATCAAGGCTATTCAATGCGGACATCTTCCACAAGCTTGATCATTCTGTCTCCCAGGGAAGAGAACGAGTAAAGCCGTGCGCATATGACTGTACAGTGTGGGTCAATCATCCTAGCCCAGGGTCTTAGCCATAAAATCCTGGGCGTTTTGCTAGTTCAGTCTAAGAAAGTAACCCGATCTCTCGCTATTCTTTACTTTGCAAGATGATTGATTGACTCAGGCACCTTCCAGGAATATCCCAGTTCGTCTGGAATTGCCCAACTGGATTCGATGTCTTCAGACAAAACTATAAAAGCTGATGGCTCCCAAGGCTCTTCGCGATAGAGGACATATTGGGCACTTTGACTCGCGTAGCCAATATAATTTCCCATCAGAAAGTAGACTCCCATCATCGCCGCAGCCGCCATTGCTACTAGCGTGCCCGCTAGCATCAGTGAGAACTCACGCTGTTGCATTGCCTCTTGCATCAAGTGCAGAGACCAAGCAACCAGAGCGACTACAATGATAAGAATTACAACCATCATGGTTACATAGTGTAACAAATCCTCAGAAAGTTGTCTTCGGTTTCAATCATTGAAAAGTGGAAAATTCTATAAAGAAATTTTGGTAGCGAGACTGCTGAAGCAGAAGAGAATTGGCGATCGCGGAACAATCGCTGAACAGTTAATTCCCATCTCTCGACAGACCAGATTACCAAGCCAAAATCCAGCAAGATATTCAGTCGATGATGCGTGGTCCAAGCTAGCCAACTGCCCTAAACCACTCGTATAGGCACCTGATGTGCTACCAGGTCGGCTTTGATTTCAGCCACCGTGAGTTGACCATAATGCAGCAGTGAGGCGAGTAGCGCAGCTTCTGCTTTACCTACTGTTAGAGCCGCTCGAATATGTTCGCAGTTACCTGCCCCTCCTGAAGCAATCACTGGAATCTGAACTTGTTCCGCGATCGTGCGTGTCAGTTCCAGGTCATAACCTGCCTGAGTCCCATCAGCATCCATACTGGTAACCAGCAATTCGCCCGCTCCACGGTGTTCCACTTCCTTTGCCCAGGCGATCGCATCCAGTCCGGTATTTTCACGTCCCCCCCTGACATAAACATCCCAGCCTGGATTGGCTGGGTTAGGGCGACGACGCGCATCGATCGCCACCACAATACATTGATTACCGAAGCGATCGCTGGCGCGGTTCAACAGATCGGGATCTCGAACTGCCGCCGAATTAATACTGACCTTGTCTGCCCCAGCCCGCAATAATTCTTTAATTGTTTCTAAGCTTTGAATACCGCCACCCACCGTCAGTGGAATAAACACCTGCTCAGCCGTGCGATAGACCACATCAAAAATAATATTGCGATCTTCGTGGGTGGCGGTGATATCCAAAAACACCAGCTCGTCTGCACCCGCCTGATTGTAGACCTGTGCCAGCTCCACTGGATCGCCCGCATCCTTCAAATTTACAAAGTTGATTCCTTTCACTACCCGTCCCGCTTTGACATCCAGGCAAGGCAGAATTCGTTTTGCCAGCATTGCTCAATTTTCTGTTTCTCTACAAGCTTAATAGTACGCAACATCCTGGTAAACTTTGGATTGGTTCGTCAGTTTTGGAGTTGCGATGGAAGTAGGTCAGAAAGTTCGTGTCTGCCGCCTTAGAGATCGGGTATCCCCAGAAATTGCTCAAAAACTAGGTCAAGTCGGAACCATTATCGGCTTCAAGATGACCGATGGCAGCGGTGTTGGAGTTATGGTTCAGTTTGAAGATAAATCAAAGATCTGGTTCTTTGAAGACGAATTGGATGATGCGCCTTAGCCGCAATCGAGGGGATATTATCCCAATCGATGCCGTTGTGAATCAGCTCAATCTCGATATCAGTCTAAAACAGGGCACATCTCACCGTTGAGGAATCAAACTGGCAACCAGATGTAGAAACACGGGAATTTTAATCGTCAGTTTTCCAGCTTACCGCGTTCCTTCTTCCACGTCAGCTTTTACTGTTTCTTCAGGGATCATGTGCCCATCGGGCTTGCATGGCTGAACTAATCATTCTATCTTGTCTGGAAAGTTCAGAAGGCATCTCGCCGTCTGATGACTGTATCAACGAGTTATCCCCTTCTAAGCGGATCGAACAGCGTATGTCGCTAACATGGATGATGGAGACCCTGGTGGATACTTCCTCAAAGAAATTCCACAGTTTTAAGGTTCTCAGCAGATGAGAAATTCTTTGCTTTTGGCTTAAGGAAGGTCATGGCTTTCATCCTCACGTTTTTAGGGAAAGGTGGTACAGGCAAAACGACGATTGCGATCGCGGCTGCTATGCGAGCAGCTCGACAGGGCAAACGGGTACTGTTTGTCGGACAAGAGAGTGGTCCCGCATTGGGCATGATGTTGGGCATGTCGCCGAGTCCTGCCCCTCAGGAAGTCGCTGCCAATCTTCAGGTAGTGCAGCTGAACGCCACTACTTTGCTGGAGCGCAGTTGGGAAGAATTGAAAAAGCTAGAAGCTCAATACATCCGCACCCCCTTCTTCAAAGAAGTGTTTGGGCAAGAATTGGGAGTATTACCCGGTATGGACAATGCTCTGGCACTCAATGCTGTACGAGAATATGACGCTAGTGGTCAGTACGATGTCATTGTTTACGATGGTGCGAGTGATCAGGCAACGCTCCGAATGTTAGGAATGCCTGAAATCCTGACCTGGTATTTTCGTCGGTTTCGCAAGGTATTTGCAGACTCTGATCTGGGCAAGACGCTTTCTCCCTTCATCCAACCCATTTCTAGCGCAGTTCTAAATGTTAGTTGGACAGAAGATATTTTTAACCAACCTGCTGCTGCTCAAGCAAATAATTTGCTGGAACAAGGTAAAGCAGCGATCTCCGATCCCAATCGGGTTGCAGCATATCTTGTCACGACGCCGGAACCTGCTGCGATCGCCACTGCGCGTTATCTTTGGGGCGGTGCCCAACAAGTTGGTGTCACTGTAGGGGGAGCCATTCTTAATCAGGGTGACCTTACAGAAGACATTATGACTGCCTTCACCCCGCTCACAGTGAATCCTATCCCATCGCGTCCAGTTGACGATTGGCAACCCATTTTGGCAGCCCTGCCCGATTTCACTCAGGCGACTAGAGCACCCGCACCCATTTCAATTAACGTGCCTGAAAAAAAAGTGAGCCTGTTCTTGCCTGGCTTTGACAAGAAACAGGTAAAGTTGACGCAATATGGGCCTGAAGTGACGATCGAAGCGGGTGACCAACGGCGTAATATTTCACTGCCAGGAGAGTTAAGTGGCAGACAGGTCACGGGGGCTAAGTTCCAGGATGGTTATCTCATCATTTCTTTTGGATAAACCCATGCTTTAGGTGTTGAGGGGAAAAATTGCGAACTCTCTGAGCCCCAATCCCCCTCAACGACCCAATCCGATCACGCAGCGTTACAATTTCTCTTCTCTTTTCAGATGTGCTTATGACCGACCCCACTCCTTCCAACCTCACTCCAGAAATGGCTGAAATTTCGCCTGAAGCAACCTTGGCTAAGGATGCAGGCAGCATTGATGGGATCACTGCCACCGACGATCGCACTGCCAAAACCCGACAGTTGTTGGGCATGAAAGGAGCACAGGCAGGCGAAACTTCTATTTGGAAAATTCGCCTCCAATTGATGAAACCTATTACCTGGATTCCGCTCATGTGGGGGGTGATCTGTGGGGCTGCCTCGTCTGGAAACTACATCTGGAGTCTGGAGAACGTCTTGATCTCTGCTGCCTGTATGTTGATGTCGGGTCCCTTGCTGACAGGATATACCCAGATCTTAAATGACTTTTACGATCGTGAAATTGATGCCATCAACGAACCCTATCGCCCCATCCCCTCCGGTGCTATCTCTCTACCTCAAGTCATCATTCAAATTTGGATACTGTTATTAGCAGGCATTGGGGTCGCTTATGGACTAGACCGCTGGGCAGGGCACGAATTCCCCACCATTACGGCAATGGCGATCTTCGGTTCTTTTTTGTCCTACATTTACTCGGCCCCCCCGCTGAAACTTAAACAGAATGGCTGGTTAGGGAGTTATGCGTTGGGTTCTAGTTATATTGCTTTACCTTGGTGGGCAGGACATGCATTGTTTGGTGAACTGAACGCCACCATTGTGGCACTCACCCTCTTCTACAGCATGGCGGGCTTAGGAATCGCTGTTGTGAACGACTTTAAGAGTGTAGAGGGGGACAAACAGCTCGGACTTAAATCTTTACCAGTCATGTTTGGGATCGGCGCTGCCGCATGGATTTGCGTCTTAATGATTGATATTTTTCAGGGTGGGATTGCGGCTTACCTTGTTTCAATCCAACAAAACCGATATGCTGTCATCCTAATAATGCTGATCATTCCTCAAATTACTTTTCAGGATATGTATTTTCTCCGGAATCCGCTGGAAAACGATGTTAAGTATCAAGCTAGTGCTCAACCCTTTTTAGTATTAGGAATGCTGGTAACTGCACTCGCGTTAGGGGGAGCAGGAGTTTAAAGCGTTTGAGTATCAAATCCATCGACGCCAAGAAATTAAGTTATCAACTGCTGACTTTCTTGGTTTAGAGTAATGAATTCTTCGGCTTACCCTGAGGGCAGTCCCAACTGTAAGCCCTAGAATGAGAACGGATAGTAGTGTGGTGGTGGTGAGGCTTTAAGAAAGTGGGAAATTTTATCTCAAGGCTGAAAGACATATCAACCAAGTTTGGTGCCACGGAGTCACAAGCAACCAATGATGCCGCCTCTCCGATCGATCCGCATCTAGAATCTGCTTCACCCCCACCTACCCCTGTAAAGCAGCGAGGGTGGCAGGCTTTTCTCAGAAATTCCTTTCTTTCAGCGCCGAAAACGATACACATCCCCGATCCCACTGCAGAGATTTCGCCCAACCCGAAGAAGCCGTTCTACCATCGCTACGTTTTTTGGATCGGCATGGTGAGTTTGGGTAGCGGCGCAGCAGTCGCAGCCTGGGGTCTCTGGAGTATCGATCGTAGCCTACCCAATCCCTCTGACATTACAACCTTTGTTCGGCGTGGCACGCTCACGCTCAAAGCTTCGGATGGAACAATCCTCCAACAATTGGGTCCAGCCACTCGTGACAAGCTCACTTTCAATCAGATTCCCGATTCTGTCATTAAAGCTTTCGTTGCCGCTGAGGATCGACGCTTTTACAAGCACAATGGCGTTGACTATCTCTCCATCGGTCGAGCAATCGCTACTAATTTAGTTGCCAGAGATGTGGTGGAAGGTGGGAGCACCATTACTCAACAGTTGGCACGCATTGTCTTCCTCAATCAAGAACGCACTTTTTGGCGCAAGGTGCAAGAAGCCTTTTTAGCGCAGAAAATTGAACGTCAGCTCAGCAAGCAGCAAGTTTTAGAGCGCTACTTGAATTTGGTCTATCTCGGTTCAGGGGCTTATGGGGTTGCGGATGCCGCTTGGATTTATTTCAGCAAACCGGTAGATCAGCTAACGCTGCCCGAAATTGCAACGATCGCAGGACTCCCCCCTGCTCCGAGTATTTATTCTCCGCTCGTGAATCTTGATCTTGCGGTGCAACGGCGGAATCTTGTCTTAGGGCGGATGCAGGAGGCAGGATTTATTACGAAGGAGCAGGCAGAACAGGCAATCAGCGAACCTCTGACTCTGAAGCCAAGTTTGCCCAAGCGACTTTATAGTGACACGCCCTACTTCACTTCCTATGTTCAGCAACAATTACCCCGCTATGTCTCGAAGGAGGCATTGGAGCTAGGGGGGTTAACCGTAGAGACGACACTGAACTACAAGTGGCAAAAAGCAGCTGAAAAAACGATTAATCAGGCAATTAAGGTTGATGGTCCTGCCGAAGGGTTTGCCCAAGCCGCTCTGGTCGCGCTTGATCCCCGCAATGGTGAAATTCGTGCCATGGTCGGGGGAGATGATTTCAAAAAAAGTCAGTTCAACCGGGTAACTCAGGCACAACGGCAACCTGGTTCGTCTTTTAAGGTTATGGTCTATACAACGGCGATTGCGGCTGGGTTTTCCCCCTATCAAACCTATTTGGATGCTCCCTATACGGTCGATGGCTATCAGCCACAAAACTATGGGAAAAAGTACCACGGCTGGATGTCGCTTCGGGATGCGCTGACTAACTCGCTCAATGTGGTTGCCGTCAAGTTGCTGATTGATGTCGGCTTCGATCCCACTATTAAAATGGCCCATCAGATGGGGATCAAGTCCAAGCTTTATCCGACTTATTCTCTGGCGTTAGGGGCTTCAGAAGTCAATGTGCTAGAGATGGCAAGTGCCTATGGAACGATCGCCGCTGAGGGAATGCACATCGATCCCCATGCGATTCGTCGGGTTCTGAATGCAAAGGGCGAAGTCCTTTATAGTTCTGACTTCAAGGCGAAGCGTATTTTGGATCAAGGCACCGCTGCGATCATGACCTGGATGCTGGAAAATGTCGTACAAAACGGCACTGGACGCCCTGCTCAATTGGGTAGACCTGTCGCTGGCAAAACTGGCACCTCGGAAGAAGCCCGCGATCTCTGGTTCATTGGTTACATTCCCCAACTCGTCGTAGGGGTCTGGCTCGGCAATGATGACAGCAGTCCCACCTGGGGCACGAGCGGCACCGCTGCTTACACCTGGAACCAATTCATGATCAAAGTGGTGCAAGGAATGCCAGTGCAAAAGTTTCCGAAGCTACCCAAGTTGGAAGGGCGCAAAGGAATGTTGAAGGCAAGACCTGTGAAGCCCAATCGTGCTTCCAATAGTGCAGTTCCTGAAAAAGACACAACATCGCAGGACAAAGCAGCACCAGAAGCAACACAACCCACTTCTCAGGGGAGCAGTCATACGCCCGCGTCGGGAGGTGGCTCGACCACTTCGGGAACACCTTCGGCTCCTACCGCGCCTTCGACAACTCCTGCTACACCCGGTCTGCCTCCAGCCGATCCACCTGCGGCTCCTCCGGTTGACCCAGTTCCAGTTCAGCCTCCTGCCAATATTATCGATCCGCCTCCAGCTGCTCCTCCTTCGCAGCCTGCACCCACGAACGCACCTGCACCTGGAAACTAATCATCAGCTCTTACTTTGTTCTCTAGAGATCCTTTGTTCTCTAGAGAGGTAAGTCAGCGCGAGGACTAAAAGTCTCGGTTTGACGTAATTTCTCGTACAGTTCGCGTTCCGTCGAAGAGGGATCTTTAGGCACAACGATTTGAATTTCAACAATTTGATCTCCACGTCTACCGTTGATAGGGTAGCCTTTGTCAGCCAGACGGAGGCGCTGTCCAGTGCGTACGCCACGAGGAATGGTCATTTTGACAAACCCATCTAACGTCGGGACTTCTACCTGCCCACCCAATACCGCTTCACTAGGTGTAATCGGCAATTGACAGTAAATATTGGAACCTTCTTGTTTGAAAAACGGGTGATCGGAAACTTCGATTTTTAGGTAGAGATCGCCCCCTGAAACGCCCTGACCCTTAAGCCGAATGCGTTGTCCGGTGACCATACCAGCTGGCATATTGACTTCTAACGATCGTCCATCTTCTAGCCGGATACGTTCTCGCCCACCCAAGTATGCCTTATTCAAAGGCACCGTGAGGCGTGCTTCCGCATCTCGGCGGTTAGCACGGGACACCGTATAAGCTGTTTTTGTCGTACCAGGACGGTAATAGTCGCGAGTGCTGGTACTGGTAGTAGTATTGTTTTCTTTGGCAAACCGACGATTCAATAGCTGATCAACGAAACTATTGAAGTCAGAAAAGTTGCTGAAATCTACCTCGTCTGAGGCGACCCGATCGCCGCTACGCCCCCAGCCTCTGGCAGCTTGAGCGGCTTGTCCACCCTGGAAACCACGCTGTTGCCAGAAGCGACCATACTGATCGTATTGTGCACGCTTTAAGGTGTCCGACAGTACTTCATAGGCTTCACCCAGATCTTTAAACTTTTCCTCAGCCGTTTTGTTACCAGGATTGAGATCGGGATGATATTGCCTGGCTAATCGCCGATACGCTTTCTTGATTTCTTCAATGGAGGCATCTCTGGCAACACCCAGAATGTCGTAATAGTTCCGAAAGTTTTGCATAGCAACAAGATAGTTTTAAGTTTTGAGTTTTGGATTTTGCAAGGTGAGTGGGGTTGAACTCAAGCCTCAAACCTGATTACTCAAAACCGAATTAGAGCCAGTCATCATCATCATCCCAATTATCCTGATAAAGGTTGGGTCGAGTCGGTTTTTTTCGAGAGCCCCCGCGATCGTTCCGATTCAAGCTGCGATCGTCGCGTTGGGATGCCCAATCATCTCGGTTGGTGCCCCGCTCATCGCGATTGGTGCCACGGTTATCTCGACCCAAGTCCCGATCATTGCGACCCAAGTTGCGATCGTCCCGACCATAATCTCGACCGTAATCTTGATCATTTCGACCCAAGTTCCGATCACTGCGACCAGCCTCGCGATCATTCCGATTCAAGCCACGGTCTCCCCTGTTCGTGCCCCAATCATCTTGATTGGCACTGCGGTTGCTGCGACCCATACCCCAATCGTCTTGATTGGCACTGCGATTGCTGCGACCCATGCCCCAATCGTTTTGATTGGCACGTCCACCAGACCCATAGTTCCCGTAGTCATTATCTTCTCGCAAGTTGCGGCGGGGCAATTCCCAGTCATCATCATCATCCGCAAAAAAGTCTCGAATGGATTTGAAGAAGCCCTCTCCTTCTTCCTGCTCTTGGTTGAGTTGGTAAATCTCGCGATTGAGTTCGTAGAGTGCATCTTGCAGATCCGCTTCTGCCCGATCGATGCCGCGATCGTCGTCTACCTTCAAACTATTTCGCAGTTCTTGCACTAACTTCTCAATCCGGGGACGGTAGCCATTGGCAAAATTCATACCAAAGTCAAACATCACCTCTCGCAGTTTTCGTTCTGCTTCAAAGGTCAAGGCTTCAGCCCGGTTGCGTTTCTCGATCTTCTCTTTTTTCATACGATCGGACTCAGCCGATGCTTGTGCATCTTGAATCATGCGCCGCACTTCTTCTTCGGAAAGCGTAGAGGCTCCCTGCACAGTGATACTCTGTTCTCGTCCGGTGGTGCGATCAAGAGCAGTCACCTGCAAAATCCCGTTCGCATCAATATCGAGAGACACCTGCACCTGAGGAATGCCTCTGGGTGCAGGCGGAATGCCGGTTAACTTAAACCGTCCCAAAGATTTATTGCCAGTCGCCATCTCGCGCTCACCCTGGAGCACATGCACTTCTACAAGAGTTTGATTGTCTTCTGCTGTGGAGAAGATATCAGAACGTCGCACGGGGATGGTGGTATTGCGAGGAATCAGTTTTTTCATTACACCGCCGATCGTCTCCAAACCCAGCGACAGAGGCGTGACATCCAGCAACAGGATATCCCGCACTTCTCCTGCGAGAATACCTGCCTGGATCGCCGCACCCACTGCAACCACTTCATCGGGATTGACGTTTTGATTGGGTTCGCGGTCAATCAAGCTACGAACCATTTGCTGAACGACGGGAATACGAGTGGAACCACCCACCAAGACAACCTCATCAATGCGGCTGGGACTCAGGGCTGAATCGCGCAGTGCCTGCTTCACAGGTCCTCGTAAACGGGTGATCAAATCGTTGCACAACCCTTCAAATTGGGAACGGGTGAGTCGGGTTTCCAAATGCTTGGGACCGTCTTCCGTGGCGGTGATGAAAGGCAGGTTGATATCAGTTACGGTTACCCCAGAGAGTTCGATTTTGGCTTTTTCGGCAGCTTCGGTCAAGCGTTGCAAGGCTTGACGATCGCGGCGTAAGTCAATGCCTTCTTGCTCCAAAAACTGTTCCGCTAGCCAATCGACAACACGCTGGTCAAAATCATTCCCACCTAATTGGGTATCACCACTGGTGGCTTTGACCTCAAACACGCCATCACCGACTTCTAGAATCGAGACATCGAAGGTGCCGCCGCCCAGATCAAACACTAGGATTGTTTGGCTGGTTTGGCGATCGAGTCCGTATGCCAGAGAGGCAGCCGTCGGTTCGTTGAGAATTCGTTTGACATCCAGTCCAGCAATTCGCCCAGCATCGCGAGTCGCTTGTCGTTGTGAGTCATTGAAGTATGCCGGAACCGTAATCACGGCACCTGTAACCGGTTGCCCCAGATAGCGGGTGGCTTCATCTGCCAACTTTTTGAGCACCATGGCAGAGATTTCTTCCGGCGAAAAATCTCGTTGTAACCGAGGGCATTTGATTTTGATGTTGCCGTTCTCGTCTTTACGAATGGTGTAGGGCACCCGCTTCGATTCTGGATTTAACTCACTATACAGACGCCCAATGAACCGTTTAACGGCGTAATAAGTATTTTGGGGATCAAGGACAGATTGTCGCCTTGCCATTTGCCCAACCAGGCGCTCCCCTTCTTTGCTGAAGCCAACAACTGATGGAGTTGTTCGCATGCCTTCTGCATTGGCGATGACGACTGGCTTACCGCCCTCCATGACAGCAACCACTGAGTTTGTTGTCCCCAGGTCAATGCCGACTACTTTGCCCATGCGCCACCGTACTCCGTCTTAAACGAATGTTGAGAACATTTGCTGGCTTTATTCTATCTTGCTACTGAAGGTGGTCAGGAGATCTGAGGAAAGTTGTTTGCAGGTTCTGAGACACTCAGTCAGAATTTGTGCCAGCGGTTTTCACCGAAGCGGTCAATGTCAGGCTCGGCGTCGGTTCAAAAATTGGCTGAATAAATCGAGGCTCCCGATCGTCCCTGCCAGCACCAACAGAACGGGAGTCAGCCAGTTGCCCCAGCGCACATAGAGGGTTTGGGTCTGACGGCGATAAATTGTGTCGGTGTGAAGTTCGTAAGTATTGATACCGGAGATCCAGCGCGTGTTGCCATGCGGATCAACGATGCCTGAGTAGCCAGTGTTGGTGGCACGGACTGCCCAGCGATCGTTCTCAATCGATCGCATCACATCCTGAGCGTGGTGTTGGGCTGGCATGGTGGCGCTGTAGTGGGCATTGTTGGAAGCAGTAAGAATAAATTGTCCGCCTTGCGCGGTCTGTCTTTGAAAATGTCCTGGGAAGGCAGATTCATAGCAAATGCCAACGATCGCTCGTCCAAACGGTGTATCAAATCGCTGAAAAGGCTGTCCAGCAGCTAAATGAGCATCCAGTGGAGACAGCCGATTGATCAGTCCTCCCAAAACGGATTCAAACGGAATATATTCGCCTAAAGGCACCAGTTTGACCTTGTTAAATCGACTGACAATGGCTCCTTGACGATCGACACTAAACAAGCTATTGGTAATGCTCGGTCCCTGGGTGCCAAAAGCTCCTACCCAGGCAGAAACCCCCTTTTGCACAATCGCTTGGTAGAGCGAACTCCGGTTTTGGTAGGCAGGTTGCCACACAAACGGTAAAGCAGTTTCAGGTGTGAGTACGGCTTCTACTCCCTGATCCGCTAGTTTAAGGTAACCGCTGGTATAGCCTTCGATCGATCGTCGCAAGCCTTCGGGATACAGCTTGATGGTGTTGGGGACATTGCCCTGGATGATCCCAACTTTCAACGCTTGATCTGGTGCTTGTGCCAACGGACGATGATAGAGTGCAAAACCCAATGCATGGGAGAAGATCAACAGTAAAGCTGCTAGCCAGAGGATTTTAGACTGCGGACTGTGGATTTTGGATTCATCCTCCCCCTTTCCCCATGTCTCCATCTCCTCATCTCTCCAAGTTTCTCTCGTCCGCTCATCCTGAGACCTGATCCAGGCTTCTGCCAACAGACCATTCAACGCTACGATCGCAGCCGTCACGGTCAATGGGCCTGATAGCTGCCCTAAGTGCAAAATTGGCAGATTGAAAGGGCTTTGTGTATAAGAGAGCGAAGTCCAATACAGGGAACCCAGGCTCCAAAACCACTCCAAGCCGCACCAGAGGGCAGTGCCGACCAGCACCCGAAAGAGAGAACGGGGGTTCGGTGATGCTAGGGATCGCGCCGTTAGCAGCTGCAAGCCCCATGCCCAGAGAACCACCAAACCCGCACCCCATAGGGTAATAAACGTCCAAGCAAAGAGGGCGATCGCCAAACTTGCTAGCCAGGGCACCCCCATCCAGGTCATGGGATGGATACCCGTGATCCAGGACAGAGCAAGACCGTGGTAACCCATGCCCCAGAGAAGCGGCAAGAGTCGCCTGCCCGCGTTTCCGTGTTTCTGCGTCTCCTTGTCCCCGCGTCCCGCTCCTCTAAAGGCCTTGCCTGCCTCTTGCCCCCTGACCACCATGACCCACAAAGGCACCAGCGCGATCCATGCCAGAAACCAGGCATTGACCGGAGCAGGAGTGCAGCCCATGAGAATGCCACTGGCAAAAGCCAGAACCGCTTGCCCGCAGCGTGGATGTTTTGCGATCACACTCAAATTTACAGAAATCCCCACAAACCGTCTTACTCGATTTCGTTATCTGCGGCTTCGGTTTCCAATGAGTCGGTGTCGATAGCTTCAGGTTCAACCGCTTCGAGCTCACTGGCTTCCATCTCAACAGTTTCGGAATCAACTTCAGTATCAGTGAGCATGCTTTCCGCTTCACCATTGGTCGTCGGGACGATCGCCACTGCCACAATGGCATCTTCCTCATCCAATCGTTGCACTCGTACCCCTGTAGCAGGGCGAGATTGCGAGGAAATGGCATTGGCAGACTGACGGATAATAATCCCCCGACTGGTCACCATCATCAGTTCATCATTTTCATGGACGATGTGCAGAGCCGCCAAGCGATCGCCTTTCTTGCGAAACTTAGTGGCAACAATCCCCATTCCTGCTCGGTTCTGCAACTTGAACTGGGAAACCGGCACCCGCTTGCCGAAGCCGCCCATCGTTACAACGAGAACCCAGGGACCCTGACTGCGACTATCGATGGTTTCTTCTATTGCCTCTGTGACTGCTGTCTCTGTGACTGTTGCTTCGGTTGTAGACTCTTCGTTCTCCACCTCAGCTTCTGCATCTGATTCAAATGCCTGAGCCAGTTCTGCCAGTAATTGGCTGGGCAGAATATCCATGCCGACCAAGCTATCGCCCTCGCGCAAGTTCATTGCCCGCACCCCACGAGTTGCCCGCCCCAAGGGACGCAACTGTTCATGGTTCACCCGAAAATGAATCGATTTGCCCAAACAGGAGCCGATCAAAATACTGTCTTCTGCACGAGCCAGTCGCACCCAACGAAGTTGGTCGCCTTCTTCCAGAGAAATGGCGATCAAACCATTAGCACGAATGTTACTGAAGGCAGAAAGCTGCGTTTTTTTGATATACCCTTTAGAGGTCAGCATGACGAGGTATTCGTTGTCGCTGAACTCTGTGACTGGGACGATCGAGGTGATTTTTTCGTCTCGAGGAATTGGCAACATCTGGACGATCGGGGTGCCGCGTGAGGTGCGCGATCCAGCCGGGATCTGGTATGCCTTGAGACAGTAAACCACCCCACGATCACTGAAAAACAGCACGCTGTCGTGGTCACAGCAAGACATGAACAGTTCTACCCCGTCATCTTCTTTCATGCGAGCGGCGGCTTTGCCCCGCGTAGCTCGGCTTTGGGCTTCAAACGTATCGACAGGCATCCGTTTGATATAGCCTTGCTCAGTCAGCAGAATGATGGCTTTTTCATTGGCGATCAAATCTACATCGCCAATTTCACCGTCCAATTGCTCGATTACGGTGCGGCGGGGCGTAGCGTGAGCGGCTCTTAGCTCAGTCACCTCAGTTTCGATAATTTCCAGCACCCGTTCCCGTCTTGCCAAAATATCCCGCAAGTCGGTGATCTGGCGTTGCAAATCATCGTGTTCTTGTTGAATTTTTTCGGCTTCCAGTGCCGTTAAGCGTCGCAGTTGCATTTGGAGAATGCCGTCTGCCTGCGATTCGGACAGCCCATAAGACTCGATCAAATCTTGTTTTGCAGTAGGTGCATCCGCGGCATGACGGATCAAGTGGATGATGGCATCCAGGTTTTCTAGAGCAATCAACAACCCCTGCAACAGGTGATCTCGCTCTTCAGCTTTGCGTAATTCATAGCGAGTGCGTCGGGTGATTGACTCAATCCGAAATTCCAGGAAAACGGTCAGGAATTGTTTGAGGGGCAGCAGTTGCGGTTCGCCATTCACCAATGCCAGCATATTGGCACCGAAATTTGCCTGAAGAGGGGTTTGCTTATAAAGGTTGTTCAGCACGACCCGAGGATAGGCATCCCGCTTGAGTTCAATTACCACGCGCATCCCATCGCGATCGCTTTCATCCCGAATATCGGAAATCCCTTCCAACCGCTTCTCATTGACCATTTCCGCAATCTTCTCAATCAGTGCGGCTTTATTGGTTTGGTAAGGCAATTCGGTAATGATAATGGCTTCGCGATCGGGACGACCCCGGTGCTCGATCGTTTCAATACTCGCCACACCGCGCATCGTGATGGAACCCCGTCCAGTGTTATAGGCTTCCCGGATGGCACTCGTCCCCAAAATTTGTCCCCCTGTGGGAAAATCCGGCCCAGGGATATGCTGCATCAACTCCAGGTTTGTAATCTCAGGATTGCGGATCAGAGCAATCACCCCATCAATGATTTCTCCCAAATTGTGAGGAGGAATATTGGTTGCCATCCCTACTGCAATTCCCGAAGAACCATTCAGCAACAGTTGGGGAATGCGAGCAGGTAAAACAGTCGGCTCTTGCTGCGAACCATCAAAGTTATCAACAAAATCAACGGTTTCTGATTCGATATCCCGCAACAGCGCATTGGTGGTGAGCGACTGCAAACGACATTCGGTATATCGCATGGCAGCAGGCGGATCGTTATCGATCGAGCCGAAGTTGCCATGTCCGTTGATCAGAGGCGATCGCATGGAAAAATCCTGCGCCATCCTGACCAGGGCATCATAAACCGCTGTATCGCCGTGGGGGTGATATTTACCCAGTACCTCCCCCACCACACGGGCGCACTTCCGGAAAGGACGCTCTGGGGTCAAACCCAACTCATGCATCGCGTAGAGAATGCGGCGGTGCACAGGTTTCAAACCGTCCCTGGCATCGGGCAAAGCGCGACCAACGATCACGCTCATCGCATACTCCAGGTAAGACCGTTGCATCTCGTTCCGCAGATCCGTGGGAACAATTCGCTCTTGACTCGGCTCCTGGGAGAAAGTCATACCGTGAGAAACTCCAAAAAGGCAAGATTTTGGCTGCTAATCAGCAAAGATTGCAGATAAATGCCAGTTAGCTAGCAAGAGGTCGCCAAAAATCACTTATTATCACTAAAATTGTATCACAATATGACATTTTATAGTTACTAGGGTTATTTGAGATACAATTCCGCTTTCTCATTTTTCCCCAGTGCTTTTTAATTTTGCTGCCCGATAAGTAGCACAGGAGTCGTGTTTCAAAGCGGGGGTCGATATTTTTGAAAGCTTTTCTCAGCAAGGTTTTCAGAAACATTCTCCTCCTATCTAGAACAGACCCCATCGTACACAGAGCCTAAAAATTGGACTCACGATTAGACCGACTATTCAAGAAATCTGCTTGAGGGATATCAATATGCCGCGTGAACCGATCCCGATGTGGTGTTTTGCAGTCGCTGTGGTTCGGAAGGGCGATCGTTTCTTGTTGATCCAGGAACGAAAGCATGGACAACAGTGGTATTTGCCATCAGGTAGTGTGGAACTCGGTGAAACATTTGCCTCAGCCGCCCTGCGGGAAACGCTAGAGGAAGCAGGTATCCCGGTACGGTTGGTAGGCATTATTCGGGTAGAGCATTCTCCGCGAGCTACCTCAGCCCGTCTCCGAGTCGTATTTTTGGCTGAGCCTGTAGATGATACGCCTCCCAAAAGTGAGCCAGATGAAGAATCGCTAAAAGCTGAGTGGGTGCGCCTGGATGAACTAGATCGTTATACGTTGCGAGGTGAAGGAGTGCGAGAACTGTTCGCCTATGTGGCGGCAGGGGGAGCAATTTTCCCTCAAAGTATTTTGCGCCCTGAAGGAAGTCCTTATCGTGCTCAATCGATGGAGTTGTAAAGGAGTTTGTGAAACACAAGGCTCCCAGTTTCTTTCCTTCAAGGAAGCGAGCCTGAAGGTTGGATTCAGAAACACGGGAGCTTGCGATCGATGGAGAACCGATCGGATTAGATGAATGCTTCCATGGAACTAGAAGCCAAGATCAATCCATGAGAGATCCCTAAATCAACTTAACGGCTCTCAGCCCAAAGAACAAAATCAATGCGGTTGCAAAGGCAGTTCCGAGTAACAAAACATATGCAATGACGCCACTCATACTGATGTCTCCATTTATCTTAATAAAACTATTGAAGCATTAAACCGGACAGGTTGGGTCAGCGTCCGATTCCCCTTCACGAGATGGGTGCATTTCATCGCCATCTCCCTGAGAATAGGAATGAGGGATGAGGGATTTTGCCAATGCAGTCAATTATTTCGGTCAATTTGCCACAGCAATCTTATGAGATTGTGATTTCACCGGGCGGGATTGATCATCTGGGCGCCTGGATGACGGGTATCCAGACGAGTTCGCTGAATCTGGGGCACAAAGTGCTGCTGGTTTCCAATCCAAGCATCTTTCAGCACTATGGAGATCGGGCAACGACAGCCCTGCGACAATACGATTTGGAGGTTGCCAGTTGCATTTTGCCCGATGGAGAGCAACACAAAACGCTGGCAACGCTGGAACAAATCTACGATGCCGCATTGAAGAATCGCCTGGAACGATCGTCTACCTTTGTGGCATTGGGGGGCGGTGTGATTGGTGACATGACTGGCTTTGCCGCGGCGACCTGGTTACGCGGCGTAAACGTTGTGCAGGTGCCGACCTCGCTGCTGGCAATGGTAGATGCGGCGATCGGGGGCAAAACGGGCGTGAACCATCCTCAGGGCAAAAATCTAATTGGGGCATTTCACCAACCGCGCTTGGTCTTGATCGATCCCCAAGTCTTACAAACTCTGCCAGTCCGAGAATTTCGGGCGGCGATGGCAGAAGTGATTAAATACGGGGTGATTTGGGATGCGGATTTATTTCAACAGTTAGAGCAGTCTGTCAGTTTGAGTCAGCCGCAAGCACTCGATCTGCAATTGTTACAAGAAATTTTGACCCGCTCTTGTCAAGCCAAAGCCCATGTGGTGAGCAAGGATGAGAAAGAAGCAGGATTACGGGCAATTCTCAACTATGGTCACACGATTGGACATGCGATCGAAAGTTTGACAGGGTACGCCACGGTCAACCATGGGGAAGCGGTGGCGATCGGCATGGTTGCTGCCGGAAAAATTGCAGTAGAAATGGGACTCTGGCAAACTGCTGAGTGCGATCGGCAACGAATTCTGATCGAAAAAGCAGGCTTACCCACCCGCATCCCTGCCGGAGTTGATCTGGATGCTATCCTAACCTCGTTGCAATCTGATAAAAAAGTCAAAGCAGGGCAAGTGCGGTTTGTGTTGCCGACCCAACTGGGCACCGCGATCGTCACCGATCAGGTCTCTTCCGGATTAATTCGGATGGTTCTGGAACAGATTTCGGCGGACTAAATGACGCTCTCGATTGATAGCGCTCGTTCATTTAGGAGTCCGTTGCGATTGACAAATCTTGAACCCACTCGGAATCAATCACCATCGGCAAGGCAAAGCGAAAAGTTTTGCCCGTCGGGGTATGCTCAGCGCTCAAGGTGGTGCCATGAGCATCAATCACCTGCTTACACCATTGCAATTTTGATTGCCAGTCGGATGCAGCGATCGGTTTCGCAATGGTGGAATAAGGAAGCACCAATTCTGGATGGATGTCCAAATTCTCTGCTTGAATTCTCAAACAGACGACTTCAGCATGGAAAAGACTACAGCGGGGAAATGTTTCAGGGTTAGTAGGTTGATGCTGTTCGTCCATCCTGACCAGATCTGCTTGCAACGTCAGATGCTGAACCTGAGCAGAATTGGTCAATACATAGATCATCAAAATTTCGATGACTTGTCGTACCTTTTTGGCATCCGCACGAACGATCGGTAAAGTCTCTGGAAGCGCATTGGTAAGTAGGGTTTGCCGCTCTAACAACAAAGGCTCCAATCGCGAGATGGCACTCTCAACCACATGGTTGAGGCGGACTGGTTTCTCCCGTAACCGGATGGCAGCGGTTTCTCGGATATAAGTCTCTAGCCAGGTATTCAATTGGTGGAGCGTCCGATCACACTGGCTCAACCAATCATTCATTTGAAGTGAGGGAAACTCTCTGCGACCAAGGCTGGCTGGCGGTTCCATTAGAGAGTGGCGCGGCGATCGCTCAGCACTCTGAACCTCCGAGTGAGATACTTGCCGTGCTTCAATTTCATTTTGCTGAAACTGTTCATGCAAATAAACAGAAAAATTACAAATAAAACAGACCCAAAAAACTGACAAAAACTGATTCAGGGGTGAAACCAGTCCTGTCATTTCGGGACGGGATACTAAAAGCTTCGCCACCATGTAAAAGGCAAACATCCCCAATTGGGCAAGGAGATGGAGTGACCAGTAAACCGGCACGAGCAGCGCACTGAATAAAAAGGTGGGCGTCCAGAGGGTGAGATTGGGATCAGACATGCCCTCTAAAAGATGCCTGATGCCGGGAATTAAAGTGATCGAACTATAAAATCCTAGAAATAGCAGTTTGAGGTGGGTACGCCCAAAAGCGCTTTGATGCACTCGCAAGCAAAGGTATAAAGAGACTAGAACCCCGCCATCTAAGACCACTTTGCGCTCGATCGCAAACCCAGATGCATAAAAATCCAGCCCAGCAAAAATTAGTCCAATCAGCAATGCCAAGTGGAGCGCGAGTTTCAGACGACGATACAAAAATCGCTGTCGCCAGGTTTCATATTCTGCCAAATCGGATGACATCCACACGCCTTGCAGCCAAATTGCACCCACCCGAATCAATCGGACAAGTAAGATTCCGACTTGACGCAGCAGTGCCCGCAGTCGTTGTGGTGTCCCTCTGGTCGAGGTATTAATTTGCGTCATACCGATTCAACCCTGAGCGGTAATGATGACCATCCTGATTCAGCGGATGGGTCGTCTTTCAAAAATATCAATGGCATGTCTAGAACATAACCAGCGAATGGAGACGATCGAGAGATATTTTTTAGTTCGTCAATTACGCTAGCACAGCTTAGAAAGCTGCTCTCTCCAGCGTATCAATTTCAAAAAGTTAGGTGAATAGGAATTGTCCGATCTCGCTTGGTCATGAAAAATTAATCTTCCACACGATAACCAAATTCGGCTAACTGAGTTCGCGATTGCCGCCATTTAGGTTGCACTTTGACAAAAAGTTCAAGATAAATTTTGCCAGCAATGAGTTTTTGCATTTGCTGTCGAGCGGCGCTGCCAATCTCTTTCAGCATAGAACCTCCTTTGCCAATCAAAATAGCTTTTTGGGAAGGGCGTTCCACATTGATGGTGGCAAGCACACGGGTGATGGTGGGTTCTTCATCGACCCGATCGATGGCGATCGCCACCGAATGAGGCACTTCTTCACGGGTTTGCAGTAAGATTTGCTCTCGAATCAATTCCCCCATAATGAACCGTTCTGGCTGATCGGTGACCAAATCAGGCGGATAGTAGTACGGGCCCCCTTCTAGTTGCTGAATCAGTAACGATTGAAGGGCTTCCAAGCCTTCCCCTGTCAGTGCTGAGAACTTCACGATTTGCCAGGGGTGGGCAGTCACTAATCGCGCATAGGTTTGATCGAACGGATGAGGCGCGATCTCTGATTCATGCCCACTAGCGGGTTGTGGTTCTCTCTCCTCCGCAGCAATTGGATTGCAGTTGGCGGTTTGTGGTTCGTGGCTCACTTGTTGATCGGCTTTATTGAGACCCAAAATCACCGGAGTCTTGATATTAGTCAGTAGATCAATAATAAAGCGATCGCCGCCGCCAGCTTCTACAGAAGCATCTACCACAAACAGCACGACATCCACCGAGGCGATTGCTAAGCGCGCATTTCTGACCAGCACTTCGCCCAACTGATGATGCGGTTTGTGGATGCCGGGGGTATCTACAAAAATGATTTGAGCTTCGGGTGTGGTTAAAATGCCCCGCAGCCGATTGCGCGTGGTTTGGGCGATCGGGGAAGTAATGGCAATCTTTTGCCCTACCAATTGATTCATCAAGGTCGATTTGCCGACATTGGGACGACCAATGATGCCAACAAAGCCGGATCTAAATCCTGAAGGGGCAGCGGGAATACATCCCGACTGAAGTGTTGCATCATCCATAACGAGTCCCTGCCTATAACCGACTACTATACAGCGCATTTGGGTGCCGTGTGGTAGGAGAAAATAGGCTGAACTGGAGATGTTCTTCTTTCCTAAGAAGCTCTAAGAAGGTTAAATGTATATGTTCTTTTTGGCATAAAAGCACACAAAAAATTGGATCAAATTGTTGAATTGATGACACTTCTGAATTAATTCTGAGGTTTTGAATCAGAAGCGCCCCCTTAGACCAGAAACTGTTAAAGACCAATCCAGATCAAAGCAATTACAGAAGGCGATATGGGAGAACATAAGCGAATTGGCATTCTGACCAGCGGGGGAGACTGTGCGGGATTAAATCCGGTGATTCGGGCGGTGGTACGGCGAGCGGTCGGAACCTATGGTTGGGAAGTGTTAGGAATTTGTCGGGCGACGCAAGGATTGATGCAACATCCGCCCCAAGTTTTGCTGCTGGATATGGATAGTGTTGATCCGTTGCTAACCCATGGCGGCACCTTTTTAGGAACAACGAATCAGGGCGACCCATTTGCCTTTCCCATGCCGGATGGGACCGTCACCGATCGTTCTGGCGAAATTGTTGACAATTACCACAAGCTGGGATTGAATGCCCTGATTGGCATTGGGGGAGATGGCAGTATTGCAATTTTGAGTCGTCTTGCCAAACAGGGAGGGTTTAATTTTGTTGCCATCCCTAAAACTATTGATAACGATGTGGACTTGACAGAACGGGCGATCGGGTTTGACACAGCGGTGAATATTGCAACTGAAGCCCTCGATCGCTTGCACTTTACCGCTGCCAGCCATAGCCGGGTGATGATTTTGGAAGTGATGGGACGGGATGCTGGACATATTGCGATCGCCGCAGGCATTGCGGGTGGTGCAGATGTCATCTTAATTCCCGAAATCCCTTATACGATCGAAAATATTTGTCAGAAAATCTGGCAACGCCAGCAACAAGGCAAAAACTATTGCCTCATTATTGTTTCGGAAGCCGTTCGGACAGAAGATGGTGAACGAGTCACCAGTACCAATGCGCTCAGTCAGTCGCGTTATGGTGGGGTGGGGCAATATCTGGCAGACCGAATTTCAGTCTGTAGTGGTGCAGAAACCCGAGTGACCGTGTTGGGGCATATTCAACGTGGTGGCACTCCTTCTCCGCTCGATCGGCTCACTGCCTCTGCTTTTGGTGTGGCTGCGGTTGACCTGATTGCGGAAGGTCACTACGATCGCATGGTGAGTTGGCAAGAGCGACAAGTTGTCAGCGTGCCGATCTCAGAAGCCATTTCCCACTATCGCGTGGTTGATGCTGAAGATACTTTGGTCAAAACTGCCCGTGGTTTAGGAATTTGTCTGGGAGATTAAATTGGTTTGGAGCATAGAAGATTCGCATGACCTTTATTTTGACCAATGACGATGGTGTGGATGCACCCGGTATCCGCGCCTTATTTGCAGCGGTCGATGGCGAGGGTGTGATTGTAGCTCCTCAAAAACATCATTCCGGATGTGGTCATCAGGTAACGACGACAACACCCATTCATGTCGAGCAACGAGCGAAAACCGAGTATGCCATCAATGGCACGCCTGTCGATTGTGTCCGCATTGCCCTCAATCATTTATGCACCGATCGCCAATGGGTGCTCTCTGGCATCAATCATGGGGGCAATATGGGTTCAGATGTTTATATCTCAGGCACGGTTGCTGCCGTACGCGAAGCGGCGCTCTATCGAATTCCGGCGATCGCAATTTCTCACTATCGACATGGCAGTCGCGAAATTGATTGGGATTATGCTACCTACTTAACCAAAAAAGTGCTGGCAGAGTTATTCAACCGGGCGTTGGTGCCGGGAACTTTTTGGAACGTCAATCTTCCCCATTTGGAACCAGGCGCAGCCGACCCTCAACTCATCTTTTGTCGCCCCTGCACCCAGCCTCTACCCGCCAACTATCGCATCGAGGACGATCATTTTTACTACGAAAATAAGTATTTTGATCGTAAGCGAGATATGGCTTCAGATGTTGAGGTCTGTTTTTCTGGGCAGATTGCGATTACATTGCTGGGGGTATAGGCAAGGGACTGAAGAGGTCATGGAGTTTGAGGACTTTGCCTCTTTACTCCGGCTGCTCTAGCAGCATCCGCCACCTTGAAGCTTTACTCAGCTAGTTTCTCTCTCGACTCTCCCCAATAAGCACTGCAAGTCATGACCAAATCGTTCCCTTTGATTTCAGAAGACCATCGATAAACAGCAGATTGCGGTGCAACGCCAATTTCCAATAACTTGGCTCCCATGTAGTATTCCATCTGGCGTCTGGTCATATCTTTCATGCCGCTGGAGCTAGTCTTGGGAATTGAACGAGAAAGGTGCGCTTGGGTATGCTTTGCCATGTTTATCGATCGAGGATGCTCATGAAACCTTATCAACAAGTGCCTATTGTAGAATCTGGTGAACCTCTGATTCAGATCCCAGAGAACTATTTTTTGCTGGAATCTCCCCACCCTTACGAAAAATTGGGAGCACCCTATGACACAGTGTCTCCCTATTATTTACGAGAAGGCGTGCTTGCAGCCCTTATCGCAGCACAAGCGAAGCTGCAAGACGCTCATCCAGATTGGCGGATATATGTGTTTGATGCGTACCGTCCAGTAGCGGTGCAGCAATTTATGGTGGATTATACCTTTGCGGAACAGCTCAAAACTCGGGGAATTTCTGCCAGCCACTTAACGGAGATACAAAAACAGCAGGTGTGGGACAAGGTATATGAGTTTTGGGCGGTTCCCAATGCTGACCCGGCGATGCCTCCCCCGCACAGTACAGGTGCGGCGATCGACCTGACCTTGGTGGATGCAACAGGGGAAATGGTGAAGATGGGATCGGCGATCGATGAATTAACCTCTCGCTCTTATCCCGACTACTTTGCCCAAAGCCAGCAACCCTTAGAGCAACGTTTTCATTACAACCGACAAGCTTTGCGGCAGGCAATGCAAGCAGCGGGCTTTCAACAACATCCCAATGAGTGGTGGCATTTTTGCTTGGGCGACCAGATGTGGGCATGGTTGACCAACCAGCAACAGCCCGATCGCCCTGTTATGGCGCGATATGGGCGGGTATAGAGTGGCGATCGAGGGGGATGTGGGGTTTATCCATCAGGTTGCCCCCAAACGCTTCCTCAACTACTCCACCCTATTCCTCGATTTTGATCGAGAGGATCTTGTCTCCCTGACGAATAGCATTCACCACGTCCATATCCTGGGTTTGCCCAAAAGTGGTATGGACCCCGTCGAGATGAGCTTGGGGCGAATGACAGATGAAAAATTGGCTACCTCCTGTATCGGGACCCCGATGTGCCATCGACAACGTGCCCGCCAGGTGTTTGTTGGGGTTGATTTCGCATTTGATGGTATAGCCAGGTCCCCCTGTTCCAGTTCCTTGGGGACATCCCCCCTGGATCATAAAGTTAGGAATCACACGATGGAATTTTAAGCCATCGTAGAATCCTTTTTTGGAGAGATCCACAAAGTTTTTCACTGTGTTGGGTGCCTCCTGGTCAAATAGATCCAGATGAATGGTGCCCTTTTCAGTTTCCATAATGGCGCGAGTCATAATTTTCCCTCTCCAATTTCCGAGATCAGTGTCCTGTCTAAGTATCCCGTTTTCCTTTACGTATTGGAAATGATGGCGGCAAATGCCGCCCATCATCCGAGTTCAGACAACGCAATTCTATTTGCCTGAACAGTAGCTATTGACTTCGCTGACCAGCGGACCTTCTTGCCCACTTGCGGTTTGCAACGCTTTAGAGGAAGTCCCAATCCCTTTCGGATCTTTTTTATTTACCGCAGCAATTAGGGCCCGGCTTGCAGCACCCGTTTCTTGGTACATTTTGGCGAACCGTCCCTGAAACCCTTTCAACTGGTCATCTTTGATTTCAACGGCTTGAATTTCTTTGGCATATTGATCCAGTTTGTCTGCCATTTGAGACAATTGCCCAATTTTGTCAGGATTACTGCTCTGACTCATTTGCTTACTCTCGGTTGCAGCCTTATTGGCAACTGCAATCAGCTTATTGCATTGGGCGACTTTGCTTTCGCCACAACCGACTAACAAAACTCCTACCATAGCAGTAGCTGAAAATAGCCCAGCGTACTTACGGGATAGAAACATAACTCCTCCCAAAAAACAAAATTATTTGTCGCGTATTTACTGAACTTCGTCAGAGGTTATATGTTGCTAATAACAGCTACTTAAACCTGAGGAGATTTTGTCACAATTTGCCACAGTCGGATGATTCCACAACACTCTTGTAATATTCGTAATACTCAAAATGGCGGATTTCGGTGAATTAAGCGTTTAATTGACTCATTACCCAGGTGGTGTAGGTGCCGATCGGACTCCACAACAAGTAAGGCAAGAGCAGCGCCGTTGCCCAAGGAGACACGGGAAAAACCACCATTGCCAAAATTAAACCCAAAAGGAATCCTAGCCCCCCGACGATCGTCCCGGCTTTGAGGTTGTGAAACCATAGACTAATGGGCGGATAGAGGACAATGACCAATTCCACCAGCCCATAAAACGCCATCAGCCCCCAAGCTTCTGAACGATCAGGCGTGTTTTCCCAGGTGATGTAAGCCGACCAGCCTCCACAGATAAATACAACTGTCCAGATCAAGGGAATCAACCCCTCAAAAGTTAACCAACGGGGGCGCTTCAGTTGTCTAAACCACTTGACATCTTCTCGTCGCAAAATGCCACTGAGTGACGCGATCAGTAGCGTCACAATCCCAATTACCAGCCAGGACTTGATCATTGCTTTTCTCCACAGCATCAGGTGGACGCGCTAGTTCTCAGCATCATGCAATTTTGTCAGGGATCAAGAGAAACTGTAATCAATCGCAAGCGTGAATTATTCGCCGAAAATCGCGCTGAAGAACTCGATCGCCTCCTTCAGCGCCGCAATGAACACATCAATCTCTTCACGAGTGTTGTAGAAGTAAAGGCTGGCACGCGCAGTGGATTGGGCACCCATATAACGGTGCAAAGGCTGAGTGCAGTGGTGTCCGGCACGGATAGCAATCCCTGCTTGATCCAGAATGGTGGAGAGATCATGAGGGTGCACTTCGCCTGTGGTAAAGGACACAAGAGCCGCCCGCCCACTCCCATCTGCTTGAGGTTTGGGCCCGTAAATGCGGATCTGCGGCAGTTGTTCCAGTTGTTGGAATAAATAGGCGGTGAGTTCTGCTTCGTAGGCGTGGATTTTGTCCATGCCGATGTGGGTGAGATAATCGACCGCGGCGCCGAGGGCGATCGCTTCTGCGATCGCGGGTGTTCCTGCTTCAAACTTGTGGGGCAAGTCAGCATAGGTAGCGTGATCGAGAAACACATCGGCAATCATTTCTCCGCCACCCAAAAAAGGCGGCATGGAGCGCAATAAATCCAGCTTGCCGTAGAGAAAGCCAATGCCGGTTGGCGCACACATCTTGTGTCCCGAAGCGACCAGCCAATCGCAGTCCAGATCTTGCACGTCGATCGGCAGGTGGGGAATGCTCTGGCAGGCATCGATCAACACCTTTGCTCCAAACTGATGCGCTTCAGCCGCAATCGCTTTGACGGGATTGATACAGCCAAGGGTATTCGAAACATGTACCACAGCCACTAATTTAGTTTTATCGGACAACAGCGACTGAAATTGGGCAAAGTCAAATTCCTCCGTCTCAGTCAGTTCGACAAACTTTAAGACTGCACCTGTGCGTTGAGCCACCAGTTGCCAGGGAATCAGATTGCTGTGGTGCTCCATCACCGTTAGGATAATCTCGTCACCTGGTTGTAACGTATTCATGCCCCAGGCATACGCCACCAGGTTGATAGCCTCGCTGGCATTGCGGGTGTATACAATCTCTTGCCGAGAAGCTGCGTTGATAAACGCAGCAACCTTATCTCTTGCCCCTTCATACGCATCTGTTGCCCGTGAGCTGAGGGTGTGCACGCCTCGATGCACGTTGGCATTGTCCTGTTCGTAGTAGTTGCGAAGGGCATCCAGCACCGCGATCGGCTTTTGCGAAGTGGCGGCATTATCCAGATACACCAACCGATGCCCATGAATGTCTTGATTCAGAATGGGAAAGTCAGCACGAACTTTGGCAGCGAGGGCTTTTTCTTGTGTGAGGGTCATAGGAAGAATCAGGGGTCGGGTGTCAAGGATCGGGCAAGCGGGAATCGATTTGAGCTGGGAATGTCACTTCAAAGCGTTGAGTTTTGAGCAGGGAAAGCAAGAATTGATCCGACTCACTCAGCTGCTTGAGGGGAGATCGCGATATCTGCTGGGGTCAGGCTTGATAGCCTCGAACGATCGCAGACAAGTTCTCTCGAAGTGAAGGAATCGCAATTTGTCCAATCACTTCAGCAGCAAAGGCATACACCAGAAGTTTGCGAGCGCTTTCCTGATTGATGCCACGGCTTTGCAGATAAAAGACTTCATCATCTTCTAGCTGGCTGACAGTAGCACCATGAGCACATTTAACGTTGTCCGCCGTGATTTCCAGTTGGGGCTTGGTATCGATCCTGGCTTTAGGCGAGAGCAAGAGATTACGACTCACCTGCGCAGCATTGGTCAACTGAGCCGCTTTAGGAACCAAAATTTTGCCATTGAAGACGGCATGGGCACGATCGCTGACAATGCATTTGTGAGTTTGATAGCTGCTGCCGTAAGGTTTAGTGAAGGCGATCGTGCTGTGAGTATCAGCAACTTGCTCTGCACCGATCATCGCCAATCCGTTTAATGTAGTTTCAGTTTGTTCGCCTGCCTGGAAAACTTCGAGATTGTGGCGTGAAAGCTTTGCCCCCAGGCTGACTGCAATGCAGGTATAACGAGAATCTCTGGCTTGCGAAACCGCAGTTTTACCCAAATGAACAGCTGTCAGACTGTTGCGTTGTAATCGCACATGGTTGACCTGGGCATTCTCCCCAAGCCAGACTTCGGTCACTGCATTGGTCAAATGCTCACCTTCACCCAGCGTGACAAATGTTTCTACCAGAGCCAAGCAACTGCCCGCTTCGGCAATCACCAAACAGCGGGGATGGGAGAGGGCGGCAACATCGCCAGTTGTGGAGACAAATAACAAATGAATTGGGGCTTCTAGTGAGGTGTTGTGGGGAACCCAAACGATCGCCGTATCGGCAAAACTGGCAGTGTTGAGCGCAGTAAACACTTCTTCAGCTCCTGGCAGTTTTGACAGGTAATTCTGCAAGGGTTGCTCAAGCGCTTGAGGCAGATTGCCCACAATCACCCCTGCGGGGAGATGGCCGATCGCCGAGAGGGTAGGGGCGTATACACCATCGACAAACACCAGACGGCTATCCCTGGCTTCGGGTAAGAGCCATGCCTCCAGGTCTGTCAAACGAACCGTCACGGCAGGAGGTGCCACAAACTGGGTTTGCAACAGAGCGGAAAGATCTGTAAACCGCCACTCTTCCTCTTTTGTCGAAGGGATGGCGAGTTCTTTCACCTGCTCCGTGGCCCGATCGCGTAAGACCTGGAGCCAGACCTGGGTTTCTTCACCCCTCACGGTTGACGCAGGAACAGCGGAGCGTTGCGCCAGCAAGGTTTGCAAATAAGTCTTGCGATCGATTTTTGCCTGCCCAATCGTCTCCGCCACATCGGGCACCATGGATACCTGAAGGGTCATCGGGCTACCTCCGCAGCTTCTTCTTCTCGCACCCAATCGTAACCGCGAGATTCCAGTTCTAGTGCCAGTTCCTTGCCACCCGTGGTGATAATGCGTCCGGCTTCCATCACATGTACATAGTCCGGCACGATGTAGTCCAGCAGACGCTGATAGTGGGTAATTAGGACGATCGCATTGTTTGCATGGGACAACTGATTCACGCCACCTGCCACAATCCGGAGTGCATCAATATCCAAACCTGAATCGGTCTCATCCAAAATGCCAAGTTTGGGTTCCAGCAGCGCCATTTGCAGGATCTCATTGCGCTTCTTTTCACCGCCCGAAAACCCTTCGTTCACACTGCGACTGAGGAAGGCTGGATTCATCTTCACCACATCCAGCTTTTGCTGCACCAGATCATCAAAATCGAAGGCATCCAGTTCTTCCAAACCTTCGTGCTGACGCTTCGAGTTGTACGCCACCCGCAAGAAGTCCAAGTTACTCACACCGGGAATTTCCAGGGGATACTGAAATGCCAGAAAAACGCCAGACTTGGCTCGTTCATCCGGTTCCCACTCCAGCAAGTTTTGTCCTCGAAAGAGAACCGTTCCTCCAGTTACCCTGTAGGCTGGATGCCCTGCCAGCACCTTAGAAAAGGTACTTTTGCCGGAACCGTTGGGACCCATAATGGCGTGAATTTCTCCAGCCTTGACTTCCAAATTCAACCCCTTAAGAATTGGGGTGCCCTCCACCTCTGCCGTCAGGTCTCGCACTGACAAAATTACTTCACTGTTCTCACTAATCACAAGATACTCCTAACAGCAACCCAATCATCTTTTCATCCAACAGGCAAATCAGTTCAAAGGTCGATCGTGGCATCAACGGAATCCAAAAGGTGATGCTGAAGCCTCACATCAGTCACATTCCAACAATCTTATGACTGGATGAATTCACCTTCGATCGGGAAAATTCTGAACCCATTACAGTAAATCCCCATCGAGCCGTTTTTTATCCAACACTCCCTTCAAGTTTGAGGCTGAGCAGACGATCGGCTTCTACCGCAAACTCCATCGGCAACTGATTAAAAACATCCTTGCAGAAGCCACTAATCATCATCGAAATGGCATCTTCGGCAGAAATCCCACGCTGGGAAAAGTAGAACAGCTGGTCTTCTCCAATCTTGGACGTGGATGCTTCGTGCTCCACTTTGCCGAGATTGTTTTGTACCTGGATATAAGGGAAGGTATTCGCCTGGGCATTGTCCCCAATCAGCATTGAGTCGCACTGTGAATAATTGCGCGCACCCTGTGCTTTCGGGCCAATTTTGACCAATCCCCGGTAACTATTTTTGGATTTTCCTGCGGAAATCCCTTTAGAGATGATGGTGCTGCGGGTATTCTTGCCAATATGCACCATCTTGGTGCCGGTATCGGCTTGCTGGTAGTGATTGGTCAGCGCTACCGAATAAAACTCGCCCACCGAGTTGTCGCCCACCAAGACACAACTGGGGTATTTCCAAGTAATGGCTGACCCCGTTTCTACCTGAGTCCAGGAAATTTTAGAGTTCACTCCCTGGCAAAGTCCTCGCTTGGTGACAAAATTATAGATCCCACCTTTGCCATTGGCGTCTCCGGCATACCAGTTTTGTACGGTGGAATACTTGATTTCGGCGTTGTCTAATGCCACCAGTTCTACCACCGCCGCATGCAACTGGTTGGTGTCATACATGGGAGCGGTACAGCCTTCCAGATAACTAACGGAGCTCCCGGCTTCAGCAATGATGAGAGTGCGCTCAAACTGCCCCGAATCACCATTATTGATACGGAAGTAGGTGGAAAGCTCCATCGGGCAACAGGTATCTTTAGGGATATAGACAAACGAACCATCGCTAAAGACGGCTGAGTTCAGTGCTGCAAAATAGTTGTCACCCACGGGGACAACACTTCCCAAGTATTTCTTGACCAGTTCGGGGTATTCCCGCACGGCTTCAGAGATAGAACAGAAAATCACCCCGTCCTTTGCCAGCTTTTCTTTGAAGGTGGTGGCAACGGAGACACTGTCGAAAATGGCATCGACCGCAACATTGGAGAGACGCTTTTGCTCTGAGAGTGGAATACCCAGTTTTTCAAAAGTTTCCAGCAATTCTGGATCAACTTCTTCCAGACTCTTTTTCTTCTCTTTGACCTTAGGAGCCGAGTAGTAAATAATATCCTGGTAATCGATCGCTGGGTAGGAAGCATTCTGCCAGTTCGGCTCGGTCATTTTCAACCACTGGCGATATGCCCGCAGCCGAAATTCCAGCATAAATTCTGGTTCTTCTTTCTTCGCCGAGATCAGGCGAATCGTATCTTCGCTCAACCCACGGGGGACGGTGTCGGATTCGATCTGGGTGATGAAGCCGTATTTATAAGGCTGGTTAACCAGGTTCTGGACAGTTGCACTCATCAGGGTGTTCTCTCTCTCAAAAGTTTTGAGTGTTAAGTGTTAAGCCTTGAGTGATGGAATCCGTTAAAACTTAAAATTACAAGACTCAAGACTTTTCACAAAATCATCAGTACTGTGCCGTAATCGTTCTGACTTCTTCAAAGGTAATTTCTTGTTTGTCACCTGCAAAGTCGTTTTCGGGCATGAGAAACAACATGCAGTGACATTCTTTGCGCTCCCGCATGGGGACACAGGGACAGTTCCAATAAGCAGCGGCGACTTCGGCTTCCTTGTCTTCGTAGTGGCGACAGGGACACAGGGGGGCACCCAATTCATCTTTATGTTTGGCAAGCCCTTCAATGACGACCGCTGTCACACCGGCATCGACACAAAAATAGGTTCCGGTGTTTTTCGCATACTTTTCTGAGAAGTGCCTCATGGCTTCGAGGCTTTTGTCGGAGGATTGGGTTGGGGTTGTCTCTGGGTTCATGCGGCAGGCGACAGGATGATAGTTTAGCAATATAATAAGTAAAACAACATGGTTGTTGCTTAATCCTATTGTAGGGTACTTTAGCAATAGACATGTTGTCAAAGTCAATTTTCCGAAGTTTAATTGATTTGACAGAGTCAAATTTCGAGGTTGATTTTGATTTTTGACTGCCGCCGTGTCGATTTCCGGAGTGAAGATGACGACGACTCAGCAGCAATCTACGAAGCAAGATATATTGCAGTACCTGTTGAAGCAGGGACCGTCCACGGCACAAGTGCTGTCGGAGACGCTGCAAGTCACCCCCCAAGCAATTCGTCGCCATCTCAAAGATTTGGAGACCGAAGGATTGATTGTGCATGAGGTAGTACACGCGGGCATGGGGCGTCCTAATTACCTTTATGCACTAAGCCAAGAAGGGCGCAATCAGTTTCCCGATCGCTATGATGATTTTGCAGTTTCTTTACTGGATACTCTGGCAGAAACGGTGGGCAAAGACCAGGTCGGTTCAATTTTGCGGAAACAGTGGGAGCGTAAAGCACTGGAGTATCGCGATCGCATCGGCAAGGGTTCTCTAAAGGAGCGCGTGGCTCATCTGGTGGAACTTCGTAAGGCAGAGGGCTATATGGCAGAGTGCTATGAGATCGAGTCAGCAGCAGGTGATCCTCCTGCGATACCTAAATTCATCTTGACCGAATATAACTGTGCCATTTCTCAGATTGCAGAGTCGTTCCCCAGTGTTTGCGGTCATGAGCTGGAGATGTTTGCTGTTGCGCTAGACTGTCATGTAGAGCGTACCCATTGGCTAGTGAATGGAGAGCACCGCTGCGGGTACCTGATTCAGCAAAACGATGACTCTTGATATGCAATCTGCGACAGAATTTTTGACAATGGAAGAATGTGCCGCTGTCGATCAGGCACTCATGACCGCTCAAGATAAATTCGCCACACGGGTAGCGATTTATGCATTGCGATCGCTGAAGCAAATTGCCCTGCAAACAGGTGTTGCGATCGCCCAATTGGAACAGACACAGATTGAAGACTGGATTTATCAGGATGCCAGTTTACAGGGAACGATCGATACCGAGTTCAAAAAGTTTTTTAGCAATCTGGTCATTGCTTCGCTCAAGCCTTTGCGACAAATTTCTCAAGAATCGGGGGTGGCGCTAGAGAGTTTGACGATCGCAGCAGTGGTAGGCTGGTTTGAGCGGCAAGCCCAAGCAAAAATGCAACGAGTTGAATCGTAATCACAGAAATGCCTGCATTTGCCAAGCTCCTTCCCCTTGATAGAGGTTACGCAGGAAAAGGGTCGATAGGATGCAGACGTATAGTCGATCCCTACTCATTGTAATTTTTTTGTTAATCCTAGACAAGTTTGGATTTTATTGGATTGCCTTTGTCGGAATCATTGTAGTCCGCTACTTTTTGATTGCGGGAGGCATTTATTGGCTCTTCTACTCGTTGATCAGCTCACCTCGTCGCGTGCGAACGTTGCGATCTCGCCCTGTAGCAAGAAAAGCGATTCAACAAGATATTGAGTTGTCCATTGTTTCTGCCATCATTTTCGCCTTTTGTTCAGCCTTCATCGTATCTGCCTACGATTCGGATATGACACGCATCTATCCTGCGATCGGTCAATATGGAGGAGGATATTTAGTCGGTAGCTTTATTGCAGTTTTGCTACTTCAAGACGCCTATTTTTACTTTGTCCATCGGGCGTTTCACCACCCTGCTTTATTTAAGTGGTTTCATTGGGGACACCATCGAACTGGCGAACCGACACCCTGGACATCCTTTGCCTTTGATCCCTTAGAAGCGTTAGTCCAAGCCCTCTTTTTAGTGGGAATCGTTTTTATTTTGCCACTTCATTTTGTGACTCTCATCGCAGTTTTATTGACTATGACTCTTTGGACTGTCTGGAACCATTTAGGGTTTGAATTATTGCCTGTATCTTTTCCACATCACTGGTTGGGCAAATGGTTAATTGGACCCACCCATCATGCCATTCATCATCGTAAATATCGGGTTCATTACGGACTTTATTTTACATTTTGGGATCGATTATTGAATACGCATGACCCCAATTATGAGAAAGAATTTGGTTGTTCTGCAAATAAAAACCAATAAATTAATTAGGTAGCCCTAATTAATTGCAAGAAAGGGGTTTAGGGGCTAGGCCCCAGGCAGGGGGGACCTCCTCCACCCCCAAAAACATCTTCAATTTAATTTAGCCCAGCTATTTAACGCTTGCTCAACGTCGAAATAAAGTCTTTTTTGCATTTGAAAACTTTAGGAACTCTCTCCTTTGGAACAGGTCGCGTCTGATCGCTCACTCTACGATCAATTCATGGCTTTACTGATGAACAGACTGACGATTCAGGCGCAATCAACCAATAAGGAGTTTTCATGTTTTTCCACAAAAAGGAACCCATTCACGCCATTAATATTAAAGAAGCCCATCCTCGTTTTGCTCAGCTTTTGTTAGAGCAGTTTGGTGGAGCAACGGGAGAGCTTTCAGCCGCTTTGCAATATTGGGTTCAATCGTTTCATGTTGAGAATGCAGGCATTCGTGACATGCTTCAGGATATTGCGATCGAAGAATTTAGTCACCTGGAAATGGTCGGTAAGATGATTGAGTCCCATACAAAAAATGTGGATCAAACCGATGCCTTTAATAGTACTTTGTTTGCAGTGCGGGGTATGGGACCTCATTTTCTAGACAGTCAAGGAAATGCCTGGACAGCCAACTACATCAATGAAGGAGGGGATGTGGTGCGAGATCTGCGCGCAAATCTCGCGGCGGAAGCAGGTGCCCGTCAAACTTACGAGGCATTGATTAAACTGGCTCCTGATGAAGGCAGCCGAAAGGCGTTAGTACATCTTCTGACGCGAGAGATTTCCCACACCAAAATGTTTATGGAAGCGCTGAAGTCGCTCGGTAAATTGGACGATCCGTTCTTTGGCAATATTCAGCCCGATGAGACGGTGGATATCTATTACAATTTGTCTTCTAATGGGGCAACCGCAGACGAGCGGGGGCCTTGGAATGCAGAGCCAGATTTTCGTTACATTGCCGATCCGGTTGCCCAACACACTCCTTCCAAATAGCAACTTCAGTTAAGTAAGAGGGACTCTACCTTTTGAATTTTCTTCACAAGGTAGAGTCTCGCCTAGTTTAGTCCCCAATCTACGATCGCCGCACTTTTTCCAGGCAACCAGATTCTAGGTGCCAAGATAGTGGTCTAGTACAGGAATTCCTTGAAGCCGAAAGAACGAAAGTTGGTCGAAATACCGACGCTGAAAAATGATCTAATCATTTTGAATTTGGAAAAAACCGCAACCTCTTAGTCCAGCCGGATCGCACCACTCCAGAATTGCCCAATCATCCATCTCAAACAGGTTCTCGGCGATACAAACCATCTTGGCTCGATCAAACTAAACTCAGTTTTGAACATTTTGTAAATCGCCTCACGCCCACATAAGGGCTCCATGACGACCTGATGGTTCTTTGCATCCACCGCATACAGACTGGCTAAACGCTCACTATGTCCTACATTGAAGTAGGTAAGCTAGATTGCAATTAGTTCTTTGGGTGACATTAGCCAGCCTGTGAGATTAACTTATACGGGAGTGCGAAAGCCCGGTTAGGCATCACCACTGGTTTGGCGAACCTTGGCATGAGTGCCGGGCCAAGTGTCATATTGCGGTAACCCATCGGTAATCCTAAACCAAGGCGATCGAGAATCCACGAAAATATGCCCTTCGGGTTGGTTGCTGGGCGCTTGCTCTAAGCCACCCAATGGCACTCCGATCTTAGTCGGATCGTTGTCATACGTGCTGATTAAATTTGAACCGCAAACTGAGCAGAAGTGCTTGACTACAAACTCAGACGAATGATAGCCAGACACGAGTTCTTCGCCCTTCGTCCACTTGAATTGTGACGCCTTGATGGTGGCGCGAGTTCGGAATGCTGCACCATGCCACCGTCGGCATTTTGAGCAATGACAGTGAAAGATGGGTCCAAGTTCGCCTGAAATTTCGTAGGCAACTCCTTCACACAGGCAGCGACCTGTCAGCCGTTGCATCGATCCCTCCCTCAGCCTTAACTACCCGGTTTGTTACACGGCTTCAGGTTAGCATATTTAAGGTAAGTTTCTCTGGATGTCGATTCCAGCAAATTGTGGCACTGTGCTTAGACGTTTCTCCACTCCCAAGGGCAGTTATAAGATCCCTGATTCCAACTGATGGAGATAGATAAATTCAGGCGCTTTCACTCCTGCTTTCTCCCGAATCTCAACCAACTTGGGCGACTCAAAGAAGGCTCTGGCAGCGCTGGTCGAAGTCCAGGCGGAGAAATGGATGATCTTATTGGGTTCATTTTCATCATTCAGAATTTGATACGAGCGCTCACCTGCCGCCTTTCTCAGGGTTGCTGCCTGATCAAAGATTGCTTTCCAGACTGGATAATCTTCGACTTCATGGATGATGAGAACGTGGTGCATAACAGTATTTAGATCCATCTGTGATGGCGTAGATAAAATTTGAATTCCGAGAATCCAATGCAGAATGAATGACGATCGCGAACTGATTGTATAAACGACAAATCACGGTAGAAGAGTGTTATCAGTGCGATCGGCCATTCCATGGAAGAATCGTGGCACAGGATGATGATAATAGGACTGATATGACGTTGGATGCTAATCGATGGGTAGTTGACGGTACTTTGGCGACAAGGTTAGGAGGAGATGAAGCGCTGCCATCTGCCGTCTACTGGAGAGGAAGAAACAGGTCACTTATCGCCTCATGCTCAGGCACATCTGGGAAAAAACGAACTCTTTGGAGATACAAGGGAAAGTCTCGCAGTTCTTCTCCACTCAGCGGTAGCCATTGAGAGTACAGATAAGTAATGCTTTGGCTGAGATGGTCGTCGGAACCGAAGTGCCGCAACACGGCGCATCGACCAGCAGGAATGATTTTTTCTACTACCCCAAATGGGTTCTCCACCACAGCGCGTGCTGTTGATGCGCAGATGTCTAAGCGATAGTCGTCAGGCGAGGTCTTGAATGGATCGTCATAAAGGATGTTGAAAGTAGCGCTGACCTTGGGCGGCAGGTGATTCTGCTTTCGCCATTCGATAAATTTGCGTACAGAGTCCCCGATGAGATTGGGGTTACCCCGGTGCTCAAGGGCAGCAACTTTGGTGGCTGGAAAGGTAATGAGCTGGACTTGGGCAAATGGTTTGTCTGGTTGCATGTGCTTGCTCCTGATCTGACTGAATAGCTGGTAAGTCAAGTGCCAAGAATACCAATGTGGCTGCTTTCTGAACTCGGAAGGGGTCTGCCCAATGTTCTTCTTGAATGCCCGCGAAAATGATTCATGATTTTCGTAGCCACTTGACAGGGCAATATCGATGATCTGGCGGTGATCACGAAAGGCGAGTTGATAAGAAGCGCGCTTCAAGCGATTCAGCTGAACGTATTTGTATATGCTAATCCCCAAAAGCGCAGAGAATTGCCTGTGGAAATGATATTTTGAACATGGCACCATGTTGCTGAGTTGCTCGACAGTCAGGTCGTCGTCGAGATGCGCATCAATGTACTCAAGCAATTTGCGAAATCTAGCGTGGTAGGTGGCAACAGTAGATGCAGTCAATGAAGGATTCTCCTCGGCGGCTATCAATAGACTACTCGCTTGACCTTTATAAAGCCTGACAGAAGTTGCTCAATCTACAAGTGTTTGGTTTGTTGTATAACGCCTCAAATCAGTGCTAGCTAATAACCTCAAACTCATACCAATTTAAATGCAAGTCAGGGCAGATAGGCATCCAAAATAAAGGAATAACCCGTGATGGAAGCGATTACTTCTAGTGTTAACTGAGCAAGAAGGTGATCAACCTTGGCTTGGAGTTGATCGAGCGTCTTGAATGAAGCCCACTTTAGCTCTGCCTTGAGATGTTCCCACAATCGCTCAATCGGATTCAACTCTGGGTAGCGCCCTAAAGGGCAGGATAGAATGGGAGTGGCGCCAAAGAGGTTTTGAGTGGGAGTCACTAACTATGACAATGCAGACCTGTCCGGTTGTAGCTCATAAGAGATTAGTCGCAATGGTCGCACCCGGCATGGCAAGCAAAATTATAAATGTCGGGATTGTGGTCGTCAGTTTGTCCTCGATCCAACCTGAAAAGCCATTACCCCGGAGTAGTATGAGTTGATGAAGCGGATGTTGCTCGAGCGCGTCTCCTTAGCGGGGATTGCCCGCGTTCTGCAAATTTCCGAAGATAGCGTGCAACGCTATGTGAACGCCAAAGCTGCCGTTGTTTCCCAATTAAGTGGAGGTGAGTGAGAAACCAAAAAAAGCGTCTGAATGTTCAAATGGATGAGTTATGGTCATTCGTCATGATAAAGGTAATGAGCAATGGGTTGGCGATCGATGCTCAAACGCGAAAAATCGTCGGTAGTGCTATACAAGTAATGATGCGTTGTAGTGATGGATAAAATACCCAATGGCACCGATGTGATTCTCTAAGGATTTGGAGAAGGATAAGGTTTTTCGCACGAGCCGAGATACCCGTTGCCTCAAGGTATTGTTGAATCGCTCAATGTAACTGGTTTTTCCGGTCTCTTTACCCACCGCTCGATGACGCTTGCTGGGTAAAACGGCGGCATAGGCTGCCCAAAAGTCGGTGTAGGCGATCGCGCATTGACGATACAGTTATGGCAACGATTGCC
>JAHHIA010000010.1 GCA_019359045.1 Scytolyngbya sp. HA4215-MV1
CATCCATCCCGAACTGAGATGTGAAACGCAACTGCGGCGAAGATAGTTGGGGGGTTGCTCCCTGCAAAAATAGCTCGATGCCAGGTTGATTCTCCATACAGTCCACTATTGGTATTTGCCATGGTGGACTGTATCTGTTTGAAAATTTGCATTTTCAAGATTTGAACAATCTTTTTTACTCCTCGGAAAATATGGTCGGTAGAGATAAGCGATGTCATAATGAGTGAGTTCAATTGTTTATTGACTGACCCTCTTCAGCGCTCCAGCATTTCACTATTCTAGTTGTAGAAATGTTACTTTCGGAGATGTGAGAAGTATCGGGGTAATGTTCAACTCAACATTGGTTAGAAGGCTATGTCACAAGGACAGGGATTTGGCTTCGGTTTAGGTAAGATGAAGGAATTGACTGAAGCTTTTAAAAAGGCGCAGCAAGTTCAAGAAGGGGCTAAGCGACTTCAGGAAGAGCTAGAAGTTATGGAGCTTGAGGGTGAAGCAGGCGGTGGTCTGGTTAAGGTAGTACTGAGTGGCAATCAAGAACCTCGTCGGGTTGAGATTTCTGCTGATGCCCTGAATGAAGGAGCAGATGTGCTCTCCGATTTGGTTTGTACGGCTATGAAGAACGCTTATGAGAAGTCTACTGCAACGATGCGGCAGCGGATGGAAGAACTAACAGGTGGTTTGAATTTGCCAGGTCTTTAAGATGTGATTGTTTGAAAGTTTTGAGTTTTTGTACTAGACCCTAGGCTTCTAAATTATTCGGGAGTCTGGGGTTTTGTTGTTAGATATCTGATGTCTCTATGTCTTACAAGCTTTTGTTTGTTTGCCTTGGAAATATTTGCCGCTCACCGGCAGCGGAAAACATTATGAATCATTTGATTGAACAGAAGGGATTCGGAGATTCAATTATTTGTGATTCTGCGGGAACTTCTAGTTATCACATTGGCAGTTTACCTGATCGTCGTATGATGGCGGCGGCTAAGCAGCGAGGTCTTCTGATGCAAGGTCGAGCACGGCAATTTTCGGAAATGGATTTCGATGAATTTGATTTGATTTTGGCAATGGATCGGGATAATTATCGGAGTATTTGTAGCCTGGATCAAGGCGGAAAATATCGGGATAAAGTGAAATTAATGTGCGACTTTTGTAGTCAGTATAGTGAGCGAGAGGTACCTGATCCTTATTATGGTGGTTCTGAGGGATTTAACTATGTGATTGACTTGTTAGAAGATGCTTGCCAAGGGTTGTTGCAGTCTATTCTAGATCAGCAACAATTGCGAATGCATAGCTAAGAGCTACGGTTCAGTAACAGATAAGAGTTTTTCAATATTTGCATTGTGATCGAGAAATGAGAATAGGTGTTTATAGCGAAGCGTGCCTTGTTGATTCAGGACAAATTGGGCTGGAAGGGGTGCACCTAATGCTTGCCCGGTTCGGTAGGTTTGAAACGTGTGACAAGCTGGATCACTGAGTAAAGGCATCTGGAGGGCTAAATCGCGTACTACTGTTTGGCTTTGACGATCATCAGTGCTGGTAATTAGGAGAATTTCGATCCCTTTTTCGAGGAAGCGATCGTAATTTTCGTTTAAAGCTTTGATATGAGGAAAGCAAAAAGGACAATATTGTTTCTCAGTGAAGATGCGTGTGAAGGCGATGATGACGGACTGTTTGCCGCGATAGTCGGATAGCCTGATTGGTTGGTTAGTCGCAACATTGATCAGGGAAAAGTCGGGGGGAAAAGAGCCGATTTTGAGCTGGTTGCTGGCTGGGATGGGAAAGAAGTTCTTAAAAAAGCGCTGATTGAGAAGACCGCTAAAATCTGTGAAATTCAGCATAGAACAGTTAGGAAATTGTTTGTAGATGCGGGATATTGGTTTGATTTTAGAGGAAAGGTCTGAACTTTTAGCTAGAGATAGCGTTACGGAATCTTTGATTAGGAATTCATCTGGTGAAAGGTTCTTGAAATCTTGAGGAGAAAAGAGATCGAACTCTTACAGGAAATCAAAGTGTTCTAGTCCTTCCAGAATGCCACCTGCACAGTGGGCTATTGCCAGGTAGCGATTTGAATTTGGATTCATGTAATGCCACTGGAGTAGTTCCGGTTGGGCATTGCCGACGATGATGCCGCATTCTAGCCCACTTTGGAAGAGGGCTAGATCGTTGCCAGAGTCGCCACAGGCAACAGTGCAAGTGGGTTCAATTTGCCAGTTTTGGCGCAGAAACGTCATTGCCATGCCTTTGTCTGCTTGAGTGGGCAGGATATCGAGATCTTGACTGCTACTGTAAATGAGTTTTGCCTCTAATCCTTGGGCTTGGAGTTGTTGTTTGAGTTGAGGCAGAGTTGATTTGGCTGATTCTGGGGTCAGGAAATAGCTGGCTTTGAAGGCACCTTGTTCGGATTCTGGCTGAGGAACGAGATCTGCGAAATGGTTCGTGATGGCGATGATTTGTTCTAGATTCCAGTTGCTAGAAAGTTTGTCGGACCAGGCTTGATCAGGAGTTTTGCTTCCTTCTAAATAAATCTCTGTTCCTACGGAGGTGATTAGAGCGTCAGGTGCTAATAGGGACTTCTCAGTAGCTAGCTCATGATAGAGGGTCAGCGATCGTCCGGTGGCATAGACAATCTGTGTGTTGTATTGTTCTCGATGCTGAATCAGGCACTGATTCAGTTTTGCCAGGGCAAGATCATCTCCTACTAAGGTGTTATCTAAGTCGGTGACTAGCAGAAATTTTTTCACGATGGCTCACTTGGATACTTTTTACTGAGAGTGTAACGTTAGAGGGTTTGGGTTGCATACTTTCTCAAGATATAAGCTGCTGCTGCTTTATCCCAAGTAAACTAGGGCTTTACGGCGGTTTATTGTCAGTTAATGGCTGCATGAAAATTTTTCAAAAACGATTGCTTGCCTGGTTGCCTCGATTGGTTTACCAGGTTTGGATTTTGGCTTCAGGACGTTTGTTATCTCAGATGGGGTCGGGTTTTACGTTGTTTTATGCGCCCATTTTTTTCACCGATGGGGTGGGGTTGAGTCGGACAGCTGTAGGACTGGGGTTGGGGAGTGCGGCGATTTCGGGGGTGGTGGGACGATTACTGGGTGGTTCGTTTGCGGATTCTGCTTATTGGGGGCGTAGGCGGACTTTGTTACTTTCAGCGATTATTTCGGCGATCGCGAGTTTTGTGTTGGCGATCGCCAATGATTTCCCAATCTTTGTCCTAGGCAATTTATTAATGGGTTTGGGGATTGGGTTTTACTGGCCCGCCAATGAGGCAGCAGTGGCGGATTTAACCCAACCGGAACAGCGAAATGAGGCATATGCCATTACTCGTCTAGCGGATACGGTGGGATTGGGGTTGGGGGTCGTACTGGCAGGCTGGTTTATTAGTGTGACAGGTGCTTATCGAATGCTGTTTGTGATTGATGGCATCTCGTTTTTAATATTTTTTGCTGTTATTTATTGGGCAATCTCGGAAACGTTGCGGTCAAGTGAATATCCGATACGATCGCTGAATGGGTGGTGGATGGCATTGACTGATCGGGCTTTGTTGGTCTATGCGCTGGTGAATGTGTTGCTAACGACTTACTTGATTCAGGTTAGTAGCACAATGCCACTTTACTTCAGTGATTTTGTGCCCAATCGAGCGGCAGGGATCGGGTTGCCGAATGGTGTGATTAGTGGGTTGTTTACCTGGCACATTGTGTTATCCGTTGTGTTGCAGATTCCGATCGCGCGATGGCTAAATCGTTTAAGTCGAGCGCAAGCTCTAACGATTTCATCAGGTTTTTGGGGCATTGGGTTTGCCATGATCTGGTTAGCAGGGGTGATGCCGATTGGCAATTTGCTTTGGGCGATCGTGGGTTTAGCGGTATTGGCGATTGCAACGGCTGCTTATATGCCGGCAGCTTCATCCCTGGTGGTGGAATTGGCTCCAGAATCTTTGCGGGGCATTTATCTGGGAGTCAACTCTCAATGCTGGGCGATCGGGTACTTTATTGGTCCACCTCTAGGTGGATGGGCTTTAGATCAACCGCGACCCTGGGCAGATTTGTTTTGGCTAGGCATGGCGGCGAGTGTTGGTGCAGCGATTTTAATTTTGCAGGTTTTGCGGCGATTGGTTGTGGAACGACAGACTTTGGCAAGGGAGGAGCAAAGGGCGGAAGGGTGAGGGTGATGATTTTTCCCAACTACTTTTTTCGTTCTTGGAGTTTGCGATAAACGGCTTTGAGATCAACGTGGTGGTGTGCCAGAGCAACCAAGGTATGGTAAAAGAGGTCAGCAACTTCTCCAGCGATCGCATCGGGGTGGTCGTCTTTACATGCCATGACGACTTCAGCGGATTCTTCGCCAATTTTTTTGAGGATTTTGTTGTCGCCGCCTTCAAAGAGTTTGCAGGTGTAGGAGTTGGGCGAGGGATGGGTACGTCGCTCGAGGATGGTGGTGAACACTTGGGAGAGGGTGTCGGCGGGAGGAGGCAGAATTGTGCCATCAATTTGATGAAAGCAACTGCGTTCGCCTGTGTGGCAGGCAATGTCTCCAATTTGCTCGACACTGATCAGTAGGGCATCGCTGTCACAATCGTAGCGGAGTGTATGGATTTTTTGAGTGTGCCCGGAAGTTGCTCCTTTGTGCCAAAGTTCCTGACGCGATCGGCTCCAAAACCAGGTCTCGCCAGTTTCCAGAGTTTTTTGCAGGGATTCTCGATTCATCCATGCCATCATCAAGATGGTGCCATCGAGATAATCTTGAACGATCGCAGGAACCAGCCCTTGCTCGTTATAGACAATTTTGTTAACGGGAATAGATTGAAGAAAAGAAGAGTTTTCCACAGGTATTGGTGATATCGCGTTTGGATGACTCATCCCATTTTCTAACGTTGGATCAATGTTTCAACAATGCCGACGAGACGATCGGTGGTGGCTGCTTGCTGCCGGCTGATTTCTGCTTGGGCTTGAATCATGCTTTTGAGTTCTGCCAGGTCGGCTCGGAATTCGGCTCTACTGCGTTGCATTTCCAGCTTGAATTCGGTGATTCCTTCTGTCATTCTGCCGACTTGGTCGGTCAAAGCTTCAATTTTGAGATCGAGATTGCTTTGTGACGGTTGGTTCATTGGTCAAGGCGTCTGGGTGACTAGGGAATTTTAGCAGAGGACGAAGCTGAGCGATCGTAGGTGTAACAATACCCACATTGCTGACTCTGTCATCTATTACCAGTGAAAGTTACCCCAAAAGATTTACATTAACTGGCGAATGCCATTTCAGTGTGAACAGATTCTGGGTATGGATTTGGATGGATGCGATTTTCCAGATAGCTGTATAGCCCTTCGCACGCCTGGAAGTAAATTTCTACTGTGTGCAGGTTTTGTTCTGCAAAGATGACCTGAGCATCGTAGTGAGGAGATGTCAGGAAGTTGATCCACTGAGCAATTTGGGAGTAGGGAATGGCTAATTTCCCTAGGCGATAGCCATCGACAGTTTCAAGCGAGAATCGGAGTCCAGCGTACATTTTGATAACCTCAAAGTGCTGCTGGCAGTATCCTACCGCAACTTTAGTTCAAATGTACTAAAAATCAGAATTTCTTGATAAATTTGTGTCGATGGTTGATGCTGTAGAGACTTAAGGCGCAAAGTCTTAAGTCTCTCACAGAGGATGGGTTGGATTAAATGACATAATCGCCGACTTGTTGTTCGTAAATTGCCCGCATGGCTCGTGCCAGTTCGGCGGCAACTTCGGGGCGAGAAAATTCGGGGGGAGGAAGCTCGCCTCGACGGAGCATTTCTCGCACTTTGGTGCCAGAGAGGTGAACCCGTTCTTCGCGGGTACTGGGACTGGTTTTGGTGGTTGCCATCTGTTGTGTGCGCAGGCAGTAGAAGGCGTGCTCAAATTTCATCGGAGTGATGCCCAATTCTTCTGGCGTAAATTCGTCGAAGATATGCTGAGCGTCGTAAGTGCCGTAATAGTCGCCGACTCCAGCATGGTCACGTCCGACGATGAAGTGGGTGCAGCCGTAATTTTTACGCAGGAGGGCATGGAAGATGGCTTCGCGAGGTCCGGCATAACGCATGGCAGCAGGGTTGATTGCCAGAATGACCCGCTCTCTTGGGAAGTAGTGCTCCAGCATGATTTCGTAGCAATTCATCCGCACATCTGCGGGGATGTCGTCTTCTTTGGTGGCACCCACGAGTGGATGGAGAAATAGCCCATCGACGATTTCTAGAGCACATTTGATAATGTATTCGTGAGCACGATGGATGGGGTTACGGGTTTGGAAGCCGACGATCGTCTTCCAGCCTTTGTCACGAAAGAGGGCGCGCGATTCTGCTGGATCAATCTGGTAAGTAGGAAAGAAAGGATGTGTATCTCGTTGCAAAAGCCAGATGGGACCTGCCAGGTTGACCGAACCTTGACGATAAACGACTGCAACACCGGGATGCTTTTCTTCGTTGGTGCGATAGACGAGTAGCGCTTCGTGGCGTTTGTCGTAGTGATATTTCTGAGTGAGTTGCAGGATGCCGATGAATCGTCCTGAGGGGTTATCCAGACGAACCAGGGTGCCTTCTTTCAGCGAAGCAGCGGTTTCTTCATCAACAGATAACGTGACAGGAATTGCCCAGGGCAGCCCGTTTGCCAGGTGCATTTCGTTGACGACGCGATCGTAATCTGCCTGTTCCATGAAGCCGGTCAGAGGGCTAAAGCCACCGATCGCAATCAATTCCAGGTCAGAAACTGCCCGTTCGTCCAGTTGGACTCTGGGTAAATATTCTGCTTTGTCGAGAAATTCTTCTCGCTGAGCTTGAGGGGTGATGCGGTTGATGAGTTGCCCACCGTGAGGTGCGATGCTATCCGGATGATGAGTCATGGGAACGGGGAAATTAGTAGAATTTCAGATTTTTTTAAGACTTGAGTCAACTGCTTCATCCTACCAGAGCCGGGTGGCGATCGTAGCCTTGCTTGAGTTTTGTCTGTCGCTGAGGTCGTGAACCTGTCAACTAAAATTCGCGACTCAAATCCAAAATTCTTCTGTGATCTGTCTTCTATCCCCTGGTTCCGCTGCTCAGAGAATGGCAGAATAGTCCATACAATTTTGGAGCAGGCTATCATGACCATTCATCCCACCTTGCGGAGTGCATTCGATCGCGGAAATCCTCTAAAAGTTATTAGTGGTCTAAATAATTTTGATGCAGAACGGGTCTCTGCAACCGTGAAAGCGGCTGATCTGGGTGGTGCAACGTTTGTGGATATTGCTGCCGATGTTGATTTGGTGCGACTGACACGCCAACTGACCCATCTCCCCATCTGTGTTTCTGCGGTTGAGCCAGCGCGGTTTGTGGCTGCGGTTGAGGCAGGGGCAGATTTGATTGAAATCGGGAACTTTGACAGTTTTTACGCTCAGGGGCGGCGGTTTGAGGCTGCCGAGGTTTTGGCGTTGACTCAGGCAACGCGATCGCTGCTACCAGGCATCACGCTTTCGGTCACGGTCCCCCATATTCTAGAACTGGATCAGCAGGTACAGTTGGCAGAAGAACTAGTGAAAGCTGGGGCAGATATTATCCAGACTGAAGGCGGCACCAGCAGCCAGCCGAGCCATGCTGGCACCCTGGGCTTGATTGAAAAAGCGGCTCCCACCCTGGCTGCTGCCTACGAAATTTCGCGGGCAGTTTCAGTGCCAGTGCTGTGTGCGTCTGGCTTGTCAAGTGTAACGGCTCCATTGGCGATCGCGGCAGGCGCGGCGGGAATTGGGGTTGGTTCTGCCATTCACCAACTCAATAGCGAAGTGGCAATGATTGCTGCTGTTCGTAGTTTGGTGGAAGCACTGGCGACTGTGCAGCGGTCTGAGGCGCGAGTTTGATGCGGTGAAGGGGCACGGATAAACAAAGTTTATCCGTGCCCCTTCACTTCTCCACCCCCCCATCTCTCTTCTCCAGTCGCTAAAATTAGGATTAAAGTCACGAGAGCAGAATCATGATTCCTACCGTTATTGAACAATCTGGTCGCGGTGAGCGCGCGTTTGATATCTACTCTCGGTTGTTGCGGGAGCGTATTGTATTTCTGGGGCAGGCGATCGATTCGGATGTTGCCAACCTGGTGGTCGCTCAACTGCTCTTTTTGGATGCTGAAGATCCAGAAAAAGAAATTTATCTCTACATCAACTCGCCCGGTGGTTCAGTTCATGCTGGGATGGGAATTTACGACACGATCAAGCAAATCCGTCCCGATGTTTGTACGATTTGCGTGGGGCTTGCTGCCAGTATGGGCGCGTTTTTGCTGAGTTCGGGCACAAAAGGCAAACGGATGAGTTTGCCTCATTCCCGCATCATGATTCACCAACCCTTAGGGGGCGCGCAGGGGCAGGCAACTGATATTGAAATTCAGGCGAAAGAAATTCTCTATCACAAGCAACGGTTGAATCAGATGCTGGCGGACCATACAGGGCAACCGATCGAACGGATTGAACTGGATACGGAACGAGATTTTTTCATGTCTGCAGAAGAGTCAAAGGAATATGGGTTGATTGATCAGGTGATCGATCGTCGTCCTTCGGCTGTTCGTCCTGTGGTTGTAAAGTAATCGTCCGGCCAAAGTAAAGGGTGGATGGCGGATATCTGCTATCCACCCTTTGCTTTTGGATTGTGTTTTAGAAAGGAGTTTGACTACTGGAAGGAAGCGATTTCAAATGGCTGAGGAAATCAAGCAATTCCTCGTCACTGAGTTGCTGACGCGATCGCTTCTTGTAGGTTTTCTTCAGATGGTCGCGTCCTTGTTCTTTTGTCCATCCTACCCGCATCATTTCTGTATCGATCTGGGCGATCGGGTCAGAAAAATCTACGGGTTCTTGGTTGGAAGCGGGTTCGGGAGAGGGCGATTTTTCTGCGCCTGCTTTTTGTGAACGGGAGACTGGCTTGCCATTACCCGCAGACGTCTTTGGGGGAGTAACGACAGCAGCCTCAACATTGTTATGCCACGCTGGCGTCTGACTAGTTTCTAAATCTGGCTTTTGATCAGCTGCAAAGTCTGGGGTCAAGTTTGACTCCAAATCAGAATCCCAGTTGGGTGACCAATCGGACTCTAAGTCAGATGGCAAAGCTTCAGCGATCGGAAGTGCCTCATCTAGACTAGGAGGTGCTACTTTATCTGGCTTAGGGCTCAAAGTATCTGGCTCTGGAACTGGTAAGTTCGGGGTTGGTAGGGGAGAGGCAGTGACGGATGGTAGGAGCACCTCAGGCGCAATTGATGGGGAAGGGACGATCGCAGGTAAGGGCGTTGCAATCGGCTTCTCAGTTTTAGTTAAGTTCGTTAAGATGGCCTCCGCCGTAGGCAACACTGCTTCTACCGGGGCTTGGGTTGAGACAAGAGGGATAACAGGTAATAAAGCCTGTGTTGCCAATTCAGGCTGAATACCAACCACTGCCAGCGCGCGCAACCTTGCCTGGTCTTCAGCTAGTTCAATTTGATTTGCGGCTGCCATGCCACTTGCGATTGTTAGCCCCCCAACCTGCACTTCTGCCCGAACCACATAATGATTTGTATGAATTTGCAATAATTCGGCAGTAAGGCTGCCTGTAGGATAGCGTGCCCGAAACTGAGCCAGGGCAGACTGAAGTTCCAACCGCTGTCTTAAAGGAGCAGTCGTGACTGCTGCGGAACTGGAGTCTGGAACAAAAGCAGAGACCTCTGCTTGCGTTGATAAACTATCTTCAAAAGCAAATGAGGGCATAGTAGCAAGGGACTTTACGCACACAAACTATCCAAAATTGCTAGTCCAAGACCCAAGATGGTATTTGGATGCGGGGAGAAGATAAGAGGAGCTTCCAGAGAAAGTCTCTCTTACAAGTCCTATAACATTGGGATAGATTTGTTCATTGTAGTCATCTGTGAGCTGTGGAAGGTGTTATTTTTAAGCGTTGGGTTTGAATTGGCTACCGATTGATTTCGGTCTATCGTATTTTGGGAGACTGCATTACCTCTGAACGAAGTGGTTATACTTAGGAATAATTTTCTAGGCTTGGTTACTCTATAATCCGCAAAATTTTAAGTTTGGAGTTTGAATGAGTGAGCGCTCCGTTGGAAGATTCAAGAGCCGTTAGAACAAATTTTGAGCGCCAAATCAAGCATCTACAACGGGATGTTCTACGGATGGGGGCATTGGTCGAGAATTCTTGCTGGTTAGCGCGTCAGGCTTTATTCGAAAGAGATTTGGATGCACCTGGTCGCATTGCTCGCCAAGATAAGCAAATCGATCGCTTCTACCGTCAAATTGAGATGGAGTGCGTCAGTTTAATTGCCTTACAATCTCCTGTTGCTCAGGATTTGCGGTTGCTCAGTGCCTTGATGCAGTTGGTACGCGATCTGGAACGCATTGGAGACTATGCTGAAGATCTGGGTGAAATTGCCGTTCGGCTGTTTCCTTATCCCGTTTCGTCGCATATGGGGCAGGTGCAATTAATGTTCGATCGCTGTCGGGCAATGTTAGCAATGAGTTTGGTGGCACTTTCTGACCTCGATGCAGAATCAGGTCTAGATATTAAGGACAAGGATGATGCGGTCGATTCTGACTACGATACGCTCTACAATTTACTGGCTCAACAGAACAATGTTCAGGGTGCTGTGGAACCGATCGTCCTGTTGGTTTTAGTGATTCGGCATCTTGAACGTATGGCTGATCACGCTACCAACATCGGTAAGCGAGTAGCTTATATTGTCACAGGGCAACGGTGAGTCAAAGTAACTTCACTAATTTGTTTGACAGGTCTGTGTGCAATACGAAAGGATAAACTAAACTGTAACCGTGCAAAATGAACTGAGAGTTTGTCATCCGGATATCTGCGACCAAAGCTGGTTCTAGCCGTCTTAACTTCTCGATCTCTTCTATCTGTGGTGGCTTCTGTCGCTCGACTGTTATGTCAGGGAATCACAGGTTCTTCTGTTGTCGGAGGCAAACAAAAGTAGAGAAAGAAGTAAAGTCGTCCTAGAAACTGTCATTTTTTAAGCATATTCTGGTTGTTTGGATAAACTTTCAGCAGGTGACCTCTGATTCAGTACACAGGCAGCCACATAGATTGGCTTAGATTAAGTTCTGTGAATCAGAGGGGAGACTCGGAGAACGATGAATTAAGACATGAGGATTGAATCGCTACATGGAATTTTCGATCGCAACGCTGCTGGCAAACTTCACAGATGACAAACTGGTTGCTCCCAAAGTTCTGGAAAAAAAGCTTGGGTGTGAAGATGAAACCAGCTTACGAAAACTGCAAATTGCGCTGGATGCACTGGAAAAAATTGGTATCTTGACCAAAGATCGGGGCAAGTACAAGCGCATCTTTGAAGAGGGACTGGTAGAGGGCAAGCTGCGCTGTTCGAGCAAAGGCTTTTGTTTCGCTATTCAAGATATTGAAGGCTCAGAGGATATTTATATCCGGGAAAGCCAGTTGAATAATGCTTGGAATGGCGATCGCGTTTTGGTCAAGGTCACCAAAGAAGGTAGCCGTAAACGTAGCCCTGAGGGTGAAGTGCGTTTGATTTTAGAACGCTCCAATCCATCAGTCTTGGCACGCATCAAACAAACAGAAAAGGGCTATCGAGCTGTACCACTGGATGATCGGTTACTGTTCGAGCTAGATCTCGCCATCAATGGGCAACCAGTTGAAGATGCGATCGACAATCTGGTTCATATTGAGGTACTGCGCTATCCTCTGGGGCAGCACCTGCCGCTTGGCAAGGTTGCCCAAATTCTTGGCAGCGATTCCGATGCTGCCGATACCGATATTGTTTTTTGTAAACATTACCTGCCGCGGGCTTTTCCCAACAATGTGCTGGAAGAAGCCGACGCGCTCCCCAAAAAAATTCTGAAAGCTGACCTGAAAAAACGGTTGGATTTACGGGAGGTTTTAACGGTTGCGATCGAAGGATTCGGTGACCAGCCTGCTGCTACGGTAGATGATGCGCTCACCCTCGAAAAGACGCAAGAAGGAAACTGGCGACTGGGGGTTCACATTACCGATGCCTCTTACTATGTAGCTTCAGATTCTGCCCTTGATCGAGAAGCTCAAAAACGTGGATTTTCGGTCTATTTGGGCGATACCATCTTACCCATGTTGCCAGAAAAACTGTCTGATAACCTTTGCTCTCTCCAGGCAGGCAAAGACCATCTAACTATCTCCATCTTGTTTAGCTTTTCAGATCAGGGAGAATTGTTAGAGTTTGAGCTTCAGCCAGCTGTGATTCAGGTGGATTATTGTCTGAGCTATCAACAGGCGCAGTCAATTTTGCATCGGCAAGAACTTGAGGTAAATAGCCCTGAGCGTAAAGAAATCCAGGAATTTAAGCCTGCGTTTGAACTGTTAGATCAATTATTTGCCCTGAGCCAATCACTCAAAGCCCAACGACAACTCCGGGGAGCCTTTGAACTGAACTTACCCGAAAAAAGCTTGCCAGGCAGCGAAGGGAGTCCGTTAGGACAACCTATGTTCACTCGCTTCCACTATAAAGATGAGGGCGCCTTAGGGGCAATGGTTGTTTCCTCTGCCTTACCTGTGCGATCCATGGTGGCAGAGTTTATGCTGCTTGCCAACCAAAGCGTGGCTGCCCATTTGCGGGCGCTCAATGTGCCGGCGATCTACCGCGTTCATCCTACCCCCGATCCGGATGATGTGCAAGAATTGATCAAGTTAGCTGGCAACATGGGCATTGATCTGCACTTAGAACAAGAGGATGTGGTTCATGCGCAAGATTATCAACGATTTACCCACAAGTTTGCCGAATCTGATACTGAGCGGGTTCTCACCTATTTGCTGTTAGAAACTCTAAAACCTGCTTTTTATAGCACCACTGCCAAGCCGCACTTTGGTCTTGCGTTGGCTCAGGGCTATACGCACTTTACTGCGCCACTCCGCCGCTATCCAGATCTCCTAGTGCATCGGGTTCTACATGCCGTTTTTGCTGAGGGGCGCGATCGCAAATCCAGTCGCTCGAAAGAAGCGGTCGATCTACGGCACAATTCCTGTCATGACAAAATTAGCTGGAATGTTTTGCCCAGTGAAGTTCAACAAGAATTGGAAATCCACTTTGCCTCTGTCGTTATTCATTTGAGTGAGCGAGAAAAAGTTGCTCAGGAAGCGGAAGAAGACTTGGAAGGTTTGAAGAAAGCCGAATTGATGCGAGAACGCACCGGGCAAATTTTCCATGGCTTAATTACGGGAGTTCAATCCTATGGTTTATTTGTCGAAATTGAAGAACTCTTGGTAGAAGGGTTGGTGCATGTTAGCTCTCTCAAAGATGACTGGTACGAATATCGATCGCGCCAGCAAACTCTGGTCGGACGTAAAAACCGCAAGCAATATCGCCTGGGCGATCGCATTGAAGTGCAAGTCAAAAGCGTTGATTACTATCGCCAACAAATTGACTTGATTGCCGTAGGGGGTGGGAGCGAAGCGACCGAAGAGGATGGTGAAGATCTTCCCTTTGCCAACGCGGCTTCGCGTTTTGATGATGAAGGCAACGGTCGCTAAATCTATCAAAAGTAAGACAATCGACTGCTCTCAAGGCACTAAATTGACTTTGTACAACTCACTTCTCATTCACCTGTTCCCCACCCAAATCCAGTGATTCCTTCTCGCCCCTTGATTCTTGGTGTTTCCGGTGCATCTGGTCTAATCTATGCTGTGCGCGCGCTCAAGTTTTTGTTAGCAGCTGATTACAAAATTGAATTGGTGGCTTCCAAGGCTGTCTATATAGTCTGGCAGGCAGAACAAGGGATTCGGATGCCTCCGGATCCGACCCAGCAAGAACAGTTTTGGCGACAGCTGGCAGGGGAAGAATCGAGCGGCAAGCTGACTTGTCATCCCTGGAGTGATGTGGGTGCCACGATCGCCAGTGGTTCGTTTCGGACGCTGGGCATGGTGGTGATTCCCTGTAGCATGAACACGATCGCAAAATTGGCGACAGGCGTCAGCTCCGATTTATTAGAACGCGCCGCTGATGTGCAAATCAAAGAGGGGCGTAAGCTCGTGCTTGTGCCCCGCGAAACCCCCTTTAGCCTAATTCACTTGCGAAATTTGACGACGCTTGCCGAAGCCGGAGCTAAGATCGTCCCTGCGATCCCCGCCTGGTATCACAACCCGCAGACCGTAGAAGATCTGGTCGATTTTGTAGTGGCCCGAACGCTGGATCAAATGGACATTGATTGTGTGCCAATCGATCGCTGGCAGGGACATTGACTCCACTCTTAACTCATTGGCGAATGGCTTGTTCGGTTTTCGGGTCAAATAGATGGATTTTGTCCGAAGCGATCGCTAACCACAGTTTTTCACCCAACGCAACCGATCGATCGGGTTCAACTCGCGCCTGAATGAACCCACCTGGTTCAACGGCTTCCATCAAACTTGCTGCAATCACCGTCTCACTACCTAATGCCTCCACCAGTTCTACCTGAACGGGTATGTTTTTGGGAGCGGGTGCACTAATGCTGAGATGTTCTGGACGAATCCCTAAAATCAGGCTTTGCCCATCATACGGCTGCAAGGCAGTTTCCCACGTTTGTGGTAAAGTCAGCCGAAATTGGGAATGGCTAATTAATAAAGGTACTTTAACCTGAACAGGCAAAAAATTCATGGGCGGGGAACCAATAAATTCTGCAACAAAACAGTTTGCTGGATAGTTATATAGCTCCAATGGAGATCCTATTTGTTGGATCTGACCAGCATTCAACACAGTGATGCGATCGCCCATCGTCATTGCTTCGGTCTGGTCATGTGTCACATAAATTGTGGTCGTTCCCAACTGTCGCTGTAACTTGACAATCTGGGCTCGGGTTTCGGCGCGCAACTTTGCATCTAAGTTAGAAAGAGGCTCATCCATCAAAAAAACTTGGGGATTCCGCGCCATCGCACGCCCCAGTGCCACCCGTTGTTTTTGTCCGCCCGAAAGCTGTTTAGGCAATCGATTGAGCAACGTCTCAATCTGTAGGATCTGAGCGACTTCACGAACTTGCTGATCCACTGCTCGTTCTTGCTCAGACACATATCGCAGCCCTTTGGGAAGTTTCCGGGTCGCCCCTCCCAATAAATTCTCCGACCAGGCTGTCACGATCGCTTTTAGGGTCGGTTCTAACGATTGCTCCCCCAGGATCAAAGGTTGATTGCTGAACTTCGTTCGCCTTAACCCAAACGCCAAATTGTCATAGACCGTCATATGAGGATAGAGCGCATAGTTTTGAAACACCATGGCAATATCCCGATCTTTGGGAGGTAACTCATTCACCAACTCATCCCCAACCCAAATATTGCCTGCAGTTAGCTCCTCTAATCCAGCAATCAAGCGCAAGAGCGTACTTTTGCCGCAACCTGACGGCCCCACCAGCACCATAAATTCGCCATCTTGCACGGTTAGGTTAATTGCCCTCAACACACTGACACTGGTTGAGCGATGCGATCCTTTACTCGAGATTGGCGACGTTGCATCCAGAGAAGCAACCACCGATTCTTCAACTCCTGGGGTCGCTCGATCGCCCCCTCGCCCCGAAAAACTCTTGTAGACGTTCTCTAGAACAACCCGCGCCACAGTAGTTACTACTTCCTGTAAATCTTCAGACGACTAGCATACTATTATCTTTCGCTTGATGACGAAGACCTCATCAGGGATTTTTGTACTTAATCAAATAATTCTCAACTTTAGAACAAAATCTCGTTGGTCTGATTACAAATCAAAATGTAATTCTAAGAAAGATTTCAAACTCTGCTTTTAAAGACATCAAAAACAAAAAAAAATGGAAGCTAACTTATGCGGTTTAAAGGGGTGAAAGTCTCTTTGAGAAAGGATGTAAGTGGTTTTTGTCCTATCCTTTACGTTCCTTTCTGATGAGCTATATTAACTGAGCTATATTAACTCGGTAGCTTGCTGAGTTTCGCTATGAAAATCACGCCAAACTATGTTTTGATCCTGGCTCGGAAGTCAGACGACTTAGCACCATTAAAATTTCTGCTGACGCGATTAAGCTATTCGGTGACAGTTGCCACTTCAGAAGAACAGGCGATCTCAGAAGTCACAAAAAGCATCCCTTGTTTAGTCATTCTTACAGGGAGCTACTCCACTTGGTCCCAACCCTTTGTGACAAAATTGCGTGATAGCACTTATGCCCATGGCACTACTATCGTAGCACTCACAGATTGCCATGCCCCTAGCTGGCTACCCCAAGAAGATAACCCTGGTCTCGATGGATTTTTAGTAAAACCGATTAGTATCGATATCCTTTCCTCTCTCGTTCAATCTGCCTTTGTCAAGCAGCTCTGTTGTTCCACTTCCTACACCTAACGCCGCGATATCCAATTTTTACAAAATCTTACAACCTGTTTTTCTAGAATGCCTTGAGCGTGTAAACTTTTACACCTCAAGGATTTTGCTCCCATTCGAGGGTGCCCCTCCTCAATACATCCCTCAATTGCTGAAGATGGTAGAACACTACAGGATTCATGCCAGTTTTTTTCTGTTGGGAGTTTGGGTTAACCGTAATCCTGCGATTGCCAAGTTGCCTTGTGAACAGGGACACTAGATGGGTCCGCATGGTTACACCCATCAGCCCTGTTGGTGTTTCTCTGCAATCGCCCTAAAGCAAAGTCGGGAATCAATCTAAACTGGAATGGCTCAAACTTGTTAACTTGCTTCCTAGCCAGATCTACAATATGCGCCTATCTTATTAGGTTGTTGACACCTCAAATTCTGAAGCGGCTGTATCGATGAGCATACTGTACCGAGATGTAGATCGTAGTGCTGAAAGATTGCGCATCTCTTGGGACACATAGTCCAGTAAGTACTGCATCAAGTCACATCCGAATCGCTCGTTGTGTTACATGATGGTGATATGGGTGGTCAGAATATCGTTGAAATTACTGACCCGTTAATTCCTTTACACTTTGCTTCCAACTTACTCGGGGCTATCAGTTTGTGACGGTCAATCAATTTTGGGCTTTGTCCAGGTAGGGTTCGGTGTCAACCGATTGAGGCTATTTTTCAACCCTCTCGTTGGCTAGGCTTTCAAAATGTTAGCAAGCCATGAAAAGAATCCTCTCAGGCATGTTTTTTATTCTACTCCAAACTTTCTGACGCCAAAAAGATGGTGTTTCTTGTGTTACCTCTAGTCATTGACGAAAACCAAATATTTACCTTCAAATTCTGGTTTAATGATGCGGTTCAAATCGGGATGCATTACCGGGGGGAATTGTATTGCCGCCTTCATGTTTACGCGATTCATGATCGTAGCAAGGTTTACCATCTAGCCTGCAAGCTTGATCAATATGATGCAATCATTGTGCTTTCTGCCGATGCCGAGACCTGTAGTTTGTGGGGAAGTTTGCGTTCTCCCCTGATCAAAAAGCTGTTGTTAACGCCTTCGCTTTTGACCTTGTCTAATTTCGCTACGGTTGTGTTAGAGGATGTCTCACAAGGCTGATATTCCAGTTTCCAAGCAGTTTTGGTCTGGTAAAGCTTTGTAACGAGATCGTATTGTCAGGTTCTCTTTTGCTAAATCCGTCAACCCAAAATTGGTAAACTCGCTTGTGGGAAAGCGATTTGGACATCCATAGAATTTCTGGGTACCGGTTAAGTTCATTGAAATGGCTGAAGGCAGTTACGCCATTTATCTAGAACCATAAAAACGGTTTTCACTAGCCTGGACGCAAACAGTAATTTAGTGTAACACTAGCTCTATCGGTTGAAGTTCAAGCTGATGTGGCATTAGAATCTCACTCTTAAGATGTATGAGTCCAGTTGATTGCTGGGACATCTTCTTAAGACTTGTCTGATGAGCATCTAGAGCCATTTGTCAAAATCGGTTTTGTGTTTCGGATTAAACACCTATCTGAATGTTTGCCTATGGATTAGATTCTTAGAGCAGGTTAAAAGAGATTCTGTTTCCAATCTGGTGCTGTACTTAAGGCTTCAGCGTTTTAAGTTTGGAATCAATGTCCTTCAATGCCTTTCTGATTGAAAAATCCCGAAAGAAAGTTATTCAAGCTCCTGCATCTTCAGATTTTCCGGATATATACTATAGTCTTGCACTAGTTAACAGAGCAGTTCTCTGCTCTGGATTGCTATTTTTGCAGCGAGAATCAGAATGGTGCAATTTCTGTAAGAAAAGCTACAATCGGGTAGATCTTTAAATGATCCAATGTTCATAACACCCAGGTTGGTGCCTCTACCGAACGCTGCTGTCTTGGAGAGGCTATCTGTTTTTTGTTAGATGGTGGCAGTTCGTTTGCATTGCAGCGATTAGTGCCAATCCCTTAAATTCTTTCCTTCAGGAAGTGACTTTATAAAGTAGCTTAATGATCCGCCGTTTGAAGTAAACGAGGCAGTCTAGTTTGAAGAGGCAAATGCTTCTCAAGATAGAATCCATTGTTGCTAAAAGCAGGAGCGTTTGTTTCTTTAGAGAGCCTTGCTGATGGTCAGCTTTTCTGAAGTGGGCTTTATTGCATACTTCAGCGATCGATTCGCTAATTTCTGATTAAGGAGCATGAGGAACGCGGCATGACCCAGGCCAATAAAGTACTCGAAGCGATGGAGTTGTTAGGTGACGCTTCTGGTGAACCACCTGAGAGCGATTTAGAACTCTTCATTGACGAGGAAGACGATCAGGATGATGCTTTGGATGTGAGTCCTGACGAAGGTGGTGGCAAAACTGGTCGTACCCGGTCTAATCGCCGCCGGGTGCAAACGAAGAAGAAGCACTACACCGAAGATTCGATTCGGTTGTATTTGCAGGAGATTGGTCGGATTCGTCTGCTGAGAGCGGATGAAGAGATTGAGTTGGCTCGTAAAATCGCAGATTTATTGGAGCTAGAACGGATCAGAGAAAATCTGTTTCGTAAACTAGAGCGTGACCCTCAAGACAGAGAGTGGGCAAATGAAGTCAATATGGCGCTGCCTGCTTTCCGTCATCGTCTGCATGTGGGCAGAAGAGCCAAAGATAAGATGGTCCAGTCGAACCTGCGATTGGTGGTCTCAATTGCCAAGAAGTATATGAATCGGGGATTATCCTTCCAGGATCTGATTCAGGAAGGTAGTCTGGGTCTGATTCGTGCGGCTGAAAAGTTTGATCACGAGAAGGGCTATAAGTTTTCTACTTATGCAACTTGGTGGATTCGGCAGGCAATTACTCGGGCGATCGCTGACCAGTCTCGGACGATTCGACTTCCGGTTCACCTTTATGAAACCATTTCTCGGATTAAAAAGACAACCAAGTTGCTTTCTCAAGAAATGGGGCGTAAGCCAACTGAGGAAGAGATTGCAACTCGGATGGAGATGACGATCGAGAAGTTGCGCTTTATTGCCAAGTCGGCTCAACTGCCGATTTCTTTGGAAACGCCGATCGGGAAAGAAGAAGATTCTCGCTTGGGCGACTTTATTGAGTCTGATGGTGAAACACCGGAAGATCAAGTTTCCAAGAATTTGCTGCGAGAAGATCTAGAAAGTGTGCTGGATACGCTCAGTCCTCGTGAACGCGATGTGCTACGTCTGCGCTATGGTCTAGATGATGGGCGCATGAAGACATTGGAAGAGATCGGTCAGATTTTCAACGTAACTCGTGAGCGCATTCGGCAAATTGAAGCCAAGGCTCTACGGAAGTTGCGTCATCCTAACCGGAATAGTGTTCTGAAAGAATACATTCGTTAAGATTGATTCCGGTCTTTTCTAGTCAATTGATTGTTTTCCAGTCAAATTTATTGGGGTTGGTAGGATAATTTCCACCAACCCTCTTTGTTTAAGGATGTTTTATGAGGGATGGGATTGTCCTGTTGGGGTTGTTGTGGCTGTTAAAGTCTGTAAAAAAGGAACCCTTTAGGGTTCCTAAGATTGATTTGAGATTGCTTGAGGTTAATAGAGGTTTTGCGAACTAGAACTTATAGCAGTCCTAGAAAGCTGAGAACACCCTGTCCAGTCACAAATTCAGTGATTAGGGCGGCTGCAAAACCAATCATGGCAAATCGTCCGTTCCAAATTTCTGCTTGAGGAGTAAAGCCGAACTTCCAAGCGTTCCGATCTTCGGTCACAGAAGTAACTTTTTGAGTATCTTGCATAACTGGCTCTCTAAGTCTAGGACTATTAATTAATGTAAACCATTTTGAAGTGAAGTGTCAAATTGTGTATGAAAATTTTCGAAAAAGTTGAAGCTGAGCTAATTGTTTAAGAGTATCTAGAACATCGAAATTTTGGTGCTGGGTGTGTTATGTACTACTGCATGACTCAGCGGTGATGGTTGTATGACTGAACAAAAAACGAAAGGAATTGTCCGCTACGAAAGTGTTGATGATGGCTATTTAGAGAAACGTCAGCTCAAGAGAAGTGCTGGTTGGATCTTACTCTGGGCATTAGGGGTAGGAGCTGTAATTTCGGGTGACTTTTCTGGGTGGAACTTTGGGCTGGCAGTGGGTGGATTTGGTGGGTTGGCGATCGGTACGTTTTTGATGGCAGCTATGTATGTCTGCATGGTCTATAGCATTGCAGAGCTGTCGGCAGCACTACCTCATACAGGTGGCTTTTATTCCTTTACTCGCAATGCGTTTGGTCCGGTGGGGGGCTTTATCTGCGGGGTTACAGACACCATTGAATATGTGATCACGCCTGCGGTTGTGGTCTTTTTCATCGGCAGCTATATGAACACCTTGCTGCCGAGTGTGCCCCTGGCTGTCTGGTGGGTATTGTTCTATGCGGTGTTTGTGTTTATCAATATTAGAGGGGTGGAGCTGACCTTAAAGGCAGGGCTGGTTGTGACTGCGCTGGCAGCAGCGATTCTGGTGATTTTTTTCGTTGCTGCTATTTTTTCAGGCAAGTTTCAACCAGAGTTACTGTTCAATATTCCCCCTGAGGGTACCAATCCCAAGTGGCTACCTTTTGGTTGGGGAGGGGTGTTTAAGTCCTTACCTTATGCTATCTGGTTTTATCTGGCGATCGAACAACTGCCTCTGGCAGCCGAAGAAGCTCACGATACCGTACGAGATATTCCTAAGGCTTTGAACTGGGGGATTATTACCCTACTGTTGCTTTCGCTGTTTGTGTTGATCCTCAATCCGGGTCTGTCAACATCGTTTACCGATCCTACGACAAAAGAGGTATTTACAGGGGCGGCAGCCATTAGTAAAACCGGTGCCCCGATTGCTGATGGGTTTAAAGCCATCTTTGGTGAGGGGGCTGTTTTTACCACCTTAACGACCTTAGCAGTGGCGGGTCTGATTGCCAGTTTCCACACGATTATCTATGCCTATGGACGGGTATTATTTTCTCTGTCCCGCGCAGGTTATTATCCACGCTGGATTTCAATTACCAGTCGATGGCACACTCCGGCGATCGCCTTGATTGTGGGGGCAGTGATTGGCTTGGCTTGTATCTTTATTCTGGACAAGATAGGTCAAACAGCCCTGATTGGCAGCACCCTGATTAATATGGCAGTGCTGGGTGCGGTGATTTCTTATGCGACCGTGATGATTAGTTATATCAAGCTCAAAGTTGATCGCCCCGATCTCGAACGTCCCTATCGCAGTCCCTTAGGAATTGGGGGCGCAGCGGTGGGGGCATCGCTTGCGATTGTTGCCCTGCTTGCCTGCTTTGCTGACCCAACTTATCAACCTGCTGTGATATGGGTTGTCATTTTTCTAGCTGTCATGCTTGTCTATTTCTTTGGTTACTCGCGCAATAAACTGGTGGCTCGTGCCCCAGAGGAGGAAGAAGCACTGCTGCAAAGGGCTTTGCAAGAAATTGAACAACCTGAAGTGTTAGGCAAGTAAGACATGGGTTCGCATCTTCAAGAATTGCTGCTGATTGGGGGCGATCTCGTCCCCGCTGCTTCTGGTCTGCAGGCCGATTTGGTTGATCCCGCAACAGGAGAAATCTGGGCAGCAGTGGCGGCAGGTGGGGTAGAAGACATTGATCGCGCTGTTCAGGTGGCGGATCAGGCTCGCGCTAGTTGGCGTAAAGTCAACAGTCACGATCGCACCCGCATTCTGTTGAATTTGGCAAATTTAATTCGAGCGCAGGGGGAAGCGCTGGCTCAACTAGAAAGCCGTAATGTGGGTAAGCCGATCCGAGAAGCCAGAGAGGAAGTAGGACTGGCAGCAGATTGTTTTGAATACTATGCCGGAGCCATTAATAAAATTGGCGGACAGACGATTCCGGTCGCAGCGGCTGGGATCAGTATGACGTTGCGGGAGCCTGTAGGGGTCTGTGGCTTAATTGCTCCCTGGAATTTTCCGATCGCCATTACAGCCTGGAAGGTTGCTCCAGCGCTGGCAATGGGAAACACGATCGTTCTCAAACCAGCATCCCAAACCCCATTGACTGCTTTACGGTTGGGAGAATTGGCGCTTCAGGCGGGAGTCCCCGCTGGCGTGTTTAACGTTATACCCGGCGTTGGGAATGTTGCCGGAGCGGCGTTAGCCAGCCATCCCTTGGTGCGAAAAGTTTCCTTTACCGGCTCAACCGAAATTGGCTCAGCGGTTATGAAGCTGGCAGCAGAGGACATTAAACGGATTACTTTGGAGCTGGGAGGAAAATCTGCTAACCTGGTTTTTGTCGATGCTGATCTGGACAAGGCGGTGCTCAAAGCGCTGTGGAGTGTTCTCGGCAATGCGGGACAGGATTGTTGTGCCCGATCTCGCCTCTTGCTAGAACGTCCTCTCTACGAAGAGTTTCTTTACCGCCTCAGCCACGAGTTTAAAAAGCTCAAGATCGGATTACCGCTGCAAGAAGAAACAGAGATCGGTGCTTTGATCTCGCTGGCGCATCGTGATCGGGTACAACATTACATTGAACTGGGCAAGCAAGAAGGGGCAACTTTGGTTTGTGGGGGCATGATCCCTTCTCAAGATGAATTTAGAGGTGGCGCGTTTCTGCAACCCACGCTCTTTGCGGATGTTGATCCCAACATGAAAATTGCCCAGGAAGAAATTTTTGGTCCTGTGCTCTGCGCTATTCCGTTTGATACCGAGGAAGAAGCGATCGCGATTGCCAACCAGAGCTTGTATGGATTATCTGGCTCCATTTGGACGCGAGATATGGGGCGGGCATTGCGTGTGGCACGGGCGATCGAGACAGGGGTGCTCTCCATCAACACTGGGCACAGTGTTCACCTGGAAGCGCCCTTTGGCGGAGTCAAACGCAGTGGCTTAGGACGAGAACTTGGCTTAGCAGTGCTCGATCACTACAGCGAACTCAAAAGTATCTTTATTGCTGAATAATCGCCGAATAAGCCTTTTCGAGGAATCAATATGGCAAACTCTATTCGCGGTCTGCTCGATGTTGCTACCCTCACACAGATGATTGAGGATGAACAAATTGAAACTGTCCTAACAGTCATGCCCGACATGTATGGGCGGCTAATGGGCAAGCGTATTACCGGGCATTACTTTATCCAAGATGTCTTAGCGCAAAATATTCATGCTTGCGATTATTTACTCGCTTGCGATATGGAAATGGACCCTGTTCCTGGCTATGCCTTTACTAGCTGGGCAAGCGGGTATGGTGATTTTCGCTTGATTCCGGATCTCAAAACGCTTCGAGTTGCTTCCTGGTTAGAAAAAACAGCGATTATCCTCTGTGATGTTTACAACGAGGAAGAAGACATTCCCATCAGCGTTGCTCCCCGCAATATCCTGCTCAAGCAATTAGATGCAGCAAAAGCCCAAGGCTACTATCCCATGGGGGCGTCAGAACTGGAGCTTTATATCTTTGCAGATTCCTATGAATCTGCTCGTCGTAAGCACTATCACGATTTAGAAACGATCGGGCACTATATTGAGGACTACCATATCTTCCAGGGCACCAAAGAAGAATTTCTCGTCGGTGCGATTCGCAAACATTTAGATCGCTCAGGGATTCCGGTCGAATTTTCCAAAGGAGAATGGGGACCCGGACAGCAAGAGATTAACTTGCGCTACGCTGACTTTCTCGAAATGTGCGATCGGCATGTTCTCTACAAACACGTTGCCAAAGAGATTGCCTGGCAAAACGACGTTGCCATTACCTTCATGGCAAAGTGGGATGAGCGCTTTGCAGGTTCTAGTATGCATGTACATGCTAGCCTTTGGGATAAGGCAGGCAAAGCCTTGTTCCCAGGCAATGAAGCCTTTGGTCCGGTGCAATGTTCCCCGTTATTCCGCTGGTTTTTGGGGGGATGGATGACCCACATTCGGGAAATTTTTGCTTTCTACGCACCTTATCCCAGTTCTTATAAGCGCTACGTGGCAGGCTCTTTTGCCCCCACTGGCATTGCCTGGTCTTACGACAATCGAACAGCTGGCTTTCGGATCTTAGGGCATGGCTCTTCCCTGCGGCTAGAATGTCGTGCACCTGGTGCAGATGCCAATCCCTATCTCGCATATGCAGCAACCTTAGCAGCCGGGCTCGATGGTATCAAGAACCAAATCGAACCCCCTGCGATGTTTGAGGGGGATGTCTACGAGGCTCGTGACTTACCCCAAGTTCCTTTCAGTCTCAACGAAGCGATTCATGAGCTAGAAAAAAGCGTATGGGCACGGGAAGCCTTTGGTGAGGGGGTGATCAATCACTACTTGCATTTCTTTCGCGTAGAGCAGCGCAAGTTTGATGAGGTCGTTACCAGTTGGGAGCGAGCACGCTATTTTGAACGAGCTTGAGAGACTTATCTCACCTTAGATTACAGGTCTTGAGTTGCAGATTGCCAAAGCTTTAAGAAGTTAGCTTTTCAATCAGTCTTTCGCTGTATAAATTTCTGAGGCTTATAAGAGTTCCAGCTTTAATCTTGGAGTGAGGCTGACGCCCCGTCATCCCCAGCTTCTTTCCGCTCAGGAACAAAGCAAGAGATAGAGGTCGTCCCCTACTCAAGGGAAGCTCTATCTAAGAGACACAAGCATTAAAGATTAGGTCCTGCCTCCAGTCCCCACTGATACTTCAGAAAATGCTTGTACATTGCTTCACGCAGCATCATCTGCTCGTAGAGCTTGACCAGGAAGTCTTGAGCCTGTTCATGGCTCATCCTTTGAACCTGGGTCTCGAACGACCGGATACTGAATTGCTGCTCCAGAGAGAGTTCAATTGGTCGATCCATAGCTAACTCCTATTTGAGAGAGTAGGGATTACGAGGGTAAAACACTGATTGTCAAGTATTTGATTGTCACGTGTCTTAACCTGCAATTTGCTGGGTTACTCTAGGGTTCCCCTCACAAGGAATTTTGAGCAACCACTTGATATTACAAAAGATAACAACCATTTGACAAAATGCCCATACCCCCCTGGTGTACTTTTCGAGAGTTTCATCTTACATCCGGAGATAGAACTTAGAAGAAACCTGATATAGACTGGCTTTGAGGATGATTGACTGAAATTGCTTACTTTTTGAATTTTCAAGATTTGGAGAGATTTAATCGATTTGGTTTCATACACTACAAAACATCATCCTGCTCATTTTTAGGACGTTTTGCAGGGTTTATGTTCTCCGTTTATACGATAGAGAATAAGTTTCTGCCGTGCAGAATAACGACAAATTGGTACGTTGGATATGCTTTCGGGTGGCAGGCATTATTGGTGATCAATCAAGTATCTTGAGGGTTCTACATCATCCGAAAAAGCCATTCCGCTTATTTTGCTATGAACTCTACCAAACTACCAGTATGTTTAGATACAAGTTAGATAGTTGAGTTTTAAAAAGCCTGAACTCCTTTTCCCAAGAGGATCTTGGTTGAAGTAGTTCCTTGTTAAGATCTTACAAATTCAGATTAATATAATAGGTTTAAATTTTTTGTGAAAACCGATGAGTAGGGGATTAAGGTTCTTACTAGAAAATTTTCTGATAATTTAGGGTCGATCGTAATTCGCGATGGAAGTGTTTGAATTTCTAGAAAATCTTTAATAGATTTAAACAGGGATTTATCCAAAAATCTACCTACTTGCCATGAACGCGAATCAATTAGGAAAGACCAGATTCGTCGCGATTGTCTGATCTTTAAAAAGACGAATCTAAGCTAAAAGAATTACTTATATAATCCGGTTTTAAAGCTGCTCGTACTGAGCCAGGTTGAGGTTTTTAGAGGATATCAATGTGAGTCTGAATGAGCTAAATAAAGCGCAAATTTAGATGCGGAAACCCTGCTGCCCTCGGTTCCTGATTGGTTGGGCATGACTATGGGGTAAGAGCTCCTACCAATCGCTCATACCAATATTGCAGGCTTCAAACTGTAAAATCTTGTGCCCTTTTGTTGTGGCAGAGAGATTGGAATGAGGGAAGTTTAAGAAGAAACTGCTCACCAAAGCCCCAGCTCAGATAATTGATGCTTTGAGAAGGGGACAACCTATTCCTGCTAAGGTATCTAAATTCTTAATGGAAATCACTGCGAATCATGCCGTCAATACTGACGATCACAACCGTAATATTGTCGCGACCTCCCTTATCTTTTGCTGCGTTTACCAACGAGATCGCTGCTTTTTCGCAAGCCCGAATCGATTTGAGATGGGAGGCAATGATTTGATCAGAAAGCTCTTCAGTTAAGCCATCGCTACAGAGCAAGAGACGATCGCCCGGTTGGGTATGCAGAGATTGCACATCAACCTGTCGTAGGTCTTCGCGCCCCAAACACTGTGCCAAAACATGACGTAAGGGATGCATTCTTGCTTGGTCAGGGGTAATTTCTCCTACCTTCATAGCACGAGCTACCCAGGTGTGATCTTCCGTAATCTGCTCTAACTTGGAACCTCTTAGGCGGTAAAGGCGCGAATCGCCGATATGAGCACACCAAGGTTGGGTTTCTTCCCGAAACATAATCGCCACCGCAGTGGTTCCCATATCAGAGCGTTCGGGATGCTGGCGCTGATCTTGCAAGATCGCTTGATTAGCTTTTAGAAATGCTTGCTCCAACATCAAGTGCGATGGCTCAGCAGTTGCCCAGTTCTCTTCTAGATAGGTTTGAATTATTTGGGTTGCGATTCTGCTGGCTTCCTGCCCTCCCGCATGCCCCCCCATGCCATCTGCCACCACAAAAAAGCGACCTTCAGGATCGATGTAATAAGCATCCTGATTAGTTGAGCGCAATAAACCCGGATCACTCAGACCCGTGAAGAGGCGTTTCATAGGTGAAGCGTTCGCGTCAATAACACAGAGAACAAGAGCACAGGGAGTAAGACTAGAAAAACTATGGCATCCGCTCGTAGCGGTCAAGCCGAATGAGTAGACGAATTAAGGCGATCGCTGCAACTCCAGCCGCCAAAGCAGCCAGCAATGCCAGGACGACTTTACTATAGACAAACAAAATCGTGGCGCATAATGTGAAGGCACAAACCAACAAGGTATAGTTAGTACCCATATTAACGCCACTGAGGCGACGGAGCACACGATCTGTTTCAGTAGAGCGGACTCGAACCCGCAGATCCCCACGTTCAATCTTGTCGAGGGTATCTTCGATGCGGCGGGGGAGCGCAAGCGCTGTGCTACTGACCTGAGCTGCCTGACGACCTAACTCGTCTAAAATGCTACTTCCGTCAGTTGAACTTCCATTTGCCATAATCTGCATTGCAAAAGGCTTTGCAACCTCCATAAAATTGAACTCCGGATCCAAACCCTTACCTACGCCTTCCAGAGTAGAAAAAGCACGCATCACAAAAGTAAAGGTAGCAGGAAACCGAAAAGGATTGTTATACGCGATCTCGTAAAGATCATCGCTAATTTCACTAACCGATTGATTCTCGAAGGGTTTGTCCATAAAGTTGTCCAGCATATACTGAACCGACCGACGGATGGGACCCATATCTTCAACTTCAGTTAATGCACCTAATTCAACCAGCGACTGCACAACGCGATCAGCATCTTTTTGGGCAATTCCAAAAAATGTTTCTAACAACCTTTCGCGAGTCACTGGCTTGACCAGACCCATCATACCAAAGTCGTAGAAAATTAAAGAACCTTCTGGACTGACAGCAATATTCCCTGGATGCGGATCTGCATGGAAAAACCCATCGTTGAGTAATTGGTGCATATAAGCCTTGGCTCCAAGGCATGCTAGCATTTTGCGATCGAGTCCAGCTGCCTCCAGTGCCTCATAATGGCTGATTTTGATACCAGGCAAATAGCTCAATGTTAGAACCCGAGGCGAGGCGTATCGCCAATAAACTCTTGGCACTTGCACCCAGTCTTCATCCCGAAAGTTACGCCGAAATGTATCGGCGTTGCGTCCTTCATTCAAGTAATCAATCTCTTCATATAGAATGCGACAGCACTCTTCATAGATCCCTAGCCAATCGCGTCCTCGTCCCCAATCAGGGTGATTTTGAAAATATCGAGCAATGCCTTTGAGAATATCCAAGTCAATTTTGAACAGCTTCCGTAAACCGGGACGCTGTACTTTAACGACCACTTCTTCATCTGAATGAAGTTGGGCACGGTGGACTTGTCCCAAACTTGCTGCTGCTAGCGGAATCGGATCAAAGCTACGAAAGAGCTTATGAATTGGCTTACCCAAATCTTGCTCAATGATATTTTCTACTTGCTCGTAGCTGAAGGCAGGAACGCGGTCTTGGAGTTTGGAAAGCTCTTCGACATATTCATTTGGAAAGAGATCTGCTCGAGTTGAAAACAGTTGCCCCACTTTAATAAAAGTGGGTCCTAATTCCAATAAAGTTTCCCGAATCCAGATGGCTTGTGCTTTTCGTCGGTAAGCCTTTTTTTCTTCGGTGATACCACCCCGATAGCTCCAGGCTTTTTCGTTTGCCCAAAGGGCAGTGAGCAACATCAGGACAAATGTCCAAATGTCGATGAAGCGGCGGGGATGAGAGTAACTTTCACGGCTCCAACGGTAAGCCTTTTCACGCTGCCCTTTACGAATCATGAGAGGGAGAACTTTCGACATTGATTGCTGAACGTCTGCGGTTTGCCCAAATAAGTTAGAAATCGGAGCAATGGGAGCTTTTTCCGCTACCTCATCATCGTAAGCACGATGCGATGCTGGAATAAAATCTTTGCCTGCGGTAAAAGATTTTGAATAGGCAGAAGAAGAATGGGTTGATTGACTGACAGAAATACCACTCTGTTTGACAGATGAATGCTGAAGCGTAGAATCGGTCTGACTCTGATCGGCAGGCAGAACAGGATCGACATACTGCTTAGAAGAGCCGGATTGATCGGGAAAAGCAGACACAAATTTTCCTAAAAAGGTTGTTAAAGAATCTTTTTAAACCAGCGAAAGTAAAAGAGATGAATGCAGAACTAGATTGAGCGACTACGGTATTGCTGGAGTTCGAATCGGAGTTGGGCGATTTCCGATCGCAGTTCATCCAGGGTTGCCTGCAAGTCAACTGAAGCAGACCCCGTCCGCCCACCTGTTGCTGCGGTTCGCCCTTGCATCGCTGTTTGTTCTTCGCGGGCTGCCCGTTCGATGACTTGTTCCGTGAATTGTCTCAGGCGTTCACGCTGCTCGGCATCAAACCGTCCGAGGTCACTCAACGCATGAGTCACATCACTTTCCAATTGCTCGTACAGCGTTTGAGCAACGGCTCTGCCGACGAAAAAAGCATGAACTAAAGGATTGGTCATAGCAATATCTTTGGACTTTGCAAAAATTATAACTTGCTTCTCCTTGATCCCGCTTGCGCGATATGGGAGGCATTACAGACAATTCTGTGGTTCCGAAAAATGAGTCTTACGTAAATTTACGCATTTCAAATCGGAGGATTAGATGGATTGGCGATCGGTCGATTAGTATTAGAGGGTTGCCCCGCAGGTAAAGGATCGACCGGAGGTGTCGACGTAGGAGCTGGTGTGGGCTGGGTTGCTGCGGGCTGAGTTGTCTGGGCAGGAGACGGAGAGGGAGCAGGGTTGGTACTGGCAGGAGAGGTGAGTGGTTCTGGCGCCGTTGGTTCTTCAGCTGCTGGGGAATTTTCGGGCACAGGTGCAGATGATTGCCGCCTTGGAACTGGAGAAAGGATAGGTTGCGGGGGGACGATCTGGCTAGAAGAGCGGGTTGTTCTGGGGGGGGGAGCCGGGACATTGACTGCTGGCTGGAAGTTATCGGCAGCTTTGGTTCCGGGCCATTGAGTGGAGGGTGGAAAAGACTGCTCTGCATTGAAAAGCTTCGCACCGGGTGAATTTGCATCGCTTATACGGATTGCTAAACCGACCCCGACGCCAGCCAAGATTGCCAGCATGGAAGCGAGCCCTAAGGTTGATCCCCAACCTTTAGTAGCGCGTGGAGCAATTTGGGCGGCTGAAACACTTGCTGGTGTATGGGACTGAGCTACTGCTGGCGCAACAGCCAGCGTGGGTGAGTGGGTAACAATAACTGGGACTGAGGGCGCTGCATGAGCGTGAGCGAACTGCGGTGGAATCGTAACAATTGATTCGTGCGATCGCGTTGCACCATTGACTGAAGGGGTTGTCAGTGTTCCTGGTAAGAGCTGTAGCCATGCCTGAATATTGCGAGGACGCAGCTTTGGCTCGATAGCCATGCCTTGTAAAACAGCCTGTTCTGTAGACAGACTCAGACTGGGTTGAAATTGGCGTGGTTCAGTCAGGGGGAGTCGATCGCGCAGTGGGGCACTAGTCGGTGTTTTCCCGGTGAGTAAAAAATAAAGTGTTGCCGCTAACCCATATACATCAGTGACAGAAGTAATTCCCTTGGAGGGAAAATATTGCTCTATGGCAGCGTATCCGGCTGCGATCGCGTTCGATTCGGGGGGAGTGGTAGTGGCTCGCTGGGCAATACCGAACCCAGTCAGCACTGCAAAACTAGTGCGATCGCAACGAAGTAATGTCTGTGGGCTAATGTTGCCATGAACCAACCCATGCTGGTGAAGCACTTGGAGAGCGGCTCCTACCTGTCGAATGGCATGAATTGCCTCTGCCTCTGGCAGGGCACCCTTCATTTGCACCCGAGTGGCAAAGGACTGCCCCAGCACATCATTCATTACCAGAAACGGCAATCCTGTTTCCTCAAAACAGTCTAAAGCATTGGCAAGATTGGGGTGCTGGCATCTGAGTAATTGACGTGCTTCTTCTAAGAATCGTTGGTAAAGCTTTGCCTGTTCATTACGATCGCGACTGAACTGACTCAGCGTTTTGATAATGACGGATTGGTGAGTTTGGGTGGCAGTGGCTCGATAGGTCACGCTCCAACGAGTTTGCCCTAGGGCTGTGTCCAGGATATACTTACCATTCTGAAGAACTGTGCCAACCGTCAAGCTCATAGAGGATACCAGTCTGTGGATTGGATTAACGGGGATGCATTGAGAGGCGTAACCTGCCTTTCTCATCTTCGCAAAAACTAAGTTGAGATCCGGTTCGCCTGACTCAGTTTTAGCGAAAAATGATTGATTGGAGACCTGTTCGCACCAGGTTGAAATTCGTTACACTACTTTACAATAAAACGGTTCAAGATACCTTTTCTAAACTGGCGATCAGGTCATTCCTATGACTGAAACTTTAACTAGGCTAGCTTATCAGGCTTTCCAACAGAGCAAGATTTCCTTCGGTCTCGCTCATAAGACCCTCAGTTATCGATTAAGAGATTTAATCGCTCCGCTCAAAGAATCCAGCATCAAACCCATTGCCAATGAGGTGCTATCAAAACTTCGGGCAAAGCTTGCTCAACTCATTGAGACTGATTGGCAAGATGCAGAACGTGGTATCTATCCTGTTAGCCTCCTGTTCGATAATCCCTGGGAAGACTTTTTCCGCTACTATCCAATGATTTGGCTGGATATGCCTCAAATTTGGGAGCGAGCCAAACAGAAGCAGCATCAGGATTTTTCGTCTAACCTTGATACCAGCGGGTATCCCAGCTATTATTTGCAAAATTTTCATTATCAGACGAATGGGTATCTAAGTGATCTATCGGCAAATCTCTACGATTTGCAGGTAGAAATCTTGTTTAATGGGTCTGCGGATGCCATGCGGCGACGCATTTTAGCTCCGCTCAAGCGAGGGCTTCAGTCCTTTGTGACGATACCACTCAAGCAAATTCGGATTCTGGATGTTGCCTGTGGTACAGGGCGAACATTAAAGCTAATAAGCAGTGCTGTACCAGAAGTTGCTTTGTTTGGGACTGATCTCTCTCCAGCTTATTTACGCAAAGCAAATCAATTGCTCTCGCTAGGACCGATCGATTTGCCCCAACTTTTGCAAGCAAACGCTGAAGAGTTGCCTTATATAGACAACTATTTTCATGCAGTTACTTCAGTTTTCTTGTTTCATGAACTGCCACCAGATGCGCGTCAGAATGTGATTGAGCAGTGCTTTCGAGTGACGCAACCAGGGGGATTGTTCATTATTTGTGATTCAATTCAAATGAGTGATTCGCCCGAAATGGCTCCGATGATGGAAAATTTCCCTGCGATGTTTCACGAACCCTACTATCGCCATTATGTAACAGATGATTTGGTCGAACGTTTACATCGTGCTGGGTTCGAGCAGGTCACCACTGAAATGCATTTTATGAGCAAGTACTGGATTGCCCATAAACCCAAAATTTCCTTAAGTTCTGTAAATTCTTAAATTGGGCGATCGCTGCTTAAGGCAGAATCAGGAAGCTTTGAATGAGATCGTGAACTTGGTTTAATCCGGTTTCTAAATCACTGATAAACAAGAACCCTGATCGGGTCAAAACGGAAGCTTGTTCATCGGAAGGTTTGTTCCCACGTACCATCGCTGCCAGGGTGTCGGCAGTGCGTCCACTGCCCGCCATGACCACCACGGGCCGATGCGACCTCACACTATTGGTCACATCTATCCAGGCAATTTTGCCGCCGTTGATGAGGAGTGTCACTGAGGTCGCTTTCTGTGAGAGTGCATCGGCGACACGGGCGATCCAGGGCGATTCGTCACCCCATTGGCGACCGGGAACCAACACAAAGTGGCTATGATTAGTTTCTAGGGGAGCTGCATCAGATGACGGGGAGGAACGACCGAGATTTGGCAAGATTACAGTCCCGATCGCGGCGACACCCACTAAAGGAAAAGTTGCCGATGCTTCAGCTCTGGCTTGCCCAATTAACTGCATGATGCCTGCATCGGTGCCCCCATCGATAACAAAAGCCCCCATGTTTTCCGCCAAAGGCACCAGCGTTTCGACAAAAAGTGCGCGTAACTGTTGCATAGAATGCTCGCTAATGCCGCTAGCCCCGCCAACCAGTACCAGGGTGGGTTGAGGATTGGATAAGCCAATTTGACTCAAAGCATCAGGAACTTCTGCTGGATAATTCACCTGAATGGCTTCCGCTGTGGCTCCATTCGGAAATCGCAGTTTAAAGGGTTTGAGCGTAGAGAATTGTGTCATCCTGCTTCAGGTGCCGATTCTTCAGCCGATTGAGGGGTGGATTTCGTTGGGGATTGGGATTGGCTATCTGCTTTTTGGTGGGGGGCTTGAGCAACTTGAGTTGAATAAGCCTCGACATCTTTTTGAATAATTTCTTCAACTTGGGTTGCAAAGAGATTAAAGGCTTGCCGATGACCTTCTGCAACATAGTCAGCATACAGTCCACTTAGCTGAAAGAACTGCCAGCCTTGGATTTTGAGCGATTCTGCTGATCGACGGTAGTGCCGCCAACGTTCGCCATAGTTGAAAAACTCTTCCACAGCAGATGACACCGCCACGATCGCTCCAAGAGAAATGGTGGTATAACGAATAGCTCCAGCAATTCTAGGATTATTGGGAGGGGTCAAGCTAATCAAAATCGGAATAATGACACCGCCAATAATCGTTGTCAAGCGTAAACGCTTATACCAAGTTTGGGAGCGACCGGCGCGTCCTTCCATCCACAGAATCTGATCGAGCCAGCGAGACTGCAAATATTTTTTTTGTAGCTCAGTAATCTCTAGAACATCAAAAATTGCGTTGTATTCCTTTTTTAACTGCTCGTTATAACTGAGGGATTTGGTCGGGGTTGACTGGCTGGTTGGCTGGGATGCTGAGGATATAGCTGTACTTACAGCGATCGATGGATCAGAAGCGCCCTCAGAACCTCCAACAACCATAGGAATTTACCCTTTGCTAGATAAAGTTTGTTTAATTACTTTAGCAAGCCCTTCGGAATTGTCGAGATCGATCGTCTGAAGAAATCCAGATGCAGCAATTTGCTCGGCTCTTTTGTCCCTAATTTCGCCTTGTAATGCAGCTGCAAGTGCATCGGCTGCTCGTCCGGTGCCATTGATGGCAATCACAGTCCGCCCAACCTGGATGTTTTGTACGGTGTCTTTCCAAGTCACTTCACCCCCATTGATGACGACCGCGATCGACGCAGTGGGGATAGTTAATAAATTCGCGATTTGAGCGATCCAAGCAGATTCATCTCCCCATTGGGAACCAGTGCCCGGCTCCGCTTCGGGAACTAGGATGAAATGAGTATGGTGAGTTTCTAGAGATGTGGCATCGCTGGCAGAAGAAGAAAATTCAGGAAATGTGATCTTTCCGATCGGTGCAACGCCAATCAGAGGAAAAGAGGCTTTAATCCGATGTCGTGCCTGCCCCATAAGTTGCATGATGCCGGAGTCTGTACCACCATCAATGACATAAGCGTTGAGGCTTTCTGCGATCGGGGCTAACACTTTGGTAAAGATCCGATGCAATTTGGCAAAGTGGTAATGCCTTAAACCAGCGGCTCCGCCGATGAGGACTAAGGTTGGACGAGGACTTTGCAGTCCGAGCTGTCGTAGAGTCGAGGGCAATTCTTGGTTGGAACTGGCAAGGATTGCTTTGGCGATCCCTTCTGGAAAAGTGATATCGAAGGGCTTTTCCATCGAGCTGTGTTGAGAGGGGTAAGTTGTACTCTGCACCTGGGGGATCGCAAACATTAATAGATTCCTCAAAGATTTGCTGGTTGCCTTCAAAAGAAGTCCCTTTTGATTAAAGCTCTGTTCTGGAATTGCGACTCAACAGCCGCAGACTAGAGCCTATCGGTTCACATAAAGCCTGACCCGATCGCCCTAAAATTTCCTGCAATTACAGAGAACAGATCATTAATCATCGCTGTCAATCAGATTGCACCCTCTTCAAAGCCCTGAAAGTCTTGCCAGTTGCACGATTTTATTTGTTGAAAATTTTAAGGGAATTGATAACGATTAAAACCAGAAAAATTTAAAACTTCAAAATTATAGATTAGAAACTAGGCGGGCTGACACCTGATAACTCTTCTGTTCCCTTTGGCATAAGTGTTCCAGGATGATGATGAAACTTTGTCTTTTGAAATAGTCAGGATGCCTAACAGGGGGACGGTGAACATTCTGTGTTAGATGTTGCAAAGTTGTTGCTGCAAAGTCGGGGATAGAAACTGAGTCAGGGTAAACGCATCGACCCCCAGTTCCGTTCGTGCTTGCATTGCTAGAATGCCCGTTTGTGCGTGCCACCAAACAGCACTCTGAACAATTTCAATCAAGTCGTTGTCTTTCCCAGTAGCGACTGCTTGTGCCAAGAGTCCACCAATTAATCCGGTTAAAACATCACCACTCCCCCCGCGTGCCAAAGCAGGGGTGCTTTCGGGGTTAATTCGGACTTCACCTTGAGGATTGGCAATAATGACTCTGGCTCCTTTGAGCAAGACGATCGCACCAGACGCTTGTGCCGCTCTCTGTGTAGCCGTTATGCGGCAGGTCATTGACCCAGCTAAATCTGCAAATAATCGCCTGAATTCTCCCAGGTGAGGCGTGAGAAGAGTGGAAGCGTGACGTTCAGCCAGGGTGGGCAAGGTGCCCTGTTGTGCCAGCAGATTCAACCCATCCGCATCCAGAATTAACGGCAAGGGACTCTGGAGACAATTTTGCACAACCGTTTGAGCCTCCAGGGTGAGACCAGGACCACAAGCGATCGCATCAAAAGCTGAGGGATCAATGGGCAAAGAGACCTCTGCTGGAAAATGTGCAATCGCTCCCGATGGCGTTTCTGGACATCCAATGATTAGGGCTTCCGGCAATTGAGCTGTCAGAATAGGTTTCAAAGATTCTGGAACTGCAATTGAGAGCATCCCCACTCCACTCGCACGTGCCCCTAGTGCAGTCAGCAGCGATCCTCCGGCATAACGACGCGAACCACACACCAGCAATAAATGCCCCATTTTGTATTTATGGGTGGTGAGGGGACGGGCGAGGGGTAAGTGGGCGATTGCGGTCTTGGCGGTTGTTCGTTGAATGAGGGGAGGATCTCCGATCACGGTCAACACATCTGCGAGTGGTAGATCGAAGTCAATCAGTTCTGCATTCCCTACATACTCTAATGCGTGATCTTGCAACAGTCCTTGCTTCCATAACCCCAGGCAGAGGGTGAGATCGGCGTGGATAGCAGTACCCAGCACACAGCCCGTATCGGTATGTAAACCAGATGGCAGATCAATACTGACGACTGGAGTTGACCATTGATTGATCTGTTCGATCAGGGGCGCAATTTCTCCTGACAGGGTTCGTTCTAATCCAAAACCAAACAAGCCATCAATGAACAGATCACAGGTTTGCAGGGCTGGCACTGTTTCGATTACTGGAATCCCCAGACTCGTAGCATACTGAGCATGGCTGGCAGTCAAGGCTTTTAGCTGGGCGATCGGTCGGTAAATCGTGATCTCGTATCCCCGGAAATGTAACTCCCGCGCTACTACCAGCGCATCTCCGCCATTATGCCCTGGACCTACCAGCACCCCGACCCGACCGGGCTGCGGATAAAGCGCCTGAATCCGACGCGCCACTAACCCTGCGACTTTTTCCATGAGCGCTGCGACTGGCATTCCCCCAGTCAATACTCGCGCCTCAATCTCACGCATTTGTTGCGCGGTGACCACAATGCGGGGGATGAGTTGAGATCGCGGGACTGATCTACCGCCCGTAATAAACTCTGGCATTGGCGAGTCCCGCGTTTAGCAACATTCGATTCCAAGCTTCGGCAGTTTGCCGATCGCTAAAGGGACCCACTTGCACGTAAGTGCCCAAATGGGAATCTTTTTCCAAAACATTCTGTGCATTTACACCCAATTTCACAACTTGGGTGCGGATAGTAGGGAGTTCTGCTTGTCCGCCAGGGATGACGATAAGATAGCCGCGATCGGGACTACTGACTGATTGAGAGCCTGAACCAACCACTTCGGATTGAATACCCCGTGCTTTTAGCATTTCGGCTTGCCAGTGAGCACTGTCTTTGTTGGTAAATGCTCCCGCTTGGATGACTGATCGTCCCTGGTATTGAGTCACGAACGCCTTGGATTCTACCTGCTGGATCTGTTCCAAAAGAGAGGGGCTATTGCCACTGACAATTACTTTGTACGCGATCGTCGATCGAGGGGCGACTGAATTGGCTGGGTTTTGGGGGGCTTCATATACTTTATCTACTGGAACGAGTGGCAAATCACGATTGCCAGTCGTTCCATCAGGTGGATTCAGACGGCTGGTATTAAAATCTTGCAACGGAGGTGGGGGTGGCAAGGCTTGCTGTGCGATCGCAGGCAAAACCAGGCTTAAATTCGCGGCGATTGTCAGTATCCCTAATACGGGGGCGATCGCCAGAGTTCTTATGCCAAAATCAGTTGGCTGATAGATCCGAGATGGTTGGGGCAACCCTGAAACACGGTGCATCATGGCTTATGCTCTAAATAGAAAATATTGGAGGCAGCAGCCCCCCGGAAGTCCCTCCCAAGTGGGGTATGAGCACGGAGAGCGCATCAAATTTTATGATTGAGGGCGAACGCCAATCATGAGAGGCTGCTTGGCAAGCAAAGGGCAGAAATTTTGCAGTCAATGTAACACGTAGATTAAGTGTTGATTACGTTTGTTTTTGAATTAATACTTTGAACGGCTGGACATCTTTGTTTCTCCTGTCTTTCCCATCTCTGCGTCCTCCTCTTTGCTAATGCTCAGAGACACCCGTGTTAGCCTAGAGGTTGGAATGTCGAATCCAAGATAAAAAGTCCTTTTGGACAGCAATATTTGAATAATTGATTGAGCGGTTCATGAAAAAAGTTGTAGTCGGACTCTCCGGTGGAGTCGATAGTTCTACAGCAGCTGCGATTCTGCGCCAACGGAGTTACGAAGTGGTGGGGTTAACTCTATGGCTCATGAAAGGTAAAGGGCAGTGTTGCTCGGAAGGGATGGTGGATGCTGCCAAAATTTGTGAGCAACTAGACATTCCTCACCATATTGTAGATAGTCGTGAGGTGTTTGAAAAAAACATTGTGGATTATCTCGTAGCCGGTTATGGTGCGGGGATTACACCACTGCCTTGTTCGCAGTGTAACAAAGCGGTAAAGTTTGGACCGATGTTGCATTATGCCCGTACTGACTTGGGCATTGAGACGATCGCGACAGGGCATTATGCGCAAACCACCTATGATGCATCAACGGGGCGTTATCAATTATTGAGGGCGATCGATCGCGGCAAAGATCAGTCCTATTTTCTTTATGATCTGGATCAGGATGTACTTGCGAATGTTCTCTTTCCCTTAGGCAGCCAACCCAAAACTGAAACTCGACGGATTGCTGCTGAGTTTGGTCTCTCCACAGCAGATAAACCCGAAAGCCAAGATCTCTGCCTGATCGAAGCGCATGGTTCAATGAGAACTTTTCTGGATAAATACATCACTCCCCAAAAAGGCGACATTGTAGACCAGCAGGGGCAGGTGTTGGGTCAGCACGAAGGGGTTCATCACTACACTATTGGTCAGCGTAAGGGGCTGGGTATTGCCCACAGTGAACCGTTGTATGTGATTGGGTTGGATGCAATGCAAAATCGCGTGATTGTGGGAGAAAGAACGGAGGCATTGCAAGCAGAGTGTACGGTGCAGCAGGTCAACTGGGTATCGATCGTCGCTCCGGTTGCTCCGATTCATGCAGAAGTTCAGATTCGCTATCGATCTCCCGCAGTTCCAGCGACCCTCATTCCGTTGGAGCACGATCGCGTCCGCATTGTGTTTGATGAACCCCAATTCAGCATTACCCCTGGACAAGCAGCTGTCTTCTACAGTGGCGAGATTTTATTGGGCGGTGGCATTATTGAAACTCAACCATCCCGCCCCGATGGCGAAGCCTGATCGATTCCCAATCTGAATCCATCATCCTAAAGTCCAAGCTGACCTTTCCAAGGTTTAGAGTCTACTGTTTATGCCAGTTATGCCAGTTGGTGAAGACTAGTAATTCGTCAGGATAGATTTGAGGGGCACTCAAATCTACAAAAAACATTTTGAAATGTTTTGAGGGGTTGACCCCCCTCAAAACAGTCTTGACAGCCTACTCGGTGCAGGGTGGAACTCTTGGTTGGGGGCGAAGTCCCGCACATATCCTATTTGATTCCAGTGTTCTAAGCCACTCGGCAGTTATAAACTCTGATTTGGCTGTATTTTTTGTGAAACACAAGAAGCAGATGGGAGCACAACACTATGGCAAGTTTTGAGATTCGAACCGCTCACGTTCAGGTTGCCAATGGCGATCTGAGGCTTGATGCCTATTTGGCTGAACCGCTGGGGGCAACTCTTTTTCCCGCAGTCATCGTCATTCAAGAAATTTTTGGAGTGAATATTCACATTCGAGACGTGACGGAACGGTTTGCGAAAGCAGGCTATGTCGCGATTGCCCCTGCCATTTTTCAACGTACGGCTCCCGGTTTTGAAGTGGGTTACAGTGAGGCAGAGCTCCTTGTAGGCAGGCAGCACAAAGAGCAAACTAAGGCTGCGGAATTGCTGAGTGACATCCACGCGACGATTGCCTATCTCAAAACACTGTCTACTGTCAAAGGCAATGGATTTGGCTGCATTGGCTTTTGTTTTGGAGGACATGTTGCTTACCTCGCTGCTACCCTATCAGACATTAAAGCCACTGCTTCTTTCTATGGAGCGGGCATTGCGACGCTGACTCCGGGCGGTGGTCTCCCCACAGTCATGCGCACTCCCGAAATTCAAGGAACTCTCTATGCCTTCTTTGGCACGCAAGATCCGCTGATCCCGAATGAGCAGATTGACCAAATCGAGGCAGCGTTGCACCAAGCTCAGGCTGCCCATCGGGTATTTCGGTATGAAGCAGGACATGGTTTCTTTTGCGATCTACGGGCTGACTATAACCCCGAAGCGGCTGCCGACGCCTGGGAGAAGGTTAAGCAGTTGTTTGCAGAGACATTGGGGGGATAGGCGGGGTGAAGAGGCGAAGGAGTGCAAGGAGGAGAACGGGAAGAGAGGAAAGTTTAGCGATGCTCGATAATCAAAGGCTGAAAGTTGGCTGTTCAACGACCAATCACCAAAAATCTACAGTTCCTGATCCTGGATCGGGTTATCTCCTTCGCTGATTTCAAATCTGTCTTATAGTGGGAAGACCCGCGTGATGAAAGTCTGGTATCGATTAGGCGCGCATCACCACAATCTGTCTCTTTTCTTGAAGTAGATATGGACACAAAATCTAATCGTTCTCGTGATACTAATCCCTCTTTTTCAATGGAGGATTTTGCCAAAGCACTAGAGCAACATGATTATCAGTTTCAAAAAGGGCAGGTGGTTCGGGGACGGGTAGCTGGCTACGACAGCATGGGTGCCTATGTGGACATTGGAGGAAAATCGGCAGCATTTTTGCCCAAAGAAGAGGCGAGTTTAAGGCAAGTTGCGGATTTGGTAGATGTTTTGCCTTTGGAAGAGGAACGAGATTTTCTCATTACTCGCGAACAGGATGAAGATGGGCAGGTGACGCTCTCAGTCCGCCAGTTGGAAATCAAAAAAATATGGACAAAATTAGCAGAATTACAGGAGGCAAACCAGACGGTGCAGGTGCGAGTCACAGGCACGAACAAAGGGGGGGTAACGGTCAATGTCAAAGGTTTGCGAGGATTTATTCCACGATCTCATCTGGTGGAGCGTAATGATCTAGAAGGGTTGGTAGGACAGACGCTCGCCGCCAGTTTCCTGGAAGTTGATCCAGAACGCAAAAAAATTGTTCTTTCTAATCGGTTAGCCACCCGTGCTGCCAGCTTCAGCGGCTTAGAAATTGGTCAACTCGTAGTCGGTACTATTGCGAGTATTAAACCCTTCGGCATTTTTGTGGAATTTGGTGGGACGACGGGGTTGCTACACATCAATCAAGTCAGCAAAAACTATATCGAATCATTGACTACGCTCTTTCAGATTGGGCAACCTATCAAGGCAATTATCCTGGACTTGGATGAGGGCAAAGGACGGATCTCGCTCTCTACAAAGCTGTTGGAAAACTATCCCGGTGAAATGATTGAAAATCCAGCCGAGGTCATCGCAGAAGCAGAATCCCGACAAGAGCGTGCCCAAAAATCGCTGAAAATTGAAGGATAGGGGGTCTTTACCCGTTGGCAAAGCAGGAAAACCTATGTTTATATCCCATTGAACAGGCTTTTGGGTGATTTTTCTGTGTAAATAAATTTAAACATCCTCAAATTTAGAGACTGCCTGTTTAAATGATGAGGAATATGGATTGCTGAAATCATGGGGACTCATTGCCAGTGGACAAGAATTTTCATAAAGAGGGTTGGTGTTTTTGAGTTGATTTTCAGTCATTGAATGACCTAAAACACAGACTTGTCTACAAACGGATGGTTAAAAAGTGGTGGGTGATTAAAATTGCCCTATAAAAATCTAAGGAGATTTCTATTCAAGAATTTCCCAGTTTAAATCCGTAGCGTGAGCGTCTCACTTAGATTGCGAGCAAGATGCCCGCTCTACATCGGGTAGATTTCCTCATAAAAATCACCTGAGTTCACGTATGCGAACTTACGAAAAATTAGGGGTTTCAATAACTGTGCTTAGCAAATCCTTTATGATCCCGTATTCCTTCTGAGGATGTTTTTATTTGAACTGGGCAGACTTGAATCATGAAAGTCAGTGGTATGAAACTTGGACTTTTACAGATTTATTGTTCGGGCTTTGAGGAGTGTCGTGTCCCGTAGAAGACTTTCGCTAGATAGCATTCATCGTTTAGAAGGTCTGGTGGCAAGTGATAAATCAAGAAATTGTATCCAAGCTGGTGGAAGTTGATATCCCAACCTCTGAGATTGAGCTTCAGGCACTTTTTGCTGCAATGGATAATTTTATCTTTGTCTTTGATAGGCAAGGACATCACCTTAAAACGGTCGCAACAAATCCTGCTTTGTTGGAGGGGCTAGCTCCTGAAGAGAGAAGGCAAGCCTTGCGAAAATTTTTGCCGCTTGCCCATGAGCAACCCTTTCTTAGTAATGTTAAAACAGCACTTCGAACCAAGCAGACGATTGAAATTGAATACAGTTTAGTAGTGGATCAGAAAGAGGTTTTCTTTGAGGCGAGTCTTTCGCCAGTGCAGCGAAATTCGGTGATCTGGATGGCACGCGATGTCACTGAACGCAAACAAGCAGAGCTTTCTTTGAAAGAAAGTGAAGAGCGATTCCGAAGTTACTTCAATTTGCCCCTAGTTGGCATTGCGATTACATCCCCCGAAAAAGGCTGGTTAGATGTCAATACCAAAGCTTGTGAAATGTTGGGCTATACCCGGCAAGAATTGACCCAATTGACCTGGTCAGAATTAACCCATCCCGAAGATTTGATTTTAGATATTGAACTATTTGACAAAATCATGTCGGGCGAGATTGAACAGTATTCGATGGACAAGCGCTATTTTCGGAAAGATGGCGTGATGATTTATACAAATCTGGGAGTCGGTTGTGTTCGTAAGTCGGATGGTAGTGTTGATTATACGGTTGCGCTGATGCAGGATATTACTGAGCGCAAACAGGCAGAAGACGCACTCCGTCGATCAGAAGAAGAATTGAGGAAAAAAGCTAAAGAATTGGAGCAAACATTGCGATCGCTTCGACAAACTCAGGCGCAATTGATTCAAACTGAAAAGATGTCTAGTTTGGGACAATTGGTTGCAGGAATTGCTCATGAAATTAATAATCCTGTTAACTTTATCAATGGAAATATTAACCATGTTGATGAATATGTTGCTGATTTGACAGGCGTTTTGCAACGCTATCAAGAAAGCTTTCAGCCAACTCCTGAAATTCAAGCTGAAATGGAGGAAATTGAGCTGAATTTTCTTTTAGAAGATTTGCCAAAAGTCCTAAATTCAATGAAAATTGGAGTAGATCGCATCCGGCAAATTGTGTTGTCATTGCGTAATTTTTCGCGGCTGGATGAAGCAGAAATTAAGTCTGTCGATATTCATGAGGGGATTGATAGTACGCTTTTAATTTTACAAAGCCGCCTCAAAGCTAAACCTGACTGTCGTGGCATTCAAATCGTTAAAGAGTATGGTCATTTGCCTAAAATTGAATGCTATCCAGGGCAACTGAATCAGGTTTTTATGAACCTATTAACCAATGCGATCGATACGCTAGAAGACTCTAGCCAACGAGCTGTAAAAGAAGCACGGGATACCGAGCTACAGTTCCATCAGCCAACTATCTGGATTCAGACTAAACCTGTTAACGATCGCTCAATTAGCGTACACATTGTTGATAACGGATTGGGCATGACTGAAGAAACTAGACGACGATTGTTTGAACCATTTTTTACCACGAAACCCGTAGGTAAAGGTACAGGTTTAGGTCTCAGTATTAGCTACCAAATTATTGTAGAAAAACACGGTGGTAAGTTAGAGTGCTTCTCTATCCCAGGCAAAGGCACCGAATTTATTATTCACTTACCAATTTTGCAACAAGATCAGCAACCCAATGCCATCTTGCCGACTCTCAAGGAAGCAGACTGCTCCGTGGAAAGCTGTAATTAAATTGAATGGACAGAGAAGACAGAGAAGACGGAGAGAGCCGTTTGCTCAAAATTTCTCTCTCCATCTCGACAGGAGGGCGAGTGTCCTTATTCGGGCGTGACATACGCAGCCGTAATGCCGCCATCTACAACAAAGGTGGAACCGTTAACGAACGAGGACTCATCACTGGCTAAAAACAGGGCAGCATTCGCCATTTCTTGTGCCTTACCAAAGCGTCCTAGCGGGATGTGCACTAGCCGACGCTGACGACGATCTGGATCTGCTAACAATTCTGCCAGCAATGGGGTTTCCACCGGACCCGGACAGAGGGCATTGACGCGGATGTTCTGGCGAGCAAATTCAACAGAAATTTCTCTTGTGAGTGAGAGCACCCCCCCTTTGCTAGCGGTGTAGGCGGATTGCGAAGTCGCTGCTCCTAGCAATGCCACAAATGAGGCTGTGTTAATTACAGAGCCGCCTCCCGCTCTGAGCAAGGCGGGAATGCCGTATTTACAGCCCAAAAACACCCCTTTCAAGTTGATGTTAATAGTGAGATCCCAAATGGCTTCTTCAGTATCGACTACTGAGCCGTCATCTGCGTGAAAAATGCCTGCATTGTTAAACAGAATGTGCAGCCGATCGTATGTCGCTTCTGCAAACTCAATCATGTGCTGCACATCTGCCGCTTTAGAGACATCCCCTCCTACAAAAGCTGCTTCGCCCCCAGACGATCGAATCATCGTCACTGTTTCTTCCCCAGCTTGGCCATTCAAATCGCAAACCACAACCTTTGCTCCTTCTTTAGCAAATAGCAAAGCAGATTCACGACCAATTCCACTGCCTGCACCCGTGATAAGAGCAACTTTGTTCCCTAGACGCATAGTTTTCTCCTAAGTGTTCTAAGAAGTTATCAGGAGAAGGGGGAGGATGGGGAGACGGAAAGGGGAGAAGAAGGGGAAATGACAGAAATTTTCAGGTAATGAAGTCACAGTTACAGGTGGATGGGGATGAGTGTTTGCTGATGCAAGTAGAAATCGCTTTAAGAGGATTTTGAGTTGTGAGGTGAAGTGAACCTCATTGGTTGCCTCCTATTTCCTGACTCTTATCTCCCTTCTTCGTTTCCCCCAGCCGCTTTGACCAGGGCTGCAAACAGACGGGGGTGGATGGATTCGACGGAGGACAATTCTGGATGCCATTGAACCGCAATCAGCCAGGGGTGGTGGAGATGCTCGATCGCTTCGACTAAGCCATCGGCAGCTTGGGCAACTTGCCGCCAACCTTCTGGAACTGTTTGAACTGCCTGATGATGCCATGAGACAACGGTGAGTTCGGTGCCCAACCATTCTCCCAAACGGCTCTGGGGATTGATCTGAACCGGGTGTTCGATCGGCCGGCGCGGGTGATCGAGTCGATGGTGAATCTGATCGCCATACACCTCGGGAACATGAGTGATGAGTGCTCCCCCACTGGCAACTGTGAGAATTTGCATTCCTCGGCAAATTCCTAAGATAGGGATTTTGGAAGCCATCGCTTGTTTCGCTAGAGTCAGTTCAAACTCATCCCGTTCTGCGTCCACCATGTAAATGGTGGGGTGATGGCTGCCCCCGTAGGCTTCAGGTGCAATATCTCCACCACCCGAAAAAACCAAACCATCAATGATTTCTAGTAGACGAGCAGGTTCTGGTTGGTTCGGTGGAAATAAAATGGGAACGCCGCCTGCTGCCTGGATAGCATCCACGTAAGCACCCGGTAGCGTAAATTCTCCTGATTCACTGCGGCTGTAAGTTGTGATGCCGATAATAGGAAATTGCCGATCGTTCAAACCCTGATTCCTTTTGCTGTAACCTGCTCATCAAAAGTCTAAACGAATATTTCAGCCAGTTCTCAGCCCGCTCTCAAGTTTGGAAGGCAGCATGGAGTTAGGAATTCAGAGGTAAGTGATCTAACATAAAGTTAGGTAAAGAAAAACTTTTGAAAAGTAAAAAGAGTGGTTCTTATGGGTTTATTTGGATTAGGTAAAAAACTCTCTCTACCAACACAAGCAGAGGCGCTACCTGGAAGGGCGGCGAAAATGTCAGTGCCCGATCGCCATTTTGTCAATGGCAATCCGCTTCAACCACCCTTTCCTGCGGGACTAGAAATGGCAATGTTTGGGTTGGGTTGTTTTTGGGGAGCAGAACGAAAATTCTGGCAACAGGAAGGTGTGTTTACCACTGCGGTGGGCTACGCGGCTGGGATGACTCCCAATCCGACCTATCAGGAAGTTTGCTCTGGTATGACCGGTCACAATGAGGTCGTTTTGGTGATTTTTGATCCCAGTGTGATCAGCTACGAAACGTTGCTAAAAGTCTTTTGGGAAAGCCACGATCCCACTCAGGGAATGCGCCAAGGCAATGATGCAGGGACGCAATATCGTTCTGGAATTTATGTTTACTCGGCGGCGCAACGGCAGGCGGCTGAAGCTGCTCGCGATGCTTATCAGATGGCGCTGAAGGCAGGTGGCTATGGTGCGATTACGACGGAAATTCTGGATGCGCCAGAATTTTACTATGCCGAAGCTTACCACCAGCAATATTTGGCTAAAAATCCAGGGGGGTATTGTGGTCTAGGTGGTACCAAGGTTTGCTATCCCGAACCGGCACAGGCATAGGGTGGGGGCTCAGGGGATGGGGTGAATAAGCGAATGGGGAATCTGATCTTCAGAACTCAAAATCTGACCTTTTCTATCTTCTCTATTCGTTCTTTGTTCTCTAACGCCTCCCCTGTGTTCGACGACTGAAAATGGAATTCCTCAGCTCTCGCTGTCTTGGCGAATCCATTTCTCGATCGTCGTGGGGCAATAGTCCGTTAGTAAATCGAGCAAGACTTCTGGTTCGGTGGCTTCTAGCACCAGCGATCGATGGTCTGGGCGAACAAACCCCTCTGTGGTGGCTCTGTCGAAGAGTTGAATCAGGGGATTATAGTAGCCTTCGATATTGAGTAAGCCGCTGGGCTTTTGGTGTAAACCAAGTTGTGTCCAGGTCAGGATTTCGCAAAATTCTTCAAAGGTGCCATAGCCGCCGGGCATAGCGATGAAGGCATCTGACAGACTTGCCATTAGGGCTTTGCGCTCATGCATCGAACTCACGATATGTAATTGCGTAAGTCCCTGGTGGAAAAGTTCTTTGGCAGCTAGCATTTCTGGCATCACACCGATGACTTGTCCTCCATTGTTGAGGACGGCATCGGCGACCACCCCCATCAAACCAACATTGCCACCGCCATACACTAGCCCCAAACCCCGCTGGGCGATCGTCGTTCCCATCGATTGGGCGGCTTTTTTGTAGGCAGCCCTTGCTCCAAAGCTAGAACCACAGAACACACACACTTGCTTCACGGATTGTTTTCTCTCGCAACACTGAAAAGCTAAGTTAGCACATTGCGGGAGGTCGTTTTGTTTATAGGAAAAAATTCTCTCTTACCTATGCTTTAGGAAGGTATTGGGTGATCGAAAAGATTGGGCGATCGCTCCCCTCAAAACATTAGAATGGTGATCCTGCCAGTTCTAAGGAATGCATGACTCAACTCTCTTCCTCTAAAGCGCTTGAGTCTCTTCGAGTAGACATCAATGAGCTAATTGATCAGCTACCCACTACAAAGCACGGAGAACTTATTCAACAGGCGCTTGCCACTGTGGTGCAGATGGCTGATGGCGACATCGATCGCTTGGATTGGAAAATCCTAAATGCTTCGCTACGCGATATGGAGCAAGCCTTTAAGGTTTTTTATCCTTATCGCCATGTGCGGAAAATTGCTATTTTTGGCTCCGCCCGGATTGCGCCCAATCAACCGGAATACCAACTGGCGATCGACTTTGCCCGCTGTGTAACCCAGCAAGGTTTTATGGTGATTACCGGGGCTGGCGGTGGCATCATGCAGGCAGGGAATGAGGGGGCAGGTGCAGAGAATTCATTTGGGCTAAATATTCAGCTTCCTTTTGAGCAAGGGGCAAATCCATTTATCGAGGGTGATCCCAAACTGGTTCCATTTAAGTATTTCTTTACCCGGAAACTATTTTTCTTGCGAGAAAGCGATGCGCTGGCGCTGTTTCCAGGGGGGTTTGGTACACAGGATGAGGCGTTTGAATGTTTGACGCTCACGCAAACTGGTAAATCGGCTCCGGTGCCATTGGTCTTGATCGACTGTCCCGGTGGTGATTACTGGCACGATTGGCACAACTATATTCACAAGCAATTACTGAGACGGGGCTTGATCAGTTCTCAAGATCCCAGTCTGTATACGATTACCGATCGCCTGGATGTGGCTTGCGAAGCAATTTCAGGTTTCTACCGGGTTTATCACTCCAGTCGCTATGTCGGTAGCAAATTGGTCATGCGGCTGAAGTCAGAACTTTCGGATATGCACCTAGAGAAGCTCAACGCTACATTTAGTGACATTTTAGTCAAAGGGCGGATTGAGAAAAGTCGCGCTTTGCCCCAGGAAAGCAGGGATGAGACGCTCGAATTACCCCGCCTGGTGCTGTACTTTAACCAGCGGGATTTGGGACGCTTGTACCAACTCATTGCTGCGATCAATGAATTGGGGACTCCTTCTCCAGAGATTTCTGCCCATCCAGAACGGAAGTGATGGGTGTGGAGACGACAAAAGTGCCCCTAAGTCTTTAAATTAGGGGCACTTTTCACCATTCCTTACATTGTTAACGACTGGACGTTTGTTTCAATTAGGATTGCTAAATCTTTAAGGAAAGCGGCGGCATGGGCACCGTAAATAATTCGGTGATCGCTGGTCAGGTTGACTTGCATTTGTTGCTTCACACCCAACATGCCGTCGGCGGTGGCAACTACTTGGGGACGTGATGCCCCGATCGCCAAAATAGCTCCCTGTCCAGGGGGCAAAATGGCATCGAAGCGATCGACCCCAAACATCCCCAAATTGGACAAAGTAAAGTTACCGGAGCTGTATTCCTCTGGTTGTAGTTGCTTGGAACGGGCACGATCGACCAAATCTTTCCAGGTACGAGACAAGGAATAAATATCGACCTGATCCGCATTCTGTAACACAGGGGTAATCAACCCACCATCATCCATCGCGACTGCAACTGAAACATTGATGGCAGTGCTGTAGCGAATGCCCTGGTCTACATAGCTGGCATAGAGCAAAGGATGCTTTTTCAGCGTGACTCCGACTGCCTTTGCCAACAGCGCTGTCATCGTCACGCCTTTAGATTTAATTTGCTTGTAGAGTTTATCTAGAGCATCGGTTGTGATGGTATAGCCCACTCGATAGACAGGAGTTTGCAAACTGGCGACCATATTCCGCACAACCGCGTTTTGCAGAGTCGTCATTGGAACGACTTGCCCTGGGGTGACCGGAGCTGCAACTGGCGTGGGTGCAGGATGGGCTGGCGCAGCGATCGGTGCGATCGTGGGTGCTGGTGCAACTGGAGCGGGAGCTTTACCCTGATTGACAGCGGCTTCTACATCCTCGGCGACGATCCGCCCGTGCGGCCCCGAACCCTGAAGGGTGCTCAGGTCAACTTTTAAGTCTTTCGCTAAACGACGAGCACGGGGTGAAACAATGATCCGTCCGCTGCTTGCCCGACTTCCGTTTGATTTGGTTGTGACCGAGGCTACGACAGGTTCAGCCACAGTCGCTGTGGGGGCTGTGGCAGTTGTGGGGACAGGCGCAGATGCGGATGCAGTGGAAGCTGCTTGCTGTTGAGCGGTGGCGATTTCTGCTTCACTTTCTGCCAGGAGGGCAATCGCCGCTCCCACGGTTGCCACGTCGCCTGCTGCAACTACGATCGTTGCCAAGTAGCCTTCATAAAAAGACTCAACATCCATGTCTGCCTTATCAGACTCAACCACCACCACGGTTTCGCCTTTTTCGACCTTATCACCCGGTGACTTTAGCCAGGAAACAATTTTTCCTTCGGTCATGGTGGAACTCAGAGCAGGCATGAAGATTTCGCGAATCATGAGGCAGTTACAGAGTTAGATGGATGTGAAGTTCAAAGCAATTTAAACCCTATCGGATTTTATCGGATTCTGGGGATGGGTGCTGAGTAAAGTTGCATTTTGCCATTGGACTCTCGGTGATCACACATAAACTCGCAGTGGTTCTATCTAAAAGACTGGGGAGTGAATCAGAGCTACAGTGTTTTCTGGAGGGAGTAAACTGCGACTATCCGAACAAAATGTGCCTGCGCGGACTAAAAGAATCTTTCAACTCACGCAGGCAGTTTTACAATTATTGCCGTGATTTTAATCGCTAGGGAAATTCTCCACCATGAATAGCGACACTTGCCAATTGTCAATGAGACACTACGGAGGAGATTTCGTTAAACATTACCGCGAATTTCTTCTACCACACCATCACGCAGTAGAATTTCTACTTGCATTTTTTCGACCAGATTATCCCCCACTTCAACGCGGAAGAAACTATCCACTTGTCCTTGATTTACTTCTTGATCTAATTCCAGCAAATGAACCTGGTTCAACTGTTGCAAAATCTGGTTTTTTTGCTCCAACAAGCCACTTTTCTGCTGATTGACTTGTACCTGGAGGTTCTCAATTTGCTGTAGCGTCTCGGGCCCGGGCGGCTTCAAGCTTTGCTTTTGGATTTCAGCAATCATGCGCTGCCCCTGCATTTCAAGCTGTTGTAACTGGTTATCAAGCTGGTTAATTTGAGCTTGAAGTTGCTGTTGTGCTTCATCTTTCCATCGTGGTGTGACGATTGCTTTGACGTTCACAGCACGCTTCAAAAGCAAATGGGAATTGGAGAGATCCATAGGGTTCTGTTAGACAAAAGGAGTGAGAAACGTTACGGGATGCGCTTAAGCAAACATCTCGTTGATCATATCCTGGTAGCGATCCATCACGACATTCCGGCGAACTTTCAGTGTCTGGGTCATCAGCCCATTTTCGATCGAAAAGGGTTCTAAGATTAGGCGAAATGGTCCAATCCGATCATCAGGTCGATAGCCAGGACGATCTTGTACCCGACGATTGAGTTCTTGCCGAATCAAATCTTGAATAGGTTTACTATCCAGAATGGGTGCAGTCGGCGCAGTGCCTTCTCCTCCTTTCTGGTTGGTTTCTCCCAGTTCCGGCAATTGCAGATTTAGATTTTCAGCCGCTATCCACTTTTTCAGTTCTTCCAAATTAGGCACAATCAGAGCACCCAACGATCGCTGATCCTGTCCCACCAGCATGATCTGGTCAATATAAGGGCAGCGCAGACAGGCATCTTCGATCGGCTGCGGTTCAATGTTTTCGCCATTGGTGAGCACGATCGTATCCTTTGCCCGTCCCGTCAGCACCAGATCATTGGCTGGCGTTACCCAGCCCAAATCGCCTGAATCAAACCAACCTTCGGGGTCAATCGCTTTTGCGGTTGCTTGAGGATTATTGTAGTAGCCCTGCATCACTTGAGGACCGCGAATCAACACCAAGCCACGTTGCCCCTGCGGCAATGGTTTTCGGCTATCAGGATCGACGATTCTGATCTCTGTACCGGGGATGGGTTGTCCTGCTGACCCTCTCAGATTTCGCCAGGGGCGACGGGCATTGGTCACCGGAGCTGTTTCGGTCAAGCCATAGCCCACCAACACTTCGACCCCCACAATTTCAAAAAAGTCGTCTAGATGCTTAGCAAGGGAACCCCCACCGCTAATCACTTGTTTTAGCTGACCTCCGGTTGCCTCCCGCACTTTTTGGTAGACTAGCTTGTTCCCCAGCGCATGAACCGGCGCCAAAATTGCTGCTTGGAGCATTGCCCCCCCCCGTTCTGCCAGTGAAGGGGACAAATTTTCCAGGCTTAGTCCCTGTGCGATGCGACGAGCCAGAATGTAGCGCTGGCTATTGGTCAAAAAGAATTGAATTAATTTTTGTTTCTTAGCGGGTTGTTCACGAAATTGCTTCTGGATACCTTCATAAATTGACTCCCAAAGGCGTGGCACTCCTACCATATAGTTGGGTTGATAGTGCTTGATGTCTTTTTTGACCGATCGTAAATTGGTGTAAATCTGAGCACAGCCCTGAGAGAACAAGAAATATTCGATTGTCCGCTCGTAGGCGTGCCAAGTTGGCAAAATGCTGAGAACTCGGCTGCCCCCCTGCGGTTGCACTACCACCCCCAGGGTATTGACCTGGTGCATCAAATTGCCATGGGTGAGCATGACCCCTTTGGGTTTGCCCGTTGTGCCGGAGGTGTACAGCAAGGTCGCCAGATCCGATCGGGTTCGCTGTATCGGTTGGAGTGTCGAGGGTGCCCCTAACTCCATGACTTGCGAGAAGGTGAGAATTTTTAAGGTTTCATTGGCATCAGGCTTCTCTTCTGATAGCCAAATGACAAACTCAATAGGCAAATCATCCAGTTGTACGCGAAGTTTCTGAAAGGTGGCGCGATCTTCGGTGACGATAGCCCTACTGCCACTATCGGCAATCATATACAGCAGTTCTTCGCGATCGGCTTGGGAACTCCGCACCACATTCACTGCGCCTGCCATCATCATCCCCTGATCCGCAATCAACCAACGGGGGCTATTGTCAGCAAACAAGGCAATCCGATCGCCCGGTTTGACTCCCAATAATTGCAACCCACTGGCAAAGTGCTGCAATTGCTCATAAAGCCCCCCAAAGGTCATCATCACTTCTGGTTTGGCATGAGGATCGTGAATCGCTACCTTATCCCGAAATCGTTGAGCGGTGAGTGCCCATAGCTCTGGCACCGTGGCGATCGCATTGTAATCCACCATGTGCTTGAGATTATTGCGCTCAAGCTCGGTCATGGGGTAAGGAGAAGAGAAGGCGGAAGGGGGCATGGTCATCGACTTAATTAAGCTCACTGCATAGGATTGCTATATTCAACCTTATCGTGATGAACCAAGCCCAATGATAGAAATGCAGCCAGAATAATTTCTGGCTGGAATTAGGCTGAAAGTTCACATTTCAGTCCGGTGATTTCTATTGTGTTTTCTCTACGAGTCGCTTAAACGAAATCTTCAAGATAGGTGAAAGGTCAATAACAAGGTTGTCGCCCGTCTCTGCTATTTCCGTAATATTACTGCGATATAAACCCCATTAAATGTAATTTTTATTGCCAAGATTTTTGGATCGTTGAGGGGGCTTGAGCGAAAAATGTTTGATTTTAGGTCATTCTATCCATCTACTAATGATGCTAATGAAAATTTATTCTTAAAGGCAAAAATAGACCTAAATACAGCCTGCATGTGGGTCTATAAAATTTCTCCGTGTTAGCAGAGATGATATTTTGATTTTTTCAAAAAAATGCCTATTGAGTTGAGGCAGAAACTCGGTAGCCCACCGATAAGGTGCTGCGATTCGGTGACCCCAAATATTTAGGGTCACAGGGTTAATTGCCCAGCAGGTTATGATTTATGCTGCTTGTTCTATGCCGATCGAAACCGTGGGTTCGCTCTCAAATCGCTTAATTGGAAGTTTTGTACCCAGTCCACAAAAGATTCGCTGATTAAGTCTGCCTCTGACTGGCTGACGAGCAGGGCAGTATAGTGTGCTCTCTGTTTCACAATAATGGCGCAATATTCAGCCCCGTAAATGGTGGCGTGGTGAAATCCTTCCAAACGCAAAGAAGACATCAGGAGCGATCGCAGTCCCAAAGCTTGAAAAATTGTTTGCACCCAACTCATGTTGCTACTTTCTGCGGTTGTGAAATATTCCTTTGGCAGGCCATTCAAATCAAAAATAGCTGCACCCATGACACGATCTGAATAAGAAGTTTGCCCATCCTGGGAACTCTCAGGATGAAGCAACTGGGAATCGGCATTGATAGGCATAGCTAGTTCTGAAAAGCCAACGGACATGGATTTACATGGAAAAGATAGTGATTGGGATGCCTAGTAGCCAGGGATATGAGTAACCAAATTTCCCCAGTTACACCTTAAGTTAATCTTAAACCCGGATTCGCTTTTAACCCTAAGGGGGAACAACCTCTGATCTTGGCTTTTAGTAATCAAACCACAGCAAGCGATCATTGCTTCGCTTGTCAGTATTGGTCTGGAGAAGCCATTGCGAAATATCCGAACCGACTTTGAAAATGCTAAAAATCCCGGAAGGCGTAAAAGAAAAATTATGATTCTTTTTTCCCATTCAGATGTACTGAATCGTAGCTGTTCAAGAACTTTGCGAATGCTCCGGAAATTTGATGATTTTGCTCTAGATATATTATTGACATCTTTAAAAACTATGGAACAAGTTTTTCAAAAATATCAATAACGCCTCTAAAACCACATCAAAAATTTAATGATTTTTAGTGAATGAAAAAGGTATATGCTTCTCCCTGAAACGAATCCATCAAACTACTGACTCGGGAATCAGACTTCAAAAACCTTTAATAACCTTCAAAAACCTTCAAAAGACTGCTTGTATTGAGTAAAGCTGTAGTGAGGACTTGAGGTTAAGTGATGGGGCGTAAAGCCAGGCATACAGACCTTTTTATCCCTAAAACCTGACATTTGCTACAGCAGTGACTCCAGGTGCACCCTAACAAACCTAACAAAAGAGCGACGACAGACAAAACGTTCGCGAGTTTATGAAAGTCTTAATTCCTTCAGGGATAGATAGCTTTAATGGTTTCCTGGCTACTTGGCTCCTGCCTTAGTTTAGAAAAATCTACTGGTTCTATGCGACCGTAAAATCGCGATGAATTATTCAGGATCACTTAATCAATTGCCCCAACCTGGGTAGAACTGCGGAGTTGGCTGGGGCAGAGAAAAGTTATTTTTTCTGCCAGTATTTATAGACAGCAGATGCCAGTGTAACGACACCTGTATAAATGGCAGACTCGTCTACATTAAATAAAGGATGATGCAGGGGATAGTTTTGACGATCCAAGAAACCAACTCCCAGGCGAAACATGGTGCCTGGAGCATGTTCGAGATACAGGGCAAAATCTTCTGCTCCAAGAGATGGCTCAGGAATGAGTTGGATGTGATTTTCTCCTAAGACTTCTTGAGCGGCAGTTTCAACAAGATGGGTCAGGATGGGATCGTTTTGGACAGAAGGAACCCCCCGACGATAATTCAGCTCGTATCGTGCGCCATACGGTTGGCAAATGCTAGCGACAATTTGTTCGATCCAATGAGGTAAGTTGGCGCTAGTTTCGGGGTGAAGCGATCTCACTGTTCCCAGGAGTTTGACTTGATCGGCGATGACATTGGGTGCGCGTCCGCCTGTAATTTTGCCGATCGTTAACACCACTGGGCGTAAGGGATTGTGGGTTCGACTAATTGCCTGCTGCAAAGTAGTGATTACCTGAGCTGCTAACCACACTGCATCGATTGCCTCATGGGGGCGTGCTCCATGCCCCGATTCTCCTAAAATTACGATTTCTAAATCATCAGCAGCGGCTGTGAGTGCCCCATAGCGGATGCCGATCGTTCCAACCGGAATGGAAGGAAAAACATGCAAAGAGAAGATGGCACTGGCATTTTCCATGGCTCCATCTTGAATCATCCAACTGGCTCCCTGGGCGATTTCTTCCGCTGGCTGAAAGATCAGGCGCAAATTGCCCGGCAAGCGTTGTTCAAGTCGCGATAATACCATTGCGACTCCCAACCCGACCGTAGTATGGACATCGTGACCACAGGCATGCATGATGCCTGGATAACGAGAGGCAAAATCTACTTGAGTTTGCTCATGGATGGGCAGAGCATCCATATCAGTGCGAATTGCTAATAGACGTGAATCGATTCCTTCACCTGCTAATTCACCGATTACCCCAACCCTGCCAACGCCTTCTCGGATCTGTAGTCCACAAGAGGAAAGGACCCCGGCTACATAGGAAGCGGTTTGCCGTTCATTGCCACTTAGCTCCGGATGGCTGTGAAGATGACGACGGATTTCTATTAGACGGGGAGCTATGCTTGCTGCGATCTCTTGGATTTGGTTGAGCATGGGCGAGTGTTTTCTTCGATCATACTCCTGTAAAGAGTTGTTAAGGAAACCTGAGCGGCAGGGAGGATTATGGCAAGGGTGTAGGACTGGGTTGGTTGGCAGGATTGCTATTCTTTGGCGGACTGGGAACGACTTGAGCCTCTCGTGGTGCTCCCAGTACCCAGAGGACATCGAATTGTTGTTTTTCCGCTGTGGCAGAGTTGGTGGTACTGATGCTGCGGAGCACACCTAAAAGGCGTTTAAACTCTCGATAATTGGGAGATTCGGCAGCGCCAGGGGCGCTAAACAGCCCGTACAGAAAGGCAAGAGAAGACCCCATGTTGACATAGAAATAGCCTTCGTTGGGATGGGGGAGGCTTTGGGTCGCAGTTTTGAAGGTGTGATTTTGGTTCAGGGTGAGGTAGGGTTTGGGAGTGAGATCTGCCATCGGTCCTGTGCCGGTGGTCAATATCAAGGTGTCGTTGTTTACCCAGCCATAAGAGAAAAAGCTGACTTTACGATTGCCATCGCGTCCTTCCCAGCTGACGACAGGTTGTCCCTGAACGGTCCGATCGACAATTTCAATCTGGCTACCTGGTTGTTTTTGGGCAAACTGGTTAAACTTTTTGAGCGCAACTTCCGCAGCAGGGCGATCGTGGGTCTGAATCATTAGCCCCAACCCTAGCTGAAATTTGGCATCAAAAAATGGAAATAGCCCCTGCCTGGTAGGAAACAGGAAGAAAACATACTGTTTGTCCATCCAGGGAATCAAATCTTTGTCCAGATCTAATCCTGTGCCATTGCGGATAAAATCTCGAATTCCTTTGGTAATAAATCGAGTGGTGGGATCAGCATCTATCTCGCTGGCAAAGGACTGCCACTGCTGCTTAAAGTTGCGACTGTTGGCTGACAGGTAGGTTGCAGCAGGTAAGCGTTCCAGGATTTGGTTGTCATCGGGGAAAGCGACAGTTGCCAAACTGGGCTGAGGGGTCGTGTAGTAGAGGTTGGATTGGCTGCGGAGCCCTTCAGGTTCTATCCAGGTTAAGCCATCGACTGAATTATAGGTTTGGGTTAGCTTCTCCAAATCTGGGTTTGCGATCGGAGGCAGTGGCAAAGGCACAGGGGATGAAGGCAGTTTGGAAAATGCCAGAGCGAATTGCATCAGTCCCTTCAGATCGCCATAGGCAACAAACAATGCCTGCCCAAATTTGGGGTGCTGCATGGTGCGCTGAAATCGGGGATTTTGTGCCAGAGAGAGGTTCTCCTCCGTCGTGGAGGGACTTCCTAGTTGTGCCTGTGTATCCATGAATTGTTCTAGCGGTTGGGCAGTGCTTGAGACTGCTAGATAACCTGGCAGAACGGCGATCGCCAGACTATCCTTGGGAATCGGGTTGGCTGTTGGAGTGGGTGAAGGAGTCGGCGATGCTTGCCCTGGTGAAAGCGTGGGGCTGGGTTGTGGCAGTGGAGAACTGGTGGGTTGAGGACTGGGCAGCGGTGGTGTAGAGAAAACGGTTGGCTGCGGCAGTGGGGTGAGACTGGGAGAAGGTGATGTGGCGGGTTTGGGGAGAGAGGATTGAGCGATTAGCGTTGAGAATTTTCGCTGAGATTTGTCAAGGGACTGGTTGAAGCTGGTAACCCCTCCGGGCACTTCTGGGATGCAAGGGTTTGACGGATCGGATTTGCCAGGAAGTTGGCTGGGATTACCAGGGGAGGAAACTGGGCACTTCTTTGGGGCAGGCTTAGGTTTGGTGCCTTCCCATTCTAAAATCTTGGCTCCTTGATAGGTTCGCTCGATTTGGGGGTTACCTCGATTGGTTTTGACTTTGGTAATGAATGCATCGAGGCGACTGGCATCTTTGACCGGCACCAGAAGCAAGCTGTGGTTCTCAAAAGAGCTTGCCTTGGCGTCTGGGGGAATGGGTAGCAAGACCAGGGCGAGGCGATCGCCCAACCAGGGCTGAATATCGGTGGTGAAATCTAGCCACGGCGGCAAAAAGGGTAAGCCACCCACGCCAGGGGGAAGGTTGGGGTAGGGATTAAAGCGGCGTAACTGTGCCCATGCTTCTGGATTGGTGTTGACTAATACAACCGCTGGTGTATCGGCGCGTAAAACGGTTGTGACCTGAGGTGGAGGAGTTGTCTCATTGGGGGGGGCTGTAATATTCGCAGCATGCCCCGGAAGCACGGTCAGAACTGCCAAGATTGGCAACGAAATACGACGTAGCAAATCTCCTACCTCCACCAATGGAATTTACAGCCAGCCTAGCCGATCGATTCAGTTCTGAATCAAAAAAACTCGTAAAAAATCCGGTTTTATAGAGTGCTTCTGCCCAATTTGCTTAAATTCATTTGCCGCCATTGGGCATCGCGTTTGCGATCGGTTTGGACTTCTAGCACCCGAATCCCAGTTTCGGGTAAGGGGTTGAGTCGTTGCTTTAGTTGCTGCCAGTCAGTGATCTGTTCATGCTGGATGTGATAGGTCTTACAGAGATCAGCAAAGTTGATATTTTGAGGTGTGGCAAAAAAACTTTCAAAGGGCGGATCAAAGCCAGAGATGGGCAACATCTCAAAAATTCCTCCACCGTTGTTATTGATCAGGACGATCGTCAAGTGTCCAGTAAAGTGATTTCGCAGCAGAAAGCCATTGGTGTCATGTAAAAGTGCCAAATCGCCTGTCAGCATGACGCCACTTTGGTTACGGTGAGCCATGCCTAATGCAGTTGAAAGACTGCCATCAATGCCATTGGCACCGCGATTGAAAAAAGGTGAAATCTGACGATCGTTGCTTGTCCAAAAGAACTCGACATCTCGCACTGGCATACTGCTAGAAATAAACAGAGGCGTTTGGGGGGGCAAAACTTGTGACAGCAACCAGGCGATTTTTCCTTCAAACAGATAATCGAGATCGGTCATGACTCGATCGACCTGTTGACGAGTTTGTTGTTCTGCGGTGAGCCAGATGTTCAAATAGGTGAAATCACGATCGACGACTGGAACGACCTGCTCAGCGACCTGTTCAACCGTTAAGCGCAAGTGCAGCGTATTGCCATGCAGTGGGTCAAGATTGCGCCCGGTTGGGTCGATGATCCATTGTTGGGGCTGGGTTACCTCCAGCCAGGAGCGCAGTTCTTTGCTGGTGGGCATTTCTCCGATCCGAATGACCCATTCCGGTTGCAAAGATTCTGCCAGGACATGATTTCGCAGCAGCAAATCATAAGTGGAAATCAGATAGGGGTTGAGGCTGGCGTAGTTTCTTAACGGCGACAAGCCATCTGCCAGAACGGGCAAGCCCAAGGTTTTGGAGAGGTGGGCGATTGCATGACAATAGGTCTTGGCGCAAAGGGGTTGGGCGGTGCCAGCGATGAGGATGCCGCGAGGCGAGGCGGGCAAGGCGACAGGGGGGAAGGAGGATGAGGGGAGTGGGAAAAGGGAGAAGGGGAAAGGGGGAGAAAGATGGGAGAAAAAAGTTTCGGGATGGAAATGGGGGGCGAGGCTTTGGGCTTCGGGTTGACGAATCGGAATCAGAGGATCGCGAAAAGGGATGTTGAGGTGGACAGGTCCAGGAACAGGATAAAGGGTTTGTTCCCAGGACTGGATGAGGGTTTGCCGCAGGTACGCCAACATGCCCGCTTCTAGGGAAGGGAGGGCAAGTTCGGCGTAGCGATTAGGAAAGGACCCAAACATTTTTTGCTGGTCGATCGTTTGTCCAGCATTGCAGTGGCGCAGTTCAGGGGGGCGATCGGCGGTGAGGATCAGCAACGGCACCCGACTTTCGCGCGCTTCGATGATGGCAGGGTAGAAGTTGGCGCCTGCGGTGCCAGATGTACAAACCAGGGCAACCGGCGCGTGGGTTTGGCGAGCCAGACCCAGCGCAAAAAAAGCTGCCGATCGCTCATCTAAAACCGGAATTGCCTCAACCCCTTCTAGCTGGGCAAAGGCAACTGCGAGTGGGGCAGAGCGTGAGCCGGGACAAATGATCACGGTTGCCAAGCCTAACCGCTTGAGCGTTTCTGCCAGAATGGAAGCCCAGACTGTGTTGGTATTACTGAAATCAATCGGCATGTAGAAATCTTAGATTTTAGAGTGCAGATTTTTAGAGTCCAACCTGAAATCTGTACTCTAAAACTTACAAGGCGTTGCTGATTCTGGGTATGAATTTGGAGTTGTATGAATTGAAACTTCGTTCCAATTCATACTGCTATTCAGTACCACCCTTACAATCAACCAATCTACAATCAATCAAACCAGCGCTCCTAACAATGCCCGCAGTTTTAGCTGCACTTCTGCCATTTCGCGTTCTGGATCTGACCCAGCGACGATGCCTGCTCCGGCATAAAGACGGGCATGACAGCCTTCGACCAGTGCTGATCGAATGCCAACCACAAATTCACCATTGCCCTGATGATCCACCCAACCGATTGGGGCAGCATAGAGCGATCGCTCAAAATTTTCGTAGCGACGAATCTGTTCACAGGCAAGGCGGCGAGGGGTCCCTGCTACGGCAGGGGTGGGATGGAGTTCTGCGACGACATCAAGCAGGTGCACGGCAGGGGGCAGTACTGCTTGGACAGGGGTTTGTAAGTGCTGAATGTTAGAAAGTTGTAACAATCGACGGGGGGAAAGATGAGGACGTAGCCCTAGTTCCACCAATCGTTGGGTGATGAAGTCGATGACGACTTGATGCTCGTGCAATTCTTTTTGGCTACTTAATAAACCATCTGCCAGTCGTGCGTCTTCGGTGGGGGTTTTGCCACGGGGGGCAGAACCTGCCAGCGCATCTGTTGCCAGTTGCCGATTGTGTAAGCTCACTAATCGCTCTGGGCTAGCTCCGATAAAACTTTGCCCCCGACCATTGCCGATCGAAAATACATAACAGTCGGGATGCAGTTGTCGCAAGTGATGGAGCGAATCGACTGGATGGAGAGGCATCGGGGAAACGACATCCAGCGCATGGGCGAGAACGATCTTATTTAAGTGTTTGGATTGGATCGAGACCAGGGCTGATGCGACGGCAGCCTGAAAACTCTCTGTATCTTTGATAGTTTTTTGTTGTAGAGGGGATGGGCTATCGATGCCCAAACTAAACCAATCATATTTAATTGCGGTAATTGCTTGGAATTGGTGGCATAAAGTTTCACTAATTAAATTGAGATTTAAGCCAGAATCTACCAGGATATTCGCAACCACAGTCGAACGATTTTTTTTGCGAGAAATTTGCCAACAGGGTAAGAAAACAGTAGCACCTGGGAAAGGGGCATTTTGTTCGGAATTCTGATCAAAAAAGGTAAAGCCACAAAAGAAATGGGGACCTGCAAAAGCAGAATTGGAAGTCTCAGCGGTAATTAGGCTAGACAGGGATGATCGAATAAAATTTTTGACTTGTAAAAAACGATCATCTCCTTCAATTTCTTGGCTTAGGGCTGTGCCGATCGCGGCGATCGCAACCGTCTCATTTTCCGAAGAAAAGCTGCTATTTTGATCGCCTTTTTCAAGATAGAAATGAAGCTGATCAGGCTTTCCAAATTGGCGCAAAATCGCGAGTGGATCGATCGATGGAATTTCTACGGAAATACTAACAATATGAGATTTTGCTCTCTCAATTGAGACTTGTTTACAGGCTAAAAGAAACTGGTATAAGTCCTTGCAGTCCTGGAAGAGATTTGTGCAACCCGGTATAACTGGCATGTATCGGCAGATAACAAATTTTCTCAGGTTGAATTTCTAGTACTCTTTATCTAATCACTGAAGCGATCGCAAATCCTGCATAGCCGATTGGTCATGTTATAGGCTGCGTCCAAAGCTCCTTCTAAACCAGAATAACCCTTTATTTGCAGTCAGCGGTCAGCAGTCGTTAGTCAGCGGTCAGCTTTCCATTGGGATTGATTGGCACAAGAGGGGTAAAGACCTGAGAACATGGGAAAAAGGAAATTACTGTTGATATCGATAGATTTTATCCAATGACAATCAAAGCAATCGATCGCCCCAAGCGTAAATTGTGGCTGGCGGCACTCAAACCCCCAATGTATAGCGTTGCTATCATGCCGATTTGGGTGGGAACCGCTGTTGCTTTTGCAGAAACGGGCAAGCTGAATGCTAGCATTTTTGCGACTTTCCTGGCTTCTGCCATTTTGATTCTCGCTTGGGAGAACTTGAGCAATGATGTGTTTGACTCAGAAACGGGGGTGGATGTCAATAAGGCAAATTCACTGGTCAATTTGACAGGCAACAAAGGGCTGATTTTCTGGCTGGGCAATCTGTGTTTGCTGGCTGGACTATTGGGGATTGGCACGATCGCCTTTTGGCAACAAGACTTAACAGTGATTGGGCTGATTTTGCTCTGCTGTGCATTGGGCTATCTTTACCAGGGACCTCCCTTTCGCCTCAGTTACCAGGGATTGGGCGAAATTCTTTGCTTTTTTGCCTTTGGTCCGGTTGCTTTTTCAGCTGTGTACTATAGCCAAACCCGATCCTGGTCTGTGTCCAATGTTGCGGCTTCAGTCGTGGTTGGGATTGCCACCAGTCTGATCTTGTTCTGCTCACATTTTAATCAGGTGCAAGATGATGCTTCAGTGGGCAAAAAATCTCCGGTCGTGCGTTTAGGGACTTGGCGATCGGCGAAACTTCTCCCCTGGGCTAGCGGTAGTCTGTACGGATTGACACTGCTCTTCGTCCTACTGAAGCTTTTCCCGGTCTGGACGTTACTGATTTTGGGCAGCTCACCTTATGCTATTAAGCTTTGTCGCTACATCCTGGCGCATCATGACCAGTCCGACAAGCTGCTCTATTGTCGCTTTATTGCCGTGGCGTTGCATTTTTGGAGTGGCTTGTTGTTCGGAGCAGGGTTTGTGGTGCCGATTTGGTTGGGGCGATGAGGAAGACGTGGGATGGGGCGATGAGGGGATGGGGAGAGGGGGCGGTTGGGTTTGGATTTAGTCTCTATCGTCGTCGATTTAAGCGATCGTTACTGACACATCATGGCTTATGGTCTGTGCGAGAAGGGATTTTGATTCGCCTGGTTGCGCCGGATGGACAGGTTGGCTGGGGTGAAATTGCACCCCTGGATTGGTTTGGGTCTGAAACGTTGGCAGCTGCGCTGGAATTTTGTCGGCAGTTGCCTGAAAAAATCACAGCGGGGACGATTGGAGCGATTCCAGAAAATTTGCCTGCTTGCCAGTTTGGGTTTGAGTCGGCATGGGAGGAGATCGGGAGTCAAGAGTTAGGAGCCGGCAGTCGGGAGCCGGGAGTCGGGAGTTGGGAGTCGGGAGTTGCCGAAATTTCACGCTGCCGCCATGTTGTTGCTTCTTCACTCTCCCACAGCACGCTTCTGCCTACCGCCAGTGCTGCACTCCACGCCTGGCAGGCTCACTGGGAACAGGGCGATCGCACGTTTAAGTGGAAGATTGGGGTGGCGACGATCGCGGAGGAACTGGGCTGGTTTAAGCAACTGATGGGGGCATTGCCTGCGGGGGCAAAGCTGCGGTTGGATGCCAATGGTGGACTAACTGAGGCGGAAGCGATACGCTGGCTGACTGTTTGCCAGGGGACGAATGTGGAATTTTTGGAGCAACCGCTGCCACGGGAACAGTTGACAGCGATGTTGGCGTTGAGTGAACGATTTGCTACCCCGATCGCCTTGGATGAGTCGGTAGCGACTCTAACGCAACTGCAAGCTTGTTATAACCAAGGATGGCGGGGAGTTTTTGTGGTGAAGCCTGCGATCGCAGGTTCTCCGGCTCGTCTGCGTCAATTTTGTCAACAATATCGACCGGATGTGGTGTTTTCTTCCGTGTTTGAGACTGAGGTGGGACGATCGGCAGCTTTGCGATTGGCAGCTGAGCTTTCGTTTCATAACAGGGCGGTTGGCTTTGGGGTGGGGCACTGGTTTGAAGAGGCGGGGGTTGGGGGGATGGAGTGGAGGCATGAAGAGGTGATGGGGTGACGGGGGATTTGTTGTGGCAGATTTTACAGCAGCGACGCGGGGACGATTGGCTGGTGGGTGCCGACAGTCATGAGTTTGCGCGGCTGGTGGAAGCAAAATTGCTATCGCTGCGTCAATCCATTGAAAACGGCATTTTCCCAAAAATTCTATTAGCAGAGCGTGATCCAATTCGCTTTCTAGCAGGCTTTATTGCTGCTGGTGTGATGCAATGTCCAGTTTTTTTGGCAAATCCAGATTGGGCAGAGGCCGAGTGGCAACAGGTGTTGGTGTTGGTGCAGCCTGATTGGGTGTGGGGAGCGGAGCGGACGCCAAGATGGAGGGACGAGGGGCGGTGGCGAGGAGGAGATGGGGAAGATACTTTTCTACCGCTTTCCCCCCTCACTTCCTCGGCTCACATTTTCATCCCGACCGGTGGTTCATCGGGGCGAGTGCGGTTCGCGATGCATTCTTGGCAGTCGCTTGGGGCATCGGTGCAGGGGTTTTGCCAATATTTTGGCATCGATCGCGTCCATTCTTGTTGTGTATTGCCGCTCTACCATGTCAGTGGGTTGATGCAATTTTTGCGATCGTTTCTGTCAGGTGGACGGTTGGCGATTGTGCCTTTCCAGGCATTGCAGTCTGGGCAATTGCCGGAGATTGCGCCGGAGTCGTGGTTTGTATCGTTGGTGCCGACGCAGCTGCAGCGTTTGATGCATGTGCCTGCTCAAATGCAATGGTTGGCACGCTTTCATGCGGTGTTGCTGGGAGGGGCACCTGCCTGGCAGGATCTGCTGGAGAAAGCAAGGGACTACCAGATTCGATTGGCTCCAACCTATGGCATGACGGAGACAGCTTCCCAAGTAGTGACCCTAAAGCCTGAAGATTTCCTCCAGGGTATGACTAACGTGGGCCGTGTTTTACCCCATGCGGAGGTGCAAATTTGGGATGAGTGGGGCGATTGTCTGGATGCCAATCAAATTGGCTTAATTCAGATTCGATCTCGATCGTTGGCCCTGGGCTACTACCCTCAACTTTTCGCCGACCCTCACGTTTTTCAAACTGATGATTTGGGCTACCTGGATGAGCACGGTTATTTGCATGTGGTGGGGCGCAACAGCCGCAAAATCGTTACGGGCGGAGAAAATGTGTTTCCAACAGAGATAGAGGCGGCAATTTTAGCGACGGGATGGGTCACAGATGTCTGTGTGCTAGGAGTGCCCGATCGCGACTGGGGAGAAGTGGTGACAGCGGTTTATGTGCCTCAAAAAGCAGCAATTACGGTGCCAGCGTTAAAGGCAGAGTTGCGATCCAAACTCAGCCCCTACAAATGCCCCAAGCATTGGATTGTCGTTGCCTCGATTCCTCGTCGTGAAAATGGCAAGATCAATTACGAGCAGCTACTAGAATGGGCGATCGCCGCCCTCGTCGGAACGAGAATTCAATAACATTCATTTTGAGGCTGAAGCCATACCCTGACGCAAGACTTAGGAGTGATTTAATCCATGTTCTTTTACGATTTATAACTACAACCACAATCGTTAGGACATTCCAACACCTGGAATCAACAAGGGGCTGAAGCCCCTTGTCCTAACCAAGTTGGCGATAGCTATAACAGAGGGATTGTCGCAGGAATCCCTTTGTTAAATTGGTGCTGCTCTTACGTTACTTTTTATGACCCGGTCTGCGTCCGCCTTCGTCGTTGCTGCCGCCATGAGGATGAGAATTGCCGGGGTCGCAGCCTTCTGAACCATTGCCGATTCCCTGGTTACAGTTGCGACGATGATGATGTTCATCTTCATTCTCATCATCATCACCACTGCCATAGCAACCCAAGTCACAAGTGCTGGTGAGTATGCCTTGACTGACGCCAACAGAGCGGTAAGTAACAATCAGTTGACTGACTTCATAGATAGAGATTGTGGTACTACTCAGGCTGATGATTTGCACCAATTGACCTGGTGCTGCAGTAATGGCAGACGCCAGCCCAGAACTGAAGACCCGAATCGTGCGACTAATCAAGCGGAAGGAACCTTGCTCAAACGATCGAGTATAGGCACAAGTTGAGCGCGGTGCGGGTAATCCGGATAGGTTGAAGGCACTCAAGTTGAGACTTTCTACATTCTTGAAGAAAACGACGCGGGCATCACTGTAGCGCTCACGAGAAACGGTGGTGACTTGGGTGAAGTAGTCGTAGACCTGAGTGCTGGAGTCGATAAGATCGTCCTGGTTGGTGTCTAAGCCATATACAGTACGAAGAATGCCGGATTCTAGCCGATCGGAGAGAATCAGAGTCACGGCTGATTTTGAAGACAGCAATTCGAACGCACTGTAACCAATGAGGCGACCTTCGGAGGTAAACAAGCGCACGATCGCGCGATCACCAGCTTTCAACCCCTTTACAAACTTTGCTCGTTGGTTGATCTTGTATTTAAAGTCGCCCACAAATCGCTCAGCAGTCAATCCACTCTTTTGCTTGGTTTGCACCGAAACTCGCGCAATTACCGAAGACAGAGTTTGCTGCTTTTGTAAAATTGCTAGGCTAAAGTTGCCTTGCTGGTTGTGGCGTTCTCGATTGGTTCCTTCTCGCCCCTGTTGCGATTCCTGCTCATACCCCACCTCTTGAGCACTACTCGATGTGCTGCTAATGATTTGGGTGGTGCTGGTTTGGGCAATCTCACGATAGAACTGAACCTGCTCGAATGCGACTGTCTGGTCGCGTCTACCCCCCTGAACGTCATAGCGGATTTGGGCAACGGTGCGCAATTCCACGGTGGACCAGTCTACTTCTTTTCCTAATTCTTTTTTAATATTCTTTTGAACTTCTTTGAGGTCAATTACTTCGGGAGCCAGAATCATTCTGCTGGTCGAATTGGCAACCAACCGAGCCCCCCGGTTAGTAAATACTTCTACCCAACGATTTTCCTGCCGAACAAAAATTTGATAAACCACGTTGGCATACTTCGTTTGCGGCTTATTCAGCACATCCAGTTGCATAATGAGTTTTTCTTCATTCAGCAACCGAGCAACTTTCAAAGCACAGTTCCAGTCTTGCTGGCGTTCACTGATTAATAAGGGGGCAGCAGAGACCATCTGAGCAGGTGCACCGCTCAAAAGCAAGGTTGAAGTGAGCACTGCGATCGTGGCTTTTTTCCAAAACGGGGCACGAGTTAGATGGAACGAGTTTCTTGAGGTAGTTTTCATCGCTTCAACAGGTAAGGTGAAAGAATTTTTTCCGAGTAGATAAACAGAACAAATTAGCCCTATCAGCCCAGAACTTTATCGGGTATGGTTGATAGCGGGTTGCTCTTTCGCTTCCCTGACCAGGGATAAAAGTTACAGGTTCCCTAATGAGAAAAGTTGACGCTGAATTTAAAGTTCTGATGAAGTAGGCATCGAATTGGGCTGATTATCGTCGTGCTTGAATTGGATTACGCACACCCTTCGACATATTCCACTTCAGGTAACTTGCCCGATCGAAACTGCGTCACGCGTTTACCATCAGTTTCAAAAATTAGGCGATAGTTGTGGTCCTCTGGATCTTGGGGCATGAAGGTGAGGTAGTGCCCATCTCCAACATATTTGTGGGGGGTAACACGAATTTTGCCTGGATAAAGCGATTTGATACGAGCTTCAGTGTCGCCATTTTTAGCGCCGCTGAGGGTCGTGATGCGTCCGTTGCGCCAAACATCGACTCTGGCAATCCGGTCTTTGTCGCGCACCATGCGGTTGTCTTCGCGATCGCTGATTACCATAAAACCCAAATTGGCGGGTCCCGTTTGGGGGCGCACATAGTAGCAACCGCCTGATCCAGCCCTCGCCCCTTTTTCGATCAGGTGAACCCCCGCAGATTTTTCTGCCTGGGCGATTGTCATGCCTACCCGCACAGGTCCAATGCCATCGATCGCCAGTTTGGATTGTTCCGTAAGTCTGCTCTGAGCACTAACGGGCAAAAGGGTTAGCAGCAAAGCCACGATCGTCCCCAATCCTAAAAGTAAAACTCTAAATTTGCGTCTCATGAGATGAGTCACCTCTGCCAACTCATCCATTCTCGCGCAACTTTTAGGTAGTGCCTGCCCAGTTTTGATCCCTCGTTTGTTGCTTAAAAAGTAACGAAATTCAAGTTTGGATCAAGAAACAGCCATAATAGCTGCCATCCAATTTGCCCAATGGATGTGACCAATGTTGCCCAAAGATGCGCGAATTTACCAGATTGTCTTTCTCCTGATGTTTTTAGTGGTGGGCATCGGCACACGCGACTGGACTCTGCAACCGGGGATGATAGCCGTGACGATCGCCACTTGCTTGTTGACCCAATGGGGGATGGAAGTTCTTCGGTGGCAGTTGACAGAGGATAGCCAATCCGAACCCCAAACCCTGCTAGAAGCTACCGCCCAGCCAGCTGAGATCCCTCCTTCATCTCCCCTATCCTCCCGTCCGTCTCATCCCCATGCCTCTACGTCCCCACGTCCTCCCTTTTACTCCTCCCTGCTCAGTGCTCTCATTACCTCTCTGGGGTTGAGTTTACTCTTACGGGCAGATAGCTATAGCACTCTAATGCTGGCAAGTGGGATAGCGATCGTTAGCAAATTTTTGTTGCGAGTGCGTGGCAAACACATCTTCAATCCTGCCAATTTTGGGATTATTGCTGCGTTGCTGCTTACCCCCGATGCCTGGGTTTCGCCGGGTCAGTGGGGAGAAGAAGGTTGGTACGCGTTGTTGTTTTTGGGCACAGGAGGAATTGTACTCAAACAGGTCGGGCGCTGGGATACCACGATCGCATTTCTGGCGACCTATGCCGGGTTGGAGGCAATCCGCAATCTCTGGTTGGGCTGGACCTGGGATGTTTGGGCGCATCGTCTGATGAGTGGCTCACTCCTGCTCTTTGCGCTGTTTATGATTACCGACCCCCGTACCATTCCCGATGCTCGGATCGGGCGCTTGATTTGGGCAGTGACGATCGCCCTGCTCACCTTCTTTTTACGAAACTTCTTGTTTGTTCCAACCGCCGTCTTTTGGGCGCTCTTTACCCTGGCTCCGCTGAGTATCTTGTTAGATTGGCTCTTTCCGGGCGATCGCTTCCGTTGGACACAAGAAGTTGTGACTGCAAATCCTGACGCCGCCGTGTATCAGGAAACAGGGATGACCAGTCAGTAGTTAGAGGTCAAAGGGATAGATGTTAAATGTCAGGGTAAAGGAGTTAAAGGCTAACAGAGTAAAGCGTCCCCCCTCTCCTCATCTCCCCCTTTTCCCCTCCCCTCTGTGTCCCCCCATCTCCCTTTCTCATTCCTTCATTTAAAGGATATTGCTATGAAGCCCTTACGAATACTCGTGACCCTGTTGTTAGCCTGTCTTGCCTGTTTGGTCGTGGTGCCGAAGGCATGGGCTTTTTGTGGATTTTATGTTGCTAAGGCAGATACCAAACTCTATAACCAGGCATCACAGGTGGCGATCGCCCGTAGTGAGAACCATACGGTTTTGACGATGGCAAACGACTACCAAGGTGAAGTGGAAGACTTTGCGATCGTCGTGCCTGTACCCGTTGTTTTGCAAAAAGAGCAGGTCAAAGTCACTAACCCCACCATCATGGAACGATTGGATGCTTTCAGTGCTCCTCGTTTGGTGGAGTACTTTGACCCCGATCCTTGTGCGCCGGACTATCTCGAAGATCGCGTGCCGAGCGCTCCTCGGAACGCAGGTAATGCTAGCATAGGCGCTGGAGAGAGGGATGGGTCACTGGGGGTTCGCATTGAAGCGAAGTTCACGGTGGGTGAATATGACATTCTTATTCTCAGTGCGAAAGAATCGGGTGGGCTAGAAACTTGGTTAGTTCGAAATGGGTACAAGATTCCGCAAGGTGCAAAGCAACTTCTGAAACCCTACATTCGGCAAAAGATGAAGTTCTTTGTCGCTAAGGTGAATCTGAAAGAGTTTGATAAAGCAGGTTTTCAATCGCTGCGTCCTTTACAGATTACCTACGACTCGCCCCGGTTTATGTTGCCAATTCGGTTGGGGATGGTGAACGCCAAAGCGGCACAGGATTTGATTGTTTACATTCTGTCGCCTAAAGGACAAGCCAAGGTCACCAACTATCGCACGGTGAAAGTGCCCTCGGATGCAGAGATTCCACTATTTGTTAAGAACGAATTCAGTGATTTCTACAAATCTATGTTCCAAACTTCTTACACCAAAGAAGGAAGAAATGTTGCGTTTCTGGAATATGCCTGGGATATGGCGAGTTGTGACCCTTGTTCCGCTGATCCGTTGACTCCAGAAGAATTGAAAGAAGCGGGTGTGTTCTGGCTCGATACCCCCCAAGATGAATCCCCTGTGCCCATGGGGAGCGGGCGTCGTCCATTTGTGCGATCGTCGAGTGTTTTCATTAGCCGGTTACATGTGCGCTACACCCGTGACAAATTCCCAGAAGATTTGATGTTCCAGGAAACCGGAAATCAAGAGTTTTTCCAGGGGCGTTACGTTTTACGGCATCCGTACACAGGAGAAGCCAAGTGTAAGGAAGGACGGCAATATCAACGCTCTTTGCCAAGACGGTTTGAGCAAGAAGCGCAGAATCTAGCGCAACTTACAGGTTGGGATATTCGCAAGATTCGCCAAAAGCTACCCCAAATTCAAAGCCAGTTGTTGCCCTGGTGGCAACGAGCCTGGTCGGCGTTTACGGGAGCTGCGTAGAAAGTGATGGGGGTGAAGAATAAGAGCAGTTCTAGATCCCGTTATTCTTTACCCCTCCCCTCCACTCCTCTACCCCTCTAGCCCCCCTACCTCTTGCTCCTAAGGTGCAAGACGTGCTTTTTTAAGTCGAGTCGATTCGTACCATTCAGCGATCGCGGGCACCCAGGCTTGAAAGTGGGGCCAGATTGTTTCGCAAAGTTTTTGTGCTTCCAGTTGGGCATCCAGTTTCCAGCGCAAATCGAGCAGATGCATCAGCGATCGCACGTTGGCGGACATGACCCAATGCTGCCGCACATCAAAGGGAATTAACCCTCTGGCGTGTTCTTCAGAAAATCCCTGGTTAATCCGTTCTTGATAGCGGTGGCAGGCTGTCAGACACCATTCCAGATCCTGTTGGCGCTGTTCTGGGGTGTAGTCATAATGTTTGCCCTGGCGATCGGTGTAGGAACCCAATGGACGAAGATAAAAAACTTCCTCTACCTCTCGCTTGCCTTGAACAACATCAATAATACGGCTCCCTGTATAACGGAAAGATTGTACATCAAAACTGATTCCCACCCGATGAGTCCGAATCTGCTGCATGGTGCTGTGGGGAAACCAACCGCAGTTCAACACAATTTGGGGATGCTCTAGGGGACCATAATGCCCCCGGTTACCTGCCAGCAAATTTTTGACCACCAATTCGCCACATCGCTCCTCGCTGGGAAAGCGATCGCGTTCATCATAGACAAACCCCTCGGCATAATCTTGATGCATTGCGGCATAGATTACCTGCTGCGGATTGGCGGTTTGGGCAAGAACCTCGACGGTAAAGCGATCCATAAAAAGCTCTGGAAGGAAATTTCCTAGAAGACTGAGTTTTCTAGAATACGGTGTTTGGACAGAAGGAACTGGCTAGTTACTAAAAAAACTAAGAATTTCACCCCAGTTTTTGGTGGAAACCGATTAGGTCACCCAATTTGTAGCGATTTGGGTCGAATTTGCCTGGAAGATTGGGCAATTCTTAAATCTTTTTGCCATGATTGTCTTGAGGTAGACTAAGCTATCTGGCAACCTTTATCAACTTTACTTTGAGACCAAAATCGTGCTGAATCGCATTTCTCTGCTTCCACTGGTCATTGTCCTTGGTTTGTTTGGCGTGGCTCGTCCCGCGATCGGGCAAGCACTGGTGCCCCACACGCTTCAGCTAGACTCGACCAAGCTCGAACGGCAAGGGCTAGTCTTGATTCAGGAAGCGATTCAACTCGCTCAATTCCAGCAATATGAAGCTGCCTTGCCGCGAGCTAAATTGGCTACTCAACTATCACCCACCAGTCCAGAAGCCTGGGCGATTTTAGGCAGCTTACATCTTCAAATTAATGAGCTAGATCCGGGCATTAAAGCGCTGGAGAAGGCACAGTCGCTGGATCAAAAAAATGCGGCGGTTCTCTTTGCTCTGGGGTCTGCTTACTTTCAAAAGAAAGACTACAGTAAATCGATCGAATATCTCCAGGCAGGGCTAAAGCTCAAGCCGAGTACTCCCGGTGCCCTGTTTGACCTGGGTAATAGCTACTACATGTTAAAGCAGTTTTCAGAAGCGATCGCCAGTTACGAAAAAGCCGTGACACAAGATAAGAGCTTTTGGCCCGCTCTGAATAATATTGGGTTAATTAAGTACGAGCAACAACGAGATGATGAAGCCATCAAGCTATGGGAATCATCTGCCAAGATTGATACGAAAGCTGCTGAGCCGCGCTTGGCGGCGGCGGTTGCCCTCTATACCAAAGGACGCCATGACCAGGGTTTGGCTTTGGGCGAAGCTGCTATTCAGCTAGATGCACGGTATGCGGATTTGAAATTTTTGAAAGAAAATCTCTGGGGCGATCGGCTCCTGGCAGATACCAAAAAGTTTCTCGAAATTCCTCGGATTCAAGCAAGTATTGTTCAAATTAAAAGCCAACCCGCTCCACCCGAAGGCTCAATGTCTCAGTAACCGCTAGCGATGGCTGACATTTGCAGGAAAATTAGCGTACTGTGGCACACACAGTACGCTAATTTTTTAAAGGCATCCTTTTATAGGGTGGGGCTTTAGAGGATTGATATTAGGCAGTCGGTGAGTGAATGACCTTGCTGTAAACTGCGGAGGGGAAACGGTCTCTTGTCTCTTCTAATCAACGGTCTAAGCTCGAGTGATTGTGTATTAGGGATTAAGTCGTGAAAGCTGTTTTAATGACTGCTGCAGGGGCACCAGAAGTTTTGCAATTGCAAGAAGTACCCATCCCATCTTTGCAAACAGCCCACCAACTTCTGATTCGCCTTAAAGCCGCCGGGGTGAATCCGATCGACACCAAGCTCCGAAAACGGGGCACTTTTTATCCAGATCAAATGCCCGCTATTCTGGGGTGCGATGGAGCCGGAATTGTAGAAGGGCTGGGGGCGCAGGTGCAGCGCTTTCGAGTGGGTGACGAAGTTTACTTTTGTAATGGTGGGTTAGGGGGGCAGACAGGCACCTATGCCGAATATGTCGTTGTGGATGAATCGGTGGTGGCTCACAAACCCCAGTCTCTGAGTTTTGCAGCAGCAGCAGCGGCACCGCTAGTTTTGATTACTGCTTGGGAGGCGCTATACGATCGCGGCAGATTACAGGCAGGGCAATCGACCTTAATCCATGCGGGTGCCGGGGGGGTTGGGCATGTGGCAATCCAACTGGCACGCCTGCAAGGATCCATGGTCAGTACGACGGTCAGTACATCTACCAAAGCCGATTTGGTCAGTCAGTTAGGGGCAGGGCACGTCATCCTTTACAAGAAAACTGACTTTGTCCAGGCGATTTTGGATTGGACGAATGGTAAGGGGGTGGACTTAGCGTTTGATACGGTGGGAGGGAGTACGTTTAGCAAGACCTTTCAGGCGGTGCAGATCTATGGCGATATGGTGACGATTTTGGAACCGCCTGCCGATGCAGATTGGAAAACTGCCCGTACTCGCAATTTACGGGTTAGTTTTGAACTGATGCTCACCCCCATGCTGAAAGGGCTGGTGGAAGAACAAAGAGCACAGGCGAAAATTTTGGAGCAATGTGCCCGTTTGATCGATCGCGGCGTTTTGAAAATTCACCTAGGTGAAACGTTCCCGTTGGCGGATGTCGCTGCTGCTCATCAGCTTTTGGAAGAAGGCTCGGTGACTGGAAAAGTAGTGCTTTTAATCGACTAATGCTTTGGTGTGCTCTGAAGATGACGGGTAAACCCTCTACCCCGTCTATAGGGATTCAAACGTGGCGATAAACCCATTCAGCGTCATGCTTTCAGCAATCAGATCTTCTGCGTCATTGATTTCCTCAAGCTGATACTCCATAATGCGACGTTCATCGCCTTTCATTTTTTTGGAAGATAAGGGTGTTGCTGGATATTTGGCGGCGATCGCCTTAAACTCTGGGGCGTGGTCTCGCCAGCTTTCGGCAGAACATTGAATAATCACTCGCCACATTGTGAAAGCTCCAATTCCTTTGAATAAATAGTCCAAAACTTATTGTGTCATAGGATTTTGATATCCCATGGGTTGAATGTATTATTACCAGCAGCCTCAGGCATTTTCTTCTCGATATTTGAATAAGTTGCAGAATCGAATTTTGACCAGTCCCTATTTTGCTGTCAACAATCTCAATCGTGATTTCATTGGGACTAAGGGGTTTTCGGTCGTGTTTCGGCGATCGCATATCGCCACCGTTGAGGAACACTTTCCCAACTTCAAACTCTACCTGGATCGGGCACTGCAACCCGACTGCAACGCCTTTTATCTGAATCCGTTGCTTCTGCAAGCTGGATCGCGGGTCGATCCTCATATTGATCGCTCTCTCCGGTCTTATTGCAAAACTATCGATCCACCTGCTGTCGTCAGCGTGCTTTACATTGCTGTACCGGAGGATTTAGAAGGTGGCGAACTGGTCTTGCGATCGCACCGTCGTCAGGTGGGGTGCATCCGTCCTGAAAGAAACACCTTGCTCTTTTTTCAGGGCGATTTGACCCATGCAGTTAACCGTGTCACCAGTGACGGTCAGCGTCTCAGTCTGGTTTGTGAGCAATACAACCTGGAAGAACATCAACTCGAAGAGATTCCCGAATTCCAATTAGAATCACGGGCAAGTCAACCAAAAAATAAAAAACCTTAGGAGATATCCATCCCTTGTTCATCTCTATGCCAGGGGACAAAAATCTAGAAAACGCCTTCAAGTCAACCTTAAGGAATAGAAATTGACGTTAACGTTAAAGTTATGGTAAAAAGGAAAGCGTGACGATAGAAAAGCTCAAAATTGGAGAATTTGCCAAACGGGCAGGGGTAACGCCTCGCACAGTTCGCTACTACGAGAGTCTGGGATTGCTCGGACCGAGCGAACGGGAAGGTACTGGCTTTCGGTATTACACCGAAGTAGAGCTTGCCAAAATCCAAAAAATCAATGTACTCAAGGAGCTAGGTTTGAGTTTGGAAGAAATTTCGACCGTCATTCCCCTTTACTTTGAGGACCCCACCGGAGTTCGCGGTAAGCAGAGGGTGCTAGAAATCCTTCGGCTTCATCTTCAAGAAACCGAAGACAAAATCGGAGCGTTGCAGCAGTTTCGATCGGAGCTGAAAACGAATATTGATCGCATTCAACAATGGTTGGATGAGCGTACCCAAGCAATGTAATTTTTTTGATCAAACTTTGACGTTAACGTTAAAGTAAGGTTTATCTTGGCCGTGTGTATCTTTGTCTACTCTAGACCTTCCTCCAAAGTCCAAAGCTCAAAGCAGCATCCATTTTTATCAACGAGGTCACTTCCTCTAAACTCCAAAGCTCAAAGCAGCATCCATTTTTATCAATGAGGTCACTTTGCTATGTTGACAACAGAATCACAGAACGCTCGCTATGAGCGAGGGTGGGAAAAATTGAAAGAAATTGATGGGGTAGCTGGAGAAACTGTCATCGAACGATTGAAGACCATTGCCCCCGATCTGGGGCGCTACATTATCGAATTTGCCTTTGGCGATGTTTATTCTCGTCCTGGTTTGGATCTAAAGTCCAGGGAAATTGCGACTATCGCTGCTTTGGCAGCTTTGGGCAATGCCCAACCTCAATTGAAAGTGCATATTCAGGGTGCGTTGAACGTGGGGTGTACCGAAACTGAAGTGATCGAGGTTTTGCTACAAATGGCAGTTTATGCGGGCTTTCCGGCAGCTTTAAATGGCATTGCGGCAGCAAGCGAAGTCTTTGCTGAGCGGCAAGGCAAAGCGGGGAATGGGGTTGTGGCGTAACGATCGCCCGCTGCCCTATGCTTCGTTGCGATTTCAGGTAACAACCAACGACACAGGCTGGTTCCAATGGCATGGGTAGGGTAACAGCGCGATAGATCCCCAAAAAGTCGTCCGATCTTGGCAAATGTTGACACAATTATCTGGAGACAATTTGATGAAAACCAGAAAACTGGGCAATCAAGGTTTGGTGGTTTCAGAACTGGGTTTAGGTTGCATGGGCATGTCTGAGTTTTACGGTGGACGAGATGAGCAAGAGGCGATTGCTACTATTCATCACGCCCTCGATCTGGGAGTGACGCTCCTGGATACTGCTGATATGTATGGACCCTTTACCAATGAACAGTTAGTAGGACGTGCGATTCAAGGGCGGCGAGAGCAAGTCATTGTGGCAACTAAATTTGGCAATGTCCGCACCGCAGAAGGCGGTTGGGCAGGCATCAGCGGTAAACCAGAGTATGTACGGCAAGCGTGTGATGCCTCACTGCAACGGTTGGGTGTAGATGTGATTGACCTGTACTATCAGCATCGGGTGGACTCAACAGTGCCGATCGAAGAGACGATCGGGGCAATGGCAGAACTGGTACAGCAGGGCAAAGTGCGCTATTTGGGAATGTCCGAAGCGGCACCTGCCACGATTCGTCGGGCGCAAGCGGTGCATCCCATCAGTGCACTGCAAACGGAGTACTCACTCTGGAGCCGCGATCCGGAGGATGAAATTTTGCCGACTGTGCGAGAGTTGGGAATTGGCTTTGTGCCCTATAGTCCGCTGGGGCGGGGTTTTCTCTCGGGAGCCATTACTAACCTGGATGACCTGGCACCCGATGATTTTCGGCGCAATTCTCCTCGCTTCCAAGGCAAAAATTTTGCCAAGAATTTGGAGCTGGTCGCTCAGGTCAAGGCGATCGCGGCAGAAAAGGGGATTACTCCCGGTCAACTCGCGCTGGCTTGGCTGCTAGCTCAAGGGGATGACATTGTGCCGATTCCTGGGACAAAGCGCCGCGTTTATCTGGAAGAAAATATTGCGGCTGTGAATGTGAGCCTGACTTCGGACGATCTGCGGCGGATTGATGAGGTGGCACCCAAAGGAGTAGCGGCTGGAGAACGATATCCTGCCCAGCACATGGGTAATGTTAATCGCTAATGGGGGCAGGGTTCTATGGGGGCTGATTGTCCCCATCAGAGTTGTAGTCAAGGGGAAATTTTACAGTAAAGGTGGTTTGTCCAGCTCCACTTTTGACTGAAATGCTTCCCCCAAGACAAATCACCAGTTTTTTGACCAAGGCTAGTCCGAGTCCAGTTCCTCCCTGTTTCCAAGGATCGGCGTGAGGTACACGATAAAATTTGTCAAAAATTCGGGGAAGTTCTGCATCGGGAATTTCGACACCAGAATTTTGTACAGCGAGTTCTATATGGGGGGGAATCCATTTAGCGAGAATGGTGATTGCACCGGCGGGTGGGGTGTATTTGCAAGCGTTGTTGATCAGTTCTGCAACAATGCGCTCTAGGCTGGGTTGGTCTGCCAAAAGTTGCGGGAGTTGGGTATCGAGGTAGACCGCCAACATCTGCTTTTGGGCGTCTGTACGTTGGTAGAAAGGTTCGATGATGTTGGGGAGGCAATCTTGTAGATCGATGGGTTGAGGCAGAAAGATTTGTGCGCCTGCTTCTAGACGTTGTAGGTCAAGCAGGTCATTGATCAGATCCGTCTCCCGATCGCATTCTGCTTGCAAAATTTTCAGGTAATGAGCGGTGGTTTCAGGCGATCGGGTAATTTTTAAGAGTTCGATCGCCATTTTGATATTTGTCATGGGGGTGCGGAGTTCGTGAGAAACCGTACTCAAAAAATCGTCCTTCAGATAATTGAGGCGTTGTAATTCCGCGACTTGTTTTTCTAAAACGGTTTCTGCCTGTTTGTAGGTCGTAATGTCTTCTAAAACAACGAGAAATCCATCGAGTGAGGTTGGCTGATTTGGTTGATTGAGGCGAATGGACGAGTAGCTAAGGGGTTCTAGCTTAATTTCAAACCAACGATCGGCTTGTGCCAGTATTCTGGCAGAGATGGCAGCTCCATCTTTGAGCGCTTGCAGGTCGGCTTGCCACTGGTCTGCATTCAGCCATTGAGGGATGAGGTGAGGGGTGAGACGATCGCCAATCTGAAGCTGTAACCAATCGGCAGCTACTGGATTGCAAAACCAAACTCGGTCGTTAAGATCGATCGCCAGTAAACCAATGGAGAGGCTGCGGGCGATCGCTGCTTGAGCGGATTGCGATCGCCCAAATTGTTCCGCCAGTATGGCCAATCGGGTGATGCTTTGTTGATCTGCCCCATTGCCCAGAGAAGGCACGATTTCGGAAGGAGCGGCTGGGTTGAAAATCACCAGGTCTTGTTGGTAGGACTGCCAGAGTTGTTCAATTTGACGTTGTAGGAGGAGATGGTTGCGTAGACGATCGCTCAATGTGGTGGTGGCTGCGGTCAGGGAAAACAACCCGATCGGCATGACGACTGGCAACCAGTAATGGCAATAAAAGAGCAACACACTCAGTGCTCCCCAACTCAGACAGGCTCCTGCCCAGAGACCGATTTGCCAGTCTTCGCGACGACAGCTGATCATCCAACCGAAACCGGGACCTCCCAGTAACAAAATGAACAAAATGCCGCTTTGTGGTAAGGGCTGAAGCGCATTTCCCTGAAGCAGATTGTTGATGATTGCAGCGTGGAGATGCACTCCACTCGCAGCTGGGTTGCGATCGAAGGGTGTGACCAATGGATCAATGCCAGTTGCCGTTACCCCCACTAAGATAATTTTGTTTTGAAAGAACTTCAGGGGAATCTTTTGCTGAATAACATCAATAAAAGAATATTGGCGCATTTGACGCACAGGCCCGGACCAATTGATCCATAAAGGTTGATCGAGCCTGGGTAAAGGGATATTTGCCTGCGTTAGAGTATAAGCTCTGACGGTCGCCAGACTTAGGCTGGGTTCGTTGTTTCGTTGCAGGTCTGCCTGACGGATCACTCCATCCGGGTCTCTCGTGTTCAGGATATGTCCGGTGGCGATCGCGGCAGATTCCAAAAGATCGGTGGGAGTGAGAGGTAAGCCTGTGGCATCTTGTGCTTGGGCGAGTACGACATTTCCCGTCTGTGTCATGATGTGAGCTAACTTTGGGTCGTCAGCAGTTGGCTCAGAAAAAATCAGATCGAAGGCGATGATGTTGGGTTCTGCCTTTGATAACGTCTTTATAAGGGTGACATAGTGCTGTCGTTTCCAGGGAAACCAGCCCAGCTTTTGAAGACTGGCATCGTCGATCGCAATGACCACTAGGCGATCGTCCCAAGCAAATTCTCCTCTTAGATGAAATAGCCCTGTTTGTGCTAACTGTTCCGGGGAGTGCAAAGCCCCTAATCTGAGCAGTGAGGCAAACAGCAGCGTCATTAGACTGCCTGGCAATAATCGCCAGCCAAATTTACTGAAAAATCGGTTCATAGACCCCCTGTTTTCCGAGAGGGGTAGTGACAATTACCCGAAGCTTCAAGCGATTGGGTAATGAGAGCAACTCTGATTGAAATCGTCCCTCGCGATCGGTATTTTGAGGAATTCCCTGGACGACCACCCGATTGACTGGGTCGGTTTGTCCAATTAAACGAACTTTGCGTACCCCTGCTTGAATGAAGTGCTGAAATTTATACTCTAAGTAAGGATTGTCAGCTAAAGGGACAGGTTCTGAAGGGGCTTCATTCGGGACTGTAAAGTTTTGAAATCCTGCGTTAACGGGCACTTGACGGCTCTGAGCGGCAGTGACGACGCGCCCTTCCGACACGGCTAACCCTGTTTTGCCATTAGGCTGTACGCTTAACCCAAAGTCGGTGCCCCGGACGCCACTTAATCCGGCTGGAGTGTTGATCTCCAAAATGGAACCTCGATGGGTAAAAGGGCGTAGCTTTAAACGCACTTGTCCTGTATCGACCTGTAATTGAGTAATTCTGCCATTATCAGCCGCGTATTCCAGGGCTTGAAGGCGCAATTTTGTGTTTTCAAAAACAGTAATTGAGCCAATAGAACTATCGATAACTAGGGTTGCGCTGGCGTTGTTGCCAGTGCTGATACCGTCTCCAATTTCGATGAGGCGATCGCCAATTTTGGCAGGGCGCGATGTATTGCCTCGCTGATAAATGACGGTACCCGTCATTTTTTCAAGACTAATCCAGCGTTCGACTCTCACCTGGACAGACTGCTGTGCCATGCTTTGCTTCAAACTGAGCGACAAAATCAGCCCTATCAAAATTCCAGTGAGTAGATCACGCAGTTTCATGAACCGTTACTAATTCATGGGACGGGAACAGGATCGAAAATAGTCTCACTAAGATTGGACGCATCCGCTTTGCCGATTGGTGGGGAGCGATTTAGCAGAAATTACTGTTCCATTTTTGCTTTAAAGTTCAGGCTCTATCGCGATTTTAATGACATGATGAACAGGCAAGGGGCTTAAGAGAATGCTTTAAAAGTCCTGACACAAATAGCAATAAATACAATCTCCCTCAATTCCTGCACTGGCGTGTTGCTGCGCTAAAAAAAAGGGAAACTTTGAGGCTGATTTCCCCCTTTTTAAGAGGCTAGGGGAAGTTCTGAGCACTCAACATCAGGCTAGCACCTTTGCAAACCGCCTCTAAGCCCTTTGTTACAAAGGATTTTTTTGTTTAATTTGGCATTGCTATAAATTATTAATTTTAATTAAACAATCCGTACTGGTAAAAATGATGAAATCCATACCTTCTTAAAAAGAAAACATCAATAAAAAATTAAAAATGGATGTATTTCTTCTGGATTAATTACAAACAAACGGACAGTTTTCTAACAATTGCCTACTTTGAAAAACAAATTCTCCCTTTTTTGAAGCGAAAATCTCGATCGCTACACAAGTCCTGAGGGACTTACATGAAAATAAAAATACCAGCGGTTTGGATTTCGGCTACGCTCAATCCGCGACGACTGAAGGTTGAGCGCAGTCGAAACCTGACTGCTTGGTACACTATTAATCCGCAGATCCCTAAGCTATGGAACAGAAGGCTTTAGTGAAATCCGTAAAATTCGTAGAATCCCTGATCTATCGAATCCCAAGCAAGCTTTTCTATTGAGACTAGAACGGCATTGTCACCGGTTTTGTGATAGCGCAAAGTGCCTACATGATGACTTCACTCTTGCCACCATCAAAGCGATTATCATTGAGCTGATTCAAAAAAATCAACCTAAACAGCGTTCTACCCCCGTCCTTTTATCGATGTATTGGGCCTCGGAATTGCTCCTAGATTACACTAAATCACAAAAGATTTTCTAAGTTATGGGTGAGAACTTGGCAGCTATTAATCTCCTAATGGAGCAACTTGCCGGATTCGTTCCTGATGTTGTTCAGAAGATTTGAAACTTGTCGCTGGAAGGCGAAATCAGTCAGGCTTACATCCCTGCATCGTTGGCAAAAACTGAAATGTGGAATTGGGAGATTGTAATTTATGGGGATTGCTCTACTGCAAATTGATGCGTTTACCAACCAACCCTTTGGTGGAAACCCTGCTGCTGTCTGCATCTTGTCAGTGCCCCAAAGCGATGCCTGGATGCAACAAGTGGCGCAAGAAATGAACCTATCAGAAACGGCATTTCTCCTGCCTCAATCAGAGGGCTATCATTTGCGCTGGTTTACACCAACGATCGAAATTGACTTGTGTGGACATGCGACACTCGCAAGTGCTCATGCCCTCTGGTCGGAAGGTTATTTACCACTGGAGCAACCAGCTCAGTTTCAGACTCGGAGTGGATTACTCACAGCGGTGCGCCAGGAAGACTGGATTGAGTTAAATTTCCCTGCTAGGGTACCAGAAGCGACTACAGCCCCGATCGAATGGGTACAAGCTTTGGGCGTTGAACCGATCTCGGTGTGGAAAAATTCTTACGACTATCTGCTGGAGCTGGAGTCAGCCGCGATTGTCCGCTCCTTGCAGCCCGATTTTGCTCTGCTGGCGACTGTGCCTTGTCAGGGGGTGATTGTTACCAGTCGTTCAGATACGTCTGACTATGACTTTGTTTCGCGCTTTTTTGCCCCTGCGATCGGCATCAACGAAGATCCGGTAACTGGAGCGGCGCACTGTGGGCTGGCTCCCTACTGGCAAGAGAAATTGGGCAAGTCGCCTCTGGTGGGCTATCAGGCATCAGCTCGGGGTGGGGTGGTCAAAGTCCGTTGGGAAGGAGAACGAGTTTTTCTAGCAGGACAAGCCATAACGGTTTTGCGGGGCGAATTATGTTGAACCGCGGTGACGAACTGCTAAAGCGACTGCCATGAGCATTCGGACATTTCAAAGACTAGCATCTACCAGAGGCTTAAGCCTCTGGTAGATGCAACTATAAATCGCCAGATCGGTGGATAGTCGCACAGACGATTATCAGGCAAAATAAAACGCAAACAGGAGGGTGAGGTATGAAAAATTTGCGATCGAATTGGTTCAAACCTTGGGGGATAGGGGGGCTTGCGATCGTGTTGACGATCGTCCTGGCTGTGTTTGGGTTTACCACGCTCGGTAGCCATGCCCAATCTGCCAAAAATACCCAGTTGTTGTGGTACGGACAATCGGCTTATAAGTTAACAACGCCTTCTGGCAAGGTGCTGCTGATCGACCCCTGGCTAGAAAACCCTGCGAACCCCAATGGCAAAGCTGACCTGCAAAAGCTCGATCGCACCGATCTGATCCTGATTACGCATGGACACTTTGACCATGTGGGCAACGCAGTAGAAATTGCTAAAAAGACCCAGGCGAAGTTAGTGAGCACGTTGGATCTGGGCAGGGCGATCGTTCACTACAGCGGCTATCCTGAAGCGTTAGCTGGGTTTGACACCCAGGGCAACTTTGGAGGAGAACTAACTCTGCTGAATGGAGAAGTCAAGGTTGCGTTTGTTCCAGCTGTGCACAGTTCCTCAGTAGCATCGGATGGCACCCCTGCCGCTTATGCAGGTAACCCAGGGGGCTTTTTGATTCAGGTTAAGAATGGTCCCACGCTTTACCACACCGGAGATACCGATCTCTTTTCCGATATGTCTCTCATTCCCCAATTCCACAAAGTAGATGTGATGCTCGCCTGCATTGGGGATAAGTTCACCATGGGACCCCGACGGGCAGCCGAAGCCGTCAAACTGATTCAACCGACGATGGTGATTCCCATGCACTACGGCACATTTAATCTCCCGGGCACCCCGCAGGCGTTTGCTCAGGCACTTCAGCAGCAAGGGATCAAGAGCCAACTCAAAGTGATGAAAGTGGGTGACGTGCTGCGATTGTAGGAATTGGGGTAAACAGGTGATAGGTGAGCTGGCATGGGTTTCAAGTTAGAACAGGTTGTCCCCTGGGGGAGATCGTTGGATGAATACCGTCACATGTTTGATCTGCGTCCCGAAGACTTGAAACAGCGCATTTTGGATTGTGCTGGAGGTCCTGCCAGCTTCAACGCTGAAATGACCCAACAGGGCTATTCTGTCATTTCTTGCGACCCGCTCTACCAATTTTCTGCGGATGATATCGCCCAACGCATTCAAGCAACCTATCCCGTAATTGTAGAAGGGGTGGCTCGGCACCTGGAAAATTATGTCTGGCATACGGTGCAAACCCCAGAACAGTTGGGACAGATACGGATGGCTGCGATGCGGCAATTTTTGCAGGATTTTGCGATCGGGCGGCAACAGGGCAGGTATTGCCTGGATGAGTTGCCCAAGCTCTCCTTTGCCAGCCAGCAATTTGACCTAGCGCTGTGCTCTCATCTGCTGTTTACCTACTCTGACTCTCTCTCGCTGACTTTTCATCTCGATGCCATTCGGGAATTGTGTCGAGTCGCTGCTATTGTCCGCATTTTTCCACTACTCAACATTTCAGGTGAAGTGTCTATTTTCTTACAACCAGTAATGGAGACTTTTAGCCAGCAGGGCTATGAGGTATTGATTCAACAGGTGCCCTACGAATTTCAACGTGGCGGGAATCAGTTGTTACAAGTCCGAAGAATCGACTGATCTGCTGGAAGGAACAGGTGCGAAAAAATCATCAGGCTCTAGCAAAGGTGTTGGAGCCGGACAAATCTGGCTGATTGATTTGCCAGTGGTGGGATGGATGAAAGTCAGGTGATAGGCATGGAGCCAGTAGCCACCGTTTCCCGGTACCACGAGCTTGTTGTCCTCGTAAACAGTCTGTTGCTGGGGAATGCCACCGATTCCATAAAGCGGGTCGCCTACCAAGGGAAACCCGGCAGCCGCTAAATGGATGCGAATTTGGTGGGGGCGCCCAGTCAAAATTGTGACTTCTAATAGGGTGACGGTGGGGTAGCGGTGCAAAACTTGGCATTCACTGTGAGCTGTCAGTCCTGTTGCGGTGGCACCGTAAATATAGCCCAAGGTGGGATGGGGAATTTTGCCGATCGCCTGCGTCACAGTAAACCGAGTCGGAATCTCTCCGGCACCGACCAGCGCTCGATAGACCTTTTGAATTTTCCGATCGCGCATTTGTTGAGTCAGATGGGCACGAGCCTGGGACGAGCGTGCCAATAACAGCAAGCCCGAAGTGCCTCGCCCAAGTCGATGGATCGGTACAGGCGGAGTTTGGGGGTAGCGCTGTTTCAGTTGGGTTAATAATGTATTTTCTAAAAATCCCCCGCCAGGTAATACAGGCAGACCTGCGGGTTTCGCCACAATCAGCAAATCGGCATCTTCGTAAAGCACCTCAAAATTGAGCGGAACCTCCGGTTCCTGCCACGGGGCGCGGTGATAAGTTAATTGCTGCCCCAACTTCAACCGCATATCCGCGTGGGTGGGTTTGCCATCTAGATAAATTTGTCCCGCTATGAGGCGTGCCTGCCATTCTGCTTGACTCGAATGCCGATAGCGCTGTGTGTAGTATTCCAGAACGGTGAGTTCTTGTGCGGTGCGATCGATGCGATCGTCGTAAATCCAGCCTTGATTCATCCCTTGCCCTGACGCATTCCCATATCCTGTCATCATGGTGATACAAATCGTGTCCAAAACGCGATTACGCGATGTGCAGTTAGATAAGGGAAATGTAGCGATGCGATGTGCAGTGATTAGTCGTGCGGGGCAAGTGTTGGCAAATGGGCACTTGGTCCTCCATAAAGGCGATGATGGCGAATTGCGATTGGATTTGAGAACAGATGGTGGTCGCTTACTCCAAGGAGGGGTGATTGGTGCAGATGGGGATATGACGATTGCCAGCAAAGCACTATTTCGGCAATTTTTTGAAGTTTGGGGGATGAGCGATTTGACGCTCACGGTTACCGTCCGATAACGCTGGGTCAATCGAATGGCAGAGGGAGCGATCGTTGCAAAGCCGATAATCGCTCCCTCTGCCGTTTTCCGGCGGCTGTTTATTGGCTCAGTTGACTACCGTTTGAGTTTCGGTTGATAGTAAACTGGAGTGCCCTGATCGGGAACAAACTGACATGCCCAATAGGAGCGAAAGAAGCTTTTCCAAATGGGTTCTTCCGAATGACGGTAATAGTCTCCCAAAATGGGTTTAATCGCTTCAGTTGCTGTTTTCAAGTGATAGTGTGGCATGTTCAAAAAGATATGGTGTGCCACATGGGTGCCAATGTCATGATGGATGGCATTGATAAAACCATAGTCCCGATCGATCGTGGACAGGGCGCCCTTCAGAAAATACCAATCTTCATTGTGGTACCAGGGAATATCGGGTTCAGTATGGTGTAAATACGTGACCAGATCCAGCCACATGATAAACACTACATAGGGTCCCACGTAATACTTGACCAAAAATAGCCAGCCAAACTGGAACGCTAGCCAACCCAGAAAACCAACCATCAATCCCCACAGAATGGTACTGGTTAGCACATCCCACTTTTCAGAAGGACGGAATAAGGGACTGCTGGGGAGAAAGTGTGACCCTTGTCGATTGGGCGATCGTCGAAACAAATAAATCGGATAAGCCAACAAAGGCAAGTAGAACCGAAATAGCTTTTCGTACCACGGCATTTGTTCGTATTTGGCTTTCGTCACCGGATACCAGCTTTCGTCGGTATCGATATTACCTGTGTTGGCATGATGGGTTCTGTGACTGATGCGCCAACCATGATAAGGCACTAGGATAGGCGTGTGGGAAAGATGCCCGATCAAATGATTCAGCCACTTATGTTTAGAAAATGAACCATGACCACAGTCATGTCCCACGACAAATAACGCCCAAAACATGCTTCCCTGGATGATCCAAAAAATGGGAAAAAAGAACCAGGAATCTAAGCGGTCGGCGATCGCATACAGTCCTGCAATGATTGAAACATCCAAAAAAAAGTAGGACAGAGATCGCCGAACTGAAGGTTCAAAACAATCGGCAGGAATGGCAGCTTTTAGATCTTGGAGCGTAAACGGGATCTCTGATTTTTGGTTCAGTAGGGCTTGATCAGCCAACGGATTGACAGTGGTATTTGCTTGCACGAACTTTCCAATTGCATCTGACTTTTGCATCTGCATTCCGCTCTTTGCTGTTACATCCACTGTCCAAGACCAGAATGTCTTGTCAGCTAAGGCTGAAAGAATAGATTCGCAGCACGATTCCTCTGCCCTCTAAAACTCTGCCGATTGGCAAGCAGCACTAATGACACTGGAACCAGGTTGGTTTCAGTGCCAACCCTTATCTATTCTTTTCTGATTCTCAATCCGGTAAAACGATCGACGTAAGAAATAAACCTTCAGAAACGTTGGCTGGGCGCCTGTCCTGAAAAATTGACGTGATCGACCTTACGCTGTGAAAAACCTCAATGTGCAAACAGGGGTACGAAATGCAGAGTATAAACGGAAACTATTTTATCCTTTTGTCTACCCTTTGTTAAGAAAAGTTTCGTCAATTCGGCAACGCTTTCCATTAAAAAAAGCTTGAGACCTTGAAGCAGCAAATGCTTCAAGGTCTCAAGCTTTCGGTCAATGAATCATTAAACCCAGGCTGTGCTTAATGCATCTAGGACTCTTTACCAACTCGATTTCACAACGCCGGGTAGCAGCCCCTCATGCGCCATCTCACGCAAAACGTGGCGCGATACGCCAAAATCCCGATAGTACCCTCTAGATCGCCCTGTGACCATACAACGATTCCGCAGCCGAGTTGGAGCACTATTGCGCGGTAGCTGTTGAATTTGCCGGTGAATGAGTAATCTTTGTTGCTGAGAGGTCGCTTGACTAAATTGTTCTAGCAGATCTTGCCGCTTTTCAGCATACTTTTCCACCAGTTTCTGACGCTTTTTCTCCCGCTCAATCATGCCCTTTTTAGCCATGAATCGTCCCCAAACCCTCAATGAAAGACAGCATTGTCTATTGTACTCAATCAAGCAGGAAATGCACAGAGATCGCGAGAATTATTCGATAATCCTGTCATCCCATGCTAGGGAAGTGTTCGATCTGGGCATAGCCACTAAACAATAACTGGTTGCCCCGAGTTTCCAGACGGTTGACCCGCAACAGAACCCCATCCAAGTCGAAGCGATCCAGATCGATCATCTTGTCCAAAATCCCAGCAAATGCCATTGTCAAGACTTGCGAGGTACCCCGGAGTGCTTCGGGAACAGCATCTGGTTCAAACTGTGGATTCTGAAACACAATTCGCCGCCGCCGCTCCACTGCCAGGGTGGCAGTTAGGCTAATGGGAATGATTCCATTGGGCAACTCGGCTTTTGCTAGAAGACGAATGCCGTTATCGGGCAGCAAATTGATTTGAATGTCTCCGAAAGACACAGGCTCGCCGCCAGATAACTCAGTCAACGCAGGATCATCCACGTTTTGAATTCGCTTGATGACTAACTCCGAGTGAAATGCACGGTTAATGCCAGCTTCGGTCAAAACGATTTGAGCTACTGCCTGAGTGGGCTGTTTGAGACGAATTTTGCCCCCCAAGATCGAACTGAAATCAATGGAGACCGCATCTGTCTCGAACTCCATTTCTTCCACCCAGAAATCTCGACGAATCAACAGACCACAGCCACGCATCTTAAAGTTATCGATACTGCCCTGTAAGAGCTTGCTAGAAGGGTTGCAACGAATTACAACCTCAACTGTGTCACTCTGTGTAAACAGGTGGCGAATTGACTGGCTGACGACTTTGTTGAGCATTTGCTCACCGAAGTCCGCCCCCGGAGGAGTTTTAAGACCTGTTAAGCCACCGAACATGCGGTTCCCTGCTCATAACATTTCTTCACTATTCTGTAACAGATTGTGAAGGTTCGACAACCCACCTCTTTGGCATCTTTTTAAAACTGGGTCAGTTTCTTGCAATAAGGGCTTCCTTGTCATCATAGACTGTGGGGCTCAAATTTACTGTGTCGGGGGTGGGATCGAGATCGTCAACCCGCTGCGATTTCGTCAGGAATCCGAAACGAGTACCCTCAACCCTAGAATTGGGTTGATAGAATGATTTTCACAGCTTCATTACGCATATTGATCGACGCATATTGACTGAGCGCATATTTACTGATTGAGGGAGAGTTGTCATGACAATGACGTTGACTGAAAAAGTTCTGGCTCGTGCTGCCGGGCGGTCTGTACTGGAGCCGGGGGAGAATATTTGGGTCAACGTTGACCTGCTGATGACCCATGATGTCTGTGGTCCCGGCACGATCGGAGTATTCAAGCGCGAGTTTGGTGCTGATGCCAAGGTCTGGGACTCCGAGAAGATTGTGTTGATCCCCGACCATTACATTTTTACGGCAGATGAGCGGGCAAACCGTAATGTGGATATTTTGCGGGACTTTGCCCATGAGCAGGGGATCAAGTATTTCTACGATATTGTCGATCGCAGCAACTTCAAAGCCAACCCAGATTACAAAGGGGTTTGTCATGTAGCGCTGGCGCAAGAAGGACACACCCGTCCCGGTGAAGTGTTGTTTGGCACCGACTCCCACACCTGCAATGCGGGAGCCTTTGGGCAATTTGCCACGGGGATTGGCAACACCGATGCAGGGTTCATTATGGGCACAGGCAAGTTGCTGATTAAAGTGCCAGCAACCATGCGGTTTGTTTTGGATGGGGAAATGCCGCCTTACTTGCTCGCGAAAGATCTGATTCTGCAAATCATTGGGGATATCACCGTGGCAGGGGCGACCTATCGCACGATGGAGTTTGCTGGAGAAGCCGTAGAGCGTATGACAATGGAAGAGCGAATGGTGCTCTGCAACATGGTGATTGAAGCAGGGGGCAAGAATGGGGTGATTGCCCCAGATGAGACCACGTTTGAGTATGTACGTGCTCGAACTGATAAACCGTTCGAGTCGTTCTATACCGATCCCGATGCAAAGTTTTATGCCGATCGTCGCTACGATGTTTCTCAACTCGAGCCAGTGGTTGCGAAACCCCACTCGCCCGATAACCGCGCTTTGGCAAGAGAGTGTCGGGATGTGAAGATCGATCGGGTTTACATTGGTTCCTGTACAGGTGGTAAAACGACCGACTTTTATCATGCTGCCCAATTAATGAAAGGGCATACAGTGAAGGTGCCAACTTATATTGTGCCAGCCACGCAAAAAGTCTATGAAGATCTCTTTACCCTGAAATATGACGGGCAAACCCTGTCTGAAATCTTCTTGGCGGCAGGCTGTATTGAACCTGCGGCACCCTCCTGTGCAGCTTGTTTGGGTGGTCCTAAGGACACCTTTGGACGGATGAATACTGCAGAAGTCTGTGTTTCGACAACGAATCGCAATTTCCCCGGTCGCATGGGTGAAAAGACGGCTCAGATCTATCTGGCGTCACCTTACACAGCTTCGGCTTCGGCTCTAACAGGATATGTCACTGATCCCCGCGAATTTTTGGCATAGGTTGCTTTGAGCGGTCAGCTAGCAGTGAGTTCAGGGGATTCACTGCTAGCTGATGCTCTCCAGTGGGTAAAAGGATGTTTTGCCAGATTGGAGTTGAAATAGCGGCGATCGTCCGAAACTTCTTTGCCGATCCAGAGCGGTAAGTCAACTGTCTGGGCTGGGTCGGTCAATTCTACTTCTGCCAAAATCAACCCCTGATTCTCTCCAGCAAACTCGTCTACTTCCCAGACCAATCCTTGCCAGGGGATTTTGTAGCGAGTTTTTTCAATCAGGGGACGATCGCAGAGGGTATCTAGCATTTCTTGGGCATCGGTGATAGGAATGGGATACTCAAACTCCGATCGGGCAAGTCCAGCCGTAGGACCTTTAATTGTCAAATATCCCTGATTTCCCACAATGCGGACTCGCACTGTCCGTCCATTGCCAGAGGTAATATATCCCTGACTGTAGAAATTACCCGTTGCCAGGTGTCGCCAGGTGTCCCCTTTAACCAAAAATTTTCGCTCAATTTCAGTTGCCATGGTGGATTCTGGTTTAGCTTTCTTGCTCTTGCAAATAGAGAAACGCTTCAACTTCGACAGCAGTCGGTTGGGCGGCGATCGCGCCAGCACGGGTTGTAGTTAAGGCTCCTACCGCGCTGGCGTAGGTGATGATCTGTCGGGTGCTTTCAGCCGTTTTGAGACTCTGTAAGCCTTGTTGGCAAAGCTGATGCAAAAAGCCTGCCAGGAAACTGTCACCAGCACCTGTGGTATCTTCCACATCGACTTTGAAGGCAGGCACTTTCCCTTCGTTCTCACCCAAGGCATAAGCGCATCCCTGATCCCCATCGGTGACTAAAACACCCTCAACACTCCCCATCCGATGGGCAATAACACCGGGATCAGTCGTCTCAAATAACCATTCCGCTTCCTCTTTGGAGAGTTTGAGAAAGTCTGCTTGATCCAGAAGCGCCTGAATCGTTTGGCGGGCAGTGCTGGGGTCAGTCCAGAAGGTGGGTCGCCAATTCACGTCCACCAAAATCTTTAAATAATATTGTTCGGCAAGTGTCAAGGCTTGAGAAATGGCGGCGCGGCTATCCAGATATGCCAGTTCCAGGGTGCCCAAAACCAGGAAATCTGCTGTTTCAAAAAGTGAGATAGGGAGACGATTTGCCTGGAGGTGGGTATCGGCAAAGGCGGTGGTGGGTAATTCTCCAAATCCCCCAAAGTGACGATCGCCTGATTCCGATCGCAGCACATACACCTGGCGGGTTGGTGCGCTTGGGTGGCGTTGAATTCCAGTTTTATCAACGCCAATGGCAGTCAGCAATTCAACCAATGCTTCACCGGCCTCATCCTGCCCCACGCAGCCAATAAAGCCAGCTGTGGTTCCCAACTTAGTGAGCGCGCAAGCTACATTGGCAGGGGCGCCGCCGGGATAAGCTGTCCAAGACTGGACTTGTTCCAACGGTAGACCGGGCTGGTCTGCTAAACAGTCAAACAAAACTTCACCGAGACAGAGGACACGGGGAGGGGTCATATTCAACAGGCATCAAAAATTCCGCTCCCAGCTTAACAGCTATCTGACTTACTCGCTTGCTTCTTGAAGTTGGGCTGCGACGCGATCGCCAAACTCTGGATCGATGTTTGCCAGAGTAAGCAGTTGCAAGTATTCCTGCCGGGTCAAGCCTGCTTTCTCAATGATTGCCATGGCTTCTGCTTCAATTTCTTGTTCAATCCGCAAAGATTCCGATTCGGTTTCAGCACCTTGCAATTCGCCTTCTCGTCGCTCAATCAGTTTCACAACTTGGACGCAGGCATGGACGAACTGGCTCACTTTTTCGGAGGGAATCGTGTTGGCATCGGGATTGGTTGGATGGTTGGTCTCTGGAACCTCTGCGGGCAAGCGACTTGGGGAGGTGGTCTGAGCTAAGGCAGAAGTAGGACTTACAAGCATGAGACAGAGGCAACCGAAGGTCAGCAGGATGAATAGGATGTGTCGTTTTGCCATCGCTCTAATGAAACATTACAGAGTAGAATCTAGCATTTACACCAGTTTCTTCTAAGATAGAGAGGAGCATAGGTATATATACAGGGACGAGGATATATGTCTGGGTCTGGTGTTGAGTCTCAAGCCAATGGAATCCTCTCGGAGCGGGAGTTGGAAGTAATTGAATTGGTGGCTGCTGGCTTGACCAATCAGGAAATCGCCGAAAAGCTAGAAATTAGCAAGCGAACTGTGGATAACCATATCAGCAATATCCTGACTAAAACTGGTACTGATAACCGCGTTTCTTTGGTGCGTTGGGCGTTGCAATGGGGAAAGGTTTGTATTAATGATGTGAACTGCTGTGCTCTGCCGGCTCCGGATGCTCCCCCCAAGGCTTGACCTGATGACATCTGACGACCACAGGGTGGCAAGCGGGATTGGGACAGGGGATGCCAAGATGAGGGAGTGTGTAGGTTGAAGTATCAGGTGCAATTTTCACAAATGCCGTTGGCTGTTTATCGAGAAGTGGCAGCGCATCTTAGCCAAGTTTTAGGTGTAGAAGTGACGTTACTGCCGCAACAGTCTCAGCAGTTCGATTATTTGCAAAGTCAGGTATCGGGATTGCAGTTTCAATATACCGAGCAGGCTGAAGCGAGTGCTGAAGCCAAGGTAAATCAGATTTTGGCGTATTATAGCGATCGCTACGGCAGTGGCAAGCCGATCGCACTTTAAAGAAACTTTTGCAAAACGAAGGCTGATGGGTTCAATTCAAGCACTACGGGGCACACGGGACATCCTGCCGGAAGAGACGAGTTCTTGGCAGCGGGTAGAATCGGTTGCTCGATCAATTTTGGGCAGAGCTGCCTATCAGGAAATTCGCACTCCCATTTTTGAACAGACCGATCTTTTTGAACGGGGCATTGGCGAAGCAACAGATGTTGTCGGCAAGGAAATGTATTCCTTCAAAGATCGGGGCGATCGTTCACTAACGCTGCGTCCCGAAGGCACTGCGGGAGTCGTGCGCGCTTTTATTGAGCATGGTTTATATGCCCAGGGGGGGGTCCAGCGGCTCTGGTATACGGGACCCATGTTTCGATACGAACGTCCCCAGGCAGGACGACAGCGGCAGTTTCATCAACTAGGGGTTGAGGTGTTGGGGAGTGTCGATCCTCGCGCCGATGCTGAGGCGATCGCAATTGCTGCGGATATTCTGCGTGCCCTGGGGCTAAAAGATTTGCATCTGGCGCTCAATTCCATTGGCAATACGGACGATCGACAAGCCTATCGACAAGCTCTGATCGATTACCTCACGCCGCACCAGGCTGAATTGGATGCAGACTCGCGCGATCGACTCAGCCGCAACCCCCTCCGCATTTTGGATAGCAAAGATGTCGGGACTCAAGCTGTTTTACAACAAGCTCCCAATATTCTGGAATACCTCAGCCCTGCTTCGCAAACCCGGTTTGAGCAAGTCAAAAAACTACTGGATACTTTGGGTGTAACCTATCAAATCGATGCTCGTTTGGTGCGAGGGTTGGATTATTACACTCATACAGTTTTTGAGATTCAATCAGATAATTTGGGCGCGCAAGCAACGGTGTGTGCAGGCGGACGCTACGACGGTCTGGTGACAGAATTGGGGGGACCTGCAACCGCAGCAGTGGGTTGGGCGATCGGGTTGGAACGATTGATTTTACTCTTGCAACAATTGCAACCCTCAATGGTTACGAAGGTCGATTTTTATCTGGTTTCGAGGGGGGAAGCGGCTGAGGCGCAGGCGTTAGTCTTAGCCCAAAAGCTGCGTCAGGCAGAATTTTCGGTGGAGCTAGACTTGAGTGGCAGTGCGTTTGGCAAACAATTTAAGCGTGCGGATCGCAGTGGTGCAGTGGCTTGCTTGATTTTGGGAGATGCAGAAGCAGAAACCCAAACGGTGCAACTCAAATGGCTGAAAACGGGAGACCAAACAGCGATCGCGCAGGCAGAACTGTTGAGTGACCCGGACACATTGCGCCAACAAATCATTCGATCGCTCAATGCCTCTTAGAGAGGTCGTGCAATTTCCATGCAAGTCCACACTCCCCGCTTAACTTTGATGGCTGTACTGCCTGAAATGGCAAGGGCAACGATAACCGATCGCGCACATTTGGCAAAACTACTCAATGCTCATGTGCCAGAAGACTTTCCACCCAAAATCATGGCTGATGTCATGTCTTATTTTGCAGAACGCTTAGAGCAAGATCCCGAATTGGTGGGTTGGTGGGTCTGGTATATCCTGCTGAAACAAGCGACTCAATTTAGAACTGTGATTGGGACGGTTGGATTTAATGGGTATCCTGATCTGGCAGGGTATTTGCTAATGGGGTACTTCACTCTAAGCCGCTATGAAGGGCAAGGATACACTACTGAAGCCGCGGCAGGGTTACTGCGATGGGCGTTTCAGCAGCCTCAAGTGGAGGGAGTGATGGCTGAAACCTTCCCGACCCACATCGCTTCAGTGCGCGTCATGAAAAAGAATGGCATGGTGCTTCTAGGTACAGGCAGCGAACCAGGCACCGTGAAATATGGAATCACGCGCGATCGATATTTTTCTACGAGTGTTTAGTTTGTTCGACAGCCGCGAGTTCCATTCACAGGACCCTCATCCACATAGGTTCCTCCCAAAATGGTTGAAACGACAACACACCGCTGGGTGTTTGCAGTAGTACCATTGACTGTGTAAGCAGTCACCATGAAGCCGCTCCCCAAGTTGTCTGCGGATAAAACAGTGCCCGATGCAGAATTCCGGATACAACGAATTGTTCCACGCTCATCAAACACAATACTGTCGTAGGCAGCGCCATTGGCAAAGGTGGCAAGACGTACCTGTCCTTTACTCACGGTTCCCTGACCTAAGGTTTGGACATTGAGTGATCCCGTGGCTAGGGTTGGGCAACCCCCTCCCACGGCAGCGACGGTAGAACCAATCGTGGCACGCGCGGGATCATTGGCACTATTCAAGGCATAGTTAAATTGCAAAATGCGAGAAGAGCGGGTTTTCCTGGCTTCGAGCTGAGCCTGCCGAATGACTTGAGCAGCCTGATTCCGCACGGTGCCGACCCGTTGTCGCCTGAGAAATGTAACCCAGCCTGGTGCCGCGATCGCAAACAAGATCCCGATAATCACCATTACCACAATTGCTTCCAGGAGCGTGAACCCTGCTGCTGGGTTTGAACTTGTTTTTCTGATCATCGCTCTTCTCCTGATTCGGACTTTAAGGAAAATAAAATCGCTTGCCAGATTGGCAACGACCCACAGATAGCGCATACTGCTGCAGAGACTCCATTAACTACTACTCTTGCTGAGCACGCCACGAATCAACACCTGCGTTTGCAAAACCGGTAAGAATCCAGCAACTGTACGGGTCGATCGATTGGGATAGCCCGGTCTGCCCCAAATGCTACCGCGTAGACTCAGAAAGATATCTTGGTTATTTCCAGCAGTTAACGGATTTCTGACACAAGCAAAAAAGGTTCGATAGCTAGCGTTCTGTCCGGCAGGGGTACTCCGGACATAGTCACGTCCTGAAGTGGTTGTAGACACATTGGCAGGACAGTCATCATTGGCAGGATTGCCAGCTGGGATTGGCGGAAGTGGAACCAGTGAATCGTTCGGTTGTGCAACAAAATCTACGAGAACGGTAGATCCCCATTCACTGGCTACGGGTCTGCTTGTCTGAAGGTTTGTGTTGCCAGTGTCATAGGGCCAGTTGGCAAAGTTACCACTGACTTCAGTAATTGGATCAACATAGCCTGTTGAACGAGTGAGGGTTGTCAGACCATTGTTGGTATATTTTCGTAGCGCATACCGAATAATTCGAGATTGCCCTTGCCAGGGAGAAGAAGATGTTTGAGTGGTTTGTAAGTAAACCACTAAGGTGTAAGTACGTCGAGAAACCTGCAAGTCAAGACATTCTTGCTGCTTGGGGTCATTTGCATTGGGAAAGGTGGCTGTACAGTAATTGTTGGTGTAAGGAAGGCTGGTACCGCCAACTTGGTATGGAATTGGCTCTGGTTTCCAAAAAGCTAAAACGATCTTTGCCCCATCTTGTCCCGAAAAGTCGGGAATGAACTGGGTTAGGGGATTGATAGTCGCCGAACCGTTCGTTGTCGCTGCAAGGCGAGTGCCATCATAAACGTAAATTGCTTCTCGCAGATCCTGAACAATGTAGTCCATTGCCATCTGCATTTCTCGTTGAGTTTCGTTACGCGAAGAATCTCTTTGGTCGTTGCCGAGCAAATCGACTACCAGGGTCAGCAAGCCAGTGACGATGATGCCGGAAATAATGATAGAGACCAATAATTCAGTGAGGGTAAAGCCTTTTGTCTGACCTTTTCTCAAAAGAGTTTGAAGTAACGCAAATCGAAATTTTTGAGGTCGTGTAGCCATATACGATCTCCAATAAGCTTGCAGGAAGAGGTTTGAGGAAAGTGAATAACCTGATTTCGAATTTCTGTAAGTAAGTAATATCTAGCGACACGAAGCAGTAATGAGGACTAAGTAAGGATTGAAAGCTCAAATTCTCCACCTATTTTCCCAATCGTTTAGGGAGATGGGCAATTTGCTGGATTACTGCTGAGCAATTGGCACTGTAGTGGTAAAGCATCATTTGTCTCACTACGCGAAACGACGCTATAGACCACTGCCAGTGGTCGATTGACTTGCTGCCCTTCACCCGTTGTAAATTTGATTGCAGCCATATCCGTTTTTAGATTGCCTAAGTTTTGTCGTGCAGTTGCTGCATAAACCCGCACAGCCATACGGAATGCAAGTGGCACAGTAGGAGTTTTAGAACTATACACTCCTCCATCTCGATAAGTCTGAACGAGAAAGTCTTCTTGCCCATCATTGTTGAGATCTAACAAAAAAGCTGCTTGAGCCGAGCCATTGTATGCTGAGCGAACTCCTAATGACTGGTTTTTGGCAGGGGCAGTGGTTGGACCCCCCACACTGGTCAAGGGCCCCGACGACGCAACGGGGGGTAAGTCATTGATCTGGTAGTTACCACTTTCCAATAGCAAACGAACCCGATCGATCTCTTGCTGGGCGATTTGTTGCGCCTGTTCGGAGCGCTGATTTTGAACCCGCGTTGCGACTGCAACAAAGATTGGTGGGGTAATGGCAGTGACTGTTACGGCAATCACCATCATTGCGACCAAACATTCTAATAGGGTTAATCCTTGATTTTGGGCAGGGCGATCGGACGCAGGTGTCTGAACAAGTCGAAGCAACTTTGAGCCAAACTGCCGGGATAAGGGATAACCGGGAGGGGGGAGAGATGGCATTCTAGCCTCCTAAGGAATTAAACATTTAAAAGTGAGATATAGATGGCAAGCTCAATGTTTACATTTTGAATTTTCTTAAAACATGCAATTTCACAGAGAGATAGAGTACTCCGTCTCTCTGTGAAATCGGGATTATGGACAGGTCGCAATGGGATCTATCTTTTGTCCGGTTTGGGGGGCTACCGCGCACCGGAGGTTTTTGGCGTAGGGATCGTCGATCGGCAATTCGCGATAAGTCTCAGTCCAACTGGTGCCGGGAGTGATAAAGCGCCGAGCCACAGGACCTGCTGGAGCATACTGTAGCCCGACATCATACCCCCAGCGACGAGCAGGTGGTCCGTAGTAGGGAATGGATTCCGTCGAAGTTGGGCTAAGTCCAGGCTCATAGGAATCTTGATCGAACGGACCTGTGGCATAGTTACTGAAGTTGAGTTGTAGAAACGCCCCGGAAATGTTTAAATCAATGCCCCAACTTTGAATAAACCGGGGGAAGTTGTGGAAGCCACCGTAGGACTGTTGTGCCCGAGAAGGCACGATGCCACTGACAATAATGGCATTCATGCGCGTTGCAATTGCACTTTGAGGCTGATCTGACAAAGCAGTGTCATAATTACCATTCACTGCTCCGGTGGTTGGATTGATTCCCCATTCACGGATACGAGTGCAGGAGTTCACATAGTTCGCATCGCGCGCGGGAGTTTCGCAATATAAGGGGTTGCCATTCCGCGATACGGCAATGGGACTGGTATTTTGAGCCGTGGCTGCGGTAAACGAAGTGGGGGTTGTCCAGGGATTTTCCTGCACCCAGTAATAACTTGCGCCGAGACTGGTGGGGGCACTGGCGGTAGGCCGAGGCTGATTGGAGTAAGATTGCGTTCCATTGTTGGTACGCCGGAAACCGTCTTCGACTGTCCCATCCACAAAGTTACTGGACAAGAGTGTGATGGCGTCTGCAATAATTTCGGTGGGTCGCCAGCTATCTTGGGTACGATCGGCAAACCGTTGGTCAATCTGAGCACTTGTCCGAAGGTAAAAATTATCCCAATTTGGTTGGGTTAGTAGATTGGTAAACTCCTCAAGCCGACTTCCTGAAGCCGCTGTGCCATCAGTGCTGTGATGATTAAAATCTCCCTGAATATAGACTGGGTTGTCGGAAATGAAGGACACACCAGGCGAGTTGGCAGCATCCACAGTTCCGCCAGGGGCACGCCTGAGATCAACACCGTTTCTGAGCCGGAAGCCATAGGGGCGGCGATCGGGATCACCATAATAGTCCACTGATTTAGTGGAAATCCCATTGACTGAGTCAACCGCAGGATCAGTTGGAGTCGTATTAGCAGCGGTTGCCCCAGGATTCCAGGCTGGAGCACTGAGACCTAATGTGGCATTCATCGCGGTTGCCGCCGGACGGGCAATTTTGTCTTCGCGAATGGCATCTTCCCGGAAGGCATAAATAATACCGCTATTGTTAGTATTATTCAGACCTGGCAGTAAGGTGTCGTTGCTGCCAGTGGGCTTATTCCTCCGCATCAGATCCAGATCCAAATCCATGACTCGTACGTTCATGATCTCTCGCCCATTGAAGAGGGCTTTGTCCAAGAATGGAATGGCAATCTGATTGCCCGCAGGATTAACGATGCCATTGGGAGTAGTCCCAGCAATAAAGGTTGCCGTTGGCAATGTCCAGATAGTATCCGATCGATTGGTACTGGGTGCGCTTCCTACGGGTCTGGGCAAGACCTGCACAGTTGCCAGATCGACCTTTTGATAGTTAAAGGTTGAAGGCACGGTTGCCGTCGAATCGCTGGTTGCGCTTACCCCCCGAATGTTGGGATCGACCACATAGGGTTCAGGAGGTAGGTTAACGGTGGGGTTAAAGGCGGTTTCAGTCGTTCCTTGAGTCGAGAGCAGCAGCGGATTATAAGGAGCGGTGGCGGTTAAGGTGGCAGCCACTAAAGCGCCACTGCCTAAGCGATCGGTCGGATTTGTGTTGCCGGGTTGGCGATGGTCAATGTCATGAGTCCAGAGGACGGTGCCACTCGCTTCTTCTTCAGGTGTGAGCAATTTGGGCGAAACGCCGTGAGCCTGATAAAGTCCATCCGGCGTATTGGTTGCGCCATTGGTTGTATCCCAAACTGCCCCATCGTGGTCATGGTTGACTCGCGGGAAGAGGTAATAGAGCGAAGGGAAACGAGGTGCAATATCAATGCCGTCATAGCGGAAAGGTTGGTTGGCATCGTCCGCAGCTCCAGTGACCCGACTGGGGCTAATGGCAGATTTGAACCGTACCTCTCCACAAAGCCGTGCTAACCCCAATCTCATCCCTCTGACGAGCGCACCAGAGCCAGACAGGACTGTACTAAAGTCATCTGGGTTGCAGGCAAGGGGCACACGAGTGTTCGGTAAAGTACTAAAACCGTCATCCCATTCATAGAGATAGGCAGGTGAACCACGGAAGCCGTAGAGTCGATCGCGCCGCACCTGATAGTTGAGATAGATCAGTTCTGCCAGCTTGACTACTGCCGAATCAGGGGCGAAGTTGTAGGGAGGTTGTTTCAATCGCTCAATATAGGCTTCGGGTGGCAAACTCGAATAACGAAACTTTTGCCACAACTGGGTTGCTGCACCATTGGTCACGATCGGTGCGATTTCATCGTTACTCCCAAGCGCGGGGGTCACGGTATTATCGGTCATCCCCGAGAGTGCCTGTGCCAGGGTCGTCAGGGCATTGACAGTGTTGGTAGTGGTGCCGATCGTCTGGTTCCCAGGGTTAGCGGGGTTAAAGCTCTCCACCGTTCGCACATTGTATGCCAGCATACCGATGGTGCAGGCAGCCGTTTGTAACGTTGTTTTATCGGCTGGACTGAGGATGTCATAGCTGGTTCGGGACGTTGTACTGCCATCTGGATTGACCCCATCTAATAGGTCCACCACGCGTCTCAGATCAGAGAAGTCTCCCCACATGGTAGAGCGGGGGTAAGGATGAACAATGTTACGACCAGTTCCACCATTGGCGATCGAGGGTTCTTGAACGGCTGGAAATGCGCCTCTAGGATCGCCTGCAAACCGAGAGAGATTTCTTAATGCATTGCGCAGATCACTGGCGGAATTTCTGATGTCAGTCAGGAAATCATTGCGATTGCCTCGCGGCGTGTCAAACTCCCAGCCGTTTGTTCCTCTGCCCAAAAAGAAGTTGCTAATCAAACTGGTAGAGGCGACTCCGCCGCTGGCGCCATCCGAAAAGGAAATGGGGACAAAATTGGTACTGCGATCGAGGGTTGCCTGCGTACCCGGATGGACGGTGCTGGCAAGACATGCCAGAGGATAATCCCCCGCTAGTGCCCCATTTGTGTTGACATCCCACTGATAAACGGCTGTACTTTGAACCGCCGCCAGGTTGTCTCGTAGTGTGCGACGCTGGCGGGCTTCATGTTGACGATCTCCGGGAGTGTTGGATGTGCGATCGGGGGGATAGAGCGGATCGCCCCACATTTCAGGTAAGAGGGACGGGGTTGCTGTACTCGCAACGGCTGGGAAGGGAGGCAATGGACTGCCAAAAGTTTGACCGCCCCCTCCAGAACTACCAGTCGTGTTATCCAGAGTGCTGCCATTGCCATTGTTATCTACAGGGGTCTCCCAGCCGTAAGGATTGCCCAATTCCAGGCGCTGTCCTACGATAAGCCGCAATCCTTCCACCCTGGCGCGTCGTTCCCAGTAACCATCTAGTCCCAGGTTCTCAGTTGCACCTGCGGGTGGGTCTTCGCGGGTCAGTTGTCCGCTTGGCTCTGTGGTTGGGGTGATGGGAGAGCCACTCCGGATGGGAATCCCTGTCTGTGTGACCCCATTTGCCAGATCCGGAAATGCACTGCTATAAACCGGTTTGGGACCATAGCGATTATCTGCCCGATAGGTATCGTCTAGGTAAGGGGTGGGGGATTTATCACTAAAAATCCGTTTTTGTTGGACAAAGTCAGTACTCATCCAGTTCGAGACGGAATTTGGTGGCGAGAAAGTGCCTCCCCGGGCAACCGATTCATCTTTGGTGACAATTTTCACCGGATCTAAGGCGAGAGCAATGGTTCCAGCTGCTGGAGCCGAGGCGACGGAATCGTTAGAAGGAGTCAGGGGCGAATTGTTGGTCTTGGGTGCAACCCCCGCTCCTGCCCAGACATGGAAACTCGAACTGCCAACAAAGGTGTTGTCTTTGGTCGAGCCAGCAATGATTTGTCCACTGAAACCATTCGGCTCGTCCTTGGTAATAGTCACTTCAGAAGCCGATTGCTGATAGACACAAGAGCCTGGGGAGCTAATCATGTAGCCCTTAAATCGGTCGAGATTACTAGAGCCAATAATCAGGTTGCCCCGAGTGTGCATCGCCCCGTTCCAGTTGAAGACAGGTCCTGGGAAGATCTCTAAGTCATTGCGGAACCAGGCTCCCCACTTGTTGCCTCGGTCAATTTGACGATCTTGCTGCAACTCTAAGGTTGTTACGGTGCGGTTGGTTGCATTGCCACCCACCACGACCGCATTAATCTGAATCGATTTCAGGATCTTGGAAGAATTGGTGGAATCTGTATACCATCCCCCCTCCGGAGCGCGGGTCGCAACTGGACAATTGGCATTGGCACTACTTCCCCCCAAGTTGACTGGACCTGTACGAGTGACTAATGCTGGTGCTTTGACATCGTCAGTGGATTGACGCACCGTAACCGTATTCCCAGTTCCATTGGAATCTCTAACGATAATGGAGTAAGCAATGGTTTCTAAAGTGCCATCTCCATTGGTATCAACCTGATAAGTCCAAGCATTATCAACCCCGATATCAAAAGTACTCCCTGCATTGATATTGACTCGTTTTTCGTCAGGTAGGGTATAAGGATCGCTCGTAGGATTAGAAGCGACTGCGGGCAGGTGAGAAAATCCGCCAGTCCCATTATTGAGCAGCAGGCTTTCTAGGTTGGCATCCGAAGGAATCCCGCCTGGCAGACGTGGATCTTTGCTCAGCATGTATTGAATCTTTGCTTTTGCCCGGTCCATGACAGGGGTGGCAGCATTGTAAATGACCGTTTGGGAGCGTTCGCCAATGGCTTGCGACGATCGGTTAAATGCCCGATAGGTCATTGCTCCTACGGTTAAGGTGACGACCAACAAGAGCAAGACAGTGGTTGGCAAGACGAACCCGGCACTAGTAGAGCCAAATCTGCGTTGGGTTACCAGGGATACTCGTAGAAACCAGTTCACCATCTCCTTGGTGAGCGATCCGGATAGCTTTCGGACTTGTCGAAATAGTTTTTGGATGGCTTGAACGAGTTGACGGTTCGACATGACACCTTCCTACCAAAAAATCACAAAGATTAGAGAGAAATACAAAGTTTGGATTGTGACGAATTCGAGATTCAGCCACCCATCGACAGTGAACAAGAAAACTATTTTTGAGCAAAATAAGAATTAATGCCGATCGCAGTTCTGATGACTTCATGGATCGAGATCAGGGATATTGCTGCGATCGCTTTCAAACAATTGTAAAGATGAGAGAGTTGTCGTTGATTTGAATCGTTTTAGGCAATGTTAAATCACCTTGCTCAGAATAAAGCAGTCAGTTTCTAAAATTGCTACAAACACTGCGATCAAATTGAGGTGGAATCAGTGCCCCAATCTTACCCATGGGGTTGGGGGGAGAGATCATCCGTTACAAAAACTGGAACAGTTGATGATGAAGCACTCGGTAAGCATCCTGTGCAACCCCAAAATAATTATTCAAAAAATATTGTCCTAAGGGCTTTACCCTGATATTTTGTAATGACTGCTTTTGCGATTTACAGCCGCTTTTATGTGCATGAGCCACGCTTAGACCTATTGACTCATCGACTCATCCACCAAACTCGGCTAACTTGTCCGCAAACTGCTGCAATACAACATCCCAAGCCCGAAATCTGCAAAAAAAAGATAAGGACAGATCTGTCCTTATCTTCTAAATAGTGATGAATTGTAATCAAAAGCTTTTAGAGGATGTTTTAAAAGTCTTTTCGCAAGTAGTAACAGATACGATCCCCCTAAATCCCCGCGCTGGCGCGCCGCTGCGCTAGAAAAAAGGGAGACTTTGAGGCTGATCCCCCCTTTTTAAGCTACGGTGTACAAACAAATCTCAGATTCAAGGCGAAACCCCTGGAGATCCCCCCAACCCCCCTTTGAAAAGGGGGGCTTCAGCACCCAAAGTCCCCCTTTTTAAGGGGGATTTAGGGGGATCAACCCACTCAATGACATCACTGATTACTCGTGTGTACACGGTAACCTTTTTAAGGGGGGCTAGGGGGGATCTCTGAGTGCTCAACCATCACAGCGAACACCTTTTCAAACACCCTCTTATAGGCGATTTAGGTCAATTCCTGCTTCCTTGGCTAGAGACTCTAGACTGCGATGCTCCAGCGTTTTGAGCGCTCTGGTGGATAACCGCAGGCGAACCCAACGATTGCCCTCTGCCCACCAGATCCGCTTCCACTGCAAATTCACTTCTTGCAGCTTCTTAGTACGACGGTGAGAGTGGGAAACGGCGTAGGCGTTGTTCGCCTTCTTGCCGGTCAGTTGACATTTGCGAGACATGGGACTCTCCAGCGGTGATGTTGCAACACGGCTCTCTATTGTACAGATAAATTCTACAAAGATGAAAGAGTTTTTGAGAAAAAGTGGCGAGGTGAAGGAATAGAGAGGTGAAGCAGCTGGAAAAGCCTCTCCTTCACCTCTCTATTCCTCTACCTCTTCGCTATACTCAGTGTCAGCGATTAGACGTTGTTGTCCTACACCTTCTCGGTCAGATTGGTCAAAAGACGGTTCGATCGCTCCACAAACAACTTCATGCCATCGGCGTCAAAGCCCTTTTGCGCCATCAGTGCCAGATCATAAACATGCTGACAGATTTGAGTTGCCAAAGTGCCCGATGCAGACGCGCCATCGGGTTGAATTACACTTCCCTGACTGATGGTGACCAAATTTTGGATCAGTGGATGGGCGGTGTTCACTAAGAGGGTATGTTCTTCGGGAAACTGCATCGTTTGCTGTTGCATCAGTGCATTGAGTTCCTGAAGGCGACGCAAATGTTCAGGGAGAAGGACGATCGCGGGAGGTGTTCCTTTGGGGTCGTCTGACTTGAGCGCTTCTGTCCGAATCGTAATTTTGGGAAGGTTAAGGGCTTTCTGGAATAGCTCCTTGATCTGTTCACTCCGCGTCTGGTTGGTTTTGGGATCAACAATCTCAGCCGCTTTGTCTTTGTCGATCAGGGTGTCGTCTAGATCTGCATCCACCCGCGAGAATTTCACGTCTGGATGCTCTCGTTCCAGGAAGCTGACGAAGTGAGTATCGATGAAAGAGTCGAAGAACAACACTTCCAATCCCTGATTTTTGTGCAGTTCTACATAGGTTGCTTGGGAAACTTCATCAGTGCAGTAGAAAACCCGGTTTTCATGATGCGATTGGTTCCGCTCTAGATATTCTTTCAGCGTCGTATAGCCGGGAGATGATGGAGTATCTGGGTTGCTCTGAGTGGAAGGCGTGACATCTTGCCAGACATCCCCTTCGCCTGATTGCACTTCCACTTTTGGTGCATCCTGCTCTGCGATCGCAGTTGCCTGACCTCCACCGCCTTGCCAGGTGGTGCGGTAGATCAGAATATCCTCGACCTGTTTTTTGAACTTATCGTCATTAATCGAGCCAAACTTGACGAAAGTGCCGAGGTCTTGCCAACAGCGAATATATTCGGTGCGATCGTCGCGGTAAAGCTCCTTCAAGCGATCGCCGACTTTCTTGGCGATATAGTCCGCGATTCGCCGTACAGTGCGATCGTTCTGCAAAAAGCTGCGCGAAACGTTTAACGGAATGTCAACACTATCGATTACGCCCCTCAATGGGAGCAAGAACTTGGGAATGACTTCCTCACAATTATCGCTAACAAACACCTGGTTGCAGAATAACTTGATTTGTCCTTTGCTGGTATCGACATCCGGTTTGAGCTTCGGAAAATAGAGAATGCCATTCACAACAAAGGGATAATCCGTATTCAGGTGTACCCAAAGCAATGGCTCTTCTTGAAATGGGTAGAGATAGCGGTAAAACTCCAGGTAGTCTTCTTTGCTTAGTGAACTGGGTGATTCTTTCCAGGGGGCTTTTTGGCGGTTGATTTGCTCGGGCGCTTTTACCTCCGGCGGTGCCTCTCCTTCCTTCGGTGCCTCCCCTTCCTTCGGTGCCTCTTTGACATCTAGCTTGATGGCAAACGGCATGAAATCGCAGTATGTCTTGACCAACTGACGAATTCGGTAGGGTTCCAGGTACTCCTGCTCTTCATCCTGGATGGTCAACTTAATCGTGGTTCCCCGCGTCGCGCGGGAAGAGTCAGTCAGCTCAAACTCGGTGGAACCATCGCAAGACCAGTGAACGGGTTGTGCTCCTGCCTGGTAAGACAGGGTATCGATTTCTACCCGCGTTGCCACCATAAAAGACGAGTAGAACCCCAGCCCAAAGTGACCAATAATCTGCTCGTCGCTGCTGGCTTTGTATTTCTGGACAAATTCTTCTGCACTGGAGAACGCGACTTGGTTAATATATTTCTTGACCTCGTCGAGGGTCATGCCAATGCCATTGTCGGTGACTGCCAGGGTTTTTTCCTGTTTGTCGATCGTAATCACAATCTCTGGTTCACCCAGATCGCCAGAAAATTCCCCTGAATGGGAGACCATTCGTAGCTTTTGAATCGCATCAACTGCGTTCGACACTAGCTCTCTGAGAAAAATTTCATGGTCAGAATAGAGCCATTTCTTGATAATGGGGAAAATATTCTCAGTATGAATACTGATGTTGCCCTTTTCCAAAGTGGTCATGGGTCTAACCTGGTTAATCAACTACACTAAAAAATCCGAAGCCAAAAAATCGGAGCCGAATTCCATCCAACGCGTAAAACGAGTATGAAATCAGAAGATGGTCTTGATTACAAGCCCTGTTAAAAGAGCCTGCCAAACCAAATCCATCGACTTATTTAAAACCCGATCAAATTGTGCAGGATGCGTTTCTATTCTAGTGAGAGGATAGCCGTCCGGTGCGAATTCGGATTTCCCTACCTGATCCGATATCTGAGAAATTAGGTGTTGAGATAGGAACGAATCGCATAGAATAGGAAGGTTGTCAAAAATTTAGCGAGCGATATGGCAGTTCCTAAGAAGAAAACCTCAAAATCGAAGCGAGATTCGCGCAAGGCAACCTGGAAGCGCAAAGCTGCACTTCAAGCTCAAAGAGCATTGTCTTTAGGGAAGTCGATTTTGACTGGACGGGCGAGAGGCTTTGTCTATCCGACGAAGGATGAGGATACGGACGAAGAATAATTGAGGGGTTGGGACGATCGTCAAACCCCTCAGACTGGATAAGATGAGAATTTCTGCTACATCAATTGAATGAAAGCGATTGGGTAAAAGCGATCCAGGTGTCGTTGTATGTTAGGGAAATTTTTTCAGAAACCGGAGCAGGATCAAGCTGGACGAGTTCCGCCTGGTCAACATTTGGCAAAGGGCTTTCCGGTGCTGACTTATGGTCAAACGCCTGAAGTAAGCCGGGAAGACTGGCAACTGCGGGTGTGGGGACTCGCCAAGGAAAAGACCTTTAGCTGGTCTGATTTTATGGCAATGCCGCAACATGCCTTTACTGCCGATTTTCATTGCGTCACAACTTGGTCAAAGTTGGATGTGCAGTGGGTTGGGGTCAAAGTCACTGACTTCATGCAACAAGTTGAAGTTGACCCCAAAGCGGTGCATGTTATGCAACATTGCTATGGAGGTTACACTACCAATATCGCGATAGAAGATTTTCTGAGAGAAGAAAACTTCTTTGCTTACCTTTTATTCGGAGAGGCGCTGCCCGCTGACCACGGTGGACCGATGCGCTTAGTGGTGCCGCATCTTTATGCCTGGAAGAGCGCCAAGTGGATTAATGGTCTGGAGTTTTTAGACCACACTGAATTGGGTTTTTGGGAAAGAAACGGCTACCATCACCGAGGGGAACCTTGGGCAGAAGAGCGCTACAGCAGTCGTTGATGCCACATCGTATTGGAACAAGCTAGGAAGCCAAGGGTATTGAAAGCGTTTTTCGATGCCCTTGGTTTTTGGCGATTTTGCTCACACACTGTGTCTATACCATTTTGGTGTTTGGATGGGCATTTGGTATTTGGATGGGCCTAAAGCTTGGCGGCGTATCAGAAACGGTAGCGACCCGATCGCACTTTTGGAATTGTAAAAACCTTTCTAAATAAGAAGTTCCAGCAATTTTTCTGCCTCGATCGCGGCTGCAATTGTGCTCACTTATCACACTTTTTCGTTTCTAGCTTGCGATTGGGTGAATGTTCTCTCTTTGGTGAAGCCGTTTGAATTTTGAGTTAAGAGTCGGTTTATTCGAGGAATCATCGAAGACTATGGGGGGCGTGAGTTTGTAGTATGGAGCGGGGTGGTTTGGTGTGACTCATCATGTTTGGCGTGATTTATCACCTTGCGGATGACATATCTACCCCTTGCTTCCAGTGCTGCATCTATCTTCATCTTCTTAAATTCACCTTAGTAAGCCGCATCTACCTCCTTGAGACTAAACCCCATGGAACTTGTCAACCCTGGTGCGCTACCTCCTGACTTACGGGGGCGGCGTGTCTTAGCTGCGATCGTCTTCACTGACATCGCAACTTCGGGCACCCGTATGGCGATCGCAGAACGGCATACCCTCAATTTGATCCATCGGGACTTTCAACTGATGACGCGCCTTTGCGAACGGTTTGAAGGTCAGGTGCTCAAAACTTTGGGTGATGGACTGTTGATGTATTTTGCGAGTGCGGTACAAGCCGTTGAGTGTGCCCAAGAAATTCAACGCACTTTGGCTGAAAAGGCAGCGATATTGCCGCCTCAGGATGTGCTGTATCATCGCATTGGCATCCATTTAGGAGATGTGTTGTTCAGCGAAACTGATGTGATGGGGAACGGTGTGAATATCGCCGCCCGATTGCAGACGGAAGCCAAACCCGGTGGAATTTGCTTGTCTCAAACCATCTACGATGTCGTGAAAAGTTGTCTAGACTTTAAGGTTGATTATTTAGGACTTCGACAGTTAAAAAATATTCGAGAAGCCTTACCGATCTATCAAATTCCTCCCGCGGCTCCCAACAAATATTCCAGCAAACACGCTTCTAAAAAAGCTTTGCCCACGGCTCGGTTGGCAAGAGTCTTTATCAGCTACCGCAGCCACGATCCGGACTTAAGTCTTGCCAGAGAGTTGCACGCTGGCTTACAAAAAGCAGGACATGCCTCGTTCATGGCAGGAGAAAGTATTCATCTGGGTGAGGGATGGACGCAACGGATTGACGAGGAATTAAAACAAGCTGACTACTTTTTATTACTGCTGTCTGCTCAATCTGCGACGAGCGAAATGGTGACCGAAGAAGTACGACGTGCACGCGAGTTGCGGGACAGCCATCCAGGCAAAAAACCGATCATTTTGCCAATTCGGGTGAATTTTCCGCTGACATCGCCGTTGAATTATGATTTGCGAGGCTATTTGAATCAGATTCAACAGCGGGAATGGCAATCCTCTGGGGATACCCCAGTCTTGCTACAAGAAATTTTAGACGTCCTGGCGCGGGAAGAGGCAATCAATCACCAGGGAATTGGAGTTGATAAAGAGGCTGAACGCTGGGGGGTTGAAGAATTGCTAGAGCGCAAGCTCTTGCCTGCACCGCCGGAGATGAAGTTGCTAGCTCCACCGTCATCGCCTGAAGTGGCACCTGACCCCGAACCGCCCCCCCTCCCAGCCGCCGAACCCGAACTGCCAGAAGGGCAGGTAGATCTCGCGTCCACGTTTTATCTGGAACGCCACCCGATTGAAAGTCGTTGCTACGAGACGATCGTGAAACCAGGCTCGCTGATCCGCATCAAGGCACCGCGCCAGATGGGCAAAACTTCACTCATGGCGCGGATTCTGCAACATGCTGCTCAGCAAGAATTTTTAACTGTGCCGCTCAGTTTTCAATTGGCAGACGGTGCCATCTTTGCCGATCTGGATCGCTTCTTACGGTGGTTTTGTGCAAGTGTTGGGCGGCGATTGGGATTGCCCAATCGATTGGTCGATTTTTGGGATGAAATTTTTGGCAGTAAAGATAACTGTACTGCCTATTTTGAGGAATACTTGCTGCCCCGCATTGGTCGTCCGATCGTTTTGGGCCTGGATGAAGTAGATTGTGTCTTCCAGCATCCTGAAATTGCTGCCGACTTTTTTGCGCTCTTGCGGGCATGGCACGAAGATGCCAAAAATCGTGATATCTGGAAACGGTTGCGGTTAATTGTGGTGCATTCCACTGAGGTTTATATTCCCCTGAACATCAACCAATCTCCTTTCAATGTTGGGTTGCCGATCGAATTGCCAGAATTTAGCCCTGAGCAGGTGATGGATCTGGCAAATCGTCATCACTTGAATTGGGACAAAGCAGCGGTTGAAAAACTTATGGCGATGGTCGGGGGCCATCCTTATCTGGTGCGGGTGGCACTTTACCATATCGCTCGCCAGGATATCACTCTCGATCAGTTGCTCAGAATTGCTCCCACAGAAGCTGGATTATATGGAGACCATTTGCGTCGGCATCTGTGGAACCTAGAGCAACAGCCCAAACTTTCAAACGCTATGAAGAAAGTTGTCACATCGATCAGTTTAGTTCGCCTGGAAGCAACGCAAGCGTTTCAGCTACAAAGTATGGGCTTGGTTCACCTTCGGGGAAATGATGTGGTGCCCCGCTGCAATCTATATCGCCAATATTTTCGCGATCGTCTCAGAGTCATTCGATGAACGCTCTACCCAATTTGGCTGATGAGTATCAGGTAGGCGGTAGTCTACCGATTGATGCTCCCACTTATGTGCGGCGACAGGCAGATCGGGACTTGTACGAAGGACTGAAGGCAGGAGAGTTTTGTTATGTGCTGAACTCTCGCCAGATGGGTAAGTCTAGTTTACGGGTTCAGACGATGCAGCGACTTCAGGCAGAAGGGGTTGCCTGTGCGGTAATTGATCTGACCAAAATTGGGAGTCAGCAGGTCACGCCTGATCAGTGGTATGCCGGTATGGTGCGTAGCCTGATCAGCAGCTTTGCCTTGTCCGAACAACTCAATTTGCGGAGTTGGTGGCGCGATCGTGAATTTCTCTCACCTGTACAACGACTGAGTGAATTTATTGAAGAAGTTTTGCTCGTTGCGGTTCGTAGTAACCTGGTGATTTTTATTGACGAAATTGACAGTGTCCTCAGCCTCAACTTTCCCACCGATGACTTTTTTGCATTTATTCGCGCTTGCTACAACAATCGGGCTGACCAACCCGTTTTTCAGCGGCTGACCTTTTCGTTAATGGGGGTGGCTACCCCTTCCGACCTTATTCAAGACCGACAGCGTACTCCGTTTAATGTGGGGCGAGCGATCTCGCTCACAGGCTTTCAACTGCACGAAATTGAACCGCTTGCCAGAGGCTTTGTGGGCAGATTTCAAAACCTCGATGCGATTTTGGCTGCGTTATTGCAATGGACGGGGGGACAACCCTTTCTGACCCAGAAGCTTTGTAAACTGATCTTGCAGGAGGGCGATCTGGCGCAGGGAGTCGGCAGCAGGGGACAGGCGGCAAACGGCGATCTGCAGCAGGAAACAGGCGCTAGAAGGCAGGGACAAGGCGTAAGGGAAACTAAGAAGCAAAAGGGCGCTGGTCACTCCCATCCTTTGCCAGCACCAGCTAATTCCTCAACCCAAAACTCAAAACTCAAAATTCAAAACGCTGCTTCTACTTCGGCTGAATCCCAATGGATTGACCATCTGGTTACGACTCGTGTACTGGAAAATTGGGAGGCTCAAGATGAACCAGAGCACTTAAAAACGATTCGCGATCGGCTACTGCGCAGTGGTCAACGGACAGCTCGTCTACTCAGTCTCTATCAACAAATCCTGAATCAAGACGGGATTACCAGCAACGATACGCCGGAACAAATGGAGTTGCTACTCTCGGGGTTGGTGGTCAAGCGGCAGGGCAAGCTGACTGTCTATAACCGCATTTATGCAGCGGTGTTTGATCTGGCATGGTCGCATAAGGTGATGGCGGATTTGCGTCCCTATGGTGAGGCGCTCGGCGCTTGGATAGCATCGGGTGGGCAGGATGAGTCGCGTTTGTTGCGAGGGCAGGCGTTGCAAGATGCCATGATTTGGTCGGCTGACAAAAACTTGAGCAATCAGGACTTTCAGTTCCTAGCAGCCAGCCAGGATTTGGATAATCGCATGGTTCAGATTGCGCTGGATGCAGAGCGCAAAGCAAATCAAATTCTGGCAGAGGCACAACAAAAAGCAGAACACAAAATTCGAGAGGCTCAGGCAGGTACCCGGCTGGAGCGGGAAGGGGTGATTGCCCTGCGTCAATTTGAATCTGAAGAAATTGAATCGCTGCTCACCGCGATGCGGATTGGGCAGGCGTTAAAAGAAATGGTGACGGACGATCGTCCCCTGTCAGAATATCCTGCAATTAGTCCGCTACTGGCTCTGCAGATTATTCTCGACAATGTGCATGAACAAAATCGCCTCAAGGGACATCAAGGACCGATCGCCGCCCTTCGATTTAGCCCCGATGGGCAGATCATTGCCACCTGTGGCGAAGATGGCACTGCCCGGCTGTGGAATCTGGCAGGACAGCAAATCCTGCAATTGGATGGGCATCGGGGAGGGGTGTATAGTCTGAGCTTTAGTCCTGATGGGCGGAAGCTCGCGACTACGGGCGACGATGGGACGATCCGCATTTGGAACCCAATGGGCAAAAAGCTGGGGCAGTGGCGGGACTATGAAGGCAGAATCAATAGCGTTAGCTTTAGCCTGGATGGACGCTATATTGCCACGGCGGGTGAAGACAGCACGGTCAAAATTTGGAGCGCCTCCGGTCAGCTCAGTGCCCAGCTCAAAGGACATCGAGGACCCATTAAAGATGCCAACTTTAGCCCCAATCGGCAATATTTAGCAACTGCAGGTTGGGATGGTATCGCCGCGCTCTGGCAGCTTTCTGATAACCAGATGATTCCGTTAGAAGGGCATATGGGTGGGGTTTACAGCAGCTGCTTTAGTCCTGATGGGCAACAAGTTGTGACCGCTGGGTTGGATGGCACCGCCCGTTTATGGAATTTGGCTGGACAACAAATTGCCCAGTTTGATGGGCACCAAGGTCCGGTTAATCGTATTTGCTTTAGCTCCGATGGACAACGCCTCGCTTCGGCCGGAGAAGATGGCAGTGTGCGAATTTGGAGCCTCTCAGGACAGCAAATTATGCAACTGAATGGGCATCACCATCCCATTCGAGATCTCGATTTTAGTTTTGATGGGCAATACCTGGCGACTGCGGGTTGGGAGGGCACTGTTCGTCTCTGGGATTTATCGGAGAAAGCGACGCTGCGATTGGAGGGACACTTGCGTCCTGTCAGGCAACTCAGTTTTAGTCCAGACGGCACTCATCTGGCAACCGCCGCAGGCCAGGTGTATTTGTGGAATGCCGCTGGGCACAAGCTTGCACAACTCAAAGCCCATCAGGGCAGAGTCAATAGTGTGTGTTTCCACCCTTCCGGGCAACAACTCGCTTCGGCGGGAAAGCACGGGGTGGTAATCTGGAGCCTCCTGGGTCAAAAAGTAGTTCAACTGACGGGACATGCCGATGACGTGACCAGTATTAGTTTCAGTCCCCAAGGTGATCTGTTGGCAACAGCTGGGTTTGATGGCACGGTTTGCGTGTGGAATCTGTCCGGTGAGAAATTGTTGCAGTTACAAGGACATCGGGTGTGGGTCGAAAGTGTAAATTTCAGCCCCAATGGAGAATTTTTAATCACAGCGGGTGGGGATGGGACTGCTCGCCTTTGGGATCTGACGGGTCGGCAACTGTTGCGTTTGAGTGTGGCGCAAGGCGATATTACCAGTGTGAGTTTTAGTCCCAATGGGGAGGCGATCGCCACGGCGGGTCGAGACGGTACCATTCGGCTCTGGAATCTGACTGGACAGCAGTTGATTCAAATCCGAGGACATCGTGGCTGGGTCAATAGCGTCAGTTTCAGCCCAGATGGGCAACGCTTGGCTTCTGCTGGCGAGGATGGCATGGTGAGAGTGTGGGTCGTTTCTGGACAACAGGTCGCCGAATTTAATGGGCATCAGGGACCTGTCAATCAGGTAGGCTTTAGCCCCAACGGCAAACAAATTGCGGCCGCTGGAGAAGATGGCAGCGTTTATCTCTGGCAGGTGGAAGATTTGAACGAATTATTAACACGCGGACGAGTGTGGTTGAAAGACTATCTAGCCAACAATTTAGGAGTCCTGAGTCATTCTTAACGAGTTTGGCAGGGTCTTGAGAAATAGGAGAGCCATAGAGAGCAACTCCACCGTTTTGCCAGCGAGAAGTAACGTAAAATCGGCATAATAAAAGCCTTGAGCCTGGATTGCGTGAGGGAGAATCGGCAATGAATTGGTGGCAAAGACTCAAAAACAACTTGCTTGCCCGTCTTGGGGCTGTATTGTTGCTCGTGTTTTACATCGCCGTCTTAGGCGCCGAGTTTATTGCGCCCTACGATCCTTACGAATCTCAACTAGATGGTGCTTTGCTTCCTCCGACCCAGATTTATTGGTCGAATCAGCAAGGGCAGTTTCAGGGACCCCATGTGTATCCCACTACCCAGGGACCGGTTGATTTGGCGACTGGGCAGCGGGAGTTAATCATCGATCGCACCCAACCCTCGCGGTTAAGCTTGTTTGTTCCAGGTGACCCCTATCGATTGTTCCGGCTTGTCCTGCCCCTACCCACGCGCTTTTCACTGACCCAACCCAAGTTTGAAGAACGAGAGATTGTTCCAGGTATTAAAGGAAACATCCACTTGTTTGGTACGCAGGGCAAAGGGAAATATAACCTCCTCGGCACAGATGAACAAGCGCGCGATCAACTGAGTCGCTTGATCTACGGGGGGCGTATTAGCTTGAGTATCGGGTTGGTTGGGATTGCCCTCTCTTTCCCGCTAGGAATGATTGTGGGCGGGATCTCTGGTTACTTTGGGGGATGGCTAGATAGCGTCCTCATGCGTCTGGTGGAAGTGCTAATGACCATTCCTACGATTTATTTGCTCGTGGCTTTGGCAGCAGTATTGCCCCCCGGACTGAGTAGCGCTCAGCGTTTTTTGCTAATTATTCTGATTACGTCTTTTGTCAGTTGGGCGGGTTTGGCACGGGTAATTCGGGGGCAGGTTTTGTCCATCAAAGAGCGAGAATTTGTTCAGGCAGCGCGGGCGATGGGTGGCAAGCCGTTGTATATTATCGTGCGGCATGTTCTGCCCCAAACTGCGACCTATGTGATTATTTCTGCTACGCTCTCGATTCCCAGTTTCATTGTGGCGGAGTCCGTACTGAGTCTGATTGGTCTGGGAATTCAGCAACCTGATCCGTCCTGGGGCAATATGTTATCTTTGGCGACCAATGCGTCCATTTTGGTGTTGCAGCCCTGGTTAATTTGGCCCCCCGCCTTGTTGATTATTTTGACGGTACTGGCGTTTAACCTTTTGGGTGATGGTTTGCGGGATGCTCTCGATCCACGCAGCTTACAGCGCTAACCGTGTTGCTAAATCGCCGTATGGATTGAAACTTTGTTCCACAATTCATACCCCTCTCTCTTTATTTCTAGATCAGCAACGCTACGCTAACAGCAGTTATTTTGTCAGGGCGACCGCGTTGGGCATTTCAGCGTTGGTTACTTCAGACAGGTGACTGGTGAGGGTGCTCAGTGGCTCCAGCAGCATTTGATAAAGGTTCAGCCGAAAAGCAGGTTCGAGATACTTTTGTCGGGTGGCTTCCCAGGTAGACAGGGCTTCTGCTTGGGCCTGTTGCATTACGGCTTCGAGTTGAGCTTGGCTCGCAGGGGATAGTTTACTCAGTAGGAGCGATCGCAATACTTCGGTATCGTGCAATTTACCCAGATCGTCTTGAATGGCTTTGATTTCGTTTGCCCATTTCTGAAACGATTTGGGGTAGAAGTCCATGAAAAATTCTGCTTGGTAGCGTGCACGTTTACAAGCTTTCCGCAAGTCGTGCAGCACTGAGCTGTTTTCGGCTGAAATTTGCTCGGCTGAAATGAGCCACCCAGGGTGTAAAAGCAAGCTTGCCAAGAGTGGGCTGAGTAAATCGGGAATATGAGGTAAGAGCAGGAGCGGTGAGATCGTCGTGTATTGGGGGGTTTCTAGCCAGGTGTGGTAAGCCTCTTTGAGCGATTTGTAGTGCGATCGTTTCAGAGCAGATTTCACGCCAGCAAATGCTTTAATCCGATGTTTTTCTAAGACTGCGATTGCTTCATCGACCAAACCTTGCTCGTTCAAATCCAATTGCAAACGATAGTTGGTTTCTAAATCTGCGATTTGTACGTCTAAATCGCGCAATTTTCCCAAGACTTTAGCCAGCGCACTCAACCGTTTTTCGCTGGCTGCTTTGGGCAATGCAATGGTTTCCTGAAATACTTGAAGGGCAGTGCGGAGGCGGCGAGTGGCTACCCGCATTCGATGTAAATTTTCAGGATCTTGATCGGTTAAAACTTTCTTTTCATACTTAATGATCTGTTGATATTGCTCTTGAATGACGTTGCGGGCATGTTTACCCAAGGTCAGAATTTGTTTCGTTGTAGATATCTTTTTTAAAGATTTTTGGGTTGCTTTCCGCATAGCATCTCTGCTAATTTTGTGGATTTTTACCTTTAGTATTATAACACCTTCTTAATCAGAGCCTAAGCTTCTCTTAAGGAGAGAAAATGAAGTTTTGTCCGTGAATTTGGTTCCCTGCTTTAACCTTTCAATCGCCTGATTGTTTAGAGATAGGCAAGATTTCAAATTAATTAATGATGTAGTCGAGGCGACTGACAAAATCTCAGTAATCAGTGATAATGCCAAGGGCGATTGCTCAAACAGTGCAATGAATTCTCATCTCGTTTATTGCTACTAGTTAAGATGTACTGACGATCTTGTGAGGCGTGAGTTCTAGAAAGACTGCGATCGTGCTGCAGGCAGTAGACTCAATTTTGACTGAGTTCGTAGGGTTGAGGAAAGTCTTTCAAAAAAGAATCTTGTATTTGAATTGGCTCTCATCATTTTGTCCGGATGCTTTGAACCTTGAAATTTTCAAGACTAAAGGTTTAAATGTTGAAAGATGAATTCCCAGGGTTACTATCAAAGATGAAGTCAGGGTTGAAAATAGAAATTTGGGGTGCTTGATGGGATGCCTCTAAAAGTAAGTTGCTAGGGAGTTGGTTGCTAGGAACCGAGGCGCTTGTGCTAAGAGTAATTGTGAACGATGACTGTGTAGAACTTGATCACTGAGGACAACGTCATCAACGCTTATGCTGATGCTTAATGCTCAAACAGTGTGTGTAAGCCCTTTGGTTTCAGATTTATCCCTGGAATCCACGCTACAAGATTTGTCTTTACATAATTGTCAGATTGAGATACATCGCTCCAGTCATGAGGTTGGTCGGATTTTTGAGGAAAACCCGTTACTGCCTGGCGTGATTCTTCTGGATCAAGGTCAGTTTTTGGGAATGATTTCACGGCGACAGTTTTTGCGGCATATGAGCCGTCCTTATGGGTTGGAAATCTTTTCTCGACGATCGCTACGGACTTTGTATGAATTTGCCCGTACTGATGCCTTAATTTTTCCGGGTAATACATCCATTCCATTTGCTGCCCAAAAGGCTGTACAGCGTCCTTCGGGAGCGCTCCAAGAACCGATCGTGGTGCAATTGGATTCGCAAGATTACCGATTATTGGATGCGCATCAATTATTTATTGTCCAAGCTAAAATTCATGAATTAACGGTACAACTGCTACAAGAAAAAACTCAAGCTCAGATGATCCAGAATGAAAAGATGGCAGGTCTGGGACAAATGGTGGCTGGAGTTGCTCATGAAATCCTCAATCCAGTCAATTTTATTTGGGGAAATCTGAATTATTTAGCAGATTACAGCCAAGATTTAATGCAAATTCTTGCGGCTTATGAATGCGAGTTTCCGCAGGCTTCTGAGCAAATTGATGAGCTGAAAGCAGAAATTGATTTTGAATTTCTCTGTAAGGATTTTCCTCAAGTTCTTGCCAGTATGAAGCTGGGAACAGAGCGGCTGAAAAAAATTATTAGTGCTCTGCGAAACTTTTCTCATATGGATGAGGTCAATCGTAGACCGATCGATCTACACGAATGTTTGGACAATACGCTGTTAATTGTGAGCAACCGCACCAAATATGGCATCGAGATCCTCCGAAATTACGGGGAGTTGCCTTTGGTCAATTGCTATTCGGGGCAATTGAATCAGGTGTTTATGAACCTAATTAGTAATGCGATTGATGCGCTAATTGAGCTAGATCGAACAACTAAACCGCAGGATTGGCAACCTCAAATTGTGCTCTCCACGGAAGTCGTGACAGATCAAGGGGAGAACAAATTGCTGAAACAGGAAGAGGACGTTCAAGCAGTTCTGATCCGGATCTTAGATAATGGACCTGGAATTGCTCCAGAAATACAGAAGCAGGTTTTTGAGACTTTTTTTACGACAAAACCTGTGGGCAAAGGCACCGGTTTGGGATTGGCAATTAGTCGGCAAATTGTAGTAGAAAAACACCAGGGAAAACTCGATTTTCGTTCTCAATTGGGTATTGGCACGGAGTTTGAGGTCTGGTTGCCTTTGTCCTGATCCCTTGGTTGCATCTCACTTTTAGCCCTCACCCTAAATCCCTCTCCCAGAGCGGGAGAGAAACTTTGATTTGGCTCCCCTTCTCCCGTTTTGGGAGAAGGGCTGGGGGATGAGGGCAAATTTGCAAAACTGGGATGTACTCGATTTCAAATTCAGAAAGGCTCAAATCGCTATGCTTAAGCAGCATGCGTCATTCTTTCAATTGGGTTACCCAGCTTCAAATTTCAAAGTTGAACCCTTTTTGCTTGAGTTGTAAATATTTTTGTTCATCGAATTGATAGAGTCGGGCGGCTCGGTGAGCAACGCCTGTTTGAGTTTCATCTAGTTCAATCAGCAAATCGGTTTTGAAAAACTTTTTCCGAAAATTGCGCTTGTCCAACGGTTGCCCCAAGATCGTTTCGTAAAGTTTTTGGAGTTGCGATAAGGTAAATTTTTGAGGTAAGAGTTCAAAGCCGATCGGTTCATAGCGCACTTTTCCTTTGAGACGGACGATCGCGGTCTGCAAGATGCGATCGTGATCAAACGCCAAAGGGGGTAACCTGGTAATGGGGAACCAGGCAGCATCGCTGGCATCGGTTGCTGCTTGAATGGCATATTCGCTCAAATTGACCAAGGCATAGTAAGCAACTGAGACAACACGCTCACGTGGATCGCGATCGACTGCTCCAAACGTATAAAGCTGTTCTAAAAAAACTTCTTGGATGCCCGTTTCCTCTTGCAATTCTCTGCGAGCTGCGGCGTCTAACGACTCATCTACCCGGACAAATCCTCCTGGCAAAGCCCATTGCTCCTGAAACGGCGGCAAGTTTCGGCGAATTAGCATGACTTTGAGTGTGTGTTGCTCATCCAGTCCAAACACAACACAATCGACAGTGAGGTTGGGTCGGGGATAGGGGTAAGTGTAGGGCATGGGTGAAGGAGCACTGAAAGACTCAACAAAAAGCTTAAACCAGCATTACGCAGAGAAGAAATTCAAACAAGTAAACGGGAATACTCCAGCAAAGGTGGTACCGTTCTTGACTGAAAATTTTGGGTTTTTATCAGTAGGTCATTCTTGATATTGTCAGTGGGAGTTTCATGCATCGCTGGCTCTTCAACCCTTTTAAATCGATGATTGATTAAATTTTCACTAAAAAATGAAAATGGCTCTCAAGCTTGGGCTACATTCTCTCTCGCGGCTTTGGCAAAAAGGACCCCAGCCGAGTCAGTCCTTATTCGATTCCATTTCTCTCCTGCTCTTGGGGGGAACTTTTTTTGCGATCGGGGTAACCACATTAGCAGGTTACTGGATGGTGCGTAACTTGACGCTAGACAAGCTGAAAGATCAAGCCCTCACCAGGGTGCAACATGCTGGGCATGAAATTGATGATTGGCTCGCTTCCAGATTGACTGAGTTAGACACGATCGCAAACACTTCTGTGATTCGGAGCCTGGACTGGACAACCGCAGAGCCATACTTGCAACTGGAGCAAGATCGGTTACTCGATTTTCATATGTTTATCTATGCCAAGGCGGATGGTTCGTACTACACCACTAAAGCGGGGTTAGCCAAAACCAACATTCGAGATCGCCGCTACTTTCAACGCGCCATGGCAGGGCAGCACATTGTCGGTAATCCAGTGATTTCGAGATCGACAGGGATTCGTCAAATCAATATTGCGGTGCCGATTTGGTCTACTTTTCCGTTGCCTCGGACTGCTCTAAGTCCTGAACGTCAGGCAGTGCGATTGCGCAGCCTCGCTGCTTTGGGATTGCCAGCGAACCCAAATCTCAAAGCATATCCGATCGGCGTCTTGTCGGGGGCAATGACAGTTCAACGGGTCTCCGAGGTGGTTAGTAAAATTGCCATAGAACCTGGTAGCTATGCTTTTGCGATTGACTCGCAAGGGATTCCTATCGCTGACCCTAACCAGCTTTTGATTAGTCATTCCAAAAGTCTTCTAGTTTCAGCTGACCCCACTTTATCAACATTGGCTCGATCGATGGTAGCGCTGCGTCGAGGGGTAAAACGGCTGAAGCTCAAGGGGCAATGGGTTTATGTGGTTTATTTACCCCTCAATGAGGCAGATTGGTCGCTGGCGTTTGTGATCCCTCAACAGCGCCTCGAGGCTCCCCTAAATTCATTAAATTTATTAGCGGCGAGTATTGGGATGTCAGCAACCTTTGCAGCCTGTTTAATTGTTTTAGATATTCTACGACGTGGACAAATAGAGCAAGCTTTACGGCAGAGCGAAGAACAGTTGCGGGTATTCGTGGAAAATACCCCTGCAGCAGTCGCTGTGCTCGATCGTGACATGCGCTACCTTTTGACCAGTCGCCGATGGTTAACTGATTACAGGCTTAAATCGCAAAACTTGATTGGACGTTCTCACTACGAAATTTTTCCGACTCTTCCCGATCGTTGGAAAGAGATTCATCAAAAGTGTTTGCAAGGCGCAATTGAAAGTTGTGAAGAAGACTCATTTCAGTGGGTAGACGGCACGGATGAGTGGCTGAAATGGGAAATCCGCCCCTGGCACGATCGTACAGGTGCAGTGGGCGGCATCATTATGTTTACTGAAATCATCACTGCGCGTAAGCAAGCTGAAAAACAAGTTCAGCAGTCTCTACAAGAAAAAGATCTTTTGCTCCAAGAAATTCATCATCGGGTCAAAAATAATCTTCAAGTCGTTTGTAGCTTGCTCAGCTTGCAAGCTGGATACATCACAGATCAGGCATCATTAGCAGTGTTTAGAGAGGGGCAAAGTCGAGTCAGGACGATGGCGCTCATTCATGAAAAGCTCTACCGTTCCAACGATTTGGCAAAAACTGACTTTGCTCAATATGTATATGATTTGATTACTGAACTCTTCCATTCTTATGGGATCAACCCGGAGATCGTCAGCCTTAAGATTCATATTCGCAACGTCATGCTGGGGATTGATACAGCCATTCCCTGTGGCTTGATTTTGAATGAATTGGTTTCTAATGCATTGAAATATGCTTTTCCCGCAGGTCGCAGAGGCAACATTGTTATCTATCTCCGCCAGGGCAGGCAAGGTGAGTACCTGTTGAGTGTGAGTGATGACGGTGTCGGGATACCAGACGATTTAGATTTTCGTGAGACTCGATCTTTGGGATTGACTCTGGTTTGTACATTTGTGGCGCAGTTGCGGGGCAGAATCGATCTCGATCGTCGCAATGGCACCACCTTCAAAATCTCTTTCCCAATCTCACAATTGGAGACAAGGGATTGATACCAATTCTCTAAAGTCTGTTTACAAATTCTCGTAGGGGCGTACGGCCGTACGCCCCTACAGACGGTCATCTGTAGAGCTATCTTTTGGAACTGGTATGAGACCCTTTCAAATTGGAGTGGTTTGAACAAACCCTCTGCTCCCTTGACAATGTGTATTTTAGACACTATACTTGGACTTAGTGTGATAAATACACGAAAATTATGAATCGTCACTTTGAAGTTGCAGCAGGCTCGATCTCAGGAAGAGAGCATTTACGGGTTGGCAAAAACAACCAGGATGCCTGTGCGGTCAAATTTCTAGATCAAGCTGTGGTTGCGGTGGTTTGTGATGGTTGTGGTAGTGCAGCTCACAGTGAGGTGGGGGCAAAGTTGGGGTCGCAGATGACGATCGCGGTGATCGGCCAAATGCTGGAAAAAAATGCTGGGAAATGTGGCAATCCAGGCTTTTGGCAGCAAGTTCAGGAAGCATTGTTGCAACGGCTGGATCAGTTGATTGTTGCTTGGGGAGACGATCGTCCGCAAGCGATTCGAGATTATTGGTTGTTCACGATCGTGGGTACAGTGATCACCTCGTCAATCACCACGGTATTTGCGCTAGGTGATGGCACGATCGTCCTGAATGGACAAGTCTTACCCCTGCCTACCTTTGCCAACAATGCCCCGCCCTATCTGGCCTATGGGTTGATGGAACCCCAGCAGGTCAGCCTTGCCCCAATACAACTGCAATTTCAGATTCATGCTTGCTTGCCCACGCAGGAGGTACAGTCGATGGTGATTGGGAGCGATGGGGTGCAAGATTTGATTGCAGCGGCAGAACGACCCTTGCCGGGCAGGGCAGAATGGGTTGGTGCCCTGGATCAGTTTTGGCTAGACGATCGCTATTTTCGCAATCCCGATCAGATTCGGCGGCGTTTGGCGTTGATGAACCGAGAAGTGGCAAAACCCGATTGGCAACGGCAGCAAATGAACCGGGAAAGTGGGTTATTGCCCGATGACACAACCCTGGTGGTGCTGAGAAGAAAGGGTCGCTCAGGCAGATAGAAGGTGTGTTGAGTTTTAAGGTTTGAGATTGATCATTGACTTTCCGGCAATTATTTATTTAGGAGAAACTTATGCTAGGCGCGATCGCAGGTGACATGATTGGTTCTGTCTATGAATTTGGTAATCATAAAACTAAAGATTTTCCATTGTTCCAGCCTGAATCTTGCTTTACTGATGACTCAATTTTGACTGTAGCGGTGGCTGAGGTGATTCTACAAGCTGGGGATTATGTGGATGCGTTTAAGCACTACTATCGTCGCTATCCCAATCCTTGTGGAAGTTATGGGGGTAGATTCCAGGAATGGGCTGCTTCTGACGATTCTCAGCCGTATGGTAGCTGGGGAAATGGCTCGGCGATGCGGGTGAGTCCGGTTGGATTTGCTTTTGAGGATCTGGATACCGTTTTACAAGAAGCACAGCGTAGTGCAGCAGTAACACATAACCATCCAGAAGGGATTAAGGGTGCTCAGGCAACGGCTGCCGCTATCTTTTTAGGACGGAAGGGGCAGAGTAAAGCGGAAATCAAGTCTTACATTGAAACTCAGTTTGGGTATGACTTAAACCGCACCGTGGAACAAATTCGCCCTACTTACCAGTTCAAGGCATCCTGTCAAGAAACAGTGCCCGAAGCGATCGTGGCATTTTTGGACTCGACAGACTTTGAGGATGCAATTCGCAATGCAGTCTCATTGGGGGGAGATGCCGACACGCTCACTTGCATTGCAGGTAGCATGGCTGAGGCATTTTATGGTGAGGTGCCAGAGGCGATCGCGCAAGAAGTGCTCAATCGACTGGATGCGCCTTTGCGTCAGGTCACAGAGGCTTTCAGGAATCGATATATGATCCATCCGGTCGGGGTGTCGCGTTTGGCGCAAAAGTGTTGACAAGCTGAGAAAAATAATTACCCAAAGGCTACGCCTTTACGGTGATATCGATGGGAGCGTTACACATGGATGTATACGTCAATCAAAAAAGAGTTCGTCTCAGTCCGAAGCAAGCGATCGGCAAGGGTGGGGAAGCCGATGTCTTTGATATTGGCAATCAAACTGCGTTGAAGCTGTTTAAATCGCCCAGCCATCCCGATTATCAAGGATTATCCCAAGAGCAGCAAGCAGCCTGCGATCGACTGACCTTGCACCAACAGAAACTGCGTCAGTTTCCCGCTCATTTGCCTACACGGGTAGTAGCACCCATTGAGTTGGCCATGGATAAGACTGGCAAGACGGTTCTGGGGTACACGATGCCCTTATTACAGGGAACCGACTTGTTGCTGCGCTATAGCGATCGTAGTTTTCGACAAGCCGGTATCAGCCAACAAACCGTAGTGCAGATCTTTCAAGATCTGCACGATACGGTTTCTAAACTGCATTTTGCTGGGGTGGTGATTGGGGATTTCAATGACCTGAATGTGTTGGTGCAAGAAACGGCGGCTTACCTGATTGACGCAGATTCTTTCCAATTTGGTGTGTTTCCCTGTCAGGTTTTTACGGCTCGGTTTGTCGATCCGCGTTTGTGCGATCCGCAAGCCACCCAGCCCCAATTGCAACGACCGCATAATGTGGATTCGGATTGGTACGCCTTTGCGGTGCTGTTGATGCAGTGTTTGCTATTTGTCGATCCCTACGGTGGCGTGTACAAGCCCAAAACTGCCAGTCCGCAGGTGCCTCACGCGGCGCGATCGCTGCATCGTATCACCGTATTTCATCCGGAAGTGCGCTATCCCAAACCTGCAATTCCTTACAAAGTTTTGCCAGACGAGTTGCTGCACTATTTTCATCAGGTGTTTGAGCAGGATCGACGGGGCGAATTTCCCCGATCGCTGCTGGACAATCTCTGCTGGACTACCTGTATCCATTGCGGTACAGAACATGCGCGTCCGGTTTGTCCAGACTGTATGCCAGCAGGAGGGAATGCGGGGACACCGGGACACGGGAACCCAGAGATGTTGGTTAGAGGAAGTGTAACGGCAACCCGGTTGTTCTGTACGGAAGGTGTCATTTTGTATGCCACGGTGCAACAGGGACAACTGAAGTGGGTGTATCACGATCGCGGTAAATTCTATCGGGAAGATGGTTCAGTGGTGTTGCAGGGGGTGCTCAATCCTCATTTGCGCTGGCGCATTCAGGGCAAAACGACGCTGTTGGGTTACCAGGGACAGGTGGTGAGTTTCCAATCGGGTCAACCGGCAGAACGCCTTGCAGTGGATAGCTACGGAGCGATCGCGGCTTTCGATGCCAATTCCTCCAATCGCTACTGGATTCATGATGGTCAACTCCTGAAAAACACGACGGCTCCCGCACTCCTAGCTTCCCACTCCCCCTCGATCGGTGAGGTCTTACCTGGACAAACCCGCTTCTGGGTTGGGTCTCACTTTGGTTTTGGCTTTTACCAGGCGGGTGAATTGAAAGTTGCGTTTGTGTTTGATGCAGAGCGACCGGGGTTGAACGATCGGGTACAGTTGCCTCGCTGGCAAGGACAACTGATCGCTGCCAGTTGTTCTCTCAGTTCTGACTATGCCTGGTTATTTCTCACGACTCAAGTGCAGGGACAAATGCATTACTGTTGTGTCGTGATTCAAGCCGACGGACAGATTGCGGCAACAGCGCAGGCACGGGCAGGTGAGGTGCATTGGTTGGTGATGTTGGCGCAGGGAGGGGCGATCTCGGCAGCACCCTATTGTGCAGCAGGCGAGTTTTTCCTTGCTGCAACTGACGAAGGCATCATTCGAGTAGAAATTCGCAATAGTCAGCTAGTGCACACTCGGACATTTTCTGATACCGAACCGTTTGTCAATCTCAATTGCCGACTATTGCCCGATACCGATGGCATTTACGTCATCGGTCATCAAGCGATCCAAAGGTTGAAATTAGGATAAATCGCCGATTGGCATAAATTCCTGATCCAGTGCTTGGGATAGAAAAAGGTTTGTAGCCCCCCCATTGTCTCAACAAAAGATGATGAAACTGACAACAATGGATGGATTCCTTGCCCCCTTGGGGAAGCCAGTGATTGGTCTTTCTTTATCTGGCATCTCTCACTTAGACACTTATGAATTGACCTCCGATAGCTTGCTTTATTTCCGCAGTTGGCAAAAGCGTTTTTTGGATATTACAGGTGCTTTAACGGGAGTTTTATTGGGTTTTCCCATGTTTTTGATTGTCGCCTTGGTCGTGAGAATGATCGATCGGGTTCCGGTGCTTTTTTCTCAACAACGCTTTGGTTTAAATGGAGAAGCCTTTACCCTCTATAAACTGCGTACACTACGAATTATCGAAACTCGTGACATGGTGGATGTCAACCGGATTCAAGTCAAACCTGCTTATGAAACAACTCTGACAGGTAAGTTTTGGCGTACGACCAGTATTGACGAAATTGTTCAGTTTTGGTTAGTTCTAAAAGGGGACATGAGCTTAATTGGACATCGCCCGTTTCCCATGTACTACATCCCCCATTTGGACAAAATTGAGGGTATGAATCAGCACAAACTGGATCATTATTTGGGAATCGTTCGCCAATATAAACCGGGAATGAGCAGTTTAAGTTCCATCAATGGTAGAGGCGATCTGACGATGCAGCAAAAGCTAGAGTACGATTTGATTTACGCTCAAAATGCTTGCTTTTGGTATGATGTCAAGATTTTATTGCATACCTTAGTGGTTGTCATCCTAAGAAAGGGCGCGAAATAAAATGTGTAATAAAAATAGCAAACAGGAGACTCTTTAATGACTACAAAAACGATGACCCAGCTCCCAATTCCACAATTCTTTGATGCCTGTCGGGTGGGCGAAGTTTGGCGGGTTCCCTATCAACAGCGGGCAGCACAGGCGAGAGATTGGGCAAAGCAGTACAGTTTGCAACCTGCTGCTAAAGATAAAACCCGCATTTGTTTGATGATTATTGATGCTCAAAATACGTTTTGTATTTCTGATTTTGAGCTGTTTGTAGGGGGACGATCGGGCAAAGGTGCGATCGAGGATAATGTGAGGCTGTGTGAGTTTATTTATCGCAACCTGGGCGTGATTACTGAAATTGCGCCGACGATGGATACCCATACCTCCATGCAGATCTTTCACGCTGTCTTTTGGGTCAATGATGCTGGTGAACATCCGACACCCATGACGATGATTACGCTGGATGAGGTGCAGGCAGGCAAATGGAAGGTAAACCCCGCGATCGCCTACTCCCTCGCCAAAGGCAACTACATGGCGTTACAATCCTTCGCGTTGCACTACACCCAACGCCTCAGTCAGGATGGCAAATACCCCCTCACCATTTGGCCCTACCACTCAATGTTGGGGGGAATTGGTCACGCGCTAGTTTCCTCCGTAGAAGAGGCCTGTTTCTTCCATAACCTGGCTCGTAGCAGCCAGACCAACTTTGAAATTAAGGGGGGGAATCCGCTGACAGAAAACTACTCAGTCTTGCGTCCAGAAGTACTGGATGATGCAACTGGACGACCGATCGCCCAAAAAAATACCCGTTTTATTCAAAAGCTGCTGGAGTTTGACGCCGTACTGATTGCCGGACAGGCAAAGAGTCACTGTGTGGCATGGACGATCGATGACCTGTTAACAGAAATTCAGGCACAAGATCCCAAACTGGCACAAAAAGTTTATCTGTTGGAAGACTGCACATCACCGGTAGTCGTTCCTGGTGTAGTGGACTTTACTGACCAGGCAAATGCTGCTTTTCAACGCTTTGCTGATGCTGGGATGCAATTGGTGCAGTCTACTCAGGCAATGGATACTTGGGTCGGCATCACCCTTTAGAGGTCAGCCATGAAACCTACCAAAATCGCAAATCGCAAATCGGAGTCAACCATGAGTCAATCCATTCCTAACCTCAACCAACTATTCCAATCAGCTCAGGCAGAAGGTGTGCTTTCTTCTGCTTCTTTACAGGCGCTCAACGTTCATGATATTGGTGCCCAAATCCAGGCAGGGCTGGGGATTCACGTCGATGATGTGATTGCTAGTGAGGTAGTGTTGGTGACACTCATGCCGGATGATTCGGGTTCGATTCAGTATGGCAATAATGCTGCTACGGTTCGTGCTGGGCACAACACTGTACTGGATGCGTTACTCAGCTCCAATCAATCTGCTAATATCTTGGCGCACAACCGTTACCTCAATGGGTTTGTCCTTTATCCTTACTGCCCAGTCTCGCGAGCAGTGCGAATGGACGATCGCAACTACACCCCCAATCAAGGTACCCCGCTTTATGACCAGACTGTGGTGTTGCTGGGAACTGTGCTGGCAAAGGCACAGGAGTTTTCTGACAATGGGGTGCCTGTTCGCACAGTGACGTTAATTATTACCGACGGAGCAGATGCCCACTCCCGTCGGGCTACCGCAAAAACGGTGCGATCGTTAGTGCAAGATATGCTGCGAACCGAAAACCACATCATTGCTGCCATGGGGATTGATGATGGGGGACAGACCGATTTTCGTCAGGTGTTTCGAGATATGGGTATACGGGATGAATGGATTCTCACCCCTGGTAATGGGCAAAAGGAAATTCGGCAGGCGTTTCAAATGTTCTCGCAATCTGCGGTGCGGGCTAGTCAGAGTAGCGGGAATTTTAGTCAAGCGGCTTTAGGAGGCTTTGGGGCATAGATCGTATGACCCATAGTAAATCCCCGGAATCCCAACGATTCCGGGGCATTATTCCGGGAGATATTGAATTGCTGTGTAGGTAGGTTGACAATAGCCCGAAGCCACAATGCAACTTTACAGTGTTGAAATGATCCTCATGGATATCATTCAATCGATCAAATCGGTCGCTTATTGACCAAAGAAGTCTTTCACTGCATCTACAACATTGTTGCCTGCCTGATCTGCCTTAGCACCTGCTTGATCAACAGCGCTCTGGGTTCTAGCAACATCTTGCTTCGCCTTCGATTCTGCCCGCACTTTAGCCTGGTTCAATGCACCTTTGGTTCTAGCGAGGTCTTGTCTGGCACGACCCTCGGCTTGGTTACTAGCATTGTCGATCGCGTTCTTGGTTCGGCCGAAATCTTGTTGAGCGCGACCTTGGGCTTGCTTTGCCGCTCCTTGAACTTGATCTCGCACGCCAACACCCGAAATCCCTACGTGATATGGACTTGCTAGCGCTGTAGGAGTCATATCCAAAGCTATACCGGGTAGTCCCAGTGCACTCACCAAAACCAAGATACCGACCAACAATGCTTGACTGACTTTACGGATTGCTTGAATTACATTCGCTTTCATACTAGAGAAACCCTCCCTTTGTTGTTCTCCTAGTTGTATCGTAAGTCACCAAACCTTCGTACCCATCTTACGGGGGAGGACTCCCTATTCCTTGGGGCGAATAATTCTTTAGGATGGACTTGCTGCCAGGGAACGCCTTTAGACTTGGGGGACTGAGACTTTAGAGATTGGAAAAGTCTAAAGGACATTCCCTAAAGTGCTCTTATGAGGACGTTTTAGACAGTTGTAGGGCTGGGTAGTCGGTATAGCCTTTTTCGTTGCCGCCATAGAAGGTGGAACGATCGTAGGCATTCAACTCGGCTTTTAAGGCAAACCGTTCTGCGAGATCGGGGTTGGAAATGTACCAGCGTCCGTAAGCAACTAGATCAGCATCTCCGGCGGCAATAACTGCATTGCCAGATTCTCGATCGTGCCCACCGGCTGAGATGATGGTGCTCTTGAAATAATTGCGGAAGAAGTGACTGGTCAACACCGCCCGATCACCTTCGGGCGGTACTTCGTCGGCTCTCGGTTCGACGATGTGCAGATAAGCTAACCCAAAGCGATCTAGTTCTTGAGCCACATAACCAAACAATGCCTTTGGATCGGAGTCAACCATATCGTTGAAAGTGCCGCTGGGCGAGAGGCGAACCCCCACCCGATCGGCTCCCCAAACACCCACCACAGCTTCAGTCACTTCTCGGATCAGACGAGCACGATTCGCGATCGATCCACCATAGGCATCAGTGCGTTGATTGGAACCATCTCGCATAAATTGATCGAGCAAGTATCCATTCGCTCCATGGATTTCCACCCCATCGAAGCCTGCTTCCAGGGCATTTTCAGCCGCTCGACGATACTGATCCACAATGCCGGGGATCTCTTCCAGTTCTAGGGCACGTGGCGTGACAAACGGCTGTTCGCCCTGATAAGTAGATGCCATCCCTTTGGGTGCGATTGGGCTGGGAGCAACAGGCAAGGCTCCCTCAGGTTGCAAGGACGGGTGCGAAATCCGCCCCACATGCCACAGTTGCAGGAAAATGTGTCCGCCCTGAGCATGAACTGCATCCGTGACTAAGCGCCAACCTGCGACTTGTTCCGGTGAGTGGATGCCTGGCGTGGCGGGGTATCCCACCCCCTGGGGAGAGATTTGGGTGGCTTCGGTAATCAACAGCCCTGCAGATGCTCGTTGTGTATAGTAAGTCGCGTTGAGGTTGCCTGGAACGTTACCTGTTCCGGCTCGGTTCCGGGTCAGTGGAGCCATGACCAAGCGGTTTGGCAGTTGATATCGACCCAATTTGACAGGCGTCAGTAAAGGCTGATCGGTGCTCATAAGCTCAGGTTGTCTCCTTAAAATCAAAAGACTGAAGTTAAAGGCGTTGGGTCTGTTAGGGGCAGCAATACTATGCCCCCATACTCAAAAGGGTAAGGGCGAATCAATCCAGGTTGCTAAGCAGACTGAGATGAAGTGGCGTTAGTTGACGTCAGTAAGGCGTTGAGCTTGTCGCTCAATATCGCTTTGGCGGTGACGCCGACGACGCGATCGACCACTGCCCCATTCTGGAAAAACAACAGGGCTGGAATTGCCTGAATCCCATACTGATTGGCAATTTCCACATTTTCGTCAATATTGAGTTTGCCAACGAGTGCCCGATCGGCAAACTCAACTGACAAATCGTCGACGATCGGTCCAACAATGCGACAGGGACCACACCACGCAGCCCAAAAATCCACCACAACGGGTGTTTGACTGGCAAGCACTTCTCGATCGAAATTGTCGTTGGTGAGTTTCTTTGTATTCATGAGCATCTCCTTGCGCTGCGATCGCCCTAGAACCTTGGATATGAACGAATGAACTCACGACTCAACGAACGAGGTTCATTAGATGGCAAACCGCAAACAGTAGAAAAGTAGTTAAACAACTATTTAAGTAAAATCATAGATAGCTTATCTCAAATAGTCAAGTAGTTGTTGAACTATTTCAGTGTGTCTTCCAGAAGAGTAAGATAGAAGAATCGTGAGTGGCTGTGTGAAGCCTCAATAGGTTTGCTTAATCATCCCACCTCTCAAAATCAAACTGCATTCAAACTGTGTTAATTCATGCTTGAAGATTGTGATAGTATCCCGATCGTGCCGCCGCCTATCAGTGTGATCGGCAGTGTTGAACAACGGGCAAAAATCTTTTCAGCACTCTCTGACCCGACTCGTCTACGCATCGTAGAATTATTGGCAGCAAATAAAGAGATGAGTGGTTCGGAAATTGCCACACAAGTCGGTATCAGTCTGGCGCTCTTTTGTCATCACTCGCGCATATTGTTGGAAGCGGGGCTAATCCGAGTGCGAAAAGAAGGTCAAACCAAATATAACGCCTTGAATCAGGATGTTCTGGCCCGGTGTTTGGCGAGTCTTAAGGCGTAGCGCTTTCATTAAGCCTGTGCTGATCTCACCCACCGTTTGTAGTTAGCGGATGCCATCGTTGTCGATCGCGCTGTAGATATCTTCGGAAGCCAACCCCAGCCATGGGTCAGAACTAGGAGTCAAGAAAAGCTGAGCATACACGCGCTCATTCAAAACATCCACATTGCGGGTTGCACTTGCCTGAACAAACCATTGATGCAATTGGCTATGAAGTAAATATTCATTTCGCACTGTGTCCAGTGCCATCATCGCTTCAAACTTTTGGGTCAGCGGCTGCATGGCTTCAGCAGAAACAGTTGCGGCAGTGGCAGGACTTGATGCAAACTTTTTGGCTTGAATGAGTGCCAGACTGTTGACATCCAGGCGCGCATCTTTGGCATACCGTTCTGCCAGTTTGCCCCAAGTTGCCTGATCGGTGATGGATTCCAGCGCTTTTTGGTTTTCTGTGGCAGCAAACCGAAAAGATATCAAAATGGGATTTTCCACCACCATTTTAGAGATAGCGATGCGGCTGGCTTCTTCCGCCGTGGGTGGTCTGTCTAGTTTGGCTGGTAACTCTACCAACTTGGGCAAAGAGGAGATCCCTAGCTCTGACAGGTCTTTTGACCACTGGGTTTGCAGCGCTGCCAGGCGATCGCGGTGATATTGTTGCAATTGTGCAGATTGTTCAGCTTCAGTGCCTTGACTCAGGTTTTTCGCTAACTGTTCTGCCTGACGTAATTGTTGCAAAAAAGCTTGAGGACCGTACAGTCCAGGCAGGGCATCGATCGGGCGACCGTTGGCATCCAGGACATAATGAATACTATTGCCCGTAAGCGTCCGTTGGAGCTTGCGCCCATCACCAAAATCGATCGTCACCGTAGGGACTGGGCGTACGGATTGCCAGTGTAAAATGAAGTGATCTCGCAGTTCTTTCGAGACGGCTGCATTCGGATATAGCGCGACCCGAAAGAAGCGGCTATTGGCACAACTCAAATCCTGGTCGAGCCGCCCCAATAACCGTAAAGACAAAATGGGTTTACCACTCGCTTTTGCAGCTGCCTTGGCCTGCTCTAAATCGGTATACCAATAGAGACGAGAAGCGTAACAATCTTTTTGCTGACAGAGCTTATCTAGTGCCGTGCGGACTTCGGCAGAAGGGGGAAGGGTGCGATTGGCGAGTTCTCTGGCATGGTGAGTCAGAAACGCTTGTAATCCTTCAGGCCCCTGGTTTCGCAACAATCCCGCTTCTTGCAAAAGGGCAGTGTTGGCGGAGATAGGGGTTTGGGCAAGACTGGGATGGCTCAAACCAACGCTGAGCAAGCTGAGTAATGCCAGGTGGGTGAAAAATCTGCGTTTCATGGTGACTCTCAAAACAACCCGATTGATTGAGTAAATTGGAGTTGAGGATGGACGATAGACACGAGACGACCGATCTGACGTTTCTTGGAAAGAAAAGTTTCCCTGCCCCATCGATTTTGGAGCGATCGTCTATCCCTGCCCAACTTCCCTCGCTACACGCGCGGATTTCGATTTTCCGGAGAGGGGGGATTTCTCAATCTGGTGGGCAGAAGGGCAGAGATCTGCCAGGTCACAGCGATCGCACCAGGGCTTTCTGGCATTGCACACGGCTCGCCCGTGGTAAATCAAGCGAATTGACCAGTTTTCCCAATCGGCTTGGGGAAGGAGCGGCATCAGGTCGCGTTCCACCCGTTGAGGGTCAGTCTGTTCAGTCAATCCCAAACGGTAGCTTAGCCGCTTGACATGGGTATCGACCGTGACTCCCGCATTGATTCCAAAAGCGTGGGCTAACACGACATTGGCAGTCTTACGGGCAACTCCGGGCAGTTTTAGCAGATCCTCCATCACCGGAGGCACCTCGCCACCAAACTGCTCCATAATCAGGCGACAGGCACCCTGGATATTTTTTGCCTTATTGCGATAAAAACCTGTTGACTTCACCAGCGTTTCAATTTCTGCCAGATCGGCTTCTGCCATGGCTCTGGCATCAGGAAAATGACGAAATAGCACGGGTGTTACCAGATTCACCCGTTCATCGGTGCACTGAGCCGACAGAATGGTAGCAACGAGTAGTTGAACGGGTGTGTCGTAATTCAACGAACAAGTGGCATCGGGATATAGCATTTTAAGACGGGCAAGAATTTCGATCGCCCGCCTTTTCTTCGATGCCAGTTGAGGAGAAGTCTGCTTCACTGCTGAATCAAATTCGCAGTATCGCGAATAATCAGAAAAACACCCAAGCCTAGCAACAACATTAAGCCAGTTTGCATCACGCCGTCTTGAATGTGGGTGGGCAGTGGCTTACCGCGCACACCTTCGATCAGCAAAAAGGCGAGTTGTCCGCCATCGAGTGCCGGTAGAGGCAGGATGTTGATAATTGCCAGGTTGATGCTGATCAGGGCAGCAAACTGGAGCAGAGAAGCTGCATTGGCAGCTGCAAATTTTGCGCCGATCGCGACGATCGCCACAGGCCCCGCAACCTGTTCAGCGGTTTTGCTGAAGTTGCTAATGAGCTTGCCGAAGCCCCCCAGTGTATCACTGACAATGTCCTGGAACTCTTCTGCGGCTGCACTTAGCGCGGTAAAGCCTCCCACTCGGCGGTACTGAAACTCCCCTCTCGGAGAAAGACCTATGCCAATGGTGCCTTCTTTATCCGCATTGGCGACAGGCGTGACGGTCAATGACAAGGTTTCGCTGCCTCGGAGAATCTGAAACTGCACAGGTTTTTCTGCACTCTGGCGAATAATTTCCTGAAAGACAGAAATTTCCCGGACTGAACGGCTAAATTGGTGATGATTAGCAGCGAGAACCACGTCTCCCGGTCTCAGTCCGGCTTTGAGCGCGGGGGTGGGGGTTAGCCGAATTCCAGTATCTGCGGTGGTTGGGTTGGGATGGGATGGGATGACAAAACTCAATCGCTCAGGTTTGTTGTCAGCGTTCACGCGACTCACCGAAACTGAGGTTCTCTGGTCAGCAGCTGTGGTAAAGACTTGTGCCAGGTTGCTGGATGGATCGTAGATAATCTCAAATTTTCCGGCTTCTTTTTGTCCATCGATCAAAAAACTGTCGCCACGGCGGAGACCGGTTCCTGCTGCGGGAGGTTGCACTTCTGCCACTTTAAAGAATCCGTTGACAAGGACTCCCGCTTGACTAGCTTCGGGAATACCGACCACCCCAACTTGAACAATCAGAACTAGGTAAGCAAAGATTAGGTTGGCGATCACCCCGGCGCTGATAACGATCGCCCGGTCTAGCAAAGGGCGATTGCTCAGGAGATTGGGATCATTGGGGGGAATGTCGGTATCGGGATCATCATCGGGAAAGCCGACAAATCCTCCCAGGGGCAGGGCGCGGATCGCATATTCTGTTTGGGAACCCTGATATTTCCAGAGAATGGGTCCGAAACCAATTGAGAAGCGGTTGGCATAAATCCCTTGAAGACGCGCTGCCAGAAAGTGCCCCAGTTCGTGCACAAAGATTAAAACCGCCAGAACTGCGATCGCTGCCAAAACCGACATAAGTAAACCCAAAAACTTTAATAAGACGTTTACTTATTGTAATAGGGTCAATCGAAGTGACGGAGGCAAATCTTGGCAAGTCGAAAAGTTTTCGTCACAGAGAATGGTAGGTGATGGGTTCCAGGCTGGAGATTGCCTATGTGTTAAGTTTTTCACTTGACAGCCCATCCGCACGATCGCAACCATCGCTACGATTATGTCTTCGATCGGATTAAATCCAGCAGGATATCAAATTGAAAATTTTCTACCAGTTCAATGAGATTTTGCGCCAGGGTTCTTTGAGTAGGTGGAATTTGTCGGATTAACCGTAAACATTGAGTGGAACTCAGCCGTCTAGCAGCTAACTGTAGCTCGGTTTGCCATTCTGTTGGCATGGTTACGAATGCTGCCAAAAAAGTGGTTGAACAAAAGGAAATCATAGGTGTTTCTTCTGTCTGACTCTGGCTGGTATCTTTTGGCTCGGCGTAGCGATAACGGACACCCAGATGAGTTTCCAGTTTTTCGAGAATGGCTTTAGTCGAGAAGGGTTTTGCCAGAAAATCGTTACAGCCTGCGGTTATTGCCCTTTTTTGTTGCTCATCAAAGGTACTGGCAGTCAGGGCGATGATGATGGGTGAGGTTGGGAGATGGGAGATGTGAGAAGCGTTCTGCGCTTCTAATTCCATGCATTGATTGGTAAAGGGCATGTTTCTGATTTGCTGGGTCGCTTCGTAGCCAGTCATCTTGGGCATCTGCATATCCATCCAGATCAGATGGGGGTGCCAGGTTGCACAGAGGGCGATCGCCTCAGCACCGCTCCTTGCCTCGCGCACCTCAAATCCCAACGGCTTGAGCAAACAGATCAAAATTTTTCGAGAAAGAAATTCATCGTCCACTAATAAAATGCGATAGGTGGGCTGATTGGGGGCTAGCCCGATGATGCGGGGGGGAGCTATCAGCGGTGCCTGCATCAATATCTCCTGCGGTGACTTTAACGGGATATAAAAGCTAAACAGACTGCCCTGTCCTAGGTGGCTGCGAACCGCGATTTTGCCTCCCATTAAATGGACAAACTGACGACTAATTGCCAACCCCAAGCCTGTGCTCCCTTCCTGCAAATTTTGCCCACTTTCGGTTTGGACAAATGCTTCAAAAATTCGCTCAATGTCTTCTGGGGCAATGCCTGATCCAGTGTCTTCGATTTCAAAATTCAAGACCGTATCTGATGTAAAATTTGAAGACAGATCTGGTTGTAAGGATTCAGCTAATTCGGTTGTAAGGCGGCTTTTCACCCGTAAGGTGATTCGACCCTGCTGGGTAAATTTGAGGGCATTTCCCAGAATGTTAATGAAAATTTGGCGCAATTTATTTTCATCGGCTTGGATGTATTGCGGCACCGTTGAGTCTTGTTCAAAAAATAATGCTAACCCTTTAGAGGTTGCTTTCAGTCGAAACAATTCCTCGAGACTTTTGAGCAGGTGGTAGAGGTTGATCGAGGTTTCGTTGAGAATCAACTGTCCAGCTTCAATTCTGGACATATCCAGAACGTCATTGATCAGGCTGAGTAGATGTTTGCCACTGCGGCGAATGATTTTGAGGTTTTCATGGCTGCTTTGGCTCAGATTTGGGTCGGTGGCGACCAATTCGGCAAAACCCAGAATGGAGGTGAGCGGAGTTCGCAGTTCGTGACTCATTCTGGAAAGAAATTCGCTTTTGGCACGGTTGGCTGCGGTACTCTGTAAGGATTCTTGTAGCGCACTATCTGTTGCTTGTTGTAAAGCGGCTTCTGCTTGTTTGCGTGCGGTGATGTCGATTGCGATTCCCATCATGCCGATCAGTTCTGCCTGTGGGTTCTGCACGGGTGAAATCGTGATCAGGCTCTGAAAACTGCTACCATCTTTGCGCTGTAGGAGTGCTTCGCCTGACCAACGCTGACTGGTTTGTAAAGCGTGGTTCAGTTGGCTAATGATTTCACTGCTGTGAAGATTGGGAGGGATGAGATCTTGCCAGGACAGTTCCCGTAACTCGACGGGGGCGTATCCCAGTAGGTTGCAAAACTGTTGATTGGCCTTTAAATACCGCCGCGATCGCGGATCGATCAGCGTGATACCAATCTCCGCCTGTTCAAATATTGCTTGAAAGCAGGATTCGGGGTGCCCATGGGAGGCTGCGATTGGCGGCGGCTCAATTGGGCAACTGAGCAATCGATTGCCCATTGCGATCGCGGATTCTGTCGCAGTTACAGTGATTGAGTTTGGCACCAGATGGGTATGCAGAATTGGACTCGTCCGCCAGTCGCACGCGCCTTTTTCTGATGGAGGAAGTGTCGTGGGATCTTCTGGGGCGGCTACTTCTCGGGGCAATTCCAGTTGTTTTTGCCCGACTGTGCGATCGTCGGGTTCTCGTTCGGTCAATGCTGCCAGCACCGATTCCAGGCTGATGACCCCCACGAGTTTGTCCTGTTCATCCACAATCGGTAAATGGTGAACTTTGTAGTGTTGCATTTGCTGCAAAACCACAAAGGGCGTGTTGACCTCAGATGCTTGGAGGACGATCGTGGGATGGGTCATAAAGTTGGCAATTGGGATTGCCGATAAATCGAGCTCAGGGGCGATTTTCTGAACCAGATCTTGTTGAGTAAAAATACCGATCAGGTGTTCCTGTTCGACTACCAGAACATAGTGGGTTCGGGCTTGGCTCATCATTTTGATAGCAACCAAAACCGAAATGTCAGATGCAAGGATTAATGGATAAGTTTGGATGATGGGAGCCACGATGTTTGCCCAGAACCGTAGATTTAAGGCGGCATCTTTAAGCTCATACTAAACCTGAAGGAATATGAAAAGACTTTTTTTCATGCTTGTTTCTCTTTTCTAGAGCTAGCAACGTGACTTCTCCATGGGTTTTAGGTAAGATTCATCCAAATTTCATTACATCAAATTTTGTAGCTTCCTTCCTGTCAGTTTGTTCGTGGTGACTGCTGCCAGGTTCAGCCTATGCCTACAATGCTGCATGTAGCAGCGATAAAGATATAGCAAAATCTCGCAAGCTAGAAGAGCTGATGGCTACGCTGGCTCAAATTCAGGATGAACCAACCTCGGAAGCAGGGTTGACAATCCTACGTCGTGTTCTGGCTAGCAAATTCTCGATCGCAGTTGCGAGGGTGGCAAAGCTGGTGGGAGCATGGGAATTACTAAAGGTGCCATTCATGCGCTCGGTATCTACCGCCAGAACAGTCGGCTCTGGCAACGAGTACAGCAAACTGTGGAACAACGTGGCGAAAAAAGTTCAATTGAGAGGCTTCTAGGCAATAGGGATAGTGTTTGAGTGACAAACGCTATCCCTATTGCCAGGTTCCTAGGACTTTCCCTCCACTTACCGTGGAAGGGGAGCAGCGAGACATAGGATTTTTTCCATCAGTGGCGGGGCGATGCGATCGCACCAGATTGCCAGGTAGCTTTGCCAGCCCACCAAAATTTCAGTGGAGTTGCGTTTTAACCCCTTAACCAAGGCTTTTGCAACTTGTTCGGGCATCATGGGGATAATCCAACGAAACCACTCCAAGTTGCGCGCCATATCGGTATCGGTGAGCGAAGGCAATAGCGCGATGACCTGAACGCCATGGCTTGCCAACTCGCCCCGTAGCGCCTGAGTAAAGCCCAGGATGGCAAATTTGGTTGCTGAATAAGTTGCCATCGTGGGAGCCGCCAACCGTCCCATGAGGCTGGAAACATTGACGATCGTTCCCTCCTGTTGAACCACCATGCGTCGAGCAACCAGACGAGTAATGGTATACATGCCAATCAAGTTAGTGGCGATCTCTTCTTGCACATGTGGCAAGCGTGATTGCAAGAACGAAGATTGATGGGCAACTCCAGCGCAGTTGACCAGAATGTGAACGGGGCCATAATCGCGCCAAGCTCTAGCAACAGCGATGTTAACTTCAACAGGCTGCGTTAAATCCAGACTGAACAAAATCACTTCTGTGCCAAATTCCTCGATTTCGGCGGCAACTTCTGCCAGTCGCTGATGGCTGCGGGCAACGAGCAACAATCGCTGAATGCCTTGTCTGGCAAATTCTAATGCGATCGCCCGTCCAATGCCACGCGAAGCACCTGTAATCAGAGCGGTTTTTCCCTGAATATGCATGAGACTAAACCTCCTAAGTTGAGGTCTTGCTATGAGCCAATTGGCGTGCTGAGTCACTGGATAAAGCAGGACTCTGGCAACGCAGCAAGACAAAATATGACTTCCTTCTCGATTGAGTGGAGACAGTCATGAGAGCGAACTTTGCAGTGTGAGACAGATCTGATCCAAAACCAGAGGGCGAATGTCAAAACACTGTTAACGAAGTCAGAAATTCAAGCAATCTGCAAACCAAAGCAATCGATGTCGAGCAAGACAATGTAATGTTTTAGAAATGTTGCATCAACAGGGTGGTTGCAGAATAACAACTTGCAAAGATGAGCTTAAGACGAGGTTACACATCACTTAAGGGATCACAACCGGACAAGTTTGAAAGTGTCGGGGTCACACATCCCATATTAATTCCCTTAGAACTAGAAAAATCGGGAAAGATCGGAAGCGATGGAAGACATTAGATTAAACCTCCTACAGGCGGCAGCTATCAAAACAAGCTTCTATGCACACCCTAGCAGGGGGATCAATCACCCGCAACATTTATTAGTCAAAATGTCAAACTATGATATTTCGACATAATTTTCTCAGAATTTTATAAATTCAAGGCTCTGCCGGAAAAAGCTATAAACTATATCAAGAATCGATTTTGACTTTTTGCAGATAGACTCTAAATCAAAAGAAAGATGAGAAATCGTCAAGTATGTTCTAGAAAACTGAGCTAATGTAACGGAATGTTTAAATTCTTATTTGCAAAAGAGAAACTTCATTGAAAGCATCAGAGCACATTATTCTTTATTCGTTCTGTGAAAAGATAAATGAGTCTAGCGATAGAGGTCAAGCGCAAGCCAGAGAACTTAGGTTAGGTATGGGAAGTGTGCGAATGCCTAAAATTTGCAAATTTCCTAAATCATGACGCGTTCTACCGAAATTCTGATGTCAAGTCTACAAAAGCCAGAACTGGACAAGCGTGAACTCAATAGACGCGAATTGGAGTTGCCTAATCGCCAGTCCGCTCAGTCTGCGACCGCCGAAAGTGCTGATTACTGGCGGGGTTACCGTGACGGACAACACGATCGCATTGCCAAGAACTCTCGTAAAGCTTCGGCAGATGGTATCCTGGGTGCTCTTCTCGCGATCGTGCTTTTGGGCGGGGTAGGCTATGTTGCTTATCAATACTCGATCGGGTCGTTCTCAATTCCCCAGATCCAAATTAAGACGGGTCACAGTGCTAACTAAGGTCGAGCAGCAGGGATGAAGGAATAGATGGGTAAAGTGGATTACAAAGTCCTCGACGCTTTGATTCTTGAGTCACACTGACAAACCCTACTTCCAACTTCATCCTTGTCCGTATCCTTAACTTTTTGTATTAATTAACCCTGGAAACCCCTATACTGAACTAGCTTGTTCACATTTAGACCGAACCTTGGGTATTGATCTACGCAGCTACGTTTATATCGACCGCCTACAGCCCCAACATGCTGCCTACATGGGGACAGTGGCGATCGGCTTTTTGCCTTTGCCAAAAGATGCATCCCTGTGGATTGAGATCTCACCTGGGATTGAAATTAACCGAATCACTGATATTGCGCTGAAGGCTGCGGTAGTACGTCCCGGTGTGCTTGTCGTCGAACGTCTATACGGCTTGTTAGAACTGCACTCTGGCAATCAGGGAGAAATTCAAGCAGCAGGGCAAGCAATTTTGGCTGCGCTGGGTGTGAGACGGCAAGACTGCCTCAAACCGCGTGTGCTATCTAGCCAAATTATTCGCAATATTGACCCGCACCATGCCCAGATGATTAACCGTAATCGGCGTGGGCAGATGATCCTATCGGGACAGACGCTTTATGTGTTTGAAGTAGAGCCCGCTGCTTATGCTGCTCTGGCTGCCAATGAGGCAGAAAAAGCAGCCATGATCAATATCTTGCAAATTTCGGCGGTGGGGAGCTTTGGTCGATTGTATCTAGGCGGAGAAGAACGAGATATTATTGCGGCTTCACGGGCCGTGGTCGAAACCATGGAAAATCTGACAGGGCGCGCCCACCCTGATGAGATGCGCCGGGAATAATGCAAGTCGGTAGACCGACCTGATGACTTGTAGGATGGGTTGGAGGATGGCAAATCTAGAACATTTAGCGTGGTTGCAACAAGGTGTGGTGCGGTGGAATGAATGGCGCACCCAACAAACTCAAGTTGTGCTGGATTTGAGTGGAGCTGATTTGAGTGGGATGCAACTGGAGGGAGTGGATCTCAGCGATGTCAACCTGAGTCGATCGGCGTTATATCAGACCAATCTGACCAATGCGAACCTGACGCGATCGCGGCTGAACGATGCCAGTCTTGCAGGTGCCAAATTGGTCAATGCCAGGTTGAGTCAGGCAGAGTTGGTGAATGCCACTCTTATCGCAGCGAACTTGAATGGCGCGATTCTAAATGATGCAATTTTAATAGGTGCAGATTTAAAGATTGCTTCTTTGCAGCAGGCAGATCTGAGCCGTACTAATCTGAGCGCGACGGAGTTGCGCGGGGCAAATTTACGCGGAGCGGATTTGGATAAAGCAGATTTGAGTCGAGCAAATTTGAGTGAGGCAATGTTGATTGGGGCAAATCTGGGCATGGCAAACCTGAGCCGCGCTAATTTATACCAAGCAGAATTGAGTCAGGCACAACTTTATCGTGCCAATTTAGAGCAGGCGAATTTAATGGAAGTCCATTTTGGCGCGGCGTACTTGTTCGGGGCAAATTTAGCTCAAGCGAATTCATTGGGAGCTGATTTTTCCTGGTCGAATTTGAATCACACCAATTTTACGGATGCAAAAATGCAGGTGGCGAATCTACGCGGAGCAACCTGTCGGCGAGCAAATTTTAGTCGTACCAATCTATCGAGGGCAAATTTGCGCGGGGTTGATTTAGGGCAGTCTGTGCTAGCAGGGGCTATTTTGACAGAGGCGGATCTGAGTGAGATTGATCTGAGTCAGGTCGATTTGCGAGAGGCCGTGAGGGGTGAGGCAATAGAGGAAAGGGATGTGAATTTTACTACTGTCGAATCGGGATTTCGATGATAAATTCTGCCCCTTCACCGGGAGCAGATTGACAGATCAATTTGCCACCATGTTTTTCGGTGATGATCTGGTAGCTGATGGACATGCCCATGCCAGTGCCTTTGCCCACGGGTTTGGTGGTAAAAAATGGATCAAAGAGTTTTTTGTGGACGCTGGTTGCCATGCCGGGTCCGTTGTCTGCGATCGTAATGCGAACCCACTGGGGATCGACCACTTCCGTCCGGATCCAAATAGAGGGGGTGGGGTTCTCTTTCCCGCTCGCCCTTTCTTCTTCCAGGGCATCCAGTGCATTCGATAAAATGTTCATGAATACTTGATTGAGCTGCCCAGAATAGCATTCCACCATTGGTAAGGTGCCATATTCTTTAATCACCTGAATTTCAGAATGATCGGGTTTGGCTTTCAATCGATTGCTCAAAATCACCAGGGTGCTGTTGATCCCTTCATGGATATCGACTTCTTTCATTGCCGATTCGTCCAATCGGGAAAAGGTGCGGAGCGACTGGACAATCCCTCGAATGCGATCGGTACCCAGATTCATAGACGAGAGGATTTTGGGCAGATCTTCGCGAATAAACTCTAGATCAATGTCGTCAATTTGCTGTCGAATGGCAGGGGGCACATTGGAGATTTGCTGCTCATAGAGATCGATTAATGCCAGCAGATCTCCTGCATATTGCCCAACATGCTCCAAATTGCCATGGATAAAATTAACAGGATTATTGATTTCGTGGGCAACGCCAGCCACCAGTTGTCCCAGACTAGACATTTTCTCCGTCTGGATCAGTTGAGTTTGGGTTGCGCGCAATTCCCGCAGCGTTTGCTTGAGCTGTTTGGCGCGTTGTTGTAACTGGGCTTCTGACTGCTGCAAAGCTTTTTCGGCTTGTTTGCGCTCAGTAATGTCAGTGATGGCACTGACCAACCCCACTACATCGTCTTGCTCATTCCGGATGGCATAGGCTCGAATTAGGGTTTGCATGATGTAATTGTGGCGTGATCGTTGCTCTGCTTCTCCAACCCAAGCCTTGCCTGCCAAGGTCATGTCCAGAATTTCTTGGGCAACGGCTGCATCGGTAAAAGTAGCAGACAGTCCACCAAATTCATTAAAAACCTGAGGAGTAGCACATTCGTACAACTGAGAAAATGCTTGGTTTTGATAAAAGTGATTCCCGGCAGGGTCGGCAAATGAGATCGCGTCACTGGAGCCTTCAACGGCTTTTTTATAAAGCATCAGAGCTTGCTCAGTTTGTTTGCGATCGCTGATATCTTCATAACACCCAAACACCCCAAACACTTTACCCGCCTCATCGTGCAGGGGAATGATAGTCGTTCTCAACCATTGGGTTGTGCCATCAGCCCGAAGTTTTGGCTCTTCAACGTTTAGTTTAGGGGTATTGCGCTCGATGATCCTTTGGTCTTCGGCGTTAAATAGATGTGCGTATGTTTGCCAGGGCAAATCTTGATCTTGCTTACCGACAATTTGATCAGGCGACTGCAAACCCGCATCCTCAGCAAAAGCACGATTGCAACCCAGATAACGATGATTCAGATCTTTGTAAAAAATGCGTTGCGGGATTGTATCGAGAACTAACTGCAAAAGCTGTTGAGATCGCTGGAGCGCTTCCTGCATTTGCTTCAGTTCAGTAATATCCGTTGAAATTCCACAAATGGCGTAAGGCTCACCTTTCTCATTCAACAAAGGAAATTTAAGAGAAAGATGGGTATGAACTTCGTCATGATGTTGAATTCGTTCTTCAAACTGGATTGCCCTAGCTGTACGCAATATCTTTTGATCGTTCCGCCAAAAAACATCGGCAACTTTTTTCGGAAAGATATCGTGATTCGATTTGCCCTTGACCTCAGCTTCAGTGAGATGAAAGAGGGTCTCAAAGTGGTGGTTGACACGGATAAATCTGCCTTGGGTATCTTTGATGTAGATGACAGCGGGAGAGTTATCTAAAATGGCTTGAAGTTCACTGTTTTTTTCGCGGAGTGCTTGGGTTCGCTCTTCGATTCTGGCTTCTAGTTCTGCATTAAGTTGATGGAGGTTGTCTTCACTTTTCCTTTTTTGATTAATATTTCGGGAGACTCGCAGTAGCCCAATGATATTGCCTTGGTGATCTTTGATGGCACTGACAATTCCTTCCCACCACAACTGGCGACCTTGTTTATTGATAGAGACATATTCAAGTTTGGTAGATTTTCCCTGGCGTGCTCGTGCTAATGCAGCCTGCATAGAAGCGTGGTATTCGAGCTGGATGTTGTGAGTGCAAGGTTGTCCGTAGAGTTGAGTGGCATCTTCGAGTTCATTGATGCGAATACCTCCCTGGTTCATATAGAGAAAGTTGCCTTCCAAATCCAGGTGGCAGACGCAGTCTGATGAATTTTCGAGGAGGGTACGGTAAATCGTTTCCGATCGCTGCATAGCGATTTTCTCGCGTTGACATTCGGCGAGTTCCGCTCGCAGTTGTTGGTTTGCCTGACGCAGTACCATCAGTTCCTGCTGGCAGGTTGCTAATAGCAAAGGGTCGATCGTCGCGGATGTTTCCTGATTCGGATTCGTAGACTGACTGGTCACTGCAAAACCCTCTCCTCGGCAGATGAAACTAAGCGGATCTTCAGGAATTTCAAGATTAAAGTTATGATTCCTCGCATCACTCAGTTTGGCAACATAATGCGGAGAATAATTGTTGAACAATCGCTGAAGCCGAGTTTCGAGAGAGCTATGCTTTAAGAGAGAATAAACGAATTATCTTCTTTCAGGTTTAAATCGAGGATGTAAGGGAAATGCAATAGTGATGGTAGTACCGATCCCCACTTCGCTGTCAACAACGATTTTTCCGCCATGTGAATCAACGCATTGCTGGACAATCGCTAATCCCAACCCCGATCCCGGAATATCTCCAACATTTCTGGCTCGGTAAAATTGCTCAAATAATCGGTCAAGCGCGTCCTCAGGGATACCAATCCCTTCATCTTTTACACGCAGAATAGCATGATTTCCCTGATAGTCAATCAGGACAGAAACCTTACCCCCGTTGGGAGAATATTTAATCGCATTAGCGAGTAAATTGGTCAAGATTTGTCTGAATAGTTTAGGGTCTCCCCAGATGACTTGTGCCTGGTTGGGCTGGCTTAGAGTCAAGGTATGCTCGGCTCCGATCATCATTTGAAACTCTTCGATCAAACGTGAGCAGAGATCGCTCAGACTAAAGTAGTCTGGCTGAAAGCGGAGTTTGCCTGATTCGATCGTACTGAAGAGTAGCAAGTCATCGAGTAAGGTAACCATGTACTCGATCGCAGTATAAATTTGCTGGAAGCACTTTTCTGAATCTTCGGTTGGCGGATGGCTCAGCTGCAAGAGATCGGAGGCAGACTGCACAACGGTCAGAGGTGTGCGGAACTCATGAGAGATCATAGAGACAAAGTGAAATTTGAGGTCATCGTAGGCGATCGCGTCTCGCCCCATGCCTTGCACCTCGATCAATTCCCCTGGCTCGTTGAAAAAGCCGCGATCGATCCAATTGAGCCAACGGACTCTGCCATCCGGTAAGATCCATTTTTCCTCGCTGCTGATGACCGGGTTGTGAGGAGTGAGGAGTTGAATTCTTTGTTTTAAAACTTCGTAATCGGCTTCTGCCATAATTGATTGCAAACTATGCCCAAGCATTTCCTCCCGGGATTTGCCAAAAAAGTCGCAACAGGCTTTATTGACAAAAGTTAGCCTTAGATCAGGAGTATACCGAATGACCAGTTCTGTGCAATCGTTGACGATCGCCTGGTAATAAGCTTGACTTTGACGGAGTAGCATTTCTGCCTGTTTGAGCTTTTCCACTCGCACTTCATTGAGATTTATACAGGTGGTCATGATATTCATCTCCGCATAGGTGGCTAAGGTTGCACCGTGCGATCGCTGATATTCCCTTGACGGGATAAAAAGCGTCACTAGGACAAGAAAACTAACGGCTCAATGCACCTCAAGATTCAAGCACAACGCAATCAATCCCCAAAGTCTTGCCCTTTTGCCCAATGAGTGGGTAGCAAGAAACTAACCAGCGATGAGAGTTTGCCAAAGCATGAGAGTCGTTGCTTGTTAGTTCATAGCCCAGGAAGGGTTTGCCAGAATTTAAAACCTCTTGCATGATGTGCTCCAGGGCTTGTGTCTGGTCAGGTAAAATGTCACCAACGGGTTTACCCAAGTGTTCTGTGGCAGCTTTGCCACTCACTCTGGCAAGACTCTCATCAATATAAACACATTGCAGATCATCATTTAAGATAATTAGACCTGCATTGATGACGATCGTGCAGGCGTTGAACTGCCATGGAGACGGGTTCATATTTTGTGAGCAATTTGGGAATTGCCAGTTTTCTGCTTTGCCGTTCTCTTCCAATTCTCCAAAAAAAAGATCCATGGAATCCCGGATCAGATTGGTTCCTGGATCACACCAAGGCTCTTGTAGAAAGGGAGAGAATTCAGAAATCGGGTCAAAACTCATGACTGTGTAGATAGATTTTTGTGGTTGGGGTAAGTCTAGAATGCAAGCAATCACTGCACTTTAAGGAAAATATTTCAAATACCAGCCTTCGCGATTTGGACAAGTCGTAACACTGATTTCAACTCCAGCCCAAAGCAGTCTTCATCTGCTCAACTAAGTGGACAGGTTCAAAAGGCTTGGTCAGCACCGCAACAACCCCTAATTTTTGTAGCCAAAGAGGGTCCATGGTTTGGACTTTTGCGGTCAAGAGAATGACCGGAATCGATCTCGTCTCAGGATTTTCTCTCAACAATGTAAGTGTGACCATGCCATCCATATCTGGCATCATTAGATCCAGCAAAATGACATCAGGATGTTCTATCTCTGCTTGTTTCAGCCCTTCTAAGCCGGAACCGACTGCCAGCACCTGCCACCCTGCGGTAATTTCGAGGGTCAACTGTGTGACTCTCCGAAGGGGAACTTCGTCATCGATCAATAAAACTCGCCTAGTCATAGAATTGACTTGACAGGATGGAGAGGACGGATTCACTGCTGTAGGGGTTAGATCAACCGTGCTATCACTGTAAGTGGGCATGGTAACTCTCCATAATGGCATAAACAATAGGCGAGGGAAGTCCAGAATTTCTCCAGCTTATGATTTATTCGTGTGTTGTCGTCATTCTAAAAGAGAGACTTGAAAAACTTGTGAAACGGATGGTTGATTTTTGACTTATTTTTATTGATTTGTTAGCAAAGCGAAGCTCCTTTGAATGTTATTTGAAGATTTCTTAAATCTTAGGAGGAATGTTCTCTGTCAATCTTGGAAATCTTGTGAAAAAGATAGCGATTGCAATTCGCTTTGGCTTGTGAGAGGGATTTTTGTGGGGAACCTTTCTTGGTACACCCCCTTACCTCTCAGATGAGTATTGTTGATTGCAAGATTAATGATTTGTGATATTGCAGGTGTTGTTTGCTACTTTTTCAGTTCGTTCCCTTGAATCTTTCTTATCAATGCTTGCTTCATTTTTTCTTAAAGTTTTTCTTCCTGAATTAGTATGAAGCTTTTAGTAGTAGACGACGATATTAATCTTGCTAAGGCAATTGCCAAAGTTTTGGCACAACAAAAATATTTAATTGATGTGGCAACGGATGGTCAATCGGCGTGGGAATATACCCAGTCTTGTTTGTACGACCTGATTGTGCTAGATGTCAAATTACCGAGTATTGATGGAATCAGTTTATGTCAGAAGCTGCGGCAAGAAGGGTATGTTAACCCAATTTTGTTATTAACGGCTTGCGATAGCAGTAGTGACAAGGTGCTGGGTCTGGATGCGGGTGCGGACGACTATGTGATTAAGCCCTTTGATTGGGAAGAGTTTTTAGCTCGAATTCGGGCGCTCTTGCGGCGGGCAGGAGAGTTGGCACCTGCAATTTTGTCTTGGGGGGCATTGCGCTTAGATCCTATTACGTGTGAAGTGAGTCATGCGGGAGAGTTGCTGCCGCTGAGACCGAGAGAATACAAGCTGCTGGAGTTATTTATGCGTAACTCTAAGCGAGTGTTCAGCTGCGGTGCGATTTTGGAACACCTGTGGTCGTTTGAAGATCCGCCTTCTGAGGATGCGGTTAGAGCGCATATTAAAGGATTGCGCCAAAAATTCAAGATGGTGGGCGCCGAGGATCTGATTGAAACCGTGTATGGTTTGGGCTATCGGTTAAAGCCCCTAGAGGAAAAAACATCTGCCGAGTTATTGGTTGAAGGGGAACCGATCGCAGAAACTGCAGACCCTTTGGAAACAGTCGGTCGGCTACAGCAGGCATTGGCAGAAGCCTGGGATGATATTCAACCCGAGATGTTAGAGCGGGTTATTTTTCTAGAGCAAGTGCTGAATCGGTTGAAAATGGGGGCGATCGATCCGCAACTGCAACAACAGGCGGCATCCGAAGCCCATAAACTGGTGGGAACGGTTGGGGCTTATGGTTTCAAGTTCAGTTCGGAATTGTCTCGCCAGATTGAAACACTGTTGCGGGACGATCGTCCTTTCGATTCAACGCGCATTGCATCCCTGACAGAAAAGCTTGCCGCATTATCTCAAGATTTGGCTGGAGCGGCTCAGGTAACGCAATCTTATCCCTCACCTTTCGTGGATGTGCTCTATTTGCCTGAATCCACCCATTCAGTTCGGTTACTGGCAGTGGATGACGATCCCCATGTGCTGGCAAACCTCAAGACGGTTTTAGAACCTTGGGGAATTCATTTAACCACCCTTGTTGATCCTCAACGATTCTGGGAGTATTTGGAGAAGACTAATCCAGATTTGTTGTTGCTAGATGTGGTGATGCCCAATGGTAATGGGTTGGAACTTTGTGAAAGTGTACGGAATAGTCCTGATTGGGCAGGTCTTCCGATCGTTTTTCTGACCGCCTACCGAGATACTGAAACGGTGCAACGAGCTTTTTTGGCAGGGGCAGATGACCTGGTGTGTAAGCCTGTAGTTGCACCAGAGCTAATTACGCGGGTCATGAGTCGTATTGAACGTCAACGGTTTTGGCGACATTTGGCAGAACGCGATGGGTTGACTCAGCTTGCTAATCGGGTCAAGTTTACCCGTGATCTGCATCAGCTCATCCAAAAAGCAGCGTCGCGCAATCAATCCATTGCACTGGTGATTCTGAGCATTCAGGGTCTCAACAAAATCAATCATCAGTATGGATATGCGGTCGGAGATGCGGTTTTACACCAGGTCGGGAGTGCCCTCAACCCAATCCTCTGCAAAGGAGATTTGTTGGCACGTTGGAGTGGTAATAAGTTTGCGATCGCCTTGTGCAACAAATTTTCGAGTTATGCATTTCAACAAGTGTCAGTTGCGATCGCCGATTTTGCGCAAAAAGGTGTGCCGATTTCAGCCGTGGGCCAAGTCCAACTCAAATTCAGTCTGGGTACGGCTCAGTACCCCCAGGACGGCAGTAATGTGCAAATGATTTGTGAAGTTGCAGAATTTTCTCTACTTAGTTGATGAGACTGCCTATGATTTTTTGACTTTGGACGACCGTTCCGGATGATTCTCCGGGATGATTGAATCAATTGTATTGAAGTTCTCCAATCGAAGTGAAGTTAGCCCCAGCCCCATGTCCCCGCCCACGATCGAATTTTTGACAATTTCACAAGAATTTCAGGATCTCTCTTTAGAATTGAAATGTTACAGACTGTTAAATCTTTTTTTTTAACATTACTTATTAAGTAAACTGCTTAACTAAGGTAGTTTTTGACGATAAAGCTCCTCAAAGCAGACTTGGCTGTAAAGGTACAAAGCCTTGCGCCCTTGCGAGAGTGGCAGATCTTTTAGGAAACTGCCGAGGTCTTTTGTCAATCTTCTCTACAGACTGAGTGCCACTAGTGATGGTGTTGGTCAGTGATGCTTCTGTATGCAAAATCATTGAGTAGGAAATTTCTTTAACGGCGATTGTTTCGACACTAGCGGTTTGTCTTACGAGAACTTCAGGGATTGCAGCCTCCAATTTGGCACCATTCGTAATGCCCTTTTATGACCGAGCGTGTTTCATCGCCCACCCTTCTAACCTTAGAGCAAGTCCTCGATCGCAATCCTCTCATCGTTTCTCCAGCCCGCCCCATTCTTGATTTACTCAGCTTAATGGGTCGATCGGGTAACTTGCTCAGAACCAACCATTCGACCCCTCATTTGCCTACGCCTGCGCAGGCTAGCTGTGCTCTCGTGATGCAAGATGCTCAGTTGCTGGGAATCTTGACCGAGCAGGATTTGGCGCGTTGGGTGGAACTTGGTCGTAGTCTGGAGGGGGTAACCGCGGCTGAAGTAATGACGAATCCTGTCATTACATTGCGTCAGGCGGATGGTTGGGAGGTTTTTACTGCGTTCAATTTATTTCGTCAGCACCAGATTTGCCACTTGCCGGTGATGGATATCCATAACCAATTGGTTGGGGTTGTGACCCAGAGCCAGATTGTGCAGGCATTTAATCCTGCTGAATTATGTTCACTGATTACGCAGCTCAAGCAAACGGTGGATGACAGGGATATCGAACTTCAACAAGCAACCTTGCAATGTCAGCAACTTGCCCAAGCCCTGGAAGCTAGTGAATCCCGTCAGCAATCATCGGCAACACAGCTCCAAGCGGTGCTGAAGAACGCCCGAACCGCGATTACTCGGTTGCGGTTATTTGCAGACGATACCTGCGAGATTGATTATTGTTCTCCAGGCTGTGCAGCGGTTTATAGTTACACGGATGTAGAACTGCTGGCAGACCCGTGGTTGTGGCGATCGCGAGTGCTGCCAGAAGATTGGGAAAACGTCCTTCAACCCAGCTTTGAACATATTTTTGCGGAGCGTCCTATCACGGTTGAGTTTCGCTTTTTACGTCGAGATGGCAGTATTTGCTGGCTTTCGGAAACCATTACTTCCTCTTGGGAGGAATCGAGTGGTTTCTGGATAGTCACTAAGGTGGCGTTGGATATCAGTGAGCGTAAGCAGATTGAGGAAAAAGCCCAGAAGGCTTTGAAAAATTTGGAACAGTCCAATCTCTCTTTAAAGATTAGCAATTGTGAATTGCAATCTTTGGTAGCGGAGCAACAGGTTCTTGAGGCTGAGCTTCGGCAGCAGAATCAGCAATTATTAGTTGAACGACAGCGCTATCAAGATTTATTTAATTTTGCACCGGATGGATATGTCGTCACTGATCTGGCAGGCAAGATTCAAGAAGCGAATCAGGCGATCGCTAGGCAACTCTCCACCGATGTGGAATTTCTGATTGGCAACTTGCTGATCAATTTCATTCCTCTGTCCGATCGTCGCACATTGCGCACTCGCTTAAATGATTTCTTATCAGCGCAACTGCAACCTTGGCAACAGCAATCTTGGCAATTGTATCTAGAACCTCGTCATGGAAGACCTTTTGCAGCGGAAGTGAGGGTTGCACCGATATGTAATGGCTCACATGAATTGGTCGCGCTACGTTGGTTGGTTCGCGACATCACTGAGCGCATCCAGGCAGAAACGTTACGAGATCTGCAAAGCTTTTTGATCCAGAACCTTGCAGAAGGGGTGTGCCTGGTGCGGGCCGTGGATGGGGTGATTGTTTACACCAATCCCAAACTTGACCAAATTTTTGGTTACGAGATGGGAGAACTGATTGGGCAGCCTGTTTCAAAGCTGAACTATGACGATGGAATTGTTAAACCTGAGACGGTTTACCGAGAGATTGCAAACCAACTTGACACTTATGGCACCTGCACTTGCGAAGTGCGAAACGTCAAAAAAGATGGCACGCCCTTTTGGTCTCAGATTTGGGTAGTTCGGTTTGAGCATCCTGATCATGGCCTGGTGAATGTGGGTGTGCAGGCAGATATCAGCGATCGCAAACAAATTGAATTAGAACGACAGCAGGCAGAACAAGCGCTACAAGCAAATGCTGCCCAGCTAAAACTGGCGCTAGAAGCGGCTCAGATGAGTACCTGGGAATGGGATTTGCTGACCAATCGAGCCACTTTTTCGGAACATTTGGGACCTGTGTCGGGATTGCCTTTGGGAAGTTCCTATCCCGATTACGATGCTTTCCTCAATGCGGTTCACCCAGACGATCGCGATTTTGTGCATCAATCACATTTGCTAGCGCTCAACGGTTCGGAGTATGCGATTGAGTTTCGTATGTTCTGGTCGGATGGCTCTATTCACTGGCTCAGTAATCGAGGGCATGTCTATTGCAATGAGCAAGGGCAACCTGTGCGTATGCTTGGGATCGCGATGGATATTACCGATCGCAAGCTTACAGAAGAGGCTTGGCAACGATCGGAAGCAACGCTGAGCGATATTTTGAATACGACGATCGCTGCGATTGCTCGCTGGTATGTATTTCCTGATTACCGGGTTGAGGTAGAGTACCGCTCTGCTGGATGCGAACAGGTGTTCGGTTATACTGCTGCCGAAATGATGGCAGATCCGAACCTGTGGCTGTCGCGAGTGTTGCCCGAAGACATGGAAGCCATGAGTTCTTCGGGGTTTCAAAATATCTTTGCCCAACGCCCGGTCAATGTGGAGTATCGATTTTACGATAAGGCAGGCAGCATTCGCTGGATTTCTGACACGCTCATGTCGCGCTATGACGCTGCCAACGAGTGCTGGGTCGTGACTTCGGTGGGAATTGATATTACCGATCGTAAGCAGGCAGAAGAAGCCCTGCGTCAGCGGGAACAAGAACTCAGAGCGTTGGTAGAAAATGCACCAGATATCATTTGTCGGTTCGACCACCAATTTCGGTTTCGTTATGTCAATCCGCGGATTGTCGTTGAAACTGGCATTCCCATAGATGCCTGGATTGGTAAAACTGAACTCGAGATGAGCTACCCCGAGGCACAAATTTTGCCCTGGTATCAGGTATTGCAACAGGTCTTTGATACGGGAAAAGAGTATGCCTATGAATCAGAACGTGCCTTCGTGAATGGCAAATTGAAATATTGGTCTTCTCGACTGGTACCTGAATTTGCAGAAGATGGCTCGATTACTTCTGTGTTAGTGGTTTCACGCGATATCACCAGCCTCAAACAGGCACAGGCGGCATTGGTACGATCGGAAAGCCAATATCGGTTGCTGTTCGAGAATAATCCCAATCCCATGTGGATTTTTGATCCGAAAACAGGAATTTTTCTTGCGGTCAACCATGCTGCGATCGCTTACTACGGCTATTCGGAAACCGAATTTTTGAGAATGCGTGTGATTGACCTCTGCGCCCCCGAAGATTTCCCTAGCCTACAGACAATTGAGACGGGAACTGCCTGGAAAACGATTCCTCATACTGTAGAGTGCAGACATCTTAAACAAAATGGTGACCTTATCTATGTTGAAATGAACTGCTATCCCATCACTTGGGCAGATCAACTCGCTCATTTCACCCTAGCCAAAGATGTTACTGATCGCAAACGGGCAGAAGCCGAAATCCGCTTTCAGGCAAATCTTTTGAGTCAAGTACGTAATGCGATCATTGCGACTGATTTGAAAGGGCAAATTACCTATTGGAACCGCTTTGCCGAAACCCTTTATCAGTGGACTGCGCCAGAAGTGCTGGGACGATCGGTGATGGAAATGCTGGTGCCCACCGAGCAACGCAGCCAAATTGCGATTGAATTTAGCGGGTTGCAACAAGATTTAAATATCGAAGGAGAAATTGTTTTACAACGCAAAGATGGCAGTGTATTGCCAGTCTTGGCTGCGACCGCAGCTATTCAAGATAACCAAGGACAACTGGTCGGCTTTGTCGGTGTTTCGGTAGACATCTCAGAACAAAAGCAGGCAGAAGAAGCCCTACGACGACAAGCAGAACGGGAACAGTTACTCAGGCTGATTACTCAACGAATTCGCCAATCCCTGGATGTGGAACAAATCCTGGCAACCACGGTAATCGAGGTACAACAGACACTCCAGGCAGATCGAGCTTTGATTTTGCGTCTATTTCTGAATAACTCTGGCGAAACCTGTTCGGGACAAATTTTTCAAGAAGCAACTGCTCCCGATCTGCTTGCCCTTAAGCAGAGGGAGTGGTTTGATGTTTGCTGGCCCCGAAATTGTGAGGAATATTACCGCTTAGGGCAACCCCGAATTGTGACTACGACTGCGATCGGCGATCTCAACGCCTGCCTTGCCCAAATGATGGAGCAAATTGGCGTGAAATCCAAAATTGTTGCGCCGATTGTTCAGACGCTAGAAGATGGATCGACTAAGATTTGGGGATTGTTGATTGTTCATGCCTGCTCCTCCGATCGACAGTGGCAACATGCTGAAGCAGAATTTCTCCAACAAATCAGTAATCAATTAGCGATTGCGATTCAACAAGGGCAGCTTTACCAGCAGACGCAACAGCAAGCCCAGCGCGCGCAAACCCTGAACCGGGTTGTGCAAGCGATTCGCAATTCACTCGATCTCAATACCATCTTTTCCACGGCGGTGGCGGAAGTTGGGCGGTTGCTTCATATCACTCGTACCAATATCGTGCAATATTTGCCCGATCGCGGCATTTGGCTAACCGTGGCAGCCTATGATCAAGATGTTAGTTTGCCTAGCAAACTTGGCGTGGAAATTGCCGATCAAAACAATCCTTTGGCAGCTCGCCTGAAACGATTTGAAGTGGTGCAAATTGACGACACAGACCAGCTAACAGATGACGTAAATCGGGAATTGGCACAGTCTTTTCCAGGTTCCTGGTTACTGGTTCCGCTCAAGGTTGAGCAGCAACTTTGGGGCAGTTTGAGTCTGTCAAAATTCTGTCCCTCAATCTGGAAAGACTTTGAGGTCGATCTGGTCTTGGCTGTGGCAGATCAACTGGCGATCGCGATTCAGCAAGCAAATTTGTACCGTCGTCTCCAGATTGAATTAACGGAACGCAAATATGCGGAAAAGGCGCTCCGAAATAGCGAAGCTCGCTTTCGGAAGACGTTTGCTGATGCCCCGATCGGAATGGTGTTGAGCGATTTGCGAGGGCAAATTGTGCAGGTCAATCGGGCACTATGCCAGATGTTGGGTTACAGCGAGCCTGAACTGACCCAACTCAATCTCAATACTTTGATTCACCCCGACGATCCCGAGCTTGACTCAGGGCTCCTTCAGCAACTCTTCAACCGTGAATTGCCACTCTATCGGTTAGAAAAACGATTACTCAAACAAAATGGCGAGGTGGTATGGGTCAGTCTAACTGCGGGACTATTGCAAGAACCGAGCACTGGTAGCCTCTACTGCCTCCGCATGTACGAAAATATTACTGAGCGCCGCACCATGGAGCAGATGAAAGATAACTTTATCTCTGTGGTCAGCCATGAACTCCGTACACCCCTCACCTCGATTCGGGGAGCGTTGGCACTCTTGGCAACGGGGCAACTCGGTAGTTTCTTACCAGAGGGACAAGAACTCATCACGATCGCGACCGCTGAGTCACAACGCTTAGGTCGCCTGGTCAACGATATTTTGGATCTGGAACGCATTAAATCAGGACATATTTCTCTTGTTAAAGAGGTTTGTCGGGTGCAAGACTTAATTGCTCGTTCGATTGAAAGCATTCGCCCGATCTCAAAGGAAGCCCAAATTTATCTGGAAGTTTCCTCTGTGGATGAGCAAGTTTGGGCAGATAGCGATCGCATCATTCAAACCCTTACGAACTTGTTGAATAATGCAATCAAATTTTCTAACCCAAATAGTACGGTTTGGGTCACTGCAGAAACTGTAACAGAAACGCTGGAACCTCCTGTGATCCCATTGTCGATGCCGCGATCGCTGCTTCTTTTTACTGTTCGAGATCAAGGAAGAGGCATTCCTGCAGATAAACTAGAAGCAATTTTCAAGCCCTTCGAGCAAGTTAGCGTCTCTGATGCTCGCCAAAAAGGGGGAAGTGGGTTGGGTTTAGCCATTTGCCAAAGTATTGTCCAACAACACCAAGGTAAAATCTGGGCAACTAGCACGCTGGGGCAAGGGAGTAGTTTCTTTTTCACCTTGCCGAAGGAGACACCATAAGCCTGTTAATATTCAATTGCTCCCGGCTGAATGTGATTATTGTTCAATCCGTTTTTTTAAAGGATTTATTTTTGCGATTGAGCGATTAGGTGAAACTTGCCAAATGCTGAATTCCTAAAGGCTCGGTGGGTAGCTCAATCGAAAATTCCGTCCAGCCTTTCTCACTTTTAACGTGTAAATTTCCTCGAAGTTGTTCAATTAGCTTTTTGACTATTGCGAGTCCCAACCCACTCCCTTCCTTCATTGCCCTGCGTTCTCCATTCACTCGGTAAAATCGTTCAAAAATGTAGGGAAGATCTAATTGAGAAATTTCTGCCTGATTGCGAATTAAAAAAGTAATCGCAGAGCCAGAATCAGCGGTTGTTGTGGCATAAACCCGAAAAATTATCTCTCCACCCTTGGCAGTATATTTGCAAGCATTATTTAAAAGTTCAGTTAACACCCTTCTTAAATTAATTGGATCGGAAACTAATCTTGGTAGGGGTTCTAAAATTTCAAATCTTAGAATTTGTTGTTCGTTTTGAGCACGAATTAGAAAGGAATTAATAAAATTAGAAAGATAAGGTGGAAGATCTAAAGTTTCTAAATTAAAAATTATCTCACCCATGACCAATCGTTGCCAATCTAATAAATTTTGAACCAGTTGGCAGCTATCTTCACACGCGGATAAAGCAACATCAATATATCGCTGTCGATCTTGATCATGGGGGATGCTTTGCAAGAGTTGTAGCGCTAGTCGAATATTGCCTAATGGTGCACGTAGGTCATGCGATATTTCGCAGAAAAAATCATCTTTGAGTAAACACAATTCTCGTAATTCTTGAATTTCTTGATGAAAATGTGCAAAGTGATTCTGTCTGGTTAATCTTGCAGAAACTGCTTCCAATAATTCTTGACGACGAAACGGTTTAATCAAATAATCATCTGCTCCCAGATTCATACCGATGCGAATTTCCTGATGTTCGGCTTTTGCGGTCAAAAAAATAAATGGAATATTGGCAGTGGCAGGATCTTGCCGAACTTTGGTCAATACATCATAACCATCGAATTCGGGCATTTTGATATCGCAAAGAATGAGATCCGGCAGTTGCTCTTTCGCAATTTGGAGTCCGATCTGTCCAGCATTGGCACTAATGGTATGAAAACCCCCAGATTCAAGAATTCCTAAAATGTTTTGGCGAATCTCCTTTTCGTCTTCAATCACTAAGATATTCATCGACCCCTCTTACCCGATGGTTGAGATAATTTCACAAAATATAATTTCTAAGTTGATCACCCTGTTGAAATGATTGGTAAGGTTGAGCATTTAGGGACAGAAGCCACTATCTCTCCTGTTTAAGACATATCATCGCTACCTTTTAATTTTTCTCTCAAAAAAGTTAGAATAATTTATTTTTAAGTAAAATAGAGCATTAGAGATGAAGATAATTTCTGAATCTGGGGAAGTGTTAAAGTACTTGTATTTCCCAAAGAAATGACCTAAAAAAGTTCTGGTTTTTGTTGCAGTAAATTAAAATTCTGTAATAGTCGTATGTTTTCAGGTGTTAGTAAACTTTGTAAATCAGAAACTTGATTGATGAGAGCAATTTCTTTAGAAAATTCTTCTTTTAAAATTGAAATGTAGTGCTCACGTTGCACTTCGGAACTGGCATTTTGTAGCATATGCAGAACCATTGTAATACTCGACAAAGGTTGACGAAGCTCTTCAGTCAAACGCTCTAGCAGTTTCGCCTGTGTGGAATTAAGTTGACGTAAATCGTTTAGCTTATTTTGTAACTCTTCACTTTGTTGCCGTTCCTTGAGATATTGCTGAGTTGTGATTCGTTTTCTCTCGAGTCGAGCTGCGATCGCATCTAGCAAATCAGTCCGTCGGAATGGCTTGGTAATATAATCATCTACCCCCAAATTCATTCCTTGGCGAAAATCACTTGCTTCTGCCTTAGCGGTTAAAAAAATAAAAGGAATTTCGGCAGTCGCTGGATAATGGCTTAGAGCAGAAAACACACCGTAACCGTCCATATCAGGCATCATGATGTCACACAGAATAAGTTGAGGAAGATGCTCTTTTGCCATCTGCACGCCAGTGGTTCCATTCCTGGCACTGATTGTTTGAAAACCACTTGATTCTAGAATTTCCAAAATGTTGGAAAGAATTGGTTTTTCATCTTCAATGACCAGAATTTTCCTCATGCAATTCACTCCTTGTCAATCAAACAAGATTCTTAGAACTTACACATTTGCACCTGATTGACTGACAAATCTTCGGCTTTTGACTCTCATATGCTCTGCTCTAGTATCCCAGCTTGGTAATCTGCTGCTTTCCGATGGCGCTGAGCAAGCATCGTTCCTCAAACGTTTTTCGGACAGAATCCGGTAGAACCCGGCAGAATTCAAGAATTTTTAGAGCTTTGTCAATGAACCAGCTTTTTCTTTCTCTCCCAATCTTGACAGAATTTTGGTGGGAACGACTGAGTTTGGGGAAAAAGATGAAAACAATGTTTCTGTATAAAAAATAACAAAATATTGGTTGACATCAACTTATTGATCAGTTAACTGATCAAGCACAGACCTGTTAACCCGATCGGGCTGTGGGATTGCCAGGAAAAACTGCCGGCAAAATCGTGCTTGCCAAGTCAAAACAGCGGCAAAGCCTCTGGCTGGTTTTTTAGCAGATCTCGGACTAGGGAATCAGACGGTGGAATAGGATCAGCTGTTGGAAAAATCGTTGTTAGTTGGGTAGATGTTAATAAATACGAATTCGTTTAAAGTTATTTCGCTTACTTCAACGAATGAATAGGGCATGCACACCGCAAATAATAAATATTATTTATCATATTCTTAGTTAGGTATCTTTTTGTCAAGTAATTTATAGTGATTCTTAAGCTTCCTTAAAGCCGCTGGACACGAAAATTTAATTATCTTGTAAAAAAAATACTGGGCAGGGGATGAGATCCTCTCAAAAGAACCATAACTTGTCACAATAGTTTCACAATTTTGAATCACAATTATGTTTTCTATTGCATTAAAAGAATCAAAACTTGGGGCTGTTATGAACCAGAAAGGTTTTCAAGATAAGGGATCGATAAGATTATGTATAAGAGCTATTTCGGTCTTGTGAATGAAGGCTTAATAGGTTAGAACCACACAGGCAACCGTTCTTCTGTGCTACCATCGAATGGTAGCAATAGATACGATTTCCACTTCTCATCCTTTTGGAAAATTCGATTCTATTTGGGTGATTTATGAGACGAATCGCTGAAAATCAGGAGAAACTGGTTAATGCTTTTCAGCTTGAGAACGTTTTACCCATAATGGCTCTGACATTACTTACGTAAATTCACTTGCTTCCTGGGCTGATGGAATCAGTAGAATTACTTCTGTAGATATACCTGACAAAATTAGGGAATTTCTCGAAGTGCAATGAAAGCAATGTTAGTCAAACTATATACTATGTAACGCTGCTAAAAGTTGATTTTCACTTTGAGAGAATTGAAGCGATAAAAGATCAACGCTCTGTTAAGACAGTTAATCGAGATCCTTTTTTGAGGTTTTTTCTTGCATAAGGCGGATTATGCTTTTGTAGGATTTGAATAGAGATTGTATTCCGGCCTGCAAGATTGTATTGGAGTAGTGTTTCAAGATATTGGTGATATTTTCGAAGGCTCGGCTTATTTGAGTTTTATCGCTCAATTCAATTACACGAGCTAGGTGCATCCTAACCCTTAAGCGTCGCCATTCTGACCATTTTGGAAGCAATTGTCTCATTTGCCACCTCAATCAACAATTGTCTTTTTTTCAACATACCAGGACAGAAAATTGGAGCGATTGGAGAAGGTGTTTCGGTCATTTCACCAGGGATTTTTGTTGATGCCCCTGTGATGCGCAGCTATGAAGCACTATCGCCAGCCTGTGTAATTCTTCTATAAGCAAAGATAAAATCTTGAGCGGCTAGATGATTTACAGAAAATGCAGTCTACCAAACAATTGACTAAAACCAGATTTAGAGCAAGGACGGACTGAAACGATGCTGCCATTTTCAAAAGCTGATCAAAGAACTGTTAGAGAAACACTCGCTCAATCTGATGTGAAGGCTATCAAGACGCTTGCAGTTAAGGTCTTTTATCCCAATCGAATTCTGAGTTCTACGACTACAAGAGAACTTTTAGATGACATTAGCATGAGCCTTGAAAGTGGGATTGAGATCGTGTTAATTGATTTGCAAAATGTCTCGTTTATGGATAGTAATGGTTTGGGAACGCTGGCTTTAGCTTGCCAAAAGGTGCGTAAGGCAGGGAAGCGATTTGTAATTTGTTCTGCTTATGGTCAAGCAAAAATGATTCTTGAAATGAGTGGAATGGAAAGAATCTTCGAGAATTATGTCGATCGAACAGAATTCAATCGAGTTGTTTTACATCAGCCCGTGGTGTGATGGTTGAAACTCTTCAATTGTGTAGCGTTTTAATGTTTATTCGTCAAATTAAAATTTGTCTGTGGACGATCGACGTTAGACAATAATTGAGCACTCTCTGGGCTTAATGATTAAGAGGTAAAAAGTCTCGCTTTCTAGACCTTAAGCTTGGTTTAAATGTGAATTTCTAAACCTGATTGCAGCCCTAAGATTTATTATGGGGTGTTTAGATTCGCGTGCTTTGCATTCATTTTTTGCTGTTTTTTTTGCTGTTTTCTTTCTATCCATGAATCCTGGCAAATGGCTGGCTTACTTCGGTCAATTTTCCTTACTAAGTGCAGTCACATATCGTCCTTGGGATTTCCTAAAACCTGCTGGAGAAAGCTGCAATAAACTTTTGCGATACCTCTGTTCTTTGGAACAATTATGATGCCAATCTCTGTCAAAATGACAACTTCTATTAATGAATTTGACAGCATTCTGGAAACCATTCCTCCAGTGGTCAATGAACAGACAGTAACGCTTTTTTATTTTTACATGGATGGTGCCGTCTATGAGGGCATGCGCTATCAAAATGAACTTTACCAATTGGAGTGTCAATTCGATATTTATAGCAGTTCAACTGCCTATCGATCGGGCTGTGAACTTTTGCAAAAAATGACTGGTAAAATACCATTTGAATTCAATCCGGTTATTATTAGTGCATCCAGGCTACGCTATGGCGTATGGCTTAGTTTGCGTGCTTTGTAGCTAGTGAACCTGGGTAGGTAATAGCATTTCAAAGTTGTCAAGACAATCGGTAGATTTTAGAGCGTTGCTAAAAGGCAGCATGAATTGGAATGGAATGAAATTTCAATTCGTATGACTCTAAATTTATGCTTTGATTCAGCGATGCCGATTTTATTTTATCCTTATGTGTTAATGGCCGGGATATTGGGTCAATGAGGAAACTTGAAAACTTTTCCTGTTGATTTGAGTTTTTACACAATGGCATTGCAAGCTGAAATTCTTCGTCGAAAAGATGCCTGATGTACAATCAGCGTTATAAATTATTTGTTCAAAAATATCAACCGCGCTTTTGCAAGCTGATTCAGTTCATCTGTAGCCCAGCTCATTTTGCTAACTCTTGCCTGATAAAATGGATATCTGCAATTCAGACGATCCTTCTTGAAAGGGAGCATACATTATGGCGCAGTTCACTGAGCAGCCTGTTGCTGCATTAGATATCCCCGGTCTTGAGACGGAACTGTCTAGCCAAAGTCCCCAAAAAATTCTTGAACGTGCCTTTAGTTTGTTCGACAATATCTCTATCTCTTTTAGTGGAGCTGAAGATGTAGTCTTGATTGATATGGCACACAAGCTGAAGCGCGAGATTCAGGTTTTCAGCCTGGATACGGGGCGTCTTCATGCGGAGACTTATCAGTTCATCGATCGCGTCAGAAAGCACTATGGTATTTCGATCGAGGTAATGTGTCCAGACACTGCTCAAGTGGAAGCCTTGGTCACCGCCAAAGGTCTCTTCAGCTTTTATGAGGATGGGCATAAGGAATGCTGTGATATTCGCAAAGTCGCACCTCTGCGCCGCAAATTATCCACTCTGGATGCTTGGGTGACTGGTCAACGACAAGACCAGAACCCGGCAACTCGTGGCAATGTACCCGTTGTTCAGGTCGATACCGCTTTTTCGGTAGGCGATCGCTCGTTGGTCAAGTTTAATCCACTGTCTTATTGGACTTCTGCCGATGTTTGGATGTACATCCGCACTTATGACGTCCCCTATAACTCTTTGCACGAGCGGGGCTTTGTTAGTATTGGATGTGAACCCTGTACACGTCCGGTTCTGCCGAACCAGCATGAGCGAGAAGGACGCTGGTGGTGGGAAGATGCTGGCAAGAAAGAGTGTGGGTTGCATGTGATTAACCAACCTCAATCGACTTGAACAGTTGCCGGATGTCTGCATTTTTGAGATCTTCACGCAGCGAAGTACTCAGAAGTGCAGATAACCTCAAACGATGAAGCGCACAAAATTTCACCCTAATGTCGGGCGTCCTTCGTTAAAACTCTAATCGACAGAAAGATGTCTGCTTGAATACACGCAAATGTTCTGTTGAGCCGATAGACTGCCTCTAAGCAATTGTCAGCCTCTTTCATCATGGGGCTGGAAGTTGCTGCAGTTCTGTGTGGATTGAGTTTTTGAGGCGATTCTATGGCTGAGGTGAATTGGCAGGTTGGTGCTAGTGCGATCGCAATTGCCTGGTTATTGTTGTTTTTGGGCGATTTTCTCTCCACATTTTGTTATCACGTTCCAGAACATGTTTTTGGTCGCTTGCATCTGCAAACCCACCATTCTTCGAAGAAAACCTTTCGCCACTACGCTGTTTTATCACCCAAGCGGGAAGTTTTGCTAGATGGCATTTTGGGTGCTTTACCCTATCTGTTAATGGCTGCGATCCTGTGGCACTTCTCACCGGGTGGGGTATTGCTAGGGCTAGTGTTTGGGCAGTTTCATGTCTGGTGGCGGCACACGAGTATTCTGGGATGGCAAACTCCTCAAGCGATTGATTGGGTGTGTCGTATTTGCTGGATCACTACGCCAGAGCAACATTGGCAACACCATCAGAAAACCAATTTGGCATTCGGAGATATTTTTGCCTGTTTTGATCTGCCAGCAAGAAACTGGTTACGGTGGCTACGTTGGCTGCGGCTACAGGTTCGATCGGTCAGTTTCGCTGAAAAGTCAGGGTAATCAAGCGGGTAAGAAAAGTAGATGGAGATATCTCAATTTGGTGAGATGGAACAGTGCCATCTTGCGGCGGGATCTGAGGAGAACGCTCCGGGGGATGTATGCAGCAGGAAACCTCGTTGTAAGGTTGAGTTAATTAGACATTCTGTTGCAGGAATCCACCGATCGCAGGATGTTGAGAATTTTGATTTAAAGGAAAGTTGGATTGATCAAGCCTGATTAAGGGCTATTCCATCAGGCTGGATGCTAAGAGGAACAAGGATGCGAAAACTGCAAGTAACATGGTTATTGCGTCATTATTTGCGTAATTCTTAGTCAAACAATTGATATCTTTTGAAGGATGTCATGCCTGTTCTTAACTGAAACGAAAATTTGCCCTCTACCTTTTGGAAAATTACTTTTGAAGCCCCTATGCAACCGACCAAACTCAAACTTTTACCCACCATTCTTTGTTTTACGATCGTCGGTTTTCTGGCGGCTATGGTTCCTTACCCGGGTTTGCAACCCATCTTACCTGTGATCAACTCCCAAACGCGCTAAGTATCGGATTGGAGTATCACTTTGGGCAAAATTGGTGTTGCCCACGCAAAATTCTGTCTATAGAAAGCCATCGAGCCTTGGGATTGAAATTTGTGTTAACTGTTTGGTCAGACAACTGTGTACTATTGTGTAGATGGCAGTCAGTCGTCAACAGTCATTGGACTGCGGTGTGTGTGATGGGTTGTCCCAATTGAACGAATTGAAAAATTTTCACACACTCAACTGAGTCGCTGAATTTCAGCGTCAGTTTTGCTTTTGTTCGATTTTCTGAACCGATGCATTGCTGATGGCCAAAGACTGATTGCCGCAGGCTTTTCAGCACACCGTAATTGCAACAGGTATCTCAAGCATGACCGCAGTTTCTCCCAGTCCCGCCTCTACTGTTCCGGCTTTTTGCGAGGGCATTCAATATTTTGGTGAGGCTTCCCCGGAATTTGAAAAGTACGGTGCAACTCCAGTGATAGGGCAAGGGCAAAGTGCGATCGCCGATCCTTCCGATGCCTCAGCGGTTTATCAAACGTTGCTCTATGCGGATGCTTTGCGATATCTGATTTTGCAAATGACAGCGAGTAAAGCTTCTGGACATCCTGGTGGATTTGCTAGTCAGGCAGAGGCTTATGCTGCGTTAGTGATGTTGGGCTACAAAAATATCATGACCGAAGTGGGGCATCATGCGCCTGGTTTTTATTGCGCCATGTTTTTGGATCGATCGCTAGAAGCGATGGGGATCGCCACAGTACAGCAATTGCGCGATCGCTTCCGCGAAAAACACGGATTGCTAGGACACCTTTCAGGTTATATCCCCGGCATCTTAGCTCCGGCGGGTCCTCTCGGGCAGGGGCAACACTTCGCCATGTCTGCTGCCCTGTTGCATCCTGACAAACTGTTTCCCTTCACCGTGGGGGATGGGGGCATGGGGGAACCTTACCCCATGAGCAGCATGATGCATTTCCACACTGCGTATCCCAGTGCGACCAACTTTTTGCCGATGTTGGTTTGGAATGGTTTTTCTCAAGAGCACCATAGTATGGTGTCGCTCCAGTCGAATGAAGCAATGACTGCATATTGGCAAGGCAATGGTTTTGAAGAAGTGGTGTTGGTAGATGCAAAAGATTTTGATGATCAAGATCAACCCGGTGCTTATGTTGATAGTACGGCTTTCTCCTTTGCTCAGCGATTAGCCTTTACCCAAGCTGTGTTGGTAGCAGTAGACAAAGCTGCCCAATCGGCATTGGGGGGGCGGCTCACTGTTTTCATCATCAAGCAGTTAAAAGGGGCTGGTGTTCATGCCAGAGGTGCCAAGTCTCATAATCTTTATGCTCAGCACACACTGGATAACCCTGATATTGTCTCTGCATTAAAACAACGGGCTTTGTCGATCGCTGCGTGGGAACTGATCCGTACCAATTGTGAACGCGCCAGTGGAGGACCGGCAGCCAAAACCGTTGTGACCGAATCTGTATTGCCTCTGGCTGATCTGGGTACATTACCCTTGGAAGAATACGCGATCGGCGGTGATCCCAAAGTCTCTACCACGGTGATGGGTCGCATCGTTGCAGCAGTCGGACAAGCCGATCCCAAATTTGTTGTCACCAATGCCGATGGCAACGAAGCTTCAGGTATTGCCAACATTAACCAGGCATTGAAGATCAACCATCCCACTACCGATCCCCTCTACAATCAACAACCGGGTGGGCAAGTTTACGAACCCCTCAGCGAAGATGCTTGTGCCGGATTAGCTGCCGGACTGACGCTCATGGGGTCTCGGACGCTCTGGTGTTCCTATGAATCCTTTGCCATTAATGGCTTGCCCATTTGGCAAACGGTGACTCAAGCAATGGCAGAATTGCGCCGCCCTACCCCTTCAACCATTACTTTATTTACTGCTGGTGCGCTGGAGCAAGGCAGAAATGGCTGGACTCACCAACGCCCAGAGATTGAAGCATATTTTGGTGCCATGATGCGGAATGGCAATGTCTTTCCCCTTTTCCCGCCTGATGCCAACAGCATTCAAATCTGTTACGACTGGGCGCTGACGACGCACAATAAAGGGATTGTCATTACCGCGAGCAAGTCGCCACTGCCGTTACGAGTCACTTTTGAGCAAGCCCAGCAAGCTTTGCAGGAAGGTGCTGTGGTGCTCCAAGAGATTCTCAGCACGGAAAGCCCTGATGCCAAGAAGGTGGTCTTCGCCGTGGTGGGCGATATGACGCTGATTCCGGTGTTTGAAGCTGCTGCCCATCTAGAAGCAGAAGGCTTAAGTGTGCGGATTGTTTCAGTCGTCAACCCTCGTCGTCTCTACCGTCCTCAGGATGTTGCCTGGGAGACTTGCTCGGAGTCAGATGGTCGTTTCCTGGATAATGCGGGGTTCGATCGTCTATTTGCTGGAGATGCCCTGATTGGGGTGACAGGTGGAGCAAGTAATATGCTGGAGCCCGTCATGCTGCGTAGCACTAGCAAGCGAGACACCTTTGCCTGGAAACGAGGCGAAACCACTGCCAGTCCGGGTGAACTGATGGCTTACAATTCACTCACAGCTGAATTATTAGCTAAACGAGCACTAGAGCTGGTGCACTAAAAGTTGGATAAGATGGCAACCAGGTTGCTTAATCAAATTGTTTTAGATGGTTCATCATCCATTGCTCACAATTAAGATTCTTGTGAGAACAGGGTTTCAAATCGCAAAAACTGATCCTTGCTATGCGAAGATCAAGTTTTCCCTGGATCTATCATGAGTCAGTCAGCCGAGTTTGAACACCAAGATGTACCGCAGACAACCGATTCTTCAGTTCAATCTCTGGCTCATTTATGGGCAAAAAAATATGTGGAAGATCTTCAGGTAGATGCAGACGATCCGTCGTCCAATAGTGATCTCAGCCTGGAACAAATGGTTTCCGTAGAAGGACGGATTAAAACTAGTCAAACCCTCAAGCAAGCTCTGCGGTTTACTAGTGCTCAGGCATGGGCAAAAACAGAATCTCTTTTAGCGAAGGAAGTTCAGCGCCACAATATTGATCCCACTTTGATCGATCCCTGGCAAATCGCCAATGATACTATCCATTTATTTGACAAGACGCTGGAAATCTATACCCAGCAGACCCCCACTCGTAAATTATCCGGTTGGGCAAGCCCTTCTGCCCAACTTCAAAACCCCAATTCACTGTCTCCGGAAAATTTGACGGATATGCCTTCGCCAGGACAACTGTCTGTCGCAGTGGCATCAGATATTGGCAAAATTCGGAAAAAATATACTGCCCAAGATTCCAGGGTTCTTGGGTTTGTGAGCATGCAGTTTCACTATAGTGGCCAAATGCTGCTCGATCTGCTTTCTCCCATTGAGCAACATCTGGTTGGCTCTTACCTCAAAGTGATTGATGACCACCTCTATATGCCTTTGCAGCGATCGTACGAAGCTGCCGCCAACTATGCCTACGATTCTCCGGTTTTAGCCGCGGTTCAAACATTACTTTCCATGAGTAGTAGCATCGCTCAAACGATTTGTCAGCGCATGTTTGAAATCTACCCGACTTACCAGAGCCATAGTGGATTGTTGAAATTTCCTCAAGTGCAAATTTCAAGTATTCGTGATATTGAAATGTTTCAGGTATATCTATGTCTCTGTGCTCTGGAAGGGGAGTTTTCAGCTTTGCAAGAAGAGCTATTTCCTCTCTGTGTGATGCTCTATCCTCCTTTACAGGTTCGATGGAATTTAGTGCGGCACATGCTGCGCTTGCTTGGTCAAGAAATTGTCTTGCGTCTAGGAGACGCGCACACGACAGTCTTTCGCTCTGCTTCAAGAACACTTTGGGAGATGTTTTCTCCCGATATTCTGGCTGATCACAATTAATTGAATTTTGAACAATCCATGCTGAATTGATGAAAAATCAAACAGCTCAGCCCCAGGCAGGAGACTAAAACTGTCTAGGGCTGAGTTCACTTCTTCGCTGGAAAAACTGTCCTCTCTACTTAAGGGATGGGGGTAGAACGTAATAAACGCTCCACGATCGCGATCGCCTTTCTGCCGCCTGCTGGAATCATGCGATGACACAACACATGGGGCGCCAAAAACTTAACATCATCTGGGATCACGTAGTCCCGATCTTCTAGAAAGGCTAATGCTTGGCTCGATCGTTGTAAAGCTAAAGTACCACGGGGACTCACCCCCAACGTTACTTCTTCCTCATGGCGAGTCGCTCGTACTAGATTTAGAATGTATTGCTGAACTGATGTTTCTACTTTGACCTGACTACAAAGATGTTGCAATTCCTTCAATTCTTCTGGCGTGATACAAGGCTGCAATTCTTCCAGTTTTAAGCCACTCTGCCAACGTTGTAGCATTTGCAGTTCTTCCGCTTCGGTGGGATAACCCAGCGACAACGACAACATAAATCGATCCATCTGGGCTTCGGGCAAGGGAAACGTGCCCTGGTATTCAACTGGGTTTTGCGTTGCAATGACAAAAAATGGACGGGGAACGAAACGAGATACACCATCGACAGTGACCTGTTGTTCTTCCATTACCTCTAAAAGAGCTGATTGGGTGCGAGGTGTTGCCCGATTTATTTCATCCGCTAGTAAAATATTTGCAAACACCGGACCTGGCATAAACTCAAACTCCCCGGTTCGGGGATTCCAGATATTGGTTCCCGTCACATCAGTTGGCAGCAGATCCGGAGTACATTGCAAGCGTTGAAATCTTCCGTCGATTGATTTTGCTAAAGACTTTGCCAGTAAGGTTTTTCCTACGCCAGGAACATCTTCTAACAAAGCATGTCCACCAGCAAGTAATGAGACCAAAACCAGGCGAACTGCATCTGCCTTGCCTACGATCGTGCGCCCTAGATTTTCGCTCAACTGTTGAACACGCTCTCTCATAATTTTTGCTCTTCAGGATTGAACTCATAATAGCAATTGTGCCCGTTGAGCCGTTGGGGTCACCACGAGTGGCAGCACAATCTGCTCGATTCGATTCAGGAATTCAGGGAAATCCACAGTTTTATTCAAATTGAGAATGTTTAGACTGCATGTGTACACCCAAAATTTAGGTGTATCCCTCGATTCGTTGTTGAGGGTTTGCGTCTACCCCCCATGCATTCCATGACATCTCAGTCTCCGGGCTATGCGAATATCATTCGCACTCTTGCGGTTGTTAGTACCCAAAAATTAACAGGTGAACTGACCTTCACGGATGGGAAAAAACAGTGGAAACTGTATTTTTTTCATGGTCGATTAGTCTACGGTACGGGGAATTTTCACCGCATCCGTCGTTACTACCGGGTTGTCAAATATCACTGCCCCCATTTTCATTTTGAACCCCTCTTGGCAGAGGAACCCTGGGAATACCGACTTCTCAGTCAGGCAACGAGTTGTGGTCAATTATCCGTAAATCAAGCAAAAGCCATTACCCAGTCCAGTTTGATGGAGGTGCTTTTCTCGATCGTCAGCAACTCCGCCTTGACCCCGAAGTGGTCAATGAAGCGACGGGTTTCTCTCAGTGATAGCACTGCCCTTAATTTATTGTTATCTTCTTCTCAAATTGAGCATGTGATTCAGCAAGCCCAACTTCTTTGGAATGTTTGGCAATCTTTAGGGTTAGGCACTGTAAGTCCTTATATGGTTCCAATTCTTAGTGAACACCTAGGCTCTGGATTTGTTAGCTTGCCCAATACAATGCTTCCTTTCCTAAAAGGACAACATACCCTTTGGGATATTGCAGCTCAAGTCAAGAAACCTATTACAACGGTAATTCGCTTTTTATTGCCCTGGGTACAAAAGGGAGTACTTTCTTTTAGAGATATTCCAGACTTAATGCCTTTTTCGGCTCAACAGCCGCAAACTTTACCAGGGCAGCAACCTAAACCATTGATTGCCTGTATTGATGACAGCCCTCTGGTAGGAAAGATCCTGGCACAAATTTTGGAGCCTGCGGGATATCGGTTGCTCAGTATCCATAACCCACTGTTAGGAATTGCAGAACTTGTCAAACATCGACCCAGTCTTTTGTTTCTTGATCTGGTGATGCCTGATACGAGTGGATACAATCTTTGCAGCTTTCTACGACGCACGCTTTTGTTTGAACAAACTCCGATTATTATCTTGACTGGGCAAGATGGATTACTCGATCGCACCCGCGCGAAGCTAGTGGGTGCCTCTGATTTTTTGGGAAAACCCGCAGAGCCTCAACAGGTGCTGCATCTGGTACAACACTATCTCCAAAAAGAGATAACTGTCAGCCCTAAACGACCCAAGCCTCAGTTTGTAGATCCACCACCACCTCAGATTGAAGGGAGTTTAGCAGTCAATTAAGACAACTCAAGCACTTTTCTGGCAGCGCTACAATCCAGTCTGATTTGGGTTTTCAGCGCTTCCAGAGATGAAAATTTTTGCTCCGGTCGAAGAAAACTTTCTAATTTTACGTCCAGTGTCTTGCCATACAAGTCTCCTTGCCAGTCTAATAAGTAGACTTCTGCGGTTAAATGACGCCCATTCACTGTAGGACGATACCCTAAATTCATCACTGCGGGTAACGCTCGTTTTTTAGAAGTTCGATCAATAGAGGGTTCGGCAGATAGCAGATCGGTTGTCTGCTCTTCTAAGATCTCAACCCAGACACCATACACCCCTAGCTGGGGTAAAAACTTTTCAGGCGGAAGTTGCAAATTTGCAGTCGGAAACCCGATCGTCCTGCCAAGCTGTTGTCCCTTCACCACTTGACCGACCAAACTGTAAGGTCTTCCCAAAAGACGATTGGCAAGCGCTAAATCGCCTTGCTGAAGCGCTTGACGAATGGCAGAACTGCTAATGCGCTGCTCATTGCAAGTTTGCAAAGCCACGATAGAAACTTCGACCCCATGCAACGCGGCGATCGCTTGTAAATCCTGAGCAGTTCCTGCTCTTTGCCGACCAAAGCAAAAGTCTTGCCCGATGCTGATGTGTACTGTCTTCAACTGTTCGATCAAAACCTTTTCCACAAACTCATGTGGATTGAGACTTGCCATATCGTGATCGAAAGGCAATAAAACAATCTGGCTGATCCCAATTTCACGCAACTGCTCTACCTTCTCTTTGAGTGGTGTCAACAAGGTACGTCGCTGGCCAGTAAAAAACTCTTGCGGATGAGGATTAAATGTAACAACTGATGGGTATAGAAATGTATCCATCGCAGAGGTCGCCGCAGAACATACGGCAGCTCGAATAACCTGCCGGTGCCCCAGATGCAACCCATCAAAATTTCCTAGAGCAACGGTGGTTGGTGTTAAAGCTTTAGAGACAGAATGAGTAATCCACACGCTTCATATTTTGACACATTGGGTAGACGACCAGTAGAATTTCAATTCACGAATTTTGACTACAGCTATCTTATCCAGATCAGGAGCGAGTTCTCTGTCTACGCAGCCTTGTTGATCTAAAAGCAGTTAAAAAATGGGGAAGTCCTACCACAGGAGTAATGTAAGGTACTAGTCATCTCTAAAATCGTTGCAATTGCGACATGACTGTAGCTAGGAATCGTTGAATGAGGAATCACTGAGCGGAATTGTCCCCTGGGCTAAAGGCTACCTGCTAAGAAAAGTATTGAAAAAACTCAAAGTAGAGGTAGACAATCGCAGGTGGGTCGCTTATACTTATTAATCGCTGCTGAATTCGGAATTCCCAAATTCTCCGATGTCTGGAAAAGCGTTTGGATAAGTGATCGGTTTGCGAATTGATCATTCCAAGTGTCTTCTCTTGAGCTACACTCTTAAGATGTGGAGATTAGATTGAGAAGAAATACTTGTTAAAAGTCTTCTTCTCCTTCTAGAAACAGTTCAGTCCCGCAAGGATACTGGGTGGTCTTCTGCCTAAGTCTCAGCGAAACAGGGCGGCTTTGGGGTAATTTTCAGAAATTCTAAGGGAATATGCACTCTTAAGAAAGAGTGTGTCCTACCTTTCGCGTCCAATGGTTCAGGCTGTTGGAGCCTTTTGATGTCGTGAGCAATTTACGACTCATCTACTTGTCTAAGTCGTCTAGGAAAGGGAGCCTGTACCGTGTCTGTCGGTATTCTCGGCACAAAGCTTGGGATGACCCAAGTTTTTGATGAAACAGGAAAAGCGATCCCGGTCACTGTTATACAGGCGGGACCCTGTGTTGTCACTCAGATTAAGACAAAGCAAACGGATGGCTATACTGCGATCCAAGTTGGCTACGGTGAAGTACGAGAAAAATCTTTAAACAAGCCGGAGCTAGGTCATCTGGCAAAATCAGGTGCTTCTCCACTACGGCATTTGCATGAGTACCGTTTGGATGATCCAGGTTCCTATGAGCTAGGTCAAGCAATCAAAGCAGATGCATTCACGGCTGGTCAAACAGTTGATGTCATTGGGACAAGTATCGGGCGCGGCTTTGCGGGTTATCAAAAGCGCCATAACTTTAAGCGCGGTCCGATGGCTCATGGTTCTAAGAACCATCGGTTGCCTGGTTCAACAGGCGCTGGAACGACCCCCGGACGAGTTTATCCGGGTAAGCGTATGGCAGGGCGCTTGGGAGGGAGTCAGGTTACAGTTCGCAAGTTAACGGTGGTTCGTGTTGACAGCGATCGGAACGTTTTGTTAATTAAAGGAGCGGTTCCTGGGAAACCTGGTGCTTTGGTGAATATCGTGCCTGCGAAGCAGGTCGGTCGTCAGGGTTAGGTTCAGCGCTGGTGACTTGTGAGCGGACAGAGAAAAGGTAGATTATGGTTAGTTGCGTAGTTCGAGACTGGCACGGAGAAGAGGCGGGGCAAACCCCTTTGGAATTGCGAGTTGCTAAAGAGTCTAGTGCGTCCCATATTGTCCATCGGGCGTTAATACGGCAGTTGGCGAACGCACGTCAAGGGACAGCTTCTACGAAAACTCGCTCTGAGGTCAGTGGTGGCGGTCGTAAACCTTGGCGTCAGAAGGGAACAGGTCGTGCCCGTGCAGGTTCAAATCGTTCTCCCCTCTGGCGAGGAGGTGGTGTAATCTTCGGTCCGAAGCCCAGAGATTATTCGGTGAAGATGAACCGTAAAGAGCGAAGGCTGGCGCTGAGAACCGCGCTACAGGGTCGTATAGAAGATTTGATCATTGTAGAAGATTTCTCCGAACAGCTGACTCGACCCAAGACCAAGGAGTTGGTGCAAGCAATGCTGCGGTGGGGAGTGGGTCTGACAGATAAAGTTCTGTTGATTGTTTCAGAGCGAGATGAGACGGTTTATTTGTCGGCTCGTAACATCGAAAAACTCAAGCTGATTTCTGCAAGTAATTTGAACATTTTTGATCTATTAAATGCTGACCGCATCGTCATGACGGTATCGGCCCTTGCAAAAATCCAGGAGGTCTATGGTGATGACTAAACATGATTCTCGTAATTTACCAGACCTGGTGCGCCGTCCGCTGATCACTGAGAAAGCGACTCTTCTTTTAGAACAAAATAAGTACACTTTTGAAGTTGCGCCAAAAGCGACCAAACCGCAAATTAGAGAAGCGATCGAAGATCTGTTTGACGTTAAGGTCGTGGATGTGAACACTTACAATCCCCCTCGTAAAAAGCGTCGAGTTGGCAAATTTTCCGGTCATCGTCCGCTTTATAAGCGGGCAGTCGTGACCCTGGCAGAAGGTAGTTCGATCACTCTGTTCCCAGAGGTGTAGTCATTTAGGTTTCTCTAGAGAATTATTATGGGCATTCGTGTTTATCGACCATACACCCCTGGTACTCGTGAGCGGAATGTTTCCGATTTCACTGAAATCACTAAGAGTACGCCAGAGAAATCTCTAACGAAGTCGCGGCATCGTCCAAAGGGACGAAATAACCGAGGGGTGATTACTTGTCGCCATCGGGGTGGAGGGCATAAGCGACTCTATCGGATTATTGATTTTCGTCGGGACAAGCACAATATTCCAGCGAAGGTGGTGGCGATCGAATATGATCCCAACCGTAATGCTCGAATCGCTTTGCTGTTTTACCAGGATGGGGAGAAGCGCTATATCCTTCATCCCGATGGTTTGGCAGTGGGAACAGTGATTCGCTCAGGGGTCGATTCGCCGATTGAAATTGGTAATTCTTTGCCTCTCAGTAATATTCCTCTGGGTACTGTTGTTCACAATGTAGAGTTGGTTCCTGGCAAAGGCGGGCAAATTGTCCGAGCTGCAGGCGCCAGTGCTCAAGTTGCGGCAAAGGAAGGAAACTTTGTCACGCTGAAGCTCCCTTCGGGTGAGGTTCGAATGGTTCGTCGTGAATGTTATGCCACGATTGGACAGGTTGGTAATGCAGATATCCGCAACATCAGTTTAGGAAAGGCAGGGCGTAAGCGCTGGCAAGGACGGCGACCTGAAGTGCGGGGGAGTGTGATGAACCCAGTTGATCACCCTCATGGAGGGGGTGAAGGCCGTGCACCGATCGGGAGACCTGGTCCAGTGACTCCCTGGGGTAAACCAGCACTCGGCTACAAAACTCGGAAGCGTAAGAAGTTGAGTAGTGCACTGATCGTCCGGCGGCGGCGTAAGTCTTCTAAGCGGGGGCGCGGAGGACGGAATTCTTAAGGTCTTAGACTTTCTGCTTCATTTTAGGTTGATCGATTCCAGCGGTTGGAGTTTGTTGGAGTAATTTAGAATGTCTCGCTCACTAAAAAAAGGTCCATTTGTTGCCGATCACTTGCTGAAAAAGGTTGAAAACCTGAATGCAAAAGGTGATAAGCAAGTGATTAAAACTTGGTCACGGGCTTCCACTATCTTGCCGCAGATGATTGGACACACGATCGCAGTCCATAACGGGCGGCAGCATGTTCCGGTTTATGTCACAGAACAAATGGTAGGTCATAAATTAGGAGAGTTTGCCCCGACTCGTACTTTCCGGGGGCATGCCGGCAGTGATAAGAAGGCTCGTCGATAGGAGAAAAGCTATTAGTGGATGGCTAATAGCCAAAGGAGTAAAGAGATGGCAGTTAGTACAGAAGTGAAAGCGATCGCCCGCTATGTGCGGATGTCTCCTCATAAGGTTCGTCGGGTGTTGGATCAGATCCGGGGGCGTACTTATCGAGAGGCATTGATCATTCTTGAATTTATGCCTTATAGGGCGGTTGAACCGATTGTGAAGGTTCTGCGTTCTGCAGTTGCGAATGCTGAGCATAACGAAGGGCTTAATCCTGCTGAACTGATCATTAGTCAGGCCTACGCAGATCAGGGTCCTGCCCTCAGACGATTTCGACCTAGAGCACAAGGGCGTGCTTATCAGATTCGAAAGCCGACATGTCACATCACCGTTGCGGTTGCTGCTGAATTATCTGAACGCTAAATTTTGTGTTTATTTTTGTTAATACGTCCTGTCTATCGAATTTCAACGCTTTTAGCTGGACGACATTCATCTTGACCACCATTTTTGATCGCCATTTCTTTTAGAGGAAGCATCCGTGGGACAGAAGATTCATCCAACTGGTTTTAGACTGGGAATTACTCAAGAGCACCGCTCTCGCTGGTTCAGTGATACTGATCGCTATCCTCAGCTTTTGCAGGAAGACTTGAAAATTCGTCAGTTCTTCAATAGCAATCCTTATAAGCTCAAGAATCTTGAGAGTCCTAGCATTTCTGAGATCCGGATTGAGCGTAAAGCAGACCAAATTGATCTAGAGGTTCATACGGCTCGCCCTGGAGTGGTAGTGGGTCGGGGTGGTCAAGGCATTGAAGATCTAAGAAGTGGATTGCAGCGGATGTTGGGCGGCGGCGATCGTCAGATTCGTCTCAACATCATTGAAGTTGCTCAAGTGGATGCCAATGCTGCTTTGATTGCTGAGTACATCACGCAGCAGCTGGAACGACGGGTTTCCTTTCGTCGGGTCGTTAGACAAGCGATTCAACGAGCGCAGCGAGCAGGTATTCAAGGCATCAAGGTTCAAGTCAGTGGACGTTTAAACGGAGCTGAAATTGCTCGGACTGAAACCACTCGTGAAGGAAGTGTGCCTTTACATACCTTGCGTGCTGACATTGATTATGCTTACAAAACTGCAAGCACTATCTACGGCATTCTGGGGGTCAAAGTTTGGATCTTTAAAGGTGAAATTATTCCAGGGCAGGAAGAGCCACCTGCTCCTACTGCTACCCAGCCCCGTCGTCGGCAGCAACAGCGTCGTCGGCAGCAGTTTGAAGATCGATCCAATGAAGGATAAGAACGAGTGGATGAGGGACGAGATTTGAATTTTTGAGTGAGTTCTCTAAAACTTAATTCAAAACTCGAAGCTCGGAACTCAAAACGAATCGAAGGTACTGACTATGTTAAGTCCAAGAAGAACTAAATTTCGGAAGCAGCAACGCGGACGCATGAAGGGTCTGGCAACTCGGGGTAGCGAGTTAAACTTTGGCGATTATGGACTGCAAGCCCTCGAGCCTTGCTGGATCACATCCCGGCAAATTGAGGCTGGTCGGCGTGCGATGACTCGTTACATTCGCCGGGGTGGCAAGATCTGGATTCGTATTTTTCCTGATAAGCCTGTAACGATGCGTCCAGCGGAAACTCGTATGGGATCTGGTAAAGGTGCGCCTGAGTTTTGGGTAGCAGTTGTTAAGCCTGGTCGGATTATGTTTGAAATTGCTGGTGTGCCAGAAGCAACAGCTCGTGAGGCAATTCGTTTAGCATCTTTTAAGATGCCAATCAAAACCAAGTTTGTTAAGCGTGAATCGGAGGAGACCTAGATCATGCCTCTTCCTAAAGTTGAAGAAGTCAGAAACCTGAGTGATCAAGAGCTTGAAGCACAAATTGCAGCTGTTAAGCGTCAGTTATTCGATCTCAGGATGCAAAAGGGAACCCGTCAGTTGGAAAAGTCCCATCAATTTAAGCATACTCGTCACCGATTGGCTCAGTTGATGACTATTGAGCGAGAGCGGCAACTTAAAAAGGCAAAGGACGAAGATTGATGAAAATTCTTGAATTGATCTTTTGTTCCTTGTCCTTTCAGTGGAGTGAAACCAATGGCAGTTAAGGAAAGAGTTGGCTTAGTTGTTAGCGACAAAATGGATAAGACGGTTGTGGTTGCTGTAGAGAACCGATCTGCCCATCCTAAATATGGCAAGATTGTTGTCCAAACAAAGCGTTATAAGGCGCACGATGAGGAAAACAAGTGCCGTACTGGTGATCTTGTTCGTATTCAGGAGACAAGACCTCTCAGCCGCACCAAGCGTTGGATTGTTGCTGATATCCTCAACACTGCTTCCCCCGCTTAGCATATAAGGAAGACCCATTATGATTCAGCAAGAATCTTACCTCAATGTAGCTGACAACAGCGGTGCTCGAAAGCTCATGTGTATTCGAGTTTTAGGTGGTGGTAATCGCCGCTATGGTGGTGTTGGTGATGTCATCATTGCTGTTGTCAAAGATGCCATTCCGAATATGGCGGTTAAAAAATCAGATGTTGTACGAGCGGTGATTGTTCGTACTCGCAAAAGTCTGCGTCGGACTAGTGGGATGAGTATTCGTTTTGATGACAATGCAGCAGTCATCATTAATGCAGATGGCAATCCCAGAGGAACTCGTGTTTTTGGTCCAGTCGCTCGAGAGTTGCGAGATAAAAACTTCACTAAAATTGTCTCTCTTGCTCCGGAGGTGCTTTAGATGGCAGATAAGCAGCCCGTTCGCTTCAGAATGCATGTCAGAAAGGGCGACACTGTTCAAGTTGTTGCGGGTAGTGATAAAGGCAAGGTCGGCGAAATTATTAAAACTTTTCCTAAGACGAGTAAGGTTTTAGTGAAGGGAGTCAATATTCGTACTAAGCATGTAAAGCCTCAGCAAGAGGGTGAATCGGGTCAAATTATAACCAGTGAAGCTCCGATTCATAGTTCAAATGTGATGCTTTACTCTAGCAAGCAAAAGATTGTTAGCCGTGTCTGCTACACCTTTAATGCAGATGGACGCAAGGTTCGTATGTTAAAGAAAACAGGTGAGATTATTGATTAGTCTTTGCTTGTAGTTCGTCTAAGATGCTCCGCATTGATGAGCCTCTTGCTGTTCAACTCCCTGACCAAGCCCAGGGGTCTTAAGGAAACTAAACGATGACGATACGACTGAAATCTGTATATCAGGAAAAAATTGTTCCTAAGCTGATGGATCAGTTTAAGTACAGCAATATCCATCAAGTTCCCAAACTGTTAAAAATCACTGTTAACCGAGGTTTGGGCGAGGCTTCCCAAAATGCGAAAGCGTTGGAAGCATCTATGAATGAGTTGGCTGTGATCACTGGACAGAGGCCTGTTGTGACTCGTGCTAAGAAGGCGATCGCTGGCTTTAAGATTCGTCAGGGTATGCCAGTTGGCGTGATGGTAACCCTCCGCTCTGACCGGATGTATGCCTTTTTTGATCGCCTCGTGAATCTTTCGCTTCCCCGGATTCGAGACTTTCGAGGCATTAGTCCGAAAAGCTTTGATGGTCGAGGTAACTACACCTTGGGTGTACGAGAGCAACTCATATTTCCCGAAGTGGACTACGACAACATAGATCAGATTCGTGGGATGGATATTTCAATCATTACGACTGCAAACACCGATGAGGAAGGACGTGCCTTACTTAAAGAATTTGGCATGCCCTTCCGAGATAACTGAGGCAGAGGAATAGAGAGAATTATGGCGGCTAATGACACGATCGCAGACATGCTGACGCGCATTCGCAACGCAAACCTGGCACGGCACGAAACGACCGAGATTCCATCCACTAAGATGACTCGTAGTATTGCCAAAGTCTTGCGGGATGAAGGTTTTATTGCAGATTTTGAGGAAACTGGAGAAGGCGTGAAACGTCGTTTGGTTGTTTCCCTGAAGTATAAAGGGAAGAATCGGCGACCCATCATCACGACTTTGAAGCGTGTTAGTCGTCCTGGTCTGCGTGTCTATTCTAATTGCCGCGATTTGCCCAGAGTGTTGGGAGGGATTGGTGTTGCGATTATCTCCACCTCCAGCGGCATTATGACTGATCGGGAAGCTCGCCGAAGTGGTTTGGGGGGCGAAGTTCTTTGCTACGTCTGGTGAGTAAAGTTTATCCTTTTTGTCTCTCAGAAGAATTGGGTAATCCTTTGCAATTCGCCATTGTCATTGAAATCTAGGATGAATCAGCCATGTCTCGCATTGGTAAGCGCCCCATCAGCATTCCTAATAAGGTCACCATTGCAATTGAGGGGCAACATATTAAGGTCAATGGTCCCAAAGGTGAACTCTCTCGAGTTCTTCCCTCAGGAGTCTTGCTGGAGCAGGAAGGAGAAACGTTGTTGGTCAAACGCCAGAATGAGTCTCGGATTGCTCGTCAGCGTCATGGACTCTGTCGTACGCTAGTTGCCAATATGGTAGAGGGTGTTTCTCAGGGATTTCAGCGTCGCTTGGAAATTCAGGGGGTTGGCTATCGAGCGCAAGTACAGGGGCGTAATTTGATTCTCAACGTTGGCTTTAGCAATCCAGTACAAATCGAGCCTCCTGATGGTATACAAGTCGCGGTTGAGAACAATACCAATGTTGTTGTGAGTGGTATCGATAAGGAGATAGTGGGAAATACGGCTGCCAAGATCCGTGCGGTGCGTCCTCCGGAGCCTTACAAAGGTAAGGGAATTCGATACGCAGGTGAAGCCGTTAGGCGGAAGGTTGGTAAATCTGGTGCGAAAGGGAAGAAGTAGTCATGAAGCCTAGTCGTAAGGAATCTACTCGCCGTCGGCATAATCGGGTACGCCGTCGGGTAATGGGTACAGCAGAACGTCCACGGTTAGCTGTTTTTCGCTCAAATCAGCATATTTATGTTCAAGTGATTGATGACACTGAACATCATACGTTGGCATCTGCATCCACTCTGGATGTTGATTTGAAATCTGAAATAGAGTCCGGTGCCAATTGTCAGGCTTCTACCGAGGTTGGCAAGCTTATTGCACAAAGAGCGATCGCAAAAGGGATTCAACAGGTTGTGTTTGATCGGGGTGGTAATCTGTACCATGGGCGTGTAAAGGCACTGGCAGATGCTGCTCGCGAAGCAGGATTGGATTTTTAAGGATAACACTATGGCAACTCGTCGCAAGAATAGCAAAAGCCGCGAAAAGGAAACTGACTGGCAAGAGCGTGTCGTTCAAATTCGTCGGGTCACCAAGGTTGTTAAGGGAGGTAAAAAGCTTAGCTTCCGGGCAATTGTGATTGTTGGGAACGAACGTGGTCAAGTGGGTGTGGGTGTAGGTAAGGCGAGCGATGTCATTGGAGCTGTGAAAAAGGGTGTTGCCGATGGCAAAAAGCATCTCGTCGATGTTCCTCTAACTAAATCCAATTCCATTCCTCATCCAACGAGTGGTGCAGGGGGCGGTGCTAAGGTAATGGTTCGCCCAGCCGCACCTGGGACGGGTGTAATTGCTGGGGGTGCAGTCCGAACTGTTCTTGAACTGGCAGGTGTACGCAATGTGCTTGCAAAGCAGTTGGGTTCTGGTAACCCCCTGAATAATGCGAGGGCTACTATCAATGCGTTGGATACCTTACGAACTTTTTCTGAGGTTGCTGAAGAACGTGATATTCCAATCGAAAAGTTATACACCTGATGCCCGCTGTATTTGTTGAACAATACGGTATGGATTTTTTGTGAAGCATCAGTAACTTTTCATCCCATGTCCATTACGAGTACTAATAAGCTGGAAGATTATGAGACTTCATGATGCTCTTCCCCAAGAGGGGTCTAAAAAGCGCCGTCGTCGAGTTGGGCGAGGTATTGCTGCTGGGCAAGGTGCAAGTTGTGGATTTGGTATGCGTGGTCAGAAATCGCGTTCAGGTCGCCCCACTCGTCCTGGTTTTGAGGGCGGACAAACCCCTTTATATCGCCGATTACCCAAGTTAAAGCACTTCACAGTGCTGAATCGGCAGCATTACACTACGATTAATGTGGAGCAGTTAAGTTCTCTGCCAGCCCAGGCTCAAGTTACCCTTTCTTCACTGATGGAAGCAGGTATTTTGACTTGTGACGATGGACCTCTTAAGGTCTTGGGGGATGGTGAGCTGACAGTGCCACTTACAGTCAAAGCATTTGCTTTTACAGCCAGTGCTCGTGCCAAAATTGAGGCTGCGGGTGGGAGTTGTCAAACACTGGAGTCTGAGGATTAGAAATTCTTGCCCAAGATGAGCTTCGATTTCATCTGCTCAAACGTTCGGCTCATGATGAGAATAGAGAGAGGTCTTCCTTCGTTATGATTGTCAGTCGAGATAAAACCCCTACTGCTCAGGAAACCTTCGCTCAGATGGCTCAAGCTGCCGGACTGCGAGGGCGGATTCTGGTTACGGTTGGGATGTTGATGTTAGTTCGGCTAGGGATTCGGATCCCCATTCCTGGAATTGATCGCGGCAAGCTGACTGAGATTTTTCATAGTAACCAGGGTCTAGGATTTTTGGATATTTTCTCTGGTGGTGGTCTTTCTGCTTTAGGGATATTTGCGCTGGGGATTTTACCCTATATTAATGCGTCAATTATTCTTCAACTCTTAACAGCAGCAATTCCTTCTCTAGAAGATTTACAGAAAAATGAAGGTGAAGCCGGACGTCGCAAGATCTCTCAAATTACTCGCTATGTCGCTTTAGGTTGGGCAATCGTTCAAAGTTGCCTCATTACATTCTTTATTATCCGCCCTGCTGCACTTGAATGGGGACCTGTGTTTGTGGGAGGCACTGTTTTAGCTCTAACCGCAGGTTCGATGTTTGTGATGTGGGTGGGAGAGTTAATTACTGAACGTGGCATTGGCAATGGAGCTTCTTTATTAATCTTCGTAAGTATTGTTTCTTCGCTACCGACTTCTCTGGGTGCGACCATTAGTTTGGCTCAGGCTAGTGCTGAGAATGGCGATCGCAATATGATTGGCGGTGTAATTATCCTTCTGCTTGTTTTCTTGGTGATGATTGTTGGTATTGTCTTTGTCCAGGAAGGTGCACGACGGATTCCAATTATTTCGGCTCGTCGTCAAGTGGGACGGCGGATGTATTTGGAGAAGAGTAGTTACTTGCCTCTGCGGTTAAACCAGGGGGGCGTAATGCCTATCATCTTTGCCTCAGCAGTTTTAATTCTGCCAATTCCATTGTTGCCTCTCATTAAGAATGAGCAGTTAACTAAATTAGTCAATACCTACCTCAATCCAACTTCCTGGCTCTATGCAGTCATTTATCTGCTACTGATTTTGTTCTTTAGCTATTTTTACGCCTCTCTGGTTGTGAATCCCGTGGATATGTCTCAAAATCTGAAAAAGATGGGGGCAAGTATTCCGGGAATTCGACCTGGACGTGCTACGAGTGAATACATCGAGCGAGTGCTAAATCGGTTGACTTTCTTAGGCGCGATCTTTTTGGGATTGGTCGCGATCGTGCCTACTGTTGTAGAAAATGCGACTCGTGTTAAGACTTTCCAAGGCTTGGGGGCAACTTCTCTTCTGATTTTGGTGGGTGTGGCGATCGACACTGCTAAGCAAATCCAGACGTACGTTATCTCTCAGCGCTATGAAGGAATGGTGAAGCAATAGTGGTGCGCTTAATTTTTTTGGGTCCTCCAGGGGCTGGTAAGGGAACTCAAGCAGACGTTTTAGCTGAGCTTTGGAAAATTCCTCATATCTCTACAGGTGACATTCTGCGTTCTGCGGTATTGCAAAAAACAGATTTGGGACTAAAGGCTCAAGCCTATATGGATCAGGGAGAATTGGTACCTGACGAATTAGTGATTGATTTAATTCGGAACCGCTTGACTCAGGAAGATGCGGGAAACGGTTGGATCTTAGACGGATTCCCTCGCAATGTTACTCAAGCGTCTTTTCTGGACGAACTTTTGACGGGTATTGAGCAAACCTACGATCGAGTCATCAATTTAGATGTGCCGGATGAAATTTTAATTGCTCGGATGCTTGGTCGAGGGCGTAAAGACGACAATGAAGACGTGATTCGTCGTCGTTTAGAAGTTTACCGTCATCAAACTGCTCCACTGATCGATTTTTATCAGAGTACTAACCAGCTAGTCTCTATTGATGGAAATCAGTTAATGGCAGAAGTGACTGAAGCTCTTAAGTCTTCGGTCTAGCCCTTTATTGTGTTTATCGCCAATTGTTAAGTTGAAAAATTAGCATTGAAGGGTTTCAATTCTTGAAAGGTGTTTTTGCTGCATTTTTCTAAAAATGTCCGGATTGGTAGGTCGAGAGTTTTGAAGAGGTGATTTGATTCGACTTTCCTTTTTATTAGGAAAACATTTCGAATAAAACGGTGTATTATGTCAGTCCCTGCTGATTTAAACTCAACTGCAAGAGCAACTTGATATTCTTTCATTTTTGCTTTTTGTCTGGAGGGGTTAAGTGTGAGCTTAACTTCTAGAGAGGGTTAGGAGTGTGATCAGGATTTTGTAGCGTTTGAGGAAGAAACCAATTGTCTAAGCAAGATTTAATTGAAATGGAGGGGACAGTAACGGAGTCATTGCCGAACGCGATGTTTCGTGTATCCCTTGACAATGGCTTTAGTGTGTTAGCGCATATTTCTGGAAAAATTCGGCGCAACTACATCAAGATATTGCCTGGAGATCGGGTTAAGGTTGAACTTACACCCTATGACCTTACCAAAGGTCGGATTACTTACCGACTAAAAAATAAAAAATAGATAGATATCGGACTGTAAGTTGACAAAAAAATATTTTGATATTCAATGATTTTTTGATAGAATGTTGTGTTTGTAGTGTGAGCGAATAAGGCATGAAAGTTCGAGCATCGGTTCGTAAAATTTGCGAGAAATGCCGCGTGATTCGCCGTCGCGGTCGTGTTATGGTGATTTGCTCTAACCCTAAGCATAAGCAGCGGCAGGGTTAACCCAGTCTCTATTTTGCGGGTTGAGAGTGAATGCCGAACACTATCTTAAAGAATGCTGAGATTGTAGCTGATAAGGCTAGGGAGAAAAAGAGTGGCAAGGATTGCCGGAGTGGATCTTCCGCGAGATAAGCGGGTTGAGATTGGTCTGACATATATCTACGGGATTGGGCTAACACGAGCTAAGGAGATTTTAGCTTCAACTGGTGTTAACCCAGATATCCGTGTCAAGGATTTGAGTGATGCTGATGTTGCTGCTCTCAGGGAAGCTGTTGAGCAAAACTATCAAGTTGAAGGGGATCTGAGACGGCTGGAATCGATGAACATCAAGCGATTGATGGACATTGGCACCTATCGTGGTCGGCGACATCGCTTGGGGTTGCCTGTGAGAGGGCAGAGAACTCGCACGAATGCTCGAACACGGCGAGGTGGTCGTCGAACTGTGGCAGGCAAGAAAAAGGCTCCTGGTAAGAAATAGGCAGTGCTCCTGTCTTTTGCTAATTCGTTATTCTTTTGAATCTACGAGTTTGCTAGTGGGAGGGGGTAAGTTTCTCTGCTCAATGTAAGTAATTGACAATTTGAGATTAGGCAGATTTCTATGGCACGACAACCAACGAGGCGTAGTGGACCGCGGAAGCAAAAACGAAATGTTCCTAGCGGTGTGGCACATATCCAATCAACGTTTAACAATACGATCGTGACGATCTCAGACACTTCAGGAGAAGTAATCTCCTGGGCTTCTGCTGGTTCAAGCGGTTTCAAAGGCGCTAAAAAAGGGACTCCTTTTGCAGCTCAAACAGCTTCTGAAAATGCTGCTCGTCGAGCGATTGACCAGGGTATGCGTCAAATAGAGGTGATGGTTAGTGGTCCTGGGGCGGGTCGGGAGACTGCTATCCGTGCTTTGCAAGGGGCTGGGTTAGAGATTACCTTGATTCGAGATGTAACACCCATTCCTCACAACGGTTGTCGTCCACCTAAACGGCGGCGAGTTTAAACTAACTATCTCAAAGCGACTGACAAAGCCTTGAGATTGTAGTGTTTGGTGGTTGCTGTTAGGAAGCATTGGTCTTGTTTGGGAACGAACCAGTGTATCAGAAAGGCAACTTTGTTATTAAAAGGGCAATTTTGCCGCTTGGTCGTAGGAAGAAGGGAGGTCGTCCGTGGCGCAATTTTCGGTTGAGTGTATAGAGTCCAATTTTGAGGAAGACCAGAGTCAGTACAGTCGGTTTGTAATTGAGCCGCTGGAACGTGGTCAGGGAACTACTCTGGGAAATGCGTTAAGGCGGGTATTGCTTTCTAATCTTGAAGGGGCAGCGGTTACGGCTGTTCGTATTGCTGGAGTCAGTCATGAATTTGCTACTGTTCCAGGTGTGCGAGAGGATGTTTTGGACATCTTGCTCAATATGAAGCAAGTTGTGCTGAAAAGCTATTCTTCACAATTGCAGCTTGGGCGTTTATTGGTTCAAGGTCCTGCGACTGTAACGGCTTCCCACTTTGAATTGCCCCATGAGGTCGAAGTAATTGATGAGGATCAATACATTGCGACAGTATCAGCGGGCGCGACCCTGGAAATGGAGTTCCGGATTGAAAAAGGAAAAGGTTACCGAGCGGTTGATCGATCTCGAGATGAGGCAACAGCCCTGGATTTCTTACAAATTGATTCTATTTTCATGCCAGTTCGTAAGGTGAACTATAGCGTTGAAGATTCTCATGTAGGCGGTTCGCTTGAGAAGGATCGCTTAATCATGGAGATTTGGACAAATGGGAGCGTAGCGCCTCATGAAGCCTTGAGTCAAGCTGCTGATATTCTTGTCGATCTGTTTAATCCCTTGAGAGATATTACTCCTGGTGAACCAGGAGATAGCGATCGGGAAGATGATATTGACCCAACTAATCAGATTCCGATCGAAGAATTACAACTTTCGGTTCGTGCTTACAATTGCCTCAAACGGGCACAGATTAATTCGGTCGCAGACTTATTGGACTACACTCAAGAAGATCTTTTAGAGATCAAGAATTTTGGTCAGAAGTCTGCTGAAGAGGTAGTTGAAGCCTTACAGGATCGTTTGGGAATTACCTTACCCCAAGAAAAATCATCCAAAAACACCTAGTTGTGATCGTCAGTGCTTCAATTTGGATGCTCTAGCGATTAAGACTGCATCATTAACGAATGAGATTATTATGCGTCACCGTTGTCGTGTCCCTCAATTAAGTAAACCTGCTGATCAGCGGCGTGCTCTGCTAAGGGCACTTGCTACTGAATTGATTCGTAATGGTCGCATTAAGACGACCAAAGTGCGTGCTAAGGCTGTTCAATCTGAAGTCGAGAGAATTATTACCCTTGCGAAGGATGGTTCTTTATCATCCCGTCGTCAAGCAATGGGGTATCTGTATGACAAGCAACTTGTTCATGCTTTGTTTGAACAGGTTGGTTCGCGTTATGGTGAACGTCAAGGAGGATATACTCGAATTCTCAGGACGGTTTCCCGTCGCGGAGATAATGCTGAAATGGCGATTATTGAGCTGACTTAGGAATTGATGGAGATTAAGAGGGGGAAACTCAGGACTCCAAAGTGGTTAATCTTCAATTTCCCACTTTTAGTTTTTGATTCTGCGTGATTTTTATGATTTCGACCAATTTGCCACCAATGAAAAGGATTGCCCTGGTTATCCAATATCTGGGCACTCACTTTCATGGTTGGCAACGTCAGCCGAATCAGCGAACCGTTCAGGAAGAGATTGAAGTGGCGATTCAATCTGTCTTAGGGTATTCGGTTGCGCTCCATGCGGCTGGTCGAACCGATGCCGGAGTCCACGCAGCAGCGCAAGTTGCCCACTTTGATGCAGCAGGGTTGATTCCTGCTCATCGCTGGTCTGATATTTTGAATAGCCGGCTGCCCAAAGATATTGTGGTTCGCGCCTCGGTTCAGGTGGAGCCGACTTGGCATGCACGCTTTTCCGCGGCATGGCGTCGTTACCGTTACACACTTTATACTGATCCCTGTCCAAATCTTTTTGTAGGTGCTTCCACTTGGCACTACTACTATACTCCGCTTGATGTTTCACTCATTCAGAAAGCGCTTGACCCCTTGATTGGTTATCATCATCTAGCAGCATTTCATCGAGCTGGCTCGAACCGTAAACATTCGTGGGTTGATGTGCAAGCGGCTGAATGTGTCTGTCAAGATCCTTTCGTTTATATTGAAGTCCAAGCTAGTGGGTTTTTATATGGCATGATGCGGCTTTTGGTGGGCTTGCTGGTGCAGGTCGGGCGAGGACTTTATTCTCCTGCTAGCTTTACCGAACTCTGGACGGCCCAAAGACGGGAAGACGTGAAATATGCTGCTCCTGCTCAGGGGCTTTGTCTCCTTAGAGTCGGCTATCCGGATATGCCATTCCCGCCAGAAATTTGGTTTAATAGCCAGCCAAAGTTTGGATTTGGTTAGATTCTTCTCATAACGCTCAACACTGAAAAATTTTCTGAAGATTTCATAAACCGCTCAATTAGACTTCTTTGATTCAATTCGCTTGAAAGCTATCCTACCTCTGATGAACAAGACTCCTCTTCCTTCTATCGATACGATTGAACGCAACTGGTATGTCGTTGATGCGACTGACCAACGGTTAGGTCGGCTTGCCACAGAAATTGCCATGATTTTGCGAGGTAAGAAAAAGCCAATTTATACTCCCTCGATCGATACAGGCGATTTTGTGATTGTTGTGAATGCTGAAAAAATTAGCGTTACTGGCAAAAAGTATTCTCAAAAGCTGTATCGTCGTCATTCTGGTCGCCCAGGCGGTATGAAAACTGAGCCATTTAGCAAATTGCAAGCTCGGTTGCCGGAGCGAATTATTGAGCATGCGGTGAAGGGGATGCTACCCAAAAATACCTTGGGACGACAATTGTTTACAAAACTTAAGGTTTATGCGGGTCCTGAGCATCCTCATGCTGCCCAGCAGCCCAAAGTGTTGAAGATTGAGACGATTCCAGGAGGACAAGATTAATGCAGGCTACAGAACAGGATCGGGTGGTATATCTGGGAACAGGTCGGCGTAAGTCTGCGATCGCGCGAGTCCGCTTGGTTCCTGGAAATGGGCAACTCATCATTAATGGCAAACCAGGCGATCTCTATCTTCAGTTCAACGCTGAATATTTATCCATTGCCAAGGCACCGCTGGAAACTCTGGGGTTGGAGAATGAGTACGACGTTTTAGTGAATGCGCATGGTGGTGGCTTGACTGGACAAGCGGATGCAGTCCGTTTAGGTGTTGCGCGTGCGCTTTGTGAGCTTGACCCAGATAATCGGAAGCCGTTGAAAATCGAGGGTTATCTAACGCGTGATCCTCGCGCTAAAGAGCGGAAGAAGTATGGATTGCGGAAAGCCCGTAAGGCTCCTCAATACTCGAAGCGTTAACCCATTGAAAGCTTTTGCATTTTCCAATCAATTTTGTTTTGATTTTTTGGGTTCAGTTAGTTTGATCTATGAATAGCAGTTGTGCTTTGGAGCAGTGATTATGCCGAAAGAGGGAATTCATCCGAAGTGGTATCCAGAAGCAAAGGTTTATTGTAATGGTGAAGTCGTTGCAGTCGTAGGTTCTACTAAACCTGAACTGCATGTAGATGTGTGGTCTGGAAACCATCCTTTTTATACAGGTACTCAAAAGATTATTGACACCGAGGGGCGGGTTGAGCGGTTTTTGCGGAAGTACGGCATGATCGAAGGAGAGGCTCAAGCAGATACTCACAAGTCGAAGAAGCGGTAGTGCCTAGCCTCTCAAATCTCAAACATTGGTAATTTTGATCTCTAAAGTTTGAGATTTTAAGATTTTGCTGAGATATCACCCTTTTTGGGATTGTTCTAGATTGCCTTATGGCTGAAGCCTACTTACTCGAAAAGCTCAATTCGGTTGAACAGACTTTCAATGAGTTGACTCGCAAAATGGCTGACCCGGATGTTGCGACTGATCCGGGTGAGTTTCAGCGGGTTGCGAAAGCCAGATCCTCACTGGAAGAGGTTGTCACTGCTTATGAAGAGTGGAAGACGGCGCAGAAAGATCTGCTTGGTGCTCAGCAGATTCTCAAGGAAGCTGCAAGTGATCCCGAATTGCATGAGATGGCGACCCTGGAGGTTTTAGATCTGGAATCTAGGCTTGAGCAATTAGAAATTCGTTTAAAGATTTTGCTTTTACCAAGTGATCCCAATGATGATAAGAACATCATGCTGGAGATTCGGGCAGGGACGGGGGGCGATGAGGCAAGTATCTGGGCAGGAGATTTGCTGCGGATGTATTCCCGCTATGCGGAAAGTAAGGGGTGGCGAGTGAAGCTGGTAAGCGAATCGCCTGCTGATATGGGTGGTTTTAAGGAAACAATTTTAGAAATTCAGGGTGATCGCGTCTATAGCCAACTTAAGTTTGAGGCAGGTGTTCATCGGGTGCAGCGAGTGCCGGTAACGGAAACCCAGGGTCGAGTTCATACATCGACGGCAACCGTTGCAGTGATGCCCGAAGTGGATGATGTTGAAATCCACATTGATGCCAAAGATATTGAGATGACCACTATGCGATCGGGTGGGGCAGGTGGGCAGAACGTCAACAAGGTAGAAACTGCTGTAGACTTGATGCACAAGCCGACAGGCATTCGGATTAAGTGTATGGAGGAGCGATCCCAACTTCAGAACCGCGAACGAGCGATGCAGATTTTGCGGGCAAAATTGTACGAGATGAAGTTGCAGGAGCAGCAAGATGCGGTGACTTCTGCTCGCCGTATGCAAGTTGGGACAGGTTCTCGTTCAGAGAAAATTCGCACTTATAATTATAAAGACAATCGAGTGACCGATCATCGGTTGGGACAGAACTTTAGCTTATCTCCTGTTTTGGAGGGGGATATTGATTTGTTGATCCAGAGTTGTGTTGGTCAGGATCAACAGGAGCGATTAGCGCAATTGGCAGCAGAAACGGACGGGCAACCTTCTCCAGTCAGTTAGGGCATTTTATTCTCTTATGCCACGCTTTTTGCACGTGTCTGATGTTCATTTGGGGTTTGATAAGTACGACAATAAAGAGCGTACTGCTGATTTCTTCTGGGCATTTCAAGATGCCCTAGAACGCTACGCGATCGCCGAACAAGTCGATTTTGTCGTATTGGCTGGTGATTTGTTTGAGCATCGCAATATTCAGCCTGCCACCTTAAATCAGGCGCAAAGCTGCCTGAAAATGTTGCAAGAGGCTGGAATTCCAATCCTCGCGATTGAGGGCAATCACGACAATCGCCCTTATGGCACCAAAACGAATTGGCTGCGCTACTTGGCAGATTGGGGTCTGTTGATTTTGCTAGAACCAGAGAATGATCCTGAGACTGGACAATTACTTTATCAACCTTGGGATTGGGAAGATAAACGAGGAGGATATCTGGATCTAGCTTGTGGGGTCAGGGTTCTGGGATCGAGCTGGTATGGGTCTTCTGCGCCTCGCTCGATAGCGGCATTAGCAGAGGCAATTCAGCGGCTGCCAGCGGGTGCTCCTTACACAATTTTATTATTTCATCATGGGCTGGAAGGGCAGATTGCTCGTTATCAGGGAGCTTTGCGCTATAGCGATGTGTTACCGCTCAGACAGGCGGGGGTTGATTATTTGGCGCTGGGGCATATTCACAAAAACTATGAAGTCGAGGGATGGATTTTCAACCCTGGTTCAGTTGAGGCAAATAGTATCGAAGAAAGCGTTTACAAGCGGGGGGTGTATCTGGTGCAGCTCGATGCTACAGGGGTTCATTCGACCCTGAAGCAAGACTATCGGCAACGTCCAACTCTGCGTTTGCAGTTAGTGGTGCGTGCTCAAGACAGTTTAGAAGATCTGACGCGATCGGCAGTTGCTAAAGTTCAGCAGGCAATGGATGCCGGTCAGCTCAATCCCGACGATTCTCCCATTGTGGAGTTACGAATTACTGGACAGGTTGGCTTTGATCGGTTGGAACTGGATACGCGCAAATTACGCCTGGAACTGCAACAACTGAGTCATGCGCTAATTTTTTTACTGAAATATGAGGTGGATGCGGTTGAGTATGCTTCGCCTCTTGCCGAAGAGGCAACTCGATTGCAAATTGAGCAGGAAGTGTTTACGGATCTCTTGGCAGCAAACCACACTTACCGCAAGCAATCGCGGGAATTATCACAAGGCTTGATTGAGCTAAAGGATTTACAGTTGCAAGGTCGATCGGAAGCCGAGTTGTATGATTTTGCCCAGGGTTTGTTGAATAGAGCGGTCATGAGTTTACCGGATGCTTAAGGCTTATCCTTTATTTAGGTAAAGCATTGCTGAGGGTGGTCAAGGTTTGAACGCCGAGCAATACCACCACTGCTCCTGTTACCAAAATACTGATCGGTTTCAACACGCTTTGGCAAATGTGGAGTAGCTGATCCAATTCACGACTGTAGTACTCGGACATCTGTTGCAATTTATCGTCCAGGTTTCCGGTTTCTTCTCCTGTGCGAATCAACTGAAGCGCGATCGCCGGCAGCTTCCCTTGTAGGCTTTGACTGAGAGGGGTGCCCAGCCGAAGATGGTGTAAGGCAATCTGCAATTTTGATCTTAGTAAGAGATCTGGCACTTGATCATGAATTAGCTCCACGGCTACTAATAGCGAAAGTCCACACTTTAGCGGCAAAGCCAATTCGGCTAAATGAAGCATGGAACGAGCCTGGATAATTTGACCGACGATTGGAAGGTTGCTCAGTTCTTGTTGCACCTTTTCATTGCGAAAGGGGAAACTAGGGAACTGGTTGGCGATGGCTAACAAGAGTCCAAGTAGAAATATTCCCAATAGCCACACAATCGGATGACTGAGAAAATTGTCGCTTTCATGTAACAAGAGTATGGGGAGCGCCAGTAAACCCAGAATAATGACGATCACAGAAAAGCCGAGTGAAAAATAGAGTCGACTATGTCGATGATGGCGATCGTCCGCCAGGGCGAGTTGATGGCAGATTTCAGCCAGGGCACCACTCTGTTCGGCAATGCGCAGTAGAGTAAGTGTCCAATCATCAAAGACTGCGGGTGGAGCCGCCAAGGCAGAGGACAGATCTTGACCTTGATCAACTTGACGATTGGCTTGCTGCAAGCGTTGTCTAAAGGATGCATTACAGTTTTGTCCAGCCAGCGTGAGGCTTTGCTGAACTGAAAAACCTGTGTTTAGCAGGGTGGCAAACTGGTACAAAAATTGAGTTTTTTCTATCAAAGAATCTAACGCCAAAAGGGGTTGTGCCGAAAGAGAAAAGAAGAATCTCTACCAGAATCATAAAATTGTAGTCTTCCAAAGCCAAGGAATTGACCATGGGGATTTTCTCCCACTGGAAATGCAGTTATCCCAAATAAATACACTCCCCCAACATCAGGGTTATAAATTGGGCTGAGGGCGATCGTGACCGTTTTACCGGGTGTGATCGGGGGATCAAATTGGATAGTTACCGTTTGGGTCGTTCGATCCTCAGTGACATTGCTCAGGTTGAGGGGAGTCCCTTTATGCCGAGTGCCTTCAAACGCGCGAGTTTCTTTCAAATCGAATCTGATTTGATCAGGGCTGGGCTGTTGGACAATCGTGACCTGCTGTAACGATTCCCCCGAATTCTCTGGCAAATTGAGTGTGAAATAATAAGTTGCACCCCAGATGCGCGTTGCGTTTTGACTTGTAGAAGCCCCTAATAAACGAGGGGGTTGGACAAAGTATACTTTGCCATCGGAGAGTTTGACTGCCTGAGCAGGCAGGGGCAGGATGCCTCCACTCAGGCTCGTTGAAATTGCGATCGCTGCAAACCAGACTAAAGTTTTCTTCACAATTTTCTCCTCCAATGTATTTTGCTGCATTGGGTAAGCTATGGCAGTCCTGGATGATGGGTAACAAATCGTAAAGAATCTGGTAGATGGAAGCAATTTCTAGAGAGACCCTTTTCATCATCCAAGATGACTGTACTTCTCTATTGTGACGATTCGTGGATGGATTGGAGATAACAGGGGAGTGTAGACGCACGATCAATGAGGAGTTAGACAGGTGCTTGAATTGACACATTCATATTCAGCCAATCGCTAAATTTTGCTTCATTTTAGGCATGAATAAAAATAGATTCGGTAAGCTATAAAGCACAGCAGTTTTAGATGACGTCGATCCATAGGACGACACACTCTAAATTTTCAGCTCAATCATGTAAATGAGGATGATTTAACGAAATTTTCTGAATTATAGATTTAAGAAAAGAAGCATTTTTTAATGTTTTTCTAGTCTTTTCAGAGAATACAGATAAATTATTGCTCAGAGATATGTTTGTCCTGGCAATCAATGCTGTCATCAACAATTAGGGCAGTCATTTGAGGCAATACCGTGACTACGATGTATCGAATTGAGATGAAACAACCCATCTGGCAGACGATCGCCATTTCAACACTGGCTTTTTGGTTGAGTGGTAGTCTGCTTTTGGACATGGTCGTCATGCCGGGTCTCTATGCAGCTGGGATGATGGACAGCCCTGAATTTGCTTCAGCAGGTTATCTGCTTTTTGGCATTTTCAACCGGATAGAATTAGTGTGTGCAGGGCTGGTTGCATCCTGTCTTTTGGCAGCTTGTTATAGTCGGCATTCCTTACGGGGATGGAGTCGAACCGCTGTTGCTTTTTCACTCCTGTTATTGTCAGTTGTGTGTGTTTATACTTACCTGTTGGTGCCTCAAATGAGTGCTCTTAGTCTGCCTTTGGATATATTCCAAACAAATGCGGTTATTCCGGCTGGCATGAATTCATTGCATATGGGTTATTGGCTGTTGGAAGCAATCAAATTGGCTACTGGGCTTACTTTGTTGGGGGTTTGCTACCGTCGTCAGACCGAAATGGCATGACTTTGGGGCAATTCATGTTAGCGGAAGGGTTGTTATCGCTGATTGGCAACCCTAGCAAAATTACGACAATCTCAAATGATTGTTGAATAAGAGAGTGTTGGGAGAGATTTCGTCAGAGAATCTCTCTTTCGCTTTGAAGGGGCAATTCACAGCGATCGAGGTGGCGAGGTTTGATGCAACTAGTTCCAAATGGTCAGGAAGGGGACGATGCTAGGATTCCCAAGCCGAATGCAAGTAACGCTCGTCAGCTTCTATGGCGAGAAGCCTGATCCATTCGTGAACTTAATACGTGATTGCCAGGACAAACTTCTGGAGTCGCTAAAATCTGCATTTCTGCCCTATCATCTTGATCAGGTTCACGGCACTATTGTTGGACTGGAAGGGTGGCGTGTAGCGGAGAAGATCCAGAACCAGAACTTCTTGAGTCTTCGAGGTGAGACGCGCCTCGTAGACCCTTCAGGATTATTGACGTTCTTGAGATCGAGCGATTATCCTACCTTCAATATCGATATCGGTGGATACGAAGAGGGGAAAGATTACGGCTTTCTTAGCCGGGAGAAGCATCCACACGAAAGATCTTTCTCTTTTCGAGGTGAAATTGCCGTCGCGATGGGCTGGCCAAAGGAACAGTCAAAACCATTAGACCAACTGCGGCGACAGTTCAACGTGGTTAATGTGCTTCACAAGGAGCATGTTACCCAGAGCGCGGAAGACAATGACTATTACTTTGTCCTTGGACGCATCGATCGGAGGGTTATCGATGATCAGCGACTAGAGGCAACGGCAGATTCAATGCGTCGTTATCTGGCGAGCAGATCGATATCTGTAACAATTGACCGCGATGCGCTATCGATCGTGGCGTATCTTGACACCCAGCTCCCCTTAGACACATCGTCCAGATTTCCCATTATGGACAGCAACCTGGATGCACGCGTTCTGCTTGAACTGTATCCAGTTGCGTAGCACTTGGCTGAATTGGGTGGATGACAATATCTTAAACCACGGTTACGAACCTGGCTTTTCAAAGGTGGTGGTTGGTATTAGGGACGAATACCGGGAATATTCAGACGAATCCGATAGATACTGCTCTGAGCAGCCAAGTAAAGAGTTTTGCCATCCTCATCACCCCAAGCAATATTATGGGGATGTTCAGGACCAACGATCGTGCCCAAATGCTTGCCTTGAGATGAAAAAATCCAGAGTCCTCCGGGTCCAGAGACATAGAGGTTACCTTTTTGATCGACTTTAATGCCGTCGATCGCATCTTCTCCGGGTGTATTAGTCAGGTCGTAAAATACATCCCTTTTCGATACGCTGCAATCTTGATTCACTGCATATCGCATCACGACTTTACGATGATCCTCCCAATTGCCAATATATAGATACTTTTCATCAGGCGAAAAAGCAATCCCATTGGGTCCACTGAGTTCTTTGGTAATGAGTTTTACGTTGTCTGCTTGCAAACAATAGACTCCATTAAACGGTAACTCTTTGCGCGGATCTTGATCAAACTTGGGTAGTCCAAATGATGGATCGGTAAAGAAAAGCGTGCCATCCGACCGATAGACTAGATCATTGGGACTGTTCAGACGCTTGCCTGCAAACCGATCGGCAAGGACTGTCAACACCCCATTTTTTTCTAAACGAGTGATCCGGCGATTGCCATGCTCGTTGATGGTCAAGCGTCCCTCTTTGTCCAGGGTTAAGCCATTAGAGCCTGGCTGTCGGTATTCGCCAATATCAATCCCGCTATAGCCACTCTTGGTGCGAAATACGGAAACTTGTCCCTCTGGTGACCAGCGATAGATCGTGTTGGCATTGGGATCGCTAAAGAGCAAATAGCCGCCTTCGCGCACCCAGATGGGACCTTCGGTAAACTGGAAACCTGTCGCCAGCTTTTCAATTTTGGCATTTTGCGGAACGATCTGATCCAGTGCCGGATCTTGTCGGATAATTTTGCCGCCTGCATCGGGTTGAATCTTACCAATCACTGCAGGTTTATAAAAATCCAACGTGGCAGAGCGAATCCAGATAAAGTTGCTAGGAGGATTGGAAAGAGGACCATTGGCTCCAAACACTGCCAATTGGAACTTTTGCCCCGGTTTGACATTGTGCCCCAACAGCACCCGATTGGGTGAGTTATAGCCCCGGATCAGGTTGCCACCACTCTGCCCCAAGACTAATGGCAATTGCCCATTCACCCAGATTTCAGCATAGTCATCGACGACAATCTCAAACACCACATCCATTCCCGTTGGGTCAAAGTTGCCCACTTTGGGTGGAATGGTGAGATTGAGACGATACCAGTTGAAGCAGAGCTTACCCGTGCAGCGCCGTTGATCCAACGTGTCGGCAGAGATCGCTGCCCAGGCGGAGTCATCAAAGTTTGCCACCCCAGCATGGGGCGTAATGTCGTAGGTTTGGTTGGGCGAACCAGAGGCTTTGCGATCGGGTCCTGGATTGCGAAATGCGACGGGTACAATTTGGGCATCACTGTAACGCCATTGTCCCTGAATTAACCGAATGCCTTCAGGCGTTGCCAGGTTGACTACTGCTTCCGGGCGCACTGTAGGCACATCCGCAGTCACCTGCGCGATCGCTTTTGCCTTGGGCAACGTCAATGCCGTCAACGCTGTTAACGCTGAGAGAATCAAAAAAGCAATGCGACGTTTCATTGTTATGCTCCCTTACTTAAACGCATTGGCTCCGGCGGTAGCAATTTCCTCGTCTTGCTGAGCGCTGGTAGCTCCACTCACGCCAATGGCTCCCACAATTTGCCCCTCGACTTCGATTAACACACCGCCCTGCAATGGGGTGAAGTCGGGCATGGCAATCAGCGAGGTGCGTCCATTTTTGATGGCATCTTCAAAAAATTTGGTGGGGTGTTTGAAGATCGCTGCGGTGCGGGCTTTGCCGATCGAGACATTAGCTGCTGCTGCAAATGTGTTATCTAGCCGTTCTACCAGAATTAAATTGCCGCCTTCGTCTACGACCGCAATCGCACCCCCTGGTGCGTTTTTACTATGAGCATAGACTTCAGCCGCAGCTACTACCTGCCTTGCGCCTTCAAGTGTCAAAGCTTTACGGGTTACCACCTGAATTTGGGTTGGAGCCGTTGCCCTTAGCGCAGGAGAAACCTGCTGAGCCTGGGTATTGGACAGTGTGTTAGATAGCACCAAGCCTGTGATTACACTGTAGATTAAGGCTTTCATAATGAACTTCCTGCTTGAATGAACGTTCAAGAATATGAAAAGTAGACAGGTTCATCCTTTTGAGTGCTAGCAATTCTGCATCTAACGGGATGAACAGATTGCCCACAGTCAAAAGATGCAATCATCAATACAAATTCATGAACCGGATGCCTCTCAATCCGCTGCGATCGTCCAAAGATGAATTCGCTACGATCTGCCAGGTTATCTAAACCTGTAAGATTAAGAATAATTTCAGTGATCAACCAAACAGCAATCTGGAAAAAGGGTTTGAATCGCTGGGCTGACATCATTGACCTCCCAAATCTTTGCATTGATGTGCGAGATGATCCCTTAGGTTTGTGGCGTAATTATGACTCGCATCACCTGACCCGTCTGTGGATAGGTAAAGGAATCTTTAACAATGCGAACCACACCGTTCTCAGCTTTGCCTGTATTCACTGCCTTTTGGCGAGGTCCTTGCTCAGAGCCAATTCCGGGTTCCTGATTCACCTCAGTACCCACATCCCATAGCAAAACTTGATCAGTGACATCTCCACTCACGGGATTGCCCTGGCGATCGAACAGCGCAATGCCTGCATCCGCAGGACTATAGAATAGATCATTGGACTGTCCAAACATGGTTGCAAAAGACAACTTTTCGCCTGGGGATGCCTGAATTGTGAATTCAAACGCCTGTTCGGGACGAATACCTCCTACTTTATTTGCACCCACAGCAGTATTAAACACACCACTGGCAAGGACTTCTGGCTGCTTTTGCAAGGATTTTGCCAGTTGAGTCGGATTGCCATCTTCTGCGATCGCTTCCAGCCCTTGTCCGCGATCTCGCTTTCCAGTCTTGAACAACGGCGCATTGTTGCGATGTACCAACCAAGCTCCTGGCGAAAAATCGAGTGTCCACTGGGTTCCATCAGATGCTGTCTGCCCATTCCAGGCAGAGATATTTTCTACACGCACCTTAAACTGGGTTACCTGAGCAGAACGAGATTGGGCAACTTCAGATAATGTAGGGTGAGTAGGATTATTAAATTGCCAAGTGGACAGCGCTGTCGATTGTGACCCAATCACTGTTGCAGTAGCAATGAACAGACCCATAGTAAGTTGATGAATTCGCATCACAAAATCTTCCTCAGATGATTGATTTAACGCAGTTATATCCATCCAGTGCCCCGTATCTCAACCCGCTTGTTGGGAGGGGTGGCTGAATGCTTGAGTATGATTAAATGTTCCTAGCCTTAATTGCTGCTGATAACCACACTGAATCCAGATAAAGCTTTGCTGAAAATCACCTGAGAAGCAATTTGATTGAGTCAGGGCAGCAATACCTGGAAGGGTGCAAGGTTTTGTATCCTTCCAGCTTGATGACTTGTGACATCATTACAGCAATACAGCAATTTTCGGACAAGTAAGCCACAGTTCGGTGAATGAGTCGATGGGTCTGAGTGTGGCTTATGCAAGTGAAAACGGCTGTAAGATAGGGCGATAGGTCGCAGGAGTTCAAAGATAGGATGTCAGGCGATCGTCTTTAATGCCGCTCAAACTCTAACGCCGCTCAAATAAATCTAGCCGATATTGCTCGTAGCGGTGTTCTGTGAGCAGACGAAACTTGGCAGGCACCCCTTCGCGAAAAGCCTCATGAACCTGATCGCCTGTCAGGGGTAACTCTTGGGCATCCACCGTCCAGTGCACCAGTAACAGATGTCCGCTCGGAACCAAAGCGTCAAAAATCTGCTGTTGCGCTTTTCTAAGATCTTGCCAGCACCAGTAGTACCCTACCTCAGACAATAAAATGAGGTCGAACTTTTCCTTAGGAAATTGCTGGGGAACCTGCATTTGCTGGAACCGAACGTTCGGCAGGTGCTGGCAGCGTTGCATCGCTTCTTTTTGCGCCCGATCAACCACATCTACCGAAAGAACCCTCTCGCAACGATCGCCTAACAGTTCGGTCAATACACCGATAGAGCCACCAATCTCAAAAGCGGATTGATAGCGGGGTTTGGGCAGTGCTGCCAAAGTCGTTGCATACTTTTGGGCTTCGTATTGGCTCGTTTTAAATTGCCAGGGATCGGGATTGGTCTGATAGAGTGCCTCAAAAAAATCAGGCGATAAAGATTCTGATTGACTCGTCATAGATTGATCAATGAAAACTGCGTCGATTTCTTGGATTACTTACGGTGAATGCTGAGGTCAGTCACGATCGGTTTTTAAGGTTTGCCTGTCTACCTCAAGATAAATTTCCCAGGAGCGAGTGAAGTTTTTGAGCATATCGGTGCTGAGCCGAAATCCGGTCGGATCATCCTGAATTAACGCAGTGGTTTGCGATCGGTAGGCTGCAATTGCCTGCCGCTTCTGGGGCAAAACTGCACTAATATCGAGTCGCCAAGCAGCAAACCTGTCTTGAATTGGCAATTGTCCGCTCTGTTGGGGATCCCAATCCCAAATGGGATACTCAATTAACCGAGGTTGAAATGGTAAATCGGCTAAAGCCGCCCGTATCAACTGCCACGCTGCCCGATGATCGGGATGGGGGTCGTATCGCCAGGGCAAAAAAATCACTGCTGGTATCACGCTTTCTAGGTAAAGACTGCAACGAATTCTGGCGCTGCGTCCTTCAGGTGTTGAGATAGCAGGCACGGCTCCGTCTTGCAGTTGCAAAAACGTCACAAATTCTGCGGGCACCCCTAGAATCGACACTCCTGCGATCGTTTCGTCTTCTCGTAACGCCTGCAAAACTGGAGGGGGATACTGTTGAGAATTTGGATGAGATTGGGTGCCATCGCTGATAACTAGAATCTGTACCTCGCAACCCAGTTGACGCGAAAGCGCGATCGCTCCCCCACACCCCAGCGTTTCATCATCAGGGTGAGGTGCCACGACCAAAATAGGACTTTTGGCTATGGTCTGAATCGATCGCAAAGGCAGCTTTGTCGGTGACGCTAAGAATAGATTATTCATGCATCCAAAGGGTGTTGACAGTGGCTGGCTCTGCTAATACAAATTGCCCCACACTGGATAGCGCCACATCGAAGGCAGGTTGACGAAGATACAGGGTTAAATCTCGAATAATGCGCTCCATTGGGTAAGGGGGCAGCAATCCCCGGGTGCCAACACACCGTTCGCACAACTGCATCACCTCCATACAGATCTGTTCAATCGCCGTGCGGGTCATGTTGGTATAGGACACAAGTTGCTGCGATTGGGGTTGGGGGATAGTCGGATACCCGCCAAATACAGGTGCATAAGCGCTGATCTGATCTGCTGCACCACGCAGCCAGAGATTACCGCTCTCTAGCGCGATCGCCATTTTGCTCAGGCGTTCTTCTTGGTAAGGATGGTTGGTGTAGCCAATCTCACGTAAGTAAGCGCGCGTTGCATCGAATAACGCCTCTGCACCACCCAACTGCACCGCCGCAAATCGGATCACTCCTGCTGTCAGCCAGGGTTGCCGATAGTAATCTCCGGGTTGCCCAATCAACGTACTGGCATCCACCTCAACCCCGGTAAAATCGACTTTGTAGCTGGCAGTAGCGCGCATTCCGGCTGGTTGCCACCAGTCCATATCGACCCTGGTTGACACTTCGTCCATAGGTACAATACACATTTGCCACTGACCATCGGGCAGTGCCCCGTTCACAAACGGACGATCTACCTCGCCACAACCCGAAGCAAAAGTTTTAGCACCTTCCAGGCGATAGCATCCATTGTCTAGAGGAATCAGCTTCACTCCATCCGAGGCTTCTGCATTCCAAACGCCAAAGATTTTATGTCGATCGCGCGCATCCCGGGCATAGCGTTCAATTTGTGCTGGGGTGCCCAACGTTTGGATCAATTGCAGCGCATTGACATGACCTTCATAGATTCTGCCCACTGCCAGATTGCCCCAACCGATTTGTTTGAGCAGAGACAGAAGCGGTGCCGTCATGGTTGCTTCAATGCCCAACCCCAATCCGCCCAATTCTCGAAACAACGGTGCTGCCAGTAAGCCAGCCTGACAAATTTGCTCGAATTCTTCAGTTGGAAATGCGCCGTGGTGGTCGATCTCAGCAGCATGGTTGGCACAAAACTGAGCCAAATCTGCACCCTGCTGCCGTAAATGCAGCATTGCAGCCGCACCACGATCGTCTAACGTCATTGGGGTAGGAATGAAGGTCTCCACCGTTTGAGCATTCACAGGTATTTTTTGTTGGAAAGTACTCATAATTTCAATCATGGGGGAGACAAAAATACTTTGCCTCTATCTCAAGACAAATATGATTCTCCTGAGAGACAATCGATGGCAAGCAGGATGCAGGGGCAATGCGCAATTGATCCGCTATCGCAGTTCTGTAAGTGTCAGAAGTCGCTTTTTCCCGTCTGAGTTGATCCACAACCAGGCGCAGATCAGCGATCGTTTGTTCGATCGGTAGCAGAGACCAACGCTTTTGCCAGCCACCCTGCTGTTGTTGGCGCTGCTCAACCTGTTCTGCCAGCACACCAAAGGGATGGGGCTGGCTCAATTGCCCGATCAGCCATTGAGGGCAAAGAGAGAGAGACTGGGCGATTGGGGCAACGTCGGCAAAAGTAACCAGATAGCCATTGAGTTTGCGTAACCATAATTGCCGTAGCTGATTACGCGCCCGAAATCGGGTAATCCACGCTTGGGCAGGCTCTACCAAAAAACATTGCTGGTGCTGCCCCATTTTTTTCCATTGTGCCAGTTGATTCGCAAGCCCTTGAGGGGCACGCCCAGTTTGCCGGGTGGAGGTGGTCACCCGCACCAGCGGACTATGGCGGAAGTGAGCATTGACTCGCCGCAAAGCTTGGTAAAACGCCACATCTTCGGGGGTGTGCACAGGTGGCATTCCTCCTGCCAACGCATACATTTCGGCGGTGACAGCCAGACTGGCACCATAGTGCTGAAAGTGGCGCGGCAATGGATCAAAGGGATCAGGATCGAGGTAGGCTTCCAGCTCAGAAATCAGAAATTGGTAGCCAACCTCACGCAAATAGCAAGTTCGGGTATAGCGATCGAGATCTGCCCGACCCCTGAGATCGCTCAAAATCCTTCCTCCAACAGCATCGGCGCCCTGCTTGATCTCGTAACGAATGGCTGCAATCCAGGTGGCACTGACTTGCGAATCGCCATCTGTGGACGCGATGATACCACGAGGACGTTTTAAGTATAAAAAACGCCGATAAGCTTCATCCATCAACAGTTGACGCACACGACCAATATATGCCTCTGAGGCGGGCAATGTTTGTGCGACGACATGTAAAACTAAGTGCGGATGCGTACGAGCAAATTCCAACCCGATCGCGGCAGAATCATCGCTACAATTGTTGGCAAACAAAATGACTTCGTAACGATCGGGATGAAACCTTTGCTCATCCAATTCGACCTGAGAAGCGAGGGCAGTCAATGTTTGCTCCAGTGTCTCAGCTTCATTGCGAACTGGGACGATCACGCAGACTTCACATTGTGGTAAGGGTGGCACCTGAACTAGCGGTTTGTTTGAGCGTCTTAATTCAGGTAAAGCAGAGACGCCGATCGTTGCCGAAGGAAATCTATTTTCCATACACCTCACTTCTTCGGTCAAAACAGTGACCAAAAAAGAGATGAGAAGCAATATTCATAAGAAAATGAGTTGTAACTCTAGGGATACAACTCATTCTTCAAAAAATTTCGCTCGGTTTACTCTGTCTTGTGAGGGAATTAGAGATGAGACTTCCGACATCAATTTTTACGAACCGCTTCGGCTCGAAAGATGGAGACTGACCCATCTATCGTCTGGTGTGCAAAACTTCGACAGCAAAGTAATTTAGCGATGTGGATATTGTAGAGACGATCGTCCTATTCTCCAGATCGCTTGCTTTCGCTGCAATGCCTGCCTGTGATTGGGCTATTCGCTATCCCGACCAATCTGCGTGATGGAAGGCGTTTCTTTCGGTAAATGCAAACGATACTGCGGAGAGGAGGGTGGCGATTTGCGCCGCCGAGTCACCAAAAAGATGCCTGACAGAATCAACGCGAAACCGACACCGTGAAACCAATGTAAGTGTTCGCCCAGCAACAGCACTGCCATCATGCTGCCAAACACAGGCACCAAGTGAATAAACAACCCGGCTCGATTTGCCCCAATCAGTTCTACTCCTCGGTTATAGAAAAGATAGGACAGAATCGACGGAAAGACTGCCACATATCCGACCGAAAGAATCGTGACAGAATTCAATGGCACCGGATGTCCTGAGAGGGTTTCTGCAATGTAAAGCGGAAGTAACAGGGTAGAACCCAACGCAAATGTCACAGTCAGAAAGCTAAACGGATGCATGACCGGACGGAGGCGTAATAGCGCCGTGTAAGTCGCATAACCAGCTACCCCCAGGAGGACAATCAAATCGCCTCGATTGAGCGACAAAGTGACTAGGAGATGCCAATCCCCATGGATGATCACCATAATCGCACCGATCGAAGAAATTAGAATTCCGATCGCCTGCCAAATTGTCAGAGTTTCGCGAAAAAATAGATAAGACAACAAAACTACCATCAACGGCATGGATGACTGCATCAACACCGCATTAATTGCAGTCGTGAAGTGGAGTCCTTTGTAAAACAGTGTATTAAAACAAGCAACCCCTAAGGCTGAAAGTAGCCACATCATCTTCCAATGGCGTAAAATTTGCTGCCAATCTCGGCGCAAGTATCGCCATGTGGTCGGTAAAACAATTAAAAAAGCACAAAACCAGCGCCAGAATGCAAGCCCCACCGCCGGAATTTGATCATGTACGGCTCGCCCCAGAACAGCATTTCCCGCCCAAAATAGAACCGTTAGCGTTAACAACAAATAAGGAAAATTAAACAGATTTTGTAGGGCAATAGAAGACTTGGGCGATCCTCCAAGACCCTCCTGCAAAAATCGATTACGCACCATGAACTTGCCTCTGGCTTTATGAATTAATGCTTTGTCTGTGTTCCAGCCATTGATTCAGGAACATCCCGTGAGAATAAAAGGTATCTCTACGGACGTTTCGCTCTCACTGTTAATTCTTGAATTAGAGGGTGTTTGAAAAGGTGCTCACTGTGATGTTGAGCGCTCAGAGATCCCCCCTAGCCCCCCTTAAAAAGGGGGGGATCAGCCTCAAAGTCCCCCTTAAAAAGGGGGATTTAGGGGGATCGTATCTGTTGCTACTTGCGAAAGGACTTTTAAAACATCCTCTTAGGAATTAAAAAACAATTGTTGACTGGTTTGAATTCCCAGTCTCAAACCACCAATGTTTCAAGAACATCCTTGCATCCAGTCTTGCAAGCTTGTCCTATTCTTTAATCTCTTCTCATAGAAGAGAAGGTGAACCGGATTAAATTCTAGGTTCTACTCCAGAAAAAGAACTTAAAGGCAGGAAAACAAGACCAGCATACCTACTCAAAACAGTGGATCGAAAGCGCCCAATTCAGAACAATTAATTCAGAACCACCAATTCAGAACTCTTGAAAAAACTATCTGTGGTATCTTATTAGGTCATCCGTTCACTCAGAACTTCTACTGAGGTTTGAAAGCAGGTGCATTACCTGCTCTGCTTTTTCGATCGGAACAAACAGATGATCGTGATAGTAAGCAGAAACCGGATTAACACTAATCCCATGTTCTGCTAGGTTACCCAGAATCACCGCCAAAAAACCAACGGCTTCTAAACTAGAGTGGATATTCAAGGTTATCATTCTGGAACAGTATTCGTAATGAAACCCTGACTTTTCTGCATCTGTCCGTGTCAAAATCAAACTCATTCCTTCTGATTCACAAAATTGACCGATCGGAGTTGCGGCTAGACTCGTTGCCTGTTCAATCGAGACTGAACAAAAAACATAGTCTTCGGGTTGGAGCTTTGGCTGCATTGCCTGCAAAAGCTGGGATAGATGCTTTTCTCCCGACATTAATTTTAATCAAAATATAATATGAATCATGATTATTAATGTACCGTTTTTGGGGGATATTTCAACCCTGATATTTCCTCCTCCAGAATTCAGTTGAGGTAGATCGGGGCGGATTTCACAACGTATTGACTCTGATTGAGCGAGTACGGTTATGCGCTGTAATTTTTGTTGCTTCACCGATAGATTTAGATCGTTAATTACGGAGTGAATCACCGTATAAACACTGTTCAGTACTGTCGGTAATTGTTCGTTGCTTTTGCCTTTCTTCCTGGTTCTATCCGTTCCTAAATCCGTTGCTTTTCTGAATGCTCTTCTGATGTCACTATGATCGCTCAGTGACGAACATAAAGGTTGCTAGTTGAATTCAGTTTAGATTCACTCAGTATTCCATCCAATTAATATGTTTAAGCGGCACAGAAAGAGAGTTAGAAATTGATTCAATGATGATTCTCTAAAATAGAGAATCGCGATCGATAAGGTCACATTGATTAATGATTAAGGTGTCGTTGTCACGCTCAATGTTTGCGATCGTTCATTCACGCTGGATGTTGCTGCGGTAGATGGAATTCAGTTACCGAAGTTATGTTGCAAGGGTAGATGTGTAGATTGTATTGGTCGGATTGTGTGTGCTGAAGTTGATCAGTCAGCTCAATCTTTTTGGGAAGAGGCTGCAATCAATGCTAGGTTTGTATTACTTTGTGTCGCACGTCCCCGTTCAGATTGCACGATTGCGACAGATCTACTCAATTGAGCCATTAATTTACAAAAAATTAGAGGAAAGTTGATTATGGCGGCTGTTTTCATTCAAAATGAACCTGAATTTGATTCACTCTTGACAAGTGAGTCTTTGCTCGTGGTTGATTGCACCGCAACCTGGTGTGGACCCTGCAAACTGGTGGCTCCGCTGATGGATCGTTTAGCAACTGATTATGGCGATCGTGCCAAAGTTTGCAAGTTGGATCTGGATGAAAATAAAACAGTTGCCAAACGATTTGGTATTAAAAGTATTCCGGCGGTGATGTTTTTCAAGCAAGGTGAATTGCTGGAAACACTAGTTGGAGTCAAGCCCTATGAAGAATTTAGTAGCGCACTGGAACGAGCGCTGTAGCGGTTTTGCCAGTTTTCCAAACTTGACCATGGTCAAAAGCTCGTCTTGAGGTAGCATCTCAGGAGAAACGATCGTGTGGATAGTTCTCCTGAGGTTTGGCATGGCACAGTTGCGGGCGTTGATTTTTGATGTGGATGGGACGCTGGCAGATACGGAGCGAGATGGACATCGGGTTGCTTTTAACCAGGCATTTGCGGTGTCGGGGCTGGATTGGCAATGGTCGATCGATCGCTATCGCGATTTGATTGAACAAATAGCTGGAGGCAAAGAGCGCATTCTGGCTTACCGGGAGCAGTATCATCCGACCTTTGTGCCAGAAACCGACCTCAAAACCTTTGCTGCCCAGCTTCATCAGTTGAAAACGGCTCAGTACAAGCAACTGCTGATGGCTGGCACTATTCCCTTACGCCCTGGTGTGCAGCGATTGCTGAAAGAAGCACTCGAACAGGAGATTCGCCTGGCGATCGCCACAACGAGTGCCCCTGCCAATGCGATCGCCTTGCTGGAACAGACTCTGGGTAGTGACTCGCCCACCTGGTTTGAGGTGATAGCGGCAGGCGATATTGTGCCTGTCAAAAAGCCTGCACCCGACATTTACCAATACGTTTTGCAGATTTTGGATTTGCCTGCGTCAGATTGTTTGGCGATCGAAGACTCGCAACAGGGACTCCTCGCCGCTCATCGGGCGGGGTTATCGACGGTGGTCACGGTCAATCCCTACACCCAGCACCAGGACTTTGCCCAGGCAGTGTTAGTCCTCGATCATCTAGGCGAACCCGACTGTCCTTTCACAGTTCTGGCAGGTGAGATAAAGGATGCAACCTATTTCGATATTGCTCTAGCCAGGACGATCGTCGCATCGCAAGCCTAACCCTCCTTTCCCTATCTCCCCATCTCCCTATCTCCCCATCCCCCCATCACGCCCGATCACTCAACCCTGCCGTTGCACTTTGTCCAGGCACCATTACCTGCAACGATCGGGGAATCACGCGAAATCGGGCTGGCGTTTGGGTGGTGATTTCACCATCGGTATTAATGGGATGGGAGCGATAGGTACTCACTTCAATTTCTTGCCCATGCCTGATATGAAAATTGGGCAAGGTCGCCTGTTTGCCCCAGCGTAGAGCGGGTAAGAGCGGTAGCATTTGCCACCAATGGTCAATTTCTAAGCTGTACAAATCTAACCGTTGATCATCAATCACGGCATCTTCTGCCACGGTCATACCGCCCCCATAGTAGCGTCCGTTGCCTACCACAATTTGCACAGTACTGACTTTTGCCACTTCTTGCCGAATGCGAATTTCGGCAGCAAACGGACGGCTGCGCCACAACACTTGCAAGGCGGCAATGGCATAGGCAAAAACGCCCCAGCGTCGTTTGATTTCGTGACTGAGTTGTTCGGTGATTTGTACACTCAATCCTAAACTGGCGGCGTTGAAGAAGTATCTGCCATTCACCCAACCTAGGTCGATCGCGCGGGGTTGTCCCGTGGCAATGATGCGGCAAGCTTCGGGTAGGTTGGTGGGAATGCCCAAGGTACGTGCCAGGTCGTTGGCGGTGCCCAGGGGCAAAATGCCCAGGGGCAGGTCGGTGTTGACTAAGCCCTGTACAGCAGCATTCAGGGTGCCATCACCGCCGCCGACAATGACCAGGTCAACTTGCTGGCGGTAGTGCTGAATGGTTTCGGGGAGTTGGTCGGGATGTTCGGTAGATTGCTCTATCAGGTGCAATCCCAGGTCTTGCAGTTGGGCGATCGCGGCGGTAAGGGCGGCTTGTCCACGTCGTGCATGACGGTTCACCAACAGGAGGGCACGTTTGTTCATGGGCTAATCATACCGTAGCAATTTTCTCTGTGATAGGGACGATAACGATTCTATTGGGATCGTGACCACCGTTCTCGATCGAGAGAACCGCGATATGTTAGAAGTAGCGCTGTCAGAAGGAAATCCCCATGGTTCAGACCATTCCTGCCAATGAAGTCACGCTGCGCGATCTCAAGCAAGCGTTTGGGCTTCAGCCGTCTACTGATGCCACGTTTTTTTTGGAGGGGTCTGCGGTTGATATTCCTTTAACCGACGCAGAGCAACAATTTTTAGATCGCGTGAAAGCCAACTTTGTTGGTTTAATGGAAGATCCGCCCATGCTGGAGAATACCGTCAAGATGGTGGTGCTTGCGCCGTTATTGGATCTGGCAGGGTTCTATCACAAACCTTTTCGCATTGAAACAGAGACCAGCCTGGACATTACCACTGAAGATGAAGGGTTACTGATTCGAGGGCGCATTGACGTGCTGGTGCTGAATACTCGCTTGTGGATGCTGATGATCGAGTCAAAGCGAAGTGATTTTGCGGTGACACGGGCAATTCCCCAGGCCCTTGCTTATTTGCTGGGCAATCCGGAAACGACACAACCAACCTTTGGCATGATTACCAATGGGAATGAGTTTCTGTTTTTGAAGGCTACTCGTCAACCGATCGCTCAATATGCCAATTCCCGGTTGTTTTCGTTGGTGAATTCGGGCAATGAGCTTTATCTGATTTTGCAAATCTTGAAAGGGTTGGGACGACGAGTCGTGGATGGAAGTGGGACGATGAGCCTGGGCAGTGCGGGGACGTAGGTCTGAAGTGGGTCGAGGTCGGTTGAAGGAGGGTGAATGCAGGTCTGGGGTAGAGCGGTGAATGTTTGAGGTGGGTGGACGCAGCATCAAGGGTGAAGCGATGAAGGTTGAGGTTGCGTCGATGAAGGTTGGTGCGGCGCTGATGCAGGTCTGAGCTGGAGTGATGAAGCTTTGGGCTGCGGGGAGGTTGGGTTGGGGGTGGCGCGATGCATGCTGGGAGATGGGGCGAGAGGGTGGAAACTGTGACGACGAAGGTTGGCACTACGGGAACGATCGTTCAACCTTCGTCGTTGTACCGGGACAGTGGGCGGTGGTTAGTTGGAGGATGCCACGAGTTCTGGGGCAGGTTTGGCGGGTTTGGTGCGGATGGCTTTGAATAAGGTGCCGAGTTGCTCGGCGATCGCTTTGAGTCCGGGGGTTTTCTTGGCAGCAGTTTTGACGTAGTCGTAAACGGTGAGGCTGCTGCTCATGGCTTCGCTGCCCACTGCCATCAGGGTATCGTCTACTTGCTCGGTGAGCTGGTTCAGGAGCATCAGCAGGTCGGAGAGGTCGTGGGTGAGGCGATAGTCGTTGTTGAAGCCGTTGAGGTCGAAGCTGGCTGGCAGAATGTTGGGATTGCTTTGGGCGGCTTTGAGGCTATTTTGCACGAAGGAAAGCCGTTTGTCGCCGAGTTTGTAGAGTCGTTTGCGCTCTTCCTGGCTGAGGGTGATGAGGAAGGGCATTTTGGTTTGGATGGTGGCGATCGCTTGTTTGATCTCTTGCAGGTCGTTGTCGGTGAGGCTGGCGTTGATATCTTGGTAAGGCATTGTAGGTTCCCCCGATGGATAATTAGGTTGACTGTAGCGTTCCCTTTTATCGACGGGTGGCAACAATTTCTGAAACTTGTGGCGGCTGAGCGAAATGGTGAAAAGATTGCGATTGCGATCAAGAGCTTTTTGGGTTCATCTGCTATCAAAGAGTTTCATCTGGCTTTGGGACATCTGATCGAGCCTAGGTCGGGTTGTGATCCTCCCTAGCCCTCCTTAAAAAGGAGGGAACCAGATCAGAAGTCCCCCTTTTTAAGGGGGATTTAGGGGGATCATATTTCTCGCTACTTGCGAAAGGACTTTTAAAACATCCCCTAAGGTAGAATCCGATCGAGTACTGTATCTGGCGGTTCCAGAAGATGTCTATTTTGAGTTTTTTTTAGATGAGTTTATTCAACAGGCAGTGGAGAGCTATCAGTTAAAGCTCATTGTATTTAATGCAGTCCAAGAGGTGATCATTATTATGGAAGAGCTAGATCACCGTAAGCTAATTCAAGATTTGTTGAAGGAACACGCTCGTGACTTGGGCAGAGCTGAGGCGATTGAAACTCAACTCTTTTTTGATACTGAGAATAATCACTACCAGCTATTGTATGTGGGTTGGAATGGCGAGAAGCGAGTTTATGCTTGTCCCATCCATGTCGATTTAAAGATGGAAAAATCTGGATTCAACAAGATGGAAAAATCTGGATTCAACGCGATTTTACGGAAGTAGGAATCGCCCAACAACTGATGGAACGAGGTGTACTTAAGTTAGAGATTGTCCTCAGTTTTCGATCTCCGTTTGTTCGGCAGTTTAGTGACTTTGCGATCGCTTGATGCAGTCTTCCCGTTGCCGGGGATATCTCACGGTTCCAAGATCTGCGATCGCCCAGATCAGGTTCCCATTGAGGTTCGTGGCGCTGGCAGGGAGCAAGACATCCCAAAATCAGCAATCGACTTATTCTCCGTAGCTTGTTAAAACTGAAGGGAGAACTGCTGTTGCGCTCCCATGACCAAAGACGAATTGCTGAAGCTGATCGATCGGGCTGCTAAAGAAGGCTGGAAAGAACTGAACCTCCGCTCCAACCAACTGAGCCAGCTGCCGCCTGAGATCGGTCAGTTGGCTAGTTTGCAAAGCCTCTACCTCCGCTCTAACCAACTGAGCCGACTACCGCCTGAGATCGGTCAGTTGGCGAATTTGCAAAGCCTCTCCCTCATTTCCAACCAGCTGAGCCAGCTGCCGCCTGAGATCGGTCAGTTGGCGAATTTACAAAGCCTCGACCTCAGCGACAACCCACTCAGCAGTCTACCACCTGAAATCGTTCAGTTGGCGAATTTGCAAAGCCTCTCTCTCCGCTCCAATCAACTGAGCCGGCTGCCGCCTGAGATCGGTCAGTTGGTAAATTTGCAAAGTCTTGACCTCCGCTACAACCAACTGAGCCGGCTGCCGCCTGAGATCATTCAGTTAGCAAATTTGCAAAGCCTCTACCTCAGTGACAACCAACTCAGCCGGCTGCCACCTGAGATCTTTCAGTTAGCGAATTTGCAACGCCTCTACCTCAGCGACAACCAACTGAGCAGTCTGCCACCTGAGATTGGTCAGTTGGCGAATTTGCAAAGCCTTTACCTTAGCGACAACCCACTGAGCCGGCTGCCACCTGAGATCGTTCAGTTGGTAAATTTGCAAAGTCTTGACCTCAGCGACAACCAACTGAGCAGTCTGCCACCTGAGATTGGTCAGTTAGCGAATTTGCAAAGCCTTTACCTCAGCGACAACCAACTGAGCAGCCTGCCGCCTGAAATTGGTCGGTTGTCAAATTTGCAAAGCCTCGACCTCCGCTCTAACCAACTAAGCAGCCTGCCGCTTGAGATCGGTCAGTTGACGAATTTGCAAAGCCTCTCTCTCCGATCCAACCAACTGAGCAGCTTGCCGCCTGAGATCGGTCAGTTAGCAAATTTGCAAAGCCTCGACCTCCGCTCCAACCAACTGAGCAGTCTGCCGTCTACGATCGTTCAGTTGGCGAATTTACAAAGCCTCGATCTCCGCTCAAACTCAAACTTGGCAGATCCGCCACCAGAAATTGTCCAGAAAGGAACTCGAGAAATTCTCAATTACTTCAGGCAACAGTTGGAGCAGGGGCAAGACTACCTGTATGAAGCCAAGTTTTTGATTGTTGGGGAGGGGGGGGCGGGCAAGACCTCTCTGGCGAAAAAGATTGAAAGCAGTGGTTATGATCTGGACGCGCAAGAGGCAACCACCGAAGGAATTGATGTGATCCGGTGGGATTTTGTCCTGGCGGGTGGTCAGACTTTCCGAGCCAATATCTGGGACTTTGGCGGACAGGAGATCTACCATGCCACCCATCAGTTCTTTCTGACCAAACGCTCTCTCTATGCCCTGGTGGTTGATACCCGCCAGGACAACACCGACCTCTACTACTGGCTCAAAGTCGTAGAACTGCTCAGCGACAACAGCCCGGTTTTGATCATCAAGAATGAAAAACAAGACCGCACTTGCGAAGTGAACGAACGGGCATTGCGGGGGGAGTTTACCAATCTGGTGAGAGTTCTCCCCACCAATCTGGCAACCAATCGGGGGCTAAGCGATATTGTTCATGCCATCCAACATGCCATCAGCCACCTGGCGCATGTTGGCACACCACTACCCAAAAAATGGGTCGATGTTCGCAAAAGGCTGGAAACTGATGAGCGCAACTATATCTCTTTAGAAGAATACTTTGGTATTTGTCAGGCAAATGGCTTTGAACGCCGCCCCGACCAATTGCAACTCAGCGACTATCTCCATGATCTGGGGGTTTGTCTGCATTTTCAAAGCGATCCAGTGTTGAAAAAAGTCTTGATTCTGAAACCAGAGTGGGGCACCGCAGCCGTTTACAAAGCTCTTGATACTCAACAAGTCAGAGAGAATCTAGGTCGTTTCAGTCGTGCTCAGCTAGACCAAATCTGGCGTGACAATGAGTATACCGAGATGCGCGACGAGCTACTGCACCTGATGATGCGCTTCAAGCTCTGCTATCAAATCCCCGGTACGGAAGACCAATACATCGCCCCCCAATTGCTTGCGATCGACGCACCCGACTACGACTGGGACGACTCCGACAATCTGCTGCTGCGCTATCACTACGAATTCATGCCCAAAGGCATCCTCACCCGGTTCATTGTCGAGATGCACCGCTTTATTGAACAGCAGCAATTGGTTTGGAAAAACGGCGTTGTCCTTAACAATGGCACTGCCAGAGCCGAAGTGATAGAGCGATATCACAAAGGTGAAATTCACATCCGGGTCAGTGGCAATCGCAAAAAAGACCTGCTTACCGTGGTCAGTCACGAACTCGACCAAATCAATGCTTCCTACGAGCGATTGCAAGACAAGTGCAAAAAGCTGATTCCCTGTAACTGCAAAACTTGCATCGGCAAACCCTCTCCCTACTTCCATCCCCTAGACTTACTCCATCGCGCTCTGGATAGCCGCAACTATCAAGTCCAGTGTCAATCCAGCTTTGAGATGATAGACCCCCGACGGCTCATCCTGGATATCAGTGATTCCCTCGATCGTTTAGAGACCCGCCCAATGAGTTCCCAAACCCCCAGTCCCGACAATCCCCCCGCTTCCCTGGAAGACCGCACCCAAGGCTGGCAAGAACAGACCCTCGCAACCAAAGAGATCTTTATCTCCTACGCCTGGAAGACCGAAAGCGAAGACATCGCCAACCAGATCGATCGCGCCTTTCAAGCCAAAGGCATCACGATCGTGCGTGACAAACGTGACCTGGGTTTCAAAGGACTAATCAAAGAATTCATGCAAGAAATCGGGCGTGGCAAATGCGTCATTGCCGTAATTGATGACAAATATCTCAAATCTCCCAACTGCATGTTCGAGCTAATGCAAGTGGCAGAGAACGGCAACTTGTACGATCGCATCTTCCCCGTCGTCCTGCCCAGCGCCAAAATCTATCGAGCCAGCGATCGCCTCCGATACATCCGCCACTGGCAAACCGAAACCGACACCTTAAATAAAGAACTACAAGAGTTTGGCAATGCAGTCAACGTCAGCAGCATTCAAGCAGAACTGAATCTGTATGCAGGCATCCGCAGCACAATCGATCGGCTCACCGATTTCCTCAAAAACATGAACACCCTCACCGTAGAGATGCATCAAGAAGCGCAGTTTGAAGACATCATTCAAGCCATTGAGCAAAAGTTAAATGATTAGAGCCAAAAGGCTTGATGCGCTCTTGACGACAATCTGGTTGATACACTAAAAACAACGCAGTTCTGCTCAAGGATTCGTGATGGCTGCTGAAACCTCCTCCCGCTACGTCACCCGAAATACCGAAATTTTGGGCGGAGAACCCATCATCGCTGGCACTCGTACCTCTATCCGTTCCATCGTCGGATTGTGGAGACTCGGCATTATGCCCGAAGAAATTCCGACCCATTTCCCCCATCTCACCCTGGCACAAGTAATTCGATGCTTTGAGTTTCTATCTCGATAATCAAGCCGAGATCAACGAGTATATCGATCGCAATCAGGTGCCTGATGAACGAGTACATCCCTCTGTAAAAGGTTTTGGGGATATTGTGAAAAAGGTTTTGGGGATATTGTGACCGTTCTTGCTCCATGAAATCGCACAACGGATTGGCATTTTGGTCAGTACCTTAGCGGCTGATGCAATTTGGAATCAGTTACTCTATGCATAATTGGGCATTGCCAAAAGCCAGATTCCCAGAACTGCCAAAGATGCCGAGAATCTAGGAATTTCCAGCCTTCCGCTTCCTTCACCCCAAAACTCATCTCCAGAAGAGGTTGTCTTGATACGGTAAGCACCTTAGTGTGTGTCTATGATTGAGAAGCTACCCACAGACAACCCAGCCATTATGCAGCTTGACTCTAGACCCACCCCCGCGTCCAAGGCATCCTCCCATGCCAGTGAGGTCACCTCCCAACCCCAACCCTGGTGGCGATCGATCCGCCCGATCGGTGCCTGTGCCCTCGAAGGACTTGCCTTTCGTGGCGATGCCCTGATTGCCCTCGACACCGTGCGGGGCTACCTGCTGCAAATCGATTGCCTCACCGACGACACCCAAATCCTCAACCCTCACCAAGTTGACACTTTCTCTGGTGCAACCGGGTTGGCAATCTGGCAGGAACAGATCTGGTTCGCCAAAGAAAACAGCGTCTACTTCTGCAACTGGCACGATTTCAAACCCCAGCACTTCGTCACCCTGCCCTATCCCGTCAACGGCATCGGCATCTGGGAAGCCACCGTCTATGTCGCCAGCCAAAAATCCGGCTACATCACCATCTTCGATCGGCAAACCCGCCGACAGATCACCCGCTTCCCCATGCCCGGAGTTGGTGAAGAAAACCTCACCGTGCGCGGCGAAGAACTCTGGGTCTGCGATCGCATCGAACAAACCGTCTACTGCATGGATCGTGCCACTGGCGAAATCTACTTCAGTGTCCTCACCCCGTTTGAATTTCCCACCGGGCTAGCCTTCCACCGCCACCCCCAAACTGGCAAAGACATCCTCTACGTCGTCTATGCCGGAGAAGAAACCTACATCCGCGACAACCCCAATAACCTGGAAACGCCTTACGAGCTAACCTTTCGCGATCGCACCTTCATCCATCCCCTGCACTTCGAGTATCACGAAAAAGAACGGTACGCCCTCTCCAACGGCTACCGGGTGGAAATGTCCTATATCGAAGAACTGCTGCCCTTAGAAGAAGTGCATCTGGAAAAGCTGGAATGGCGCATCGCCCTACCCACCGAAACCCCCCGCCAAAAAGTGGTGAAAGTGGAACCCTTTGGCATACCCTTTGTCGAAGAAATCCAAGATGGGCAACGGGTTGCCGTCTTCCACTTCGACACCCTCACCCCCAACGAACGCCGCATCTTTGGTTGGAAAGCGCTACTGGAAGTCCGCGGTATCAAGTATCTGCTCAAGCCTTCCGAAGTCGAAAAAAGTCCCGCCCTCTCCGCCGATTTTCAAAGCCGTTACCTGGTCGATGATGATGAACTGGCGATGGATACCGAGGTAATCCAGCAAGCCGCCAAAGCCGCTATCGGCACCGAAACCAACCTGCTCCGCAAGATTCTGAAAATCCGCAACTATGTCTACGATCGCTTGTCCTATAGCTTGACCGATCGCATCGAACCCCCCGATGTTGTACTGGAGCGCGGTGTTGGCTCCTGCGGCGAATATGTTGGCGTACTGTTAGCACTGGCACGCCTGAATGGTATCGCCTGCCGCACCGTTGGGCGCTACAAATGCCCTCCCCATGCTGACCATCACCATTTGCCCCTGCAACCCGACTACAACCATGTTTGGCTGGAATTTTATGTGCCCGGATTTGGCTGGTTGCCGATGGAGTCCAATCCCGATGACATTACCGAACGCGGTCCCTACCCTACCCGCTTTTTCATGGGCTTGCCCTGGTATCACGCTGAAATTGGCAAAGGCATTGCGTTTGAAACGCTGAACTCTGCCAACGGTGGGGTGGACGTGTCGATCGGGGAACTGGCAATCAACCACGTCCGCTTCACCATCTTGGGCGAACTCATCCCTACGGAGTGACGCTGGGTTTTATTGGGGAGGCGTCAAAATCTCTTGCCGCACTGCTTTGGGAGAGTCCCCAGCAATATTCACGCGATAGCGCTCTGGTGAAAAGGCAACCTGAATTTGCTTTTCCACACAAATAGCGGAGAACTTTTGAAACAGCGCTTGAGCCTGGGGAGGCTGAGAAGCGTCAGAAGATTTTTCGCTGGGCAGCGATGTCGCAGCCAATTGGGGGTTGAGCGTCACTAGAAAATCTCGAAACCCCATAAAAGCCAATTCATAGACCGCCTTGCGGGTAAATTCTCCCTGAAAGTAACCGCCATGTACATCAATGCGTCCCAGCAACCAGGAAATCATTAATACTGGGTAGACAATGAAATTCAGTAAGGGAAATTGATCCAATCGGTAGCTCAAAATCGCTTGTTTTTTGGACGATCGCTGACCCTTTTGATACTTGTAATCGACATAATTAGTGCAGTCGAAATAAGTGAATAAATCGGCAATGGCGATCGCTTGGGTATCTCCTTCCGGTTGTAGTTCTTTCAACGAAACACTGCTGAGCAACTTATTGATTTCCAAATAGTTTGCTAACTGCACAGGTGGATTGGTCGTCATCGTAGTGGCATTCACCACTCCATATTTGGGATCTTTTTTCCGATCTAAAGGAGACACGGTCACATTTCCCAATCGGTGACCATGAATTCGTTCACTGGTGGGGAAACTAAAGTAATTGGCTGCTGTGGAAGCAACCCGCAGTGCCAAATCTCCCTCATTACTAAACAAATACGCTTCACTAAATCGGCGCAAGGAGGATCGCAAAAAATTCGCCCGCCCTTCCGCGATCGCATTGGCAGGAATATCGGGTGAAGCAAGGACTAATCGCCCTAGACAAAAGGCTCGCCCAATATCTGAAGGCGGCGCTTTGCCATCACTATCCAAGGTGCCGATCGAACGAGAATCAAACACATCCGACAAAATTCTCACCGCATTTGTGGTCACAAAAGCACCCATACTATGGGCGATAAAGCTGAGCTTGATTCTCTTTTCGTCCCAATTTGCGATCGCTTTTTGATATTCAGTTTGCGCAATATTAATTGCATCTTCAGCAATCTTCAGAAATAAATCATCCTCACAATCAACCTGACAAGATTGCTGTACTCGTTGGAGCAAAGCTCGAAATTCAGCACTCTTCCAATCGATTTTAATTTGCTCTTTCAAAAGCTCTCGACGAAACGAATCAAAGATTTTCAAAAGAACTGACTGATCGATATCTGGATGCTGTTCAAAATATTTTTTTTGAAGTGACTGAGCCAGAACTTGGTTCACTTCGTAGTCAATTAACCCTTGATCTAATTGCCGAATGAGTTCCACCAGATCGGGCACCCCAAATTGGGCTGCTCGATAATTATCGCGAAAATACAACACTATCCGCAAAAGGATTAATGCAATAACTAAGGTGGGTACAAACAATGCCAGAACGAATAGAAAAGAGATATCACCTGAGAACAGTGCAATTAACAGGGCCGCGAAGATACCCCCAAATAGCAAAAAACTCAGCAATACAGGCAAAGATTGTAGGGCTCGAAGCAAATGTTTGCTCAGGCTTTTCATGCTTTCTGAGGGCCAGCGATAGCCTAAGAAAACCGAGTTTTTACCAATCTGATTGTTTCGGGCATATTGCCAGATTTCCTGATACCAATCTTTGACGGGACCAATTTGCATGTTGTAGCCATGAATGGCAATTACAAGTTCAGCCCGCTCATCTTTCCGATCGTTTTTTGCGTAAAGACTAGCCGCAATACGTTCGATCGCGTGCTGCGGATCAGGCAAAAAAGTGACTCCCTGTAAGAGCGTTGGATCAATTGCCTGGAGTGGATTTTCCTCTCCTTTTTCCTCAATATTGGTCGGGGCAGTACTCACCGCAAAAAAACCAGGCAAATCCTGTTTTGAATTTGAATTGGTAACCGATGAATTCACCGCATTGTGATCGGGCTTAAACTGGTATAACGCAACGAGAGGAATACCCATGGTTCGAGTTCCTGGTAGTGTTTCAAAGGTGTTGTTGGTATTTTTGAAAGCTTTATCTAGCAAAGCTTTCAAAAATACCAACAACCTATCTAGAACATAACCGAGTTCCTTAATTCGGTTTTGATGAATCGGTTTTGGGAGTCTGAGTAATACTCTTTAAGGTAGAGGTCCCTGCATCTTTGCCGAGTGTATCTAAGAGCGGTTCCTGTGCCAAAATGCCTAATCTCACTGCGTCTCGATCGCGCCCTAAAACATCCACCATATAACGTTCTGGAGAAGCAGCAACCTGAATACATTTTTGCTCACAAACCCAGGAGAAATATCGAATCGCGATTCGACGTTTTTCAATCAGTAAGTCGGACAGCTCAGAATCATTTGAATTACTAGTCTTGAGTTTTTCGATGGCTTGATTTAGGGCTGGAATTCGAGCCAAGCGATCCTTGAGTGGGTTAGGTAAGGGATTGGTAATCCCTAATTCTTCTGGCGTCTCTAAAACTAGGGAGTCAAGCAATCCCTTAAAGCCGACAAATGCCAAGCGATAAATTAATCGCTTACTGAGCCTGCCCCAAAAATACCCCCCATGGACATCTCGCCCTTTGGGAAAGGTATCGGGGCTGAATTGTGCATAGGCAAACAAAAGTTTCAAATAATCTGGCAATTTCAAGGGTGAGCGTTGCCGATCGCAAATCATCACATTGAAAACATCGGTTTGGTGCACCAGGTCATTGCTGTCTTTGAACTTGCCATAATCCGTTCTATCTCGATATTCGGTACAGTCAAAGTACGTAAATAAATCTGCGATCGACTCTGGATCTTTTTGATCCTTTTCTAGCGATTCTTGCTCCCCCTTGACCTCCGCTTGAGGATCTAAACTTTGGTTATTGTTTTTCTGAAGCACACTCACTTCTAGATAGCCTAGCAAGTGTTCAACCGGGATTTGAGGTAAGCGGCTTAAATTTACCACTCCATAAGATGATTGGCTTTCTTTGGGATTGACCGTTACATTACCCAAGCGATACCCTTGTGTGCGCGTTTTTGCCGGAAATGAGAAATAATTTGCTGCTGTAGAAGCCATTCTTAGCGCCAAATCTCCCTCATTACTAAAGAGATAGGCTTCTTCAAATCGTCGTAGGGACGATCGTAAAAAATTGGCGCGTCCTGAAACAATTGCCCTGACCGGAATATCTGGTGAAGCTAAGACTAACCGACCCAATGAAAAGACTCTACCCACTCTGGAAGATGGGCTTTTTTCAGTACTATTCAGTGCCCCGATCGACTGCTGATCAAAAACATCAGAAAGAATGCGAATCACCTGAGTCGTGACTAGACCTCCCATACTATGTCCAATAAAGCTCAACTTCACAGGTTTATGCCGCCAGTAGCTTACTGCTTTGTCATATTGCTGTTGACCAATCTGAGCGACTTCCTGAGCAATTTGAACCAGCACTTCATCGCCTAAACTGACCGAACAAGCTTGCCGGATCGTACTGAGCAAAAGCACAAATTTAGGGTTTTCTGGATTAATTTCCACTTCTTTTCTATCCAGTGCTTGCCGAATTTGAGCGATCGTTTCAGCTAAAACTGCTTCGTTAAATTCGATTTGATTTAACGCGCAATTTGTTTTAATGGGTGTAATGAAATCTTCCTGATTTAATAAGTCTTCAATTCGGCGATCGATGAGACTTTGATCCAGCTGCCTGATCAGCTCCATCAGATCTGGTACCCCGTAGTTAATTGCGCGATAAGAATCTCGAAAATAAAGAACGATCCTAAGAATAAATAGGGTAAAAAATAGGGTAAAGAAAAAGACTCCCACGATCGTTGGAATGAGCGATAACCAAGTCCATTGACTTGCCCAGAAAGTTAGTAATCCCGCCAAAACTAAACCTGAAATTGCCAAAGAAATACCACCACTCAGCAACCCATAGAGTGCCAAAGGTAAGGCTGCAAATGCATCCTTAAAACTGCCAGGAACATGTTCTGAGGGCCAACGATAGCCCAAAAAAACTGAGCTATTTTTACGATTCTGAATACATTTATCTTCATTAATATACGTACACAAAGATTCGTACCATTGTCTCACTCCGTCAATATTGTCTTGCCCCGCCCCTGTGTTGTAACCATGAATCGTAATGACCAATCCCAATTCATCCGTTGAGAGTTGACTATTTTGATAAAGTTGTTCCACTACATCCTTAATCGTAGGAGGAAAAACATCCCTGACAACTGAATCATCTTCAACATTGGCAGGTGCTGTACTTTTGGCGAAATATCCAGGAATCTCTAACGTTTGACCTGGAAATAGGTTTTCGATCAAAACATCCATGCCTTGTAATGCTCCCCTGTTGTAGTCATTTACCAGTCTATTGAAAAGCTTTGCTCTCCCATCATGCAGTATTGTGAAGCGATCAATGAGCCAGGTACATCAAAGTGAATAAAGATTAAATGACGATGACTCTTGACATTAAGCAAACACTAAAACAAAAAGCTTCCATTTTCGGAATTTCCCAAAATTAAAATGAAATAGCTCGATTACTTAAGAATTAAAAATCGTTTTTATCGTACTAAAAAAAATTATTTTCATCATCTCCAAGTGATACAAATCCACTCAGCTCCAGATCGGAAATCATGCCTTAGTTAAAAGTTAAAGCTTTTTTACAAAAAATGGACGGAAAAGAGAAGCAGATATCGTGCAGTGCTTCAATTTTCTCCGAAACTTACCGAGAAGATTCAAGCAACCTACTTTTCTTAAAATTAGTCGATATGGGATGGAAATATCCTGACTCGTTTGTGTGGTTTATGACAAGGGCGATCGAATTGCACAGCCTGTTTCTTCGCACGAAATCCTGCGCTGATTGTTACGATATTCCGTGTCCGAAGGCTGCAATTTTGCTGTTCAACCATGAAACTGACGGGTCGTTACCACGAACCATTGATTTGTGGGTCAAGCTTGCGTTACTGTGAATTGGCTAATTGGGGGACGGTACATGGAAGTGATTCCCGCGATCGACTTGTTGGACGGACGCTGTGTCCGTCTTTACCAGGGCGATTATGCACAAGCGCAAACGTTTGATGAAAATCCAGTTGCCGTAGCGCGGCAATGGAGTAGTCAGGGCGCAACTCGGTTACATCTTGTTGATCTGGATGGTGCTAAGGCTGGCCATCCTGTCAATCTGGCGGTCATTGAAGCAGTGGTTCGAGCTGTGGATATCCCTATCCAGGTGGGGGGAGGGCTGCGCGATCGTCAAAGTGTTGCAACCTTGCTGGCAACCGGAGTCCAACGAGCCATTTTGGGCACTGTCGCAGTGGAGCATCCTGACTTGATTGCCCAGTTGTGTCAAGAATTTCCAGGACAGATTGTGGTTGGCATTGATGCCCGGAACGGACGAGTTGCGACGCGTGGTTGGCTAGAAACGTCTGAGGTATTGGCAACCGATTTGGCACAACAAATGGCATCTCTAGGAGCTGATGCCATTATTTATACAGATATCCACCGAGATGGCACCCTACAGGGACCCAATCTAGAAGCGATGCGAGAACTGGCAAATGCGGTGAATATTCCAGTGATTGCTTCCGGGGGAGTGAGTTCAGTCACAGATTTGCTCAGTTTGCTAGCGTTGGAGCCATTAGGAGTCACGGGTGCGATCGTCGGTCGGGCACTCTACACCGGGGATGTGGTGTTAAAAGAAGCGCTGCGAGCTGTGGGCTCCGGTCGCTGGCAAGATGTCCCCCCCGATTTTGGCTCCTCTGCTTTTGCTTGAGTGGGAGCGGTATGTCGAAATGATCGCCGATCGCGCCTCGATCACGGTAAACCATGCCTACGAATTCAATGTGATTCAACGCTCATCGGTCAGCTCGGGGTGGAAACCTGCTTTAACTTATTTTGGGCTTGTTCTTTGGCAGAACGATTTTCCTGCCAATATTGGAATTTAGCAATCACAATGTGCTCAACCACGCCCCCCAACTGTCGGACTTGTTGCACCATATCGGCTGTGCCACCGGGACCATCGCCCCCTTGTCCATCCCAGAGTGCAATCAAGCGGATGCGCTTAATATCATGCACCAGAGTGGCGTAAAGTGCCCAGCGGTTATTTCGTCCATAGGGGTTTTCTCCAATGGGCACCGGACCCAAGCGTTCTGGTTGAAGATTGACCGTCACATTGGGGTGATTGAGGATGTTGTAGAAGCGATCGACCCAGGTATCGCCTGCAAAGTAAACCGAATCTCTGAGAAATTCGGCGGGTTCAAAAGGTAGATATACCTCCACCCGCATATTGTACTTAAGGCAAGCTTCCACAAATAGAATATCGCCCCCACAAGCCAACCCAGGCACAATGGCAATGCAATTGGCGAGAGCTTCCAATTTTTTCAGTGTTTCTTCAAGTTGTTTGGTTGCCTCTGCCTCCATTGCCGCCGGAAAACGAGGTTTGGGTCGATCTGGTCTGTCGATCATATGTCCAGTAAACAAAAAGACTTGCGCAGGTTTACTGATTTCTTCTTCGGTTTCTAATGTGGCAAACAATTGCTCTTGTTGTTCGAAGCGATTGAGTTCATTTTGCAGAACCGTAATGCCAGCCTGAACATGTTCTGGTCGAAACTTAAGCAGTTGCATCAATTTCAGTTGGTCAATGGTCGTTTGCAAGCCAAATTTGTTTTTCCACAAAATCGCTAGCGCTTTGCGATAAGCCGTTGCCACTGCCTGAGGAGTATCTGCGACACAAACTGCCAGATCACCCAGAGAAAGAGCAGCCCAGTTGTCATTGGGGGATTTATTAAGTGCACTTTCCAAACAGAACTGAACAGACCCTTTCAGAGCAGACAGCTTGCGGAGATAGCTCAGTTCATCAGTATCACCACTTTTCACTTCTGCCACTTTTGACAGGTGAGCCAGCAAGGCGGTCAAAGTCAGTGCGTTAATGCCTGGATAATATTGGTTTTGATCCAGTTGATAGCCCCGTAAATAGTTGAAAATGGACTTTTGCAAGAGGGAAGATGTTTCGTAGGCAACCTGAATGCGTCTATTTTCATCTTTGATTTCCACCCAATTTTGCTTCCACAAATCCTTGTAGATTCTCGCCAGATAAGCTGTCGCTTCTACGCAATCGGGCACATCTTCCAGCAATTTTTCCAGCTTGACGATCGCCTCATCCGATTGCCCCAAACGGCTGAGATGAAAGGCTTCTTCGCAACGGAACTCAATGTTATCTGGATTGATTTGTAACCCCTGACGATATTGTTTGAGGGCGAGTGCCGAGTTGCCCATGCTTCTGAGGGCTTTGCCAGCCTCTGCCAGAATGTCTTCTTTAATTAGGGGATTGCTGACTTCTTCTGCCAACAACACCACATCCCCGATGCGCTTTTGCCGTTGGGCGATCGCAATGCGCGATTGCAGCGTTGTGTATTCTTGCCAGTAGCCCGTTGCCAACGGAGTTCGCAGGGTTTTGCGATCGGGTTCTATCAATCCGGTTAGCAGGTTAAAAATGGGACTATGCACCCGGTTGCGTTCAGAAGTCCAGGTCGCCTGAATCATCTGCATCAGGGCTTGTTTATCTTTTTCAAGAAACTGGAAATCGGGACAACCGCTTTCATCGCAGTGATAGGGCAAGGTGCGGACGTTGAAAATATCGAATGGCATGTATGCCCGTCCGGCTTGGATGTGCACCACCCCCCGTCGCCGGAAGGCATGACGAATTCCTAACTCGTAGAATACATTGGCATTGTCAATACTCAAATCGGCAATCACCAATTCTGCCAGCAATAATTCCTGGAACATATCGGTGAGAATGTCACCACTCACCGCTTCCTCATCGGCTCGAAAAGACTCGAACCCCGCTTCTTCCAGGGCGGGTTTGATCAACGTCTGATAGATGCTGTTGAAATCGATCCAGCGTCCATCAGGTCCTTGTTTGCGCCCAAACGGCATCACGACGAATGCATGGGGACGTCCTGGTTTAGGCGGTGGGGGTGGCGCTGATTCAGGTTTGACAGCGTGTGCAGGTGCGATCGGCTCGGCTTTGCCATTGTTTGGGGTTGGGGCAACAACGACTGCGGTTGCAATGCTTGCTTCCGGCTCCTGGGGTTCGTTACTGCTGGCAGGTTTGAGTAAGAGCGTTTCTACGGCTGTGGGGTCTTGTACCTCAAGTAAATGCTCTACCATGTTGGCAGATGGGCTACCTTTCAGCGCTTGCTCTAACTCAACGGGGATGGGCTGGTTCAGCGTGACTTGAATTAGATCAGGTGGAGTGGCTTGCAGCAGGTCAAGGGAGGCTCTGATCTGATCTTCCATTTGCCGATAAGGGCTTTCTATCGCTGTTTCAGTTGCCAAAACCAGATGGAAGAATGTCTGACCAGTCCGTTCTGAGCGCGGCAAGCTTTGCCAGTAGTCTCGCAATAGGGTCATCCCCAGAGCCAGCTGGCTCTGGGTTTCAAGCCGTTGATTGAGTGCGGTCATCCTCAGCCAGAGCAGCAGGGCTAGCCCCAAGGTGGCAGCGATCGCCCCCAAACCCAACCAGTCGGCGCTTAATACTGGCAGCAACACGATCGTTCCACCGCATCCCACTATCGCTATCTGGTAGCGATCGCGCATCAACGACAAATGGTTCACTTGCTGAGACGATCTCGCTAGTTGGGGAGAGAGCCGTTCTTGCACATACGCATCCGGCAACAAATCCGAGGTGTTGTCCAGCGCTGGATAGGTTTCGATGCTGTGCAATAGCCAGCTTCCCTTCAGGCGCTCTTGTAGCTGTTGTTGAATTTTGGCAATTTGCTGATTTAACCAAACCTCGCGTTCAGGGGTTTGCTGCAGCAGGGTGCGATAGAGGTAAATCGCTCGTTCGGTGGTGCTAGCAGCCGTTGCCAGGGTTAGCCAGGGTTGTCCGGTGGGCGATCGCTGCGTGATGCCCACCAGCACCATCAAAGCAATCCCCACCAGCACCAAACCCACTCGGCTTCCCTGCACCACCCATGCCAAACGGGTTGCGTCTTGCGCCAGACAGGGCAAAACTGACAACACTGCTACCAGCACTGCCAGGACAATCAGACTGCGCTGCCAGGTTTGCTCTCGTTGCCATGCGGTGTCCGCGTTAGACTGAAGTTGCTGGTGAAATTGTTGAGCAGCCAAGAGCGCTGCCGGTAGAGTCTTCTGCACGTTCCCCTGACTCATCGTTTTCTACCTATGCCAGATTTAATCTAAAGATAAAGGAGGGAAAGGGTCTTACCCCTCTTCAAAACATTTCTTTAATGAGAATTCATTTTCTTGAGGCTTTGTCGAATTCGCCCCAACTAGGATTGCTAAAAGGGTCAGAAAAGACGTGTATCCTGATGTATTGGCAAACCTAACAACAATTGAGAATTATCTGTGCTTGACCTGAAGCTCATTCGAGAAAACCCAGACTTTGTCCAGGAACGACTGAATCGTCGCACTGGTGAATATGACCTCCAGCCCATCTTGCAGCTCGACGAGCAGCGGCGCGGGCTGGAAGCGGAGCGATCGCAGCTTCAGGCACGCAGCAACGAAATTGGCAAACTGGTCGGACAAAAAATGAAATCCGGTACACAGCCCAATGACCCGGAAATCCTGGCATTGAAGGAAGAAGGCAACCAGATCAAAGCTACTCTCAGTGACCTGGAACCGCAAGAAAAAGACTTGAGGGCGCAGGTTGAAGCCTTGTTGTTGACCCTCCCCAATTTGCCCGGAGACTCGACCCCGCTGGGCAAATCTGAAGCCGATAATGTAGAAGTGCGGCGTTGGGGTGATGAATATAAGCCCCCGTTAGAAGTGCTGCCCCATTGGGAAATGGGTGAAAAGCTGGGCATTCTCAACACGGAACGAGCAACCAAAGTCGCGCAAACCCGTTTTGTGCTGCTGCTGGGGACCGGGGCGGCATTAGAACGGGCGTTGATTCAGTTCATGCTTGATCGGCAAACCCACGCAGGCTATGTGGAAGTGTTGCCCCCGTTTTTAATCAACACCCAATCGCTCACTGCTACAGGACAGTTGCCCAAGTTTGGTGAAGAGAGCTTCAAGTGTCGCGATGATGACCTCTGGCTGACTCCCACCGCCGAAGTGCCAGTCACCAATCTCTATCGGGATGACATTCTCACCGCAGAACAATTACCTATTTACCACTGTGCTTATACGCCCTGTTTTCGGCGAGAAGCAGGCAGTTACGGGCGTGATACGCGTGGGTTAATTCGCTTGCATCAGTTTAACAAGGTGGAGTTGGTCAAACTGGTGCATCCCAATACGTCTGAGCAAGAGCACCAAACCCTGGTGCAAAATGCTGAGGCGATTTTGCAAGCCCTCAAATTACCTTACCGGACGATCGAACTCTGTAGTGGTGATCTCGGTTTTGGGGCTGCCAAATGCTACGATTTGGAAGTCTGGTTGCCTTCATCGAACACCTATCGAGAGATTTCCAGTTGCTCCAATTTTGGCGACTTCCAGGCACGTCGCGGCAATATTCGCTTTAAAGAAGCCGGGCAGAAGGGCACCCAATTTGTCCACACACTCAATGGCTCTGGTTTGGCAGTAGGACGCACCATGGCTGCCATCTTGGAAAACTACCAACAACCTGATGGCACGGTGCAAGTGCCGGAGGTGTTGCAGTCCTATTTGGACGGCAGAATGGTGTTGTGAGGGAGGGAGGGGATAGGAGACAGGAGACAGAATACAGGAGTTAGGAGTTTTGGTTCATCCTAACTTCCAACTCCTGACTCCCTCTCCCCACCTCATTCCTGCCGTCCCAAGCGCCGACACAGTCTGCCCAATTCTTCCTGCTCGGTGGCTGTCAGAATATTCATGGTTTGAACGATCGCCGCAACATGCCGAGGAAAGATCTCCTGAATCAATTGGGTGCCTGCATCGGTTAGACAAACTTGGACAACGCGCCGATCGCGGCTTTGTCGATCTCGCCTCACCAGTTGCCGTTTTTCCAAATTGTCGATTACCAGCGTCATATTGCCACCACTCCTGAGCAGCTTGTGTGCCAGGTCGCTTTGGGATAGCGTTCCCAGGTGCCACAGCGCCTCCAGTACGCCAAATTGGCTCACTGTGAGATTGACCGCTTCTAGATGATGGTGAATTTGGCTAGAAACAGACTCAGCAGCCCGAACTAGCTTAATGCAGGCATCCAAAGCGCGCACCTCTTGCTCAGTTCCCTGGTGGTGAGTGCCCATAATACTTTGATATTAAATAATTGGATATTATCGAGAGTTGTCCGAAAATTTTACCCGATCGCCGAGCGGCAGATTGCAAGCGAGATGTTTTAGTAGAAATGCTTTCTTTAGAGCAGCGAACCCATTAGGATGAGGAGTTAATTCTATTTATTGAATAACCAAAAATCAGGCACCTGTAGGGTCAAGCCCCCTATGGCGAGTCGCCAATGCAAGTGAAAATTACTTATGGAAAATTTTCAAGTCACGTTATCGACTGACACCTGGTTACCAGCCACATGGGAAGAGTACCTCCAGGCGTTTCGCGTACCTGCCTATGACAAAGCAAAAAGCTACTATCACAATCGGCAGATGCGTATTGAAATGCCACCTGTGGGACCTGAGCACGCAGCCGACCATGGTATGACGATGGTGCTCATCAGTTTATTTAGCATTGCCCGATCGATTCCCATCAAGCTCTTTACGAACTGTAGCTATCGGCAAGCTGGAGTGGGAGAATGCCAGCCAGATCTGTCTTTTTATACGGGAGAACGAATTCAGTTTGCGCCTTATGGTGGAAACTACGTAGATTTACACTATCAGCAGTCGCCGGATCTCGCGATCGAAATTTCGGATTCGTCTCTCTCAGATGATTTAGGGCAAAAGCGTCTTCTTTACGAAGATTTAGGAGTTGCTGAATATTGGGTGATTGATACCCATCAGGTTCGGATTACCGCATTCACCATCTTGACTGAGCTAGGTAGCTTGCGGATTAATGAATCCAGAGCGCTGCCGGGTTTAGATATCTCTCTATTCGAGGAGGCGTTGAAACGTAGCCGACGGATGGACAGTACTCAGGTAAGTACCTGGTTTATGGGTCAGGTTCGCACCACTCGCTAATTCGAACACTGCCCCGGTTCGGCTTGAGAAAGGCGGCGTTGGGCTGGTGATGGGATTGGTTTTTCGTTTTGCAGCCGCAGGGTCGATTTCAGTGTAAAGTTGTACCCTGGCTATATAGACGAGATTTTTACATCAATCCTTGGGAGTTTGATGCCATCGCCATCGGAATCGAGGGCAGGTTCTGACACAAGTCTCTTTGTCAGATCTGCTAGAACTGAAGCTTGATTTCTGTCGATCGCCCGTATGGAAACTTCTCTCCACCTCACCCTGCAAATGGTTTTGACGGTGATCGCGGGGATCAGCGCTCAGGTTGTGGCAGCCTATCTCAAGGTTCCAAGTATTGTTTTTCTGCTCCTATTTGGCATTTTGATAGGGCGAGAAAATTTGAATCTCCTCAATCCCGATTTGTTAGGGAACGGGTTAGAGGTGATTGTGTCGCTCTCGGTCGCGGTGATCTTGTTTGAGGGTGGACTCAATCTGGAATTGCGCGATCTGGGCAGAGTGTCGGGGAGTCTGCGAAACTTGGTCACCTTTGGCACGCTGATTACACTGCTGGGTGGCAGTATGGCAGCGCATTGGCTGAGTGAATTTCCCTGGACGATCGCGTTTTTGTATGGGGCGCTAGTAGTGGTGACGGGTCCCACGGTGATCAATCCATTGCTGAAGCAGGTCAAAGTCGATCGACAGGTCTCTACCCTGCTGGAAGGAGAGGGGGTATTAATTGACCCCGTGGGAGCCATTCTCGCTGTGGTTGTCCTGGGCATTATCGTGAATGGGGATTCCGATCCCGTCACTGTGATGGGGGGATTGGTGCTGCGCTTGGGCGTTGGCAGCGGCATTGGCGTAGTTGGTGGTTGGCTGCTAAGCCGAGTACTCAAGCAGGCAAACACCCTGTCGGAAGATCTGAAAAATCTGGTGGTGCTGGCGGGTGTGTGGGGCATGTTTGGGCTGGCGCAGATGATTCGCAGCGAGTCGGGGTTAATGGCGGCGGTGGTCGCGGGTATGGTGCTGGGGTCTTTTGCCGGAGCCGAAGCGCGCTTACTACGGCGATTCAAGGAACAACTGACAATTCTGGCAGTATCAGTACTGTTTATCTTGTTGGCAGCTGATTTGTCGATCGCCAGTATTTTTGCGCTGGGTTGGGGCAGTGTGCAAACAGTGGCGGTGTTGATGTTTGTGGTGCGACCGATCAGCATCTGGCTCTGTACCTGGCAAGGAGACCTGAACTGGCGACAAAAGTTGTTTGTTTGTTGGATTGGACCCAGGGGAATTGTCTCGGCTTCGGTAGCATCTCTGTTCTCTATCTTGTTGACCGATCGCGGCATCAATGGCGGTGATTCGATCAAGGCGCTGGTTTTTCTCACCATTATCCTGACGGTGTTTTTGCAGGGTCTGACAGCAGGTTGGGTTGCTAGATTGCTCAAGCTCAATTCGACTGACACGCCCGGTGTGTTAATTGTTGGCTGCAATCCGCTGGGACGCTTGATTGGGCGTTTGTTTCAAGAAAAGGGAGAATCCGTCGTACTCATTGATACTGATCCCGAAGCGTGCAGATTGGCAGAAGCAGAAAATCTGCGCGTTTTTCACAGTAGTGCACTGGATACCAAAGTGTTGGAAGAGGCGGGACTCACTTCGATGGGGACATTTCTGGCGGCGACGACCAACGGCGAAGTAAACCTGGTTCTAGCACAACGCGCCGCAGAAGAGTTCAAACCACCCCGGGTACTGGCAACCTTTGCCCGCGATCCTCAGACTGCCAATCTCTCTGGCACGACTCAGGTAAAGCAAGCATTTGAAGCCCAATTTTCCATTAAAACCTGGAATCAATACCTGACCGACAAAGCGGTCAAATTGGGGGAAACGGTTTTGAGAGAAGAAGGGTTTGCTTTTCAGCAAGCCCATTTGCGAGCACTGATTCGGACGGGAGAACTGGTGCCCCTGCTGATAGAGCGGGATGAGCAACTCTATGTCTTGTCTGCGATCGAAGAATGGCAAGGGGGCGATCGCATTCTCTACCTGCTGCACGATCCCAAACCGACGCTGTTGAAGCTCCTGTCTGGCAAGTCCCAACCCAACTTGACAGTAGAAAAGTTGCCAAAAGTGGAAGAAATTCCTCTGGCTCCAGCTATTTCGAGCGCTCCGATGAAGCCAATCAAAGAAGTTTAGTGATCGGAGTCTGCTGGAATATGCCATCAAAGCCCAGATTCAAGCCCTCTCGATCAACGAATCGGAGGACAATCGATCGCCTGAATTGCTGTTCTGGTAAGCTTTTTGTAGGTTAAAACCTGCGATCTCTCTACTCAAATTTTGTGACTTACATCACTTATTGCAGTGATTTTCCTCACCTAATTTCTGTGAAAAGATCACACCCCTTTCTGGGTTCGATCACCAGGTTTCCTTGCTAAACGCGAGATATTACTGACATGAAAGCCCCTGCATCGAGAGCATCTAACTATGTCAGCCAAATTTTCTCGCCTCTTCTCGACTGCTCAAGCCCTCGCCCCTCATCGGATTGAGCAACTATTAACGGGAGTGTTTTTCACACTTGCAGTTGGATTGATTGCATCCCCAGCCCCAGCGCAGAGTGCTGAGGTGGTTTCTGCTCCATCGCAAGTCCCTGTCAATCAAACGGCGCTGATCTCGAGTGCGAACCATCCGCAAGCCTTGCCGGACGGAGTTTACCTGTATGGACAATCTTCCCAGCCCAACCAGATAGGGTCTGCCTACATGGTGATCAAGGTCGATCGCCAGCAAGTAGCAGGCGCCTTCTACATGCCGTCTTCTTCATTCGACTGTTTTCGTGGCGAATTGCAAGGAGAAAAGCTGGCACTCAATATAGTCAATAGCTATGACCGAACCAGTTATCCTTATGCGCTAGCGCTGCAAACGAACGCAACTGTTGCCACGGTCAGTAATCCTGCGGTTGCGCCGACAGAATTGGAAGGTTATCACTTGCTTGAGACCGTGAGTGCAGGCGATCTCAAAATTCTTGAAACTTGTCAGGCAAGTATTTAGCCAAGTGTAAATCTGGCAAGACGATGCCTGATAGTTACCTAAGTTGCGTCAGTTCTGGTGATTTTGAACAACAATGGACGTTCTAGTTTGCCACTCTCCCCTAACGGACAGTGGCAACTTTTGTTTTTGTGGGAGGAGGCTGTACTCAGGAATCAGGAATTGACCGGGTTGGCTCTGTATCTCCATGTCCCTCCAGCCTCTAAACCTTCCCATTCCTGGGTTAATCTATCTCTCCGCTTGGCTGCACCTGCATTCTTAACCCCGCTTTGGGACGCAGCGTTAAGGAAGGGTCACATCGAATCGGACGATTGGGCAGTAAGCTAAGGCGATAATTTTGCCCGATCGTGGTCAGCAACAACACTGCTTCCATCAGGGCAAAAGCTTTGCCAATGCAGACCCGCGCCCCTCCACCAAAGGGGAAATAAGCGTAGGCAGGCAGGCGTTTTGCCAGGTCGTTTTCCCAGCGATCGGGTTGAAACGCATCGGGGTTGTCAAAAAAGCGAGCATCACGCTGCACCAACCACTGACTGATCAACACGACGGTGTTGGCAGGGAGAAAATACTTGCCAATGTGCGTATCCCGAACTGCCTGACGGGCGATTAACCAGGCGGGTGGATAGAGCCGCATCGATTCCCACACAACCCGTTCGGTGTAACGCAGTTGAGGAAGGTCTTGCACCGTTGGGTCTCTGCCATTCAGCACAGTCTGCCATTCGGTTGCCAGTTTTTGAGTCACTTCAGGATGCTGAGAGAGCAACATAAAGGTCCAGGTCAGCGCGTTAGCAGTGGTTTCATGTCCAGCGATAAAGAGAGTCATGATTTCATCGCGCAACTGCCGATCGGTCATCTGGCTACCATCGGTTTCGTCTTTGGACTGGAGCAGCATCGAGAGCAGATCGCCGCGATCGGTGCCACTGGCACGGTGTTGTTGAATGATGTCGTAAACAATTTCATCCAGGCGAGCCACCGCTTTGTAAAATCGTCGTTTTTTGGGGGTAGGTAACCAGGTGGGTACAAACATCGTGTTGATGCGATCGCTAAATAGATCCATCGCCGCTGCCAGACACTTGCCCACAGCTTTCATCTGCCCTGACATTTCCACATCAAACAGCAGCTTTACCACGATCGCCAAGGTCAATTCCATCATGTCTTGATGGATATCGCGGATTTCGCCATCCTGCCAGGTTGCTAGCATTTGATGGGTATGTGCCACCATTGTGCGGCCGTAGTCCATAATCCGTTCGCGATGGAAGGCGGGTTGTGCCAAGCGTCGCTGTCGTTGCCAAAACTCGCCCTCACTCAGGAGCAACCCACTGCCCAACAATACCCGGTGACTGCTAACGGCGCGGCTTTTGATAAATTCGCGACTGCGGGTTACCAGAACTTCTTCAATGTCATTGGGATGGCTGACTAGATAGAACGATCGCTTGCCAAATTGCAACGTCACGACATCCCCCAGGGTTTGCGCGCATCCCTGCAAAAAGCCCATCGGGTCACGGTTATATTCCAGCAAATGCCCCAAAATGGGACGTTTGTTCGGGGGGATGGGAGGGAGGAGAACAGTGTCCATAAACGGCTGAATCCAGGACGCAACTTTTCTATCGTAAAGGGTTTTGGCAAAGGGCGCGGCTAGGATTTGCTGAACCGCGATCGCGAGTTTTCGGTGCCGATTGGGCAAATAGGTGTAGTGTAGTGGGTGTAGTCGTGACTCTACATCTGGAGCGATCGCGCGATGACGAGTGAGAATCAACTGCGTCTATTTACTGCTGCTGAGCAGCGAACCTTGTACCGGGTCAGGCAGCCGACGGAAGCACTGGAGATGAGTGGCACCGCGTTGCAGGAATGGAAGCAACGGGTTTTCCAGTACCAGCAACAAGTGCAGATCAGTCCACCTCCCCAGCAAGTCTCGTTATTCGATCTGGCTCCTGCCCCCATGCAAGTCGCAACAGCGATCGAGCCCTTCACCTTGCCCCAACAGAACACGGAGTTTTGGCGCTGGAAGGCGGAGGATCAGGGCGTAGCGGCATTGTATTTCGTGATCGACTATGCCTTGCCGATTTTGCTGTATGTGGGGGAAACGGTGAAGTCGGGACAGCGCTGGAAGGGCGAACACGACTGTAAGCGTTATCTCTTGAACTATCGTCAGGCGCACTACCAAAACCAGTTGGAATCGATGTTGGGGATTGCCTTTTGGGCGCAGGCTCCCGAGCAAACTCGCCCGCGTCAACAGTTGGAATCGGCGTTGATTGCTCAGTGGCGATCGCCCTTTAATAAAGAGAACTGGGAGTTTTGGGGTACGCCGTTTGTCGGTGGCAAATAAGGAGGCAGTGTCGCATGGTCAGTGAACGCAATCCAGAGGTATTAGAGATCGGGCAGCAGGCGTTCCAGCACTTTGCAGCAGGGTTGGCAACCGCTCAATGGCAACCAAAACCAGGCTGCGATCGCGTTTGATGTGCGCGGCAACCAGATTTGTGGCTATCGAGAATATCTCGGCGTGGTGTTTCAGTTGGGGACTCGCTGAACTAACTCCCTCATCCCCAACCCTTCTCCCCAGGGAGAAGGGCGCAAGATTTGTGTGACCTAATCGATCGCGATCGATTGCGGACCCCCACTTTTGCCATTGTGGGTCACGTCTGCCGAGGCAGTATAGGGCGAAGGTCCCGCTTGCTGATCGAGCCAGCTTTTGACGGGGTCTTCGGCAAGATTGAGGCGGAAAATGCCTGAAAAGAACCCACCCATAAACGAAAGCGGTTGTTGGGAGAGTTCTTTCATGATGGGCATGAGTTCGTCTAAGAACATGGTCAGGTTCCTTGTTTGAATGCGGTAGGGGGTATATTGCCAGGAAATCTATTACGTCAGAGATCCTAACGTGAATAGGGTGTGACTAGGAGGATGTAGATGACAGGATGATAAGAAATTCCTTACATTAGTCATTGAGACTTGGGTGGCTTTGTCTGTGAGACTTGGATGGATTTGTTTTTTGTTTTGTGGTTCGCCTTTGCTTTACAGGAGTTAGTTCAGCTAGTTTGGCATTAGCTTCTCTAAGGCGTTGGGCCGATTGCCGATTAATCAAGAAAGAAGTTACAAAAGCAACAGGGACAACCTCTTTATTGATTTTTCCTAGAAAAAGCAATGTGAGTGCTACAGGAAGAACAGCTAAACTTGTTATTTGCCCGAAGTAGGCAAGATTTGACAAACGATTAGCTTGACGATGACGAACTTGACGAGCAACTTGTTCATTAGTTTGACGAGGTTTTCGGATAGTCTTACGACTTTCTTGAGGAAAATAACTTTCGTCCGATTTCATGTTAGAGTTCTCCAATCGAATTAATAACGAGGCTTCAGCTTGATAGTGTGAAAGAGTATTAAGCTGAAGCTTTTTATTCAGCAGTTCCTACAATTGAGCGTTTGGACATATGTTTTGATGTCCATATCTACTACAATTCAGGCTTTCTAATAATTTAGAAAGCCTGAATTGTCTGTCTTGGTTATCTACTTCTTCTCTGGCAACATGCACTTGTCACTATCGCACCCGGCGGGACCTTCTTCAGTCGTGTAACCCAGGTCATAGCGGGTGAGAGCGGCGTGGAAGTCGTCGGTCTTCTGGCGAAGTTTGACGTCACGTTCCATGCGATCGAAGGTTGCCTTATCGATTTTCTCGAAGGGCAGGCGGGGGAAGGGGGCATCGAAGCGGGCAAGCAGCGCGGCGCTGATGTAGCCCTGGTTGTGGATGATGGTTTGGTAGATTCGGTGCGCTAAGGGTTCTACTTCTTCTTCCCGCAGTTCGATCGTGGCGCTGGTGTTGTGCGCGGTGTAGTGCTGCTGCACTTGCATGTAGAAGTCGAACTGTGCCAGGGCTGAGAATTGCTCAATGGCGATCTGGTCGGCACCGGGTAGGTTTGCCCAGGAGACTTCTACGGGAATTTCCACCAACCACTCAGTGCAACGCGGATCGAAGGCATCGTTGAGCAGGTTGCCGTGCTCGTCTTTGTCTGACTGAGAGGGCACAATGCTGTAGCCATAGTCCAGGCAGGTGAGGGCAACCGGGTCGTTTTTGCGGAAGGTGATGCGGCGGATGAAGCGCTGGGCTTTGGGGGGATGCCAACCAGGGCTGGCACCTGTCAACAGCGACTTGGTTCCGGCAGGCTGAACCGTAGTGCAGCGGTTAGGGCGTTTGATCTGGTGCCGATCGCAATACTCCCAAACGGCTCGATGCACCGTGTCTTTCCAGCGAGACAGGTATGCCTGTTCCTGGCGCTTGAATGCCAGCCCTTGCTCAGTCTCTGGACGACCTTCACTCCACCAGTGCAGCCATTCCACCCCAAACGCATGAACGAAGAAGTCAAACAGTCCCGTGAAGGAAACGCCGACGATCGGATCGACTAAGCGCGACTTTTGGTAACGCTCTTCAACAAATTGATGATTCAGAAGTGCAGCGACGGATAGTGCTCCGGCAGTAAAAGCATCATCTTGTTCTTCAAAATTGAAGGGATCGAGTTGATTGAGATGCACTTCGCTCAAATTGCAGTGGAAGTCTGCACCAATGATTTCCCCGCAGGGATTGAGTCCATATCTCGCCAGACGATGATCCAACTCATAGTCGGGCATTTCCGGGCGATAGTGTTGCAGCCAGCGACGGGCTTCGTTGTAGCCCATGGCATACACTTCTAGAAATTCCTGTTTCAATTCAGGTGTATGCAGCAAGTCGGCATTGGCACGGGCGATCGCTTCGGGCGCGTACTGAATCGCTCCTTCGCCCGAATAGAACTGTTTGCGAACGGCATCGATGCATTCTTGCTCGGTGGGCTGGTGGTGATAGACGCGGGTGTGGTTTGCCATCCGCAACGCATCCCGTTCTGGGTCAATTCGCCAATTGCCTGCTGCATCTTGCTGCCAGAGGTTGTCTTTGGCAGCGGCAAAAGCAGCATCGTCGCTACTGCTCTGACGCATCCCCGCACTGCGCCGAATGTTTCCGGCAACGACCGTTGCTGCTGCTTCGTCAATCAGTAAGCAGCATTCCACCGTGGTCAACTGTCTGCCCACGGCTTTGTTGAGAATGTTGGCGCAGCGCTCGTACAGTCCTGGTAAGCGAATGGGGTTGGCAACGCCGCCGAAGCCTTTGAGCGTTTCGCCTTCGGGACGCACATCGCTCACATCGACGATGACTTGCACGGTTCCGGTAAAGCGTTCGTCGGTGGATAGCTCCAGCAAGGATTGGTAAGACCCCACCCAGCCCTGGCGGCTGTCACCCACGTGGATAGTGACTCGATTGCCCTCAATCTGCACTTCTGTCTTTTCGCGCCGTTGGGCAAGCGGAGTTGCGCCAATGCGGCTCTGCAAAGTCACGTTCAAGCGATTGCGAATGGGCGGCAGTTGGTGAATGTAGCGGGGTTCCAAGATACCACCAGTGCCACACCCCATCATGGCGAGATCCATCATCAAGCCAAAGGCGCGCCAATCGACAACATTGGTGCTGGTGCAGTTGTAAGCACCGGAGAAGTTTTCTTTTTTCTCTGCCCAGGCAGTGCCACCGACCCAGAGCCAGCGACCGGAGGGTAGGCTTTTCATCTGCTGCTGCATGCGATCGATCAATGCCATTTCAGCAGTGGTGAGTTTGCCCAGTTTGGCTAAACCTGCGGTGGTGCGGTCGCGCACTTCTTGCCAGGACTCGCGCCGATCGCCCACTTTGCGGCTGTAGGTGCGATAGAAAACGGGGTTGGCGGCGGGTGCCGTTTCCGGAAATGGATCGGAAAGAGTGGCTAAATTCTGGAAGGCAGGCTGCTCAGTGGAGAGAATGTCTTTCAGGCGCACCTGCTCAATTTCTCGAACCATAAATCTAGGTCTCATCGGGGTGGAATAAGTCCAAACTATAGCGCGATCGTCCCCAAATCGATACAGATTTAGTGTGGAAATTAAAAAAAGAAGGATCTCTGCTCTATAGATAGAATCTTCCCCAGGTTCCTATGCCTTGCTCAGACGCGCGCCTTGAGCGGACTTCTACCTCCCCTGCTGAGCGATCGCTTGACAAGCAAGATAGGGGAATGCCGATTTAAAGGATGTCTTCAGGCTCGCTTTCCTCATCCACCATCGGGATTTCGGTGATTTCGTCATCCTGTCTGCGATCGTTATAATCTTCTGAGGACTTGGGTTCCAGTTCCCAACGATGTGAATCCCGACCCTCCAGAATCTCATTGGTCATCAAAAAAGCGCGATCGTCCATCTCTAAGCCAACGGCTTTGCCCAGGTCATCCACAATATCCATATCGGGTGTGGCGACCGTACCGCCAACCGACTCATCCCCCTCAGCATTGGCTTGCTCGTAGTTGGCATCGATATCGCCGCCAGTCAAGTCGGGGGTGGCTTCGTGGTACTGTTGCTGGCGATCGCGCATTGTGCGTCCACCCATACTGTATCCCGGCATCTCGGCAACTCCCGTGCCATAAGATTCGGTATACTCCTGAGGGAGATCGCTGCTGGATTCTTCTCCCTCTGGCTCATCCATAATCTCGTCGGCTGCCTCGTCCGGGATCGAGTTGCCGATCGTGTGCAGAGCAGATTCCAAATCGGATTGATCGGTCGGACTTCTAAGCGCTGGCTTGTCTGCGTCTTGCATACTGCTGCCTCTCAAGGGTGGTCTGGCAAATCATGGAGTCATGCCACTCAGCAGCCTAACGAAACCGACCAAGCACCAGAATCGGTCAATAGGCAGATTGGGCAAAGTGTAGAGAGGTAGATGGAGATAGATAAAAATAGACAGCTACTAATCCGCATTTTTGGGAGGCGATCGTTCTATGCGTCTTCAACCAAACACCTGGATTCTCTATCTAATTTTGGTTTGTGCCGCTAGTTGTTCCAGTTCAGTCCACTCTTCCACTCAATTGGCTACTATCCAAAACCAGGTTCCAGAGCTTCAACTCAATTACCACGCCTTTGATCAGGAATCGAAGAGTGGTTGGCGAAGCTTAGCCGATCAGGAAAAGTATCTTGATGCAGCCAAGCTAATTGATCGGTACCTAGAAGACAAGCAAGACCTGACAGACCAACAAAGAGTGATGTTGAACTTTCATGCTGGACAACTGTACGCTTGTGCCAATCAACCGGATCAGGCGAACGATCGCTTGCAATCCACCATTGATGCGAAAGAACCACTAGATCCTGAAAAATGGAATGCCTATGTAAAAGCTACGATGGCCTTCTTAAGAAGAGATTATTCGGAACTCCTAAAAATGCGGGAAGCTGTTGCAAAAGGACCCATACAACGGAACTTAAAAACAATTGATCAGTTAATTCAGCATTTTGGACAGCCTTATTGCACGGCATTAGCAGCCCAGGATGACAACAATCAGCAATCAGAAGCTAAGAAAATTCTGATCGATATGAGCAAAGCCCAATGGGTTTATTATCTGGAACATTCAAGGTTCTCCCCAACCATAGAATCTCTTGGGTCAAGATTTTCAACCCGAACAAAAGACTATACCTATAGCACTTTGCCATACTCCAGGGATGCTGTTTATCTGCTGGCATCAGCCAACCAAGAAGGTAAAAAAAATTACATAGCGATCGTCTATTTTGCCCATTTTTCTTTCTACACGCCTTCTTCTGGAGGTACTGATCCACCTTTAGGCTTTACGCTACTTTGCCAGAGCCGCCAATCTTTCCCAAACTCTCCACCGAAGCTACAACCCCTAATCCCAAAATCGGATTCCTTTGGAGATTATGTAGGCACGGATTGCCCTGTCGGTTACTCAGAAGTCGAAAAGATTGTCTATAACGGTTGCCTTAGGGCGCAAAGAGGAGGCAATCAGCAGCTACGACCAGGCGCTGCACTACGAACCCGACAAGCACGAAGCCTGGTACAACAAAGCTTGCTGCTATAGCTTGCAGAGGCAGGTAAACGAAGCCCTCTTCCACCTGCGATACGCCATTGACCTGGATGCAAAGTGCCAGAAGATGGCAAAAACCGACACCGATTTCGACCCCATCCGCGACCACCCGCGCTTTCGCGCCCTGGTGAAGACTAAAAACAGCCCCCTAGCATTCATGCTAGGGGGCTGTTTTCGATCACCCTGATGAAACAAACTTGACTGCGCTTACTGCACCGAACTCAACACCTTCTCAGGCATCGCATCCGGATTGGCTTCCGGGCTGTCCTTCTCTGACGGTGGCACCACTTGCCAGAACTGAGGCAAATAGGCTGCCCAGTTTGCCAGAATTCGCTTCGCCTTCGGACTTCCTGTGCGATCGGCATGAGCCGCAATCAACGACTTCAGTTGTTCCTCCCCCGCCGGAGTTACCACTCGCTGCACCTTGACAATCTCTGGATTGATATGGGTGGGAAACGTGCCATCCTCATCCAAGAAGTATGCCAGTCCTCCGGTCATACCTGCACCGACATTGCGTCCGGCTTTCCCCAGCACGACGATCGTTCCACCCGTCATATATTCGCAACAGTGGTCGCCAGCCCCTTCAATCACCGCCTGTCCCTTAGAGTTCCGCACCGCAAAGCGTTCGCCTGCCTGCCCATTGGCAAATAAAACGCCCCCGGTTGCTCCATATAGACAGGTGTTGCCGACAATTACATTTTCCGATGGCTCGTAGGTTGCTTCAGCCGATGGTTTGATCACAATCTCACCCCCATGCATTCCTTTAGCCACGTAATCGTTAGCATCCCCTTCCAGGTTGAGCACCATCCCTGGCAGAATAAATGCACCAAAACTCTGCCCTACGCTGCCCTGGAAATTGAGCGTGATTTGCCCTTCAAAGCCAGTGTTGCCGTACTGCTGCGCGATCGCGCCTGCCAGCCGCGTTGCCACCGTGCGATCGGTATTTACCACCCGCTGCGTGCTGGTCACCGTAGACTGATTGCGAATTGCCGCCTGAATTGCCGGATCTGCCAGCAACTCATCATCCAGCACCGGACCATTGCTATGCACCGTTTCGTGCTGCAACCAGGTGCGGTCTGTGCGGGTGTCGGGCAATTGGGTGAGACAGTCTAGATTCAGTGCTGGTGTTTTGGTAATCTTGACTCCTTCTCTGGGCTTCAGCAGATCTGCCCGTCCCACAATGTCGTTGAGAGAACGGTAGCCCAATCGTGCCAGCAGCGATCGCACCTCTTCTGCCACAAACAAGAAGAAATTGACCACATGCTCTGGGGTGCCAGGGAACCGCTTGCGCAGGTCTTCTCGCTGGCTGGCAACCCCTACCGGACAGTTGTTGGTGTGGCAAATGCGCGCCATGATGCAGCCTTCCGCAATCATCGCGATCGAGCCAAAGCCAAACTCTTCTGCCCCCATGAGCGCCCCCATGATCACATCCCATCCCGTTTTGATGCCGCCATCCACCCGCAAAATCACCCGATCGCGCAGTTGGTTTTGCATCAGCACTCGATGCACTTCCGTTAGCCCCAGTTCCCAGGGACCGCCTGCATGTTTGATCGAACTCAAGGGAGACGCGCCCGTACCGCCGTCATGTCCCGAAATCTGGATAATGTCGGCGTTGGCTTTGGCAACCCCTGCTGCCACGGTGCCAATGCCAATTTCCGCCACCAGCTTCACCGAAACCTGCGCCTTGGGATTGATCTGGTGCAGGTCAAAAATCAACTGTGCCAGGTCTTCGATCGAATAAATATCGTGGTGTGGTGGCGGTGAAATCAGCGTCACCCCAGGTTTGGATCGTCGCAGCATAGCAATATAAGGACTGACCTTGCCACCAGGCAATTGTCCGCCTTCCCCCGGTTTTGCCCCCTGAGCAATCTTGATTTCAATCTGCTTGCCACTGACCAGATACTCTGGGGTGACACCAAAACGCCCCGAAGCCACCTGTTTAATGGCAGAACTGGCAGTGTCGCCATTGCGTAAGCCTTTCAGGTGGGGCAGCGTGGGGGAAAGCCCCTCGCTGACATCGTCCAGCACCCGATAACGGACGGGATCTTCGCCACCTTCGCCAGAGTTGGATTTGCCACCAATCCGGTTCATAGCGATCGCCAATGTCTCATGGGCTTCCCGCGAAAGTGCGCCCAGGGACATCCCACCTGTACAGAAACGCTGCACGATCGCAGCCACCGATTCTACTTCTTCCAACGGAATCGAAGGACGATCGCTCTTGAAGTCCAACAGATCGCGCAGTGCCGTCAGGGGACGATTTCGCAGATAGTTTTGGTAAAGCTGGTAGTGATCGACCTGTTGACCTGCCACTGCTTTGTGCAGTGCTTTTGCTAGTTCCGGGCTGTTCATGTGGTATTCGCCACCCGGACGGTATTGGACAAAGCCAAAATTCTCCAGCTTTTTACCTGTGAGTTCAGGGAAGGCGCGACTGTGGAAGGAGAGCACTTCTTGCGCCAAGTCAGCCACACTTAAGCCACCTAGACGGGAAGCAGTGCCGCAAAAACCCAGGTTGAGCAAGTCTGAACCAATCCCGATCGCTTCAAAAATTTGCGCTCCATGGTAACTGGACAGCAGCGAAATGCCCATTTTAGAAAGAATCTTGAGCAATCCATTTTCGATCGCTTTGCGGAAGTTGCCCTGGGCGCCGGATAGCGTAATCGGTTTAATCTTGCCCCGTTCCATCAGTGTTTGGGTGCGGGCATCTGACCACCACTGACGTACCGTTTCTAGCGCTAGATAGGGACACACCGCACTGGCACCATAGCCAATCAAACATGCAAAGTGGTGAGTGCTCCAGCACTGGGCAGTATCCACTACCAATGATGCCCGCATCCGTAACCCCTGACGAATCAGGTGATGGTGTACAGCGCCTACTGCCAGCAAGGGAGGAATGTAGCTGTAATCCACGTTCAGGGGTGTGACCTTGCCTTGCGGATCCAGCCGATCACTCACAATCAAGATCGTTTGCCCCGATCGCACGGCTTCCGTTGCCTTTTGACAGAGCGCAGTCACCGCCCGTTGCAAGCCTTCGGGTCCCGTCGCGATCGCAAAACGAGTGGAGAGTGTAGCTGTAGAAAATTCTGACTGCCGCACCTGCTCCAGTTCTGCTTCATCCAATATCGGCGAGGATAGCTTGAGTAGATGGCTTTGTTCCGGGTCAGTTTCCAGCAAGTTGCCCCGTCTGCCCAATTCCATTGCCAGCGACATCACCAGGCTTTCTCGCAAGGGGTCGATCGCCGGATTTGTGACCTGAGCAAAGCGTTGCTTGAAATAGTCGTACAGCAAATGCGGCTTTTCCGAAAGCACTGCTAATGGAATATCGTCACCCATACAGAAGGTGGGTTCTTTGCCTTGGGCTGCCATCTCTTCGATGATCATCTCCACATCTTCGGCAGTATAGCCAAAGGCAGTTTGTGCCCGCAAAGCGTCTTGCCGCTCCATTTGTGTCGCTTCAATATAAGGTTGGGGTTGCAAGTCTTTTCGATATTGGGTGAGCCACTCGCCATAGGGGTAGGCACTGGCAACCCGTTGCTTAATCTCCCAGTTTTTGAGAATTTCTTGCGTACTCAGGTTAAAGACAATCATCTGTCCCGGACCCAGTCGTCCTTTTTCGATGATTTCGGCTTCCGGCAGATCCACAACCCCCGCTTCGGAGGCAACCACAAAGTAGCCATCGCGAGTAATCACATAGCGGGCAGGGCGCAGCCCATTGCGATCGAGGGCGGCTCCTACCGTCTTGCCATCGGAAAACACTAGCAACGCCGGACCATCCCAGGGTTCCTGGATGCCACTGTAGTATTCGTAAAAGTCCACAATCTCAGGATGATCCACCAGCGCAGGCTGATTTTGATAAGCCTCCGGCACCATGATCATCAGTGCTTCCATGGGGCTACGCCCAGATCGCACCAACAACTCCAGCACATTATCCAGATTCGCCGAGTCGCTATTGTTCGAGTTCACCGTTGGCTTCAGATCTTGAATGCGATCGCCCCAGATGGGATGAGCCAGGTCAGATTCCCGTGCCACCATCCAGTTCACATTGCCCAGTAGCGTATTGATCTCGCCGTTGTGTCCCAAGAGGCGCATCGGTTGTGCCAGGGGCCATTTGGGCATCGTGTTGGTGCTAAAACGACGGTGATAAACTGCGTAAGTACTTTGATAGGCAGGATTGGTCAGATCTGCGTAAAATGCGCCCAAAATTGCCGATCGCACCATCCCCTTGTAAACGATCGTCCGGCTCGATAGGGAACAGATGTAGAGATCCTGCAAAGTGGGTTCGGGGGCAATTGCTTGTACCATCCGCTTGCGAACCAAATAGAGCTGCCGCTCCAGTGCATCACCCTGCAATGTTTCTGACTGCACCAAAACTTGCTCGATTTGCGGCTGGTTTTCGCGGGCTTGAATGCCTAAAACCTCCGGTCGTACAGGTAGTACCCGCCAACCCAAAATCTGCAACCCTTCTTCAGTGAAAATCTGGCTGGCAATCTGGCGTGAGCGATCGGCTGCTGTTTTCTCCTGTGGCAGAAACATCATCCCCACTGCCGATCGGGCAGGGTCAGCCGTCGTCATTCCCTGCTCAGCTAACCAGCCATTCAACAGATCCCAGGGGATTTCGGTCATCAAGCCTGCTCCATCCCCAGAGTCATAATCTGCGCTACAGCCCCCCCGATGTTCCAGGCAGGTCAGCGCTGCTAGTGCCTTTTCAACTAATTCGTGACTGGCTCGTCCCTGTTGATCGGCAATAAAGCCTACGCCGCAAGCATCCCGCTCCTCGACCAGCCAGCGCTGACCTGCATATCCGGCTTTAACTTCCTGCGGCAATGGATTAAATGAATCTTGAGTTGAGCGATGGGAGGAATGGTTCGTGGGATGGTTCATTGTTATAACTTACCGAGGTTAGGGATGAGCGACAGTTAAAAGGAGGTTGAGAAAGGGTTAACTCAATTGACCAGCGTGGTTCGATCGACATCGAAAAACAGTCAATTCTGGCAATCGGACAGGCAAGGACATACTGACAAATCGAGGTGGAAAATTGTCATCAGGTCAAGCCTTCGACGGAAAAAAGCTTTCTACTAAAAATAAAAAGCTAGATAAAAAAAGCTCTATCAGAAAAGCCTGAGATTACTCTGTAACAACGACAAATACAGGGAAATCCAACTTTGGATCATGGGGACTGAGAGACGAGGTATTCAGCGATCGCAAATTGCAACGAACTTGAACTAGGATCGCAACCCCCATCCTCGCAACCAGGCTCATTTTTCAAATGGGATCAATGAATTTGCTCAGGATACGATCGCGCCAGAAATATTGAGTCAGATATCGCGAAGCATGCTGATTGGGGGCTAGCTGTCTATGGCTTCAGTTCAATCCTGACTCCTCTGCTGACTGACCGACATTCTGGAGTAAATCACAATAGAGCCGCGCTTATCGTGATTCGGTTATGTTCTAGACATCTTGTTGGTACTTGGGCAGGCTTTGCTCAGCCAAGCTTGCCCAAGTACCAACAACACTGTTGAAACACTACCCGTGATTCCATCCTGAGAATTTTGTTCAGGTGGGTCGTCCGGCACTGGATATCAGGAATCAGAATTGTATAAAAAATACATAGTTCTAGCAATCCCTAAGTCGGCAAACAAATTTTTCCAGCGAATCCGATTGCTGCCTTTATCTTGTCCGAAACGCTACCCATGCTGTTCAGATTTGTCAGCCGACGAGATAACACGATCGCGGCTTGCTTTCAGGACAAATTCAGCCTCTTTCCTCCATTATTACGAATACGATACGAATATTGCGAAATGATTACGAAGGGTAAGGCTGAACCGCCGTTGAAGTCAGTATTCCTTGATAGTTTTGTAAAGATTACCCGACAGAATGATGGCAAAACTTGGTTTGAATATTTCTTGGCAAAATTTAGATCGCCTTTGGTCTGGTTGTCCTCAAGCTCCCTATACAGGTCTCAGTTACCTGGGTAAGATTGGGCTGATGCTTGTCTTGCTAGGGGGAGCGATCGATCTCAGATTGGACCCTGCGATCGCCTCGGAACCCCCCGATCTGATCACGGTTCCCCGTCGTCAAATCAGCCAGCAGTCTGTATCTCCCACTCCTACCCCCGCGCCATCGACCCAAACTTTCATTCGTCAAGGCACTCAGGTTTCGGTGAATGGACGCACACTCCCAGTAGCCTGGGCACAGTGGCAAGTGCTTCCCCATAGCGAAGTCCGCACAGGAATTAGCGACGCTGGATTGATGCGATTGTTTGGGTTTCGGTTGCTGAGTACGCTGAATGCTGCGGTTCAGCCAATTGAATGGTTTGCTCCTCCTACCAACTTGCCTACCTTATTAACTGGGCAGTCTCGTTATTTAGACATCAGCATCCTGGCACAGGACATGGGTTGGCAATATCAGTCAAATGGTTCAGTGTTGCAGCTGACTTCTCCGCCCAGCCGAGTAATGAATGTGCGACAGGGTAAACAACCCTGGGGCGATCGCGTGGTGGTAGATCTCGATCGTCCTACTCCCTGGCAAGCCGAACAACAACAAGATTTTTCCGTTACCCTGGACGCGGCGATCGATGCGACTCTTCTTACCCATTTCCAAGCTGGTCCAGGTAACTTATTAACCTCCTTGAAGCTGGAAACCTCAGCCAACAAAACGATTCTCCGCTTGGGTATTCCAGGGAACATCCGTCCTCGCCTCTCGACACTTACCAATCCCCATCGTTTGGTGATTGATGTTCGCGACGATTCCATGGTGACTCAAGAGATTCTTTGGGCACCCGGATTGTTCTGGCGACAACAAATTCTTACTGTGGGGGCGGCTCAGTTTCCAGTGGTTTGGTTTGCTGTAAACCCGCGCCAATCTGGACTCCGTATCAAACCGATTTTGCCTAATGCGGTCAACATTCAGGGAACGGCTCCCTTGAGCCAAACAGCGCAGCAAGCACAAGTGGCAGCTGCCATTAATGGTGGATTTTTTAATCGCAAAAATCAATTGCCATTGGGGATCGTCCGGCGAGATGGTCGCTGGGTTTCGGGCCCCATTTTGAATCGGGGAGCGATCGCCTGGAATGAAAATGGTGACTTTAGATTCGATCGCTTCAATCTGCAAGAAACCGTCATTACCAGCGCAGGGCAGCGATTTCCTTTAACCTATCTCAACAGCGCCTTTGTTAAAGCAGGAATTGCTCGCTACACCCCGGATTGGGGCACCTCTTACATGACCCTATCGGATAATGAAATTCTGATCGGGGTGCAAAATAATCGGGTGGTGAGCCAGCAAACGGCGGCAGCGGTTGGTTTAAGTAGCCCCATCCCCACAAATGGCTATCTACTGGTGTTTCGATCAAACAAAACTGCAGCAGACTCTTTTCCTAAAGACACCTTGCTACAAATTGAAAGTGCAACCACCCCAGCAGACTTTAGCCGCTATCCCAATATTGTCGGAGGCGGTCCTCTGCTGCTTCGTAATCGTCAAATGGTGGTTGATGCTGCTGCCGAAGGATTTAGCCCTGCGTTTATTCGTGAAACCGCTCCCCGGAGTGCGATCGGGCGGACTGCCGATGGCACGATTCTCATTGTGGCAGTGCATAAAAAATTAGGTGGAGCCGAGGTTTCTCTCAATGAAATTGCCCAAATTATGCAACAACTCGGTGCGATCGATGCCCTGAATTTGGATGGGGGCAGCTCCACCACGCTTTATCTGGGCGGTCAATTGCTCGATCGTCCCCCCCAAACCGCAGCGCGAGTTCACAATGGCATTGGTGTTTTTGTCCAACCCAGTCCGTAAGCACTGATTAGCAGTCTGTAGTGATTAATAGGAGATGCGATTAAAGCTAATTTGAAGCCTGCCTGCTTCTAGTGAAGACTTCGTGTAAAAAGCCCGGTTTTGCTCACTGACCGATAGCAACCTCCAAGCCACTTTTGTTATGTTGAGCATCGGTTACCGCATTTCTCTGGTTTTCCTGCTCAAATAACGATTTTTTCGACGAATTCACCGCAGCGATCGCACTTCCTCTGCAACCCAAACGACAACAGCTAACCTACAGCGAACTTAAGGAGAAACATCTCGTGGCTCAATCTCAAGAAGTTGTCCAAACCCCATCCTTGACGCTCCCCACCTCTTTTGCCCCCAGAGGCATTGCCGCTACAGAACTGCGTCCCTGGGGATCGTTTACCACCCTCGAAGAAGGCCGTGGATATAAAATCAAGCGCATTGAGGTCAAACCCGGTCATCGCCTAAGTTTGCAGATGCACCATCACCGTAGTGAGCACTGGATCGTTGTTTCAGGCACCGCCAAAGTGGTATGTGGGGATGATGAGCTAATTCTCACCAGTAACCAATCGACCTATGTTCCTCAATGTACCAATCACCGCCTGGAAAACCCTGGTGTGATCCCCCTCATTTTGATCGAGGTTCAGAATGGTGAATATCTGGGCGAGGATGATATTGTTCGTTTCCAAGATGATTACTCCCGCGCTGGTTAAGGTTGCCAGTCATCATTTGAGGTTTGGGCTAGTGGGGTTTGGACTCGCATTTTCCCCGCCTCCTTGATTTTGAACTGAATTGAATTGAACTTCGTTAGAGTATCCTCCTGATATTACTGAGACAAAACAACTGGCTAGATGGTCATGACCATCTAGCTTTTTTTATGACGATCGCCTCTTCGTCTGCGATCTATTGTCTACATCAGGAACCGTCTACTGTAGGATAAGAAAGCAATCCTGCTGCCGCTCTCTGTAACGCTGGCTGAAATCGCAATTTGGAATGTCTATTGATGATCCATCTGAGTAAGTCTGCTGTGAATGAAGTTTTACGTCTAAGGAGGAAACATACTCCTACCAACGCTCGGTTGCGAGTCGGCATTCAACCGAGCTGCTGTTCAAGCATGGCGTATGTTCTGGAATTTGAACAGGAGCCTAGATCGGACAGTCAAGTCTATGTACTCGAAGGGCTTGAGGTCGTTATTGATCAGCCAAGCGCCCCATACCTGAATGGGCTAACCGTAGACTACACCGAAGACTTAATGGGGGGAGGCTTCCGCTTTCACAACCCCAATGCGACTCATACCTGTGGTTGTGGTAATGCCTTCTCGGTAGACTGAATTGCTGCTACTATCAGCTTTGTTGCTTGGTAGTCTTGAATTCAGCCAGAAATTCAATCAGAACGATTGACACAGCGTTGCCAAAGTCGATACACTGGATCTTCGTGACACTTGGAATTAAATAGAAATTGCTCCCCTTGTAAACATGCCCACTATTCAGCAACTCATTCGCAGTGAGCGCCAAAAAGCGCACAAAAAGACGAAATCTCCGGCTCTTAAGAGTTGCCCTCAGCGCCGTGGCGTCTGTACTCGCGTCTACACAACCACACCCAAAAAACCAAACTCCGCTCTTCGCAAAGTTGCCAGAGTTCGCCTGACCTCTGGGTTTGAGGTAACTGCCTACATTCCAGGAATTGGGCATAATCTTCAGGAGCACTCTGTGGTAATGATTCGGGGGGGGCGTGTCAAAGACTTGCCCGGTGTTCGCTATCACATCATTCGAGGCACTTTGGATACGGCAGGCGTTAAAGACCGTAAGCAAGGCCGCTCAAAATATGGTGCTAAACGTCCTAAGAAAGCCTAAATGCGACTGAGGCGATCGCGGCGTCCCGTCGATTTGTTGAGAAAAGCTGGAACCTTTCGAGCTTGTGCCAGAGTATTGAGTGAAATGCCAAGCGCAAGTTTGTGACGGTGAGTGTTTTGATAACATAGGCGCCCCAAGCTTTCTCATTTTTCTCTCTGACTTTGTTCGTATCAGACTTAATTATTCTCTTAAGGTTCATCATGTCCCGTCGTACCGTCATTAAGAAGCGTCCGATTCCGCCTGATCCGGTTTACAACAGCCGTCTTGTCACTATGATGGTGCGACGGATTATGAGAAGTGGCAAAAAATCATTGTCTTATCACATTGTCTATGATGCGTTTAAAGCAATTCAGGATAGAACGGGTGCAGATCCCCTTGAATTGTTTGAACGGGCAGTGAAAAATGTGACTCCATTGGTTGAAGTCAAAGCTCGTCGGGTCGGTGGTGCGACATATCAGGTGCCAATGGAAGTTCGTTCCGATCGAGGAACTGCACTAGCTCTACGCTGGTTGATCCAATATTCGCGTCAGAGAACTGGCAGAACCATGGCAGGTAAACTTGCCAATGAACTGATGGATGCTGCCAACGAAACAGGTAGTGCAATTCGTAAACGTGAAGAAACTCACCGGATGGCTGAGGCAAATAAGGCATTCGCTCACTATCGATATTAAGAAAGTTAGAATCTGTAATAGACCAAATCCTTCGTCAAGAAGGTGCGGCAGAGACTAAGGAGGTAGTTGTGCCACGTGCTGTCCCGCTTGAAAAAGTTAGGAATATTGGGATCGCCGCGCATATTGATGCGGGGAAGACAACCACAACAGAACGAATTCTGTTCTATTCCGGTGTCGTACATAAAATGGGTGAGGTGCACGATGGAACTGCCGTGACTGATTGGATGGATCAGGAGCGGGAGCGTGGCATCACTATTACTGCTGCTGCTATTAGCACAAACTGGAAAGAGCATCAGATCAACATTATTGATACGCCCGGTCACGTAGACTTCACGATTGAAGTTGAGCGCTCTATGCGGGTGCTAGATGGTGTGATCGCAGTTTTTTGCTCGGTTGGGGGAGTACAACCGCAGTCCGAAACTGTCTGGCGGCAAGCCGATCGCTACAGTGTGCCTCGGATCGTCTTTGTCAATAAAATGGATCGCACTGGGGCTAATTTTTACAAGGTTTACGGGCAAATTCGCGATCGCCTTCGTGCTAATGCTGTCCCGGTGCAAATTCCTATCGGCAGTGAAGATGTCTTTCAAGGAATTGTTGATCTAGTACGGATGCGTGCTTTTATTTATGGCAATGATCTGGGCACTGATATTCAGGAAGTTGAGATTCCAGAAGCAGTAAAAGAGCTTGCCGAGGAATACCGTACCAAACTGGTCGAATCTGTTGCGGAAGCAGATGACTCTTTAATGGAGAAGTATCTTGAAGGCGAAGAGTTGTCTGAGGAAGAAATTAGAGCAGCATTGCGGAAAGGGACCGTAAAGGGGACGATCGTTCCCTTGCTTTGTGGTTCTGCTTTCAAAAACAAGGGCGTACAACTCCTTCTAGATGCTGTGATTGATTATCTTCCTGCACCGATCGATGTTCCCCCGATTCAGGGAACCTTGCCAGACGGTGCACCTGTAGAACGTAGGGCAGATGATACTCAACCTATGTCTGCCCTTGCCTTTAAGGTCATGTCTGACAAATTTGTAGGGCGTCTTACCTTTGTTAGAGTTTACTCTGGGGTGCTCAAGAAAGGTAGTTATGTTCTCAATTCATCCAAAGGAAAGAAAGAACGAGTCTCTCGCCTGATTGTGCTAAAAGCAGACGAGCGGATTGATGTTGAAGAACTTCGGGCTGGTGATTTAGGTGCGATTCCAGGACTCTCAGAGACCCTGACTGGGGATACGATTTGTGATGAAAGTGCTCCGGTTATTCTAGAATCGCTCTTTGTCCCCGAACCTGTCATCTCTGTGGCAGTTGAACCCAAAACCAAGCAAGATATGGAGAAACTTTCTAAAGCTCTAAAAGCTTTATCGGAAGAAGATCCAACCTTTCGGGTCAGTTTAGATCAGGAAACGAATCAGACTGTAATTGCTGGAATGGGAGAGCTTCATCTGGAAATCCTGGTAGATCGCATGTTGCGCGAATTTAAAGTGGAGGCAAATGTGGGTGCGCCCCAGGTTGCTTATCGCGAAACCATTCGTAAATCTGTGCGGGCTGAAGGACGGTTTGTTCGCCAAAGCGGTGGAAAAGGTCAGTATGGTCACGTTGTGATTGAACTGGAGCCGAGTGAACCTGGCAGCGGTTTCGAGTTTGTCTCAAAAATTGTGGGGGGATCTGTTCCTAAGGAGTATATTTCTCCCGCTGAGCAAGGGATGAAAGAAGCCTGTGAATCGGGTATCTTAGCAGGTTATCCGGTAATTGATCTGCGAGCTACCTTGGTGGACGGTTCTTTTCATGAAGTGGACTCCTCTGAGATGGCATTTAAGATTGCTGGTTCGATGGCAATCAAAGAGGCAGTCCTGAAAGCGTCTCCGGTTCTTCTTGAGCCTATGATGAAGGTTGAGGTTGAAGTTCCCGAAGACTTTATTGGGAACGTGATTGGTGACCTCAATTCTCGTCGAGGTCACATCGAAGGACAAGAGACTGAACAGGGCATCGCTAAGGTAACTTCTAAGGTTCCCTTAGCCGAGATGTTTGGCTATGCTACTGATATCCGGTCTAAGACTCAGGGTCGGGGCATTTTTTCGATGGAATTTAGCCATTATGATGAAGTACCACGTAATGTGGCTGAAGCCATCATCGCTAAAAGCAAAGGGAACGCATAATCAGGAAAAGGAATACATAACTCATGGCACGCGCAAAGTTTGAAAGGACCAAACCTCACGTCAACATTGGAACCATCGGTCACGTTGACCACGGTAAAACAACCTTAACCGCTGCGATTACCATGACCCTGGCTGCTCTGGGTCAAGCATCAGCTAAGAAGTATGATGAAATCGATGCTGCTCCAGAAGAGAAAGCACGCGGTATTACCATTAACACAGCTCATGTTGAGTATGAGACTGCTGAGCGTCATTACGCTCACGTTGATTGCCCAGGTCATGCTGACTATGTGAAGAACATGATCACGGGTGCTGCTCAAATGGATGGTGCAATTTTGGTTGTTGCAGCAACTGATGGTGCAATGCCTCAGACAAAAGAGCACATTTTGCTGTCAAAGCAAGTGGGTGTTCCTAGCATTGTGGTCTTTTTGAACAAGATTGACCAGGTTGATGATGAGGAATTGTTAGAACTGGTTGAATTGGAACTCCGGGAATTGCTCAGTAGCTATGAGTTCCCAGGAGATGATATTCCGATCATTCGGGGATCAGGCTTGATGGCTTTGGAAGCAATGATCGCATCTCCTAAGACTGCAAGAGGAACAAATGAGTGGGTTGATAAGATTTACGAATTGATGGATGCAGTAGATGCTTATATTCCAACTCCCGAACGTGATGTAGACAAGCCCTTCTTGATGGCAGTTGAGGACGTATTCTCGATTACGGGTCGTGGTACGGTTGCAACTGGGCGAATCGAGCGTGGCAAGGTAAAGGTTGGCGAAACGGTTGAGATCGTTGGTATTCGCGAAACCCGCAGCACTACGGTGACAGGGATTGAAATGTTCAAAAAGAGTCTTGAAGAAGGGATGGCTGGCGACAATGCTGGTGTATTGCTTCGAGGGATTCAGAAGGCTGATATTGAGCGGGGAATGGTGTTGGCGAAGCCAAAATCAATCACGCCCCACACCCAATTTGAATCGGAAGTTTATATTCTGAAAAAAGAAGAAGGTGGACGTCACACCCCCTTCTTTCCGGGCTACAAACCTCAGTTCTACGTTCGTACAACTGATGTGACTGGTACTATCAGCAACTTTACTGCGGATGATGGCAGTGCAGCAGAAATGGTGATGCCTGGAGACCGCATTAAAATGACAGTCGAATTGATTAACCCGATCGCCATTGAACAAGGGATGCGTTTTGCAATCCGTGAAGGTGGTCGGACTGTCGGTGCAGGGGTCGTAGCCAAGATCCTCAAATAGTCTCAAAAAGGAGAGATTCGCAGTTAGCTATCGGCATTCAGGGTTTGCCTTGTTTGCTGGTAGCGCTGTCAGCCTGAGGCATCCAGCTGTTTCCTTCCTTAAAAGTCCCTGATAGCTGGTTTTGGGGCTAATAACTGGCGTTTGATAGTTAACAGCTTCAAGTTGTCTGTTATCCATCTGAACCTCGAAAATTCAAGACGTTACACTTCGGAACACTCATGGCAACGATTCAGCAGCAAAAGATTCGGATTCGATTGAAAGCCTTTGATCGTCGGCTCCTCGATACATCCTGCGACAAAATTGTGGAAACGGCAAATCGAACGAATGCGACAGTGATTGGACCAATTCCTTTACCTACCAAGCGGCGAATTTACTGTGTTTTGCGATCGCCTCACGTTGATAAAGACTCGCGCGAACATTTTGAGACCCGTACTCATCATCGGTTAATTGACATTTATCAACCTTCTTCAAAGACCATTGATGCGCTAATGAAGCTAGATCTACCTGCGGGTGTAGACATTGAGGTGAAGCTGTAAGTTATTTATTTTTAGTTTGATATCTCATCCTTTCGTTTTTAGGATTGCTGAGATGGGCTAGAGTAGAGGAAGAAGCGCTGTCTCTCTTAATTAAAAATTAAACAGGCAATGACATTTTCTTCCTCTATCGCTGTTCGCGAACTGCCGCTGTTTCCTCTACCCGAAGTAGTCCTGTTTCCAGGTAGACCGCTTCCTTTACACATCTTTGAATTTCGCTACCGGATTATGATGAACACGATCCTGGAGAGCGATCGTCGTTTTGGTGTACTAATGTGGGATCCGGTTCGAGGTAAACCCGCTGCTGTGGGCTGTTGTGCAGAAATTGTTCAATTTCAGCGATTGCCAGATGATCGAATGAAAATTTGGACATTGGGTCAGCAACGATTTCGGGTGCTGGAGTATGTTCGTGAGAAGCCTTATCGGGTGGGTTTAGTGGAATGGATTGAAGACCAACCACCTGTACAGAATTTAAATCCACTTGCTCAAGAAGTTGAGCAACTTTTACAGGATGTGGTGCGTTTGTCTGCCAAGCTAACTGGGCAGGAAATTGAACTACCTGATAGTATTCCTGACTTGCCGATCGAACTCTCGTATTGGATTGCGAGTAATCTTTATGGCGTCGCAACTGAGCAACAAGCGTTATTAGAGATGCAAGATACGGGGAGTCGTCTAGAGCGAGAGGCTGAAATTTTAACTTCGACGCGCAACCATTTGGCGGCTCGCACAGTTCTCAAGGATACTCTGGAAGATAACATTTGACAAAGGAAGGGATACTGATTTTAATTACAGTGAACAATTGTTTTTGTCAGTTCTAGATTGGCAAAGTGTTATTTTTGATATGTCACAAAAAAAAGGTAGATGAAACTACTGAGTTGTTAAACTGGTAGAACAGCGTAACTCCCAAAGAGTTTGAGCGTTTCAGTATGAGTTGCTAGGTCTTGTAACGCTGACTGCATCGAAGTTTGGTGAGAATCTGCCTCTAGATCGACAAAGAATAAGTAGTCACCCAGAGATCGTTTGGTTGGTCGCGATTCGATGCGACTTAGATTAATGCCTTGTTCAGCGAAGATTTGCAAGGGTTTCACTAATGCCCCAGGTACGTTTTCTTGAACGCTAAAAGCCAGAGAAGTATGGTTTCCGCCTGGGGACGGTTCTAAGCTCAGTGCCCAAAAGCGGGTACAATTATCAGGATTATCGTGAATTGGATACTCTAAGACGGGTAAGTCATATAATGTTGCTGCCCGTTGGTTTGAGATTGCAGCAGCAGCTAAATCAGCAATTGGGTATTTGAGGGCTTCAGTCGTCGAATGGGTAGGGATTAATTGTGCTGCTGGCAAAAACTTTTCTAGCCAGTTTTGACACTGGGACAGGGCTTGAGGATGGGAATAGACTGAGTGAATTTCTGCCAGGTTTGTGCTTCGTGAAATCAGTGCGTGAGAAATCGGTAAAACTAGAGCTTTTTGAATCTGTAAATCATCAAATTGCCAGAGGGTATCTAACGTCATCGTGACGCTTCCCTCAATCGAGTTTTCGACAGGTACCACAGCAATCTGAACTTGTCGAAGCGCGGCGGCTTTCAGGCTTTGGGCAATGCTGGGATAGGGGCAAAGCTGCGCTTGCTGTCCAGTTGATTGTTGCAACCAATTGGCATAAGCTAGCGCCGCAGTTTCGGCGTTGGTTCCGGCTGGACCTAAATAAGAGATGGAAACTGGCATAGAAATTGGGCCTCACCTATCTGAATGATTTAAAGCAAAACAAAGTAAATGCTTCTGGGAAAAAAGTGGGAATCGTCTTGGAACACTACGGGAAAGCGATCCCTAAAGCTGTATAGTGTTTTTACCTACCAAGACTTCACTCATCTAAATAAATATCTCTTAAAATTGATACATAAGAGTTAACAATTTCTTCTTTTCCTTCAGATGGATATTCGGTTTGTAGCCTCACAATCTATTGAACTGGTGGTTCCTGATCAGCCAGTTCCGATTCAACACTATTTGCGTCAGCCTCAGCGCGTGGTGAGCGCACTGACTGCATCCAGTCGGATTGAGCAATTGGGGAATGAGCGATTTCGGTTAAAGATGCGATCCTTGAGCTTTATGCACCTTAGCATCCAGCCAACGGTTGACATGCGGGTCTGGGCAGATTCGGATGGAACTGTGCATCTCAGGTCGATCGCCTGCGAAATTCGTGGTATCGAGTATATCAATCAACGGTTTGACCTCACCTTACTAGGGCGTCTATATCCTTGCAATGTAAATGGACAGACTTATTTAAAAGGCAAAGCGGATCTCGAAGTGCAAGTCGAATTGCCACCCCCTTTTCTGCTGACTCCAAAACCGTTGATGGAAGCTGCTGGGAACGGCTTACTGAAGAGTGTTTTGCTGTCAATTAAGCAACGTCTGATGCATCAGTTGTTGTTGGACTATCGTCACTGGGCTGGCTCTAAACCTGCAACAAATTTGGCTACCCTGGCTTCAGAATTATCAGTTGATTCTCCTACAGCATAGACAAGGATTCTGGGTGGGACTTGCGTGGATTGAGCCGATGCTTTGGAGGCTGATCTTGTAGGATGTAAGATGACGTTTGGCAATGGGATTGCGTTTCTGTGGCTCAATCATCCCCCAACCTTGATGGTGAAAGTACCAAGGAAGTTCAAACACTTTCTCGGACTCCTCTGTTTGAGTTGTCAGTGGCGCTCGGTGCCCGAATGACTGCTTTTGCAGGATGGGAAATGCCGGTTCAGTATGCTGGAGTTTTGCGTGAACATTCTGCTGTGCGTACTGCTGCTGGGATGTTTGATATTTCTCACATGGGGAAGTTTTTGCTCCAGGGTAAAAACTTGCTCGCCCATCTTCAGAGGTTGGTTCCTTCAGACCTGAGTCGCTTGAAGCCAGGAGAAGCTCAATACACCGTATTTTTGACCCCAGAAGCAGGGATTATTGATGACCTGATTTTCTACTACCAGGGAATCAATACTGTGGGTGAACAGTATGGGGTAATGATTGTTAATGCTGCAACGATGCTCAAAGATAAAGCTTGGCTGCTTCAAAATCTAGATGTCAGTCAAGTGCATTTGCAAGATTGTTCGACTGAAAAAGGGCTGATTGCTGTGCAGGGACCGGAAGCTGTTGCCCATTTGCAAGCGCTGGTTGATCTGGATTTGTCGAGTGTCAAAGCTTTTGGGCACTTGCAGGGAAGGCTTCTGGGACGGACTGCGTTTCTGGCTCGAACCGGATATACGGGGGAGGATGGGTTTGAGGTCATGGTGGACCCAGATGTAGGACAGGAGTTGTGGCGATCTCTCCTGAATCGAGGTGTGGTGCCTTGTGGTCTGGGGGCTCGCGATACACTGCGACTAGAAGCGGCGATGGCATTGTATGGGCAAGATATTGACGAAACAACGACTCCGCTAGAAGCCGGTTTGGGCTGGTTAGTGCATTTAGATGAGGTAGGTGATTTTGTCGGACGATCGGTATTAGAACAACAGAAACTGGCTGGGGTTGCCCGGAAGCTCGTCGGATTGCAGATGCAAGGGCGCAACATTGCTCGTCATGGCTATTCTCTGTTTGTTGAAAATCAACGGGTGGGTGAGGTGACGAGTGGTACCCAATCGCCAACCTTAGGACAGCCGATCGCCCTGGCTTATGTGTCTACGCAACTGGCAAAAATTGGGCAAGCCATTGATGTGGAAATTCGAGGGAAGCGATATCCAGCAGTGGTGGTCAAGCGCCCGTTTTATCGATCGAATAGCCGTAAGGCAACTCTCTGAGTACTGCCAGCGCTCTGTCTGACTTGTATTCTGCCAAAAGTCTTTGGAGCGTGGCGACCTTCTTCAAATGCTTTTTAAGCAGAGCTTATGTTCAATTGATATTGTGGAAAACTGTAGGCTCCCGCTCAAAGACCCGATTGCCAAGTTTTTCGAACATTCACAGTTATGGATTGAAGCACGATTCTCAGATCATGAGAGCGTGTATCTTGCGATTGTTGAAATGGGCAAGCTAGAGTTTGAACCACTGATCGTTTCTATTCAAAAGCTTTGTGGATAGGATTGATAGTCATGCTTCTGATGTGTCTCCGGTGCTAGGCAGGGGATGAGATCGTAAGAAGGGCTTGTAAGCCAGAGCAACTGAATATTTGAGGATTGTAGAGGGACATGTCAACTGATTCTGCCAGAACGTTGTGCTGCCCAAAAAATCGCCATGAGTCAATCGATGCTCTCTCGTGATCTTGGTTGCCGGAAATGTTCGCTAACCATCCTAACCAACTCTCTTAGCCTGTTCCTTTGTAAAAATAACTAAATGAATATGAAGCCTTCTATTCTAGTCATTGATGATGAACCCGACAATTTTGATGTCATTGAAGTTCTTTTAGCCCAAGAAGATTATCATCTCCACTACGAGCATAGTGGATCACGTGCGCTGACTCGTCTGGAGCAGGTTCAACCAGATGTGATTTTATTAGATGTGATGATGCCTGATTTGAATGGTATGCAGGTCTGCCAACAAATTAAGGCAACGCCACAATGGCAAGCCGTCCCGATCGTGATGGTCACGGCTTTGACTTCCAAGGAGGACTTGGCGAAGTGTATTGCTTTGGGTGCTGATGATTTTATCAGTAAGCCTGTGAATGGGTTGGAGTTAAGAGCTAGAGTGCGATCGATGCTGCGAATCAAACAGCAATATGACAGCATTCAAACTCTCTCTCAATGTCAGGAAAATACCATCCAATTGCTAAAAACGACACTCAAAGAATTGCGTGGTAATGTGGCGCGTGCCTTGCCGCATGAATTAAATACACCATTAAATGGCATTTTTGGCACCATTAGTTTGCTCATTGAAGGTTATTCAGACATGAGCCAAGATGAAGTTCAAGCCCTTTTGCAACTAGCACGGCAATCTGCATTACGGATAGAGCAACTGTCACAAAGGTTTTTGGCTTATGTTCAATTAGAGTTAAGTGCTGTGGAAAAAGCGAGCGTTAAAATGCTCAGTGCAACGGTAAATAGTATCCCCGTACAGCCTTTGATCGAACAGATTGCTTATAAACAAGCTAAGGGAGCCGATCGCCTGAGCGATCTTGTTTGTGACTTGGAGCCAGCCAATGTTGTGATCAGACCTGAAGATCTGGAATGTATCCTTATCGAAGTTTTGGATAATGCCTTCAAATTCTCTAAAATGGGCACTCCCGTAACTGTAATGGGTAAATCCTTAAGTGGAACGCTCTGTTTGTCCATCTCCAATCAAGGGCGCGGAATGACCACCGAACAAGTTGATATGATGGGGGCATTTGTACAGTTCGATCGTCGAATTCATGAACAACAAGGAGTGGGATTAGGGTTGGAGATCGCCAGTAAGATCACAAAAATGTACGGTGGATTTTTTTCAATCCAGAATGATATTAAAGACAAATTGACCATCTTCATCACCTTTCCTGCCAGGGTTGAATAATCGATCGATTTTCTGGCAGATGGAGTAGAAACAGATGTTCATCGATTCGGATGGGGGCTTATTCTGCTTAGGAAAATCGTTGATAATTGCAGGACTCCAATTGCATCATCTTCACCCCGATCGTGAAGAGAGCTTTGGACTCAATGCTGGTGTGCAACATCTGGCTTTAGGGACACTCTCCCGTTGTGCACTGTCGTTGACAAAGCAATAGCCCAAACCACCCCTGCGGATCAGTCCAAATCTGTAATGGTGCCAAAGCATGATCTGACAAAACGGTGACTAGTGTGGGTAAATGGAACTTACGAGAAAGCTCTGTTTGAATCGTTTCTCCTGCCTGGAGTGTGACCTGAAAATTCAATGCTTGCAAATTGACTGTTTGAGTTTGCAAACTTTTTAAGTGCATTTCGATCTGGTGCTCGATCGAATTGTAGAAAGCAAAATGAGCAAACTGATCCAGATCAAAATTGCTTTGAAAACGCTGATTAAGATGGCGTAATAAATTTAAATTAAACTCAGCCGTCACTCCCTGTGCATCGTTGTAAGCGGCTTCAATGATTTCAACCGGTTTTTGCAAATCTACACCCAGCAAAAAGAACTCACCTGGTTGGAGCGCTTGTTGAATTAGCGTTAAAAATTGGTTACATTCCGCTTCATTTAAGTTGCCCAAAGTGCTGCCCAGAAAAATCAGCATTCGGTTTTCAAGCTCAGCTGCAGGCAGTTGTGCCAGCGCTTGTTCATAGGTACCTGCCAGACCACAGAGCCTGAGGGTGGGATATTGATGCAGCAATGTGATGGCTGTGCTGTAGAGAATTCCGGCACTGACGTCGATTGGGCAATAGTGTAGTTGATGATTTAACTGACTGTAGGCTTCCAAGAGTAAGCGTGTTTTGCGTGAGCTGCCACTCCCCAGTTCCACCAATTCACAAGAACCAGTGGATTTTGCAATTTCCAGTGCGTAGGTTTCTAAAATTGTTTGTTCGGTTCGAGTGGGATAGTACTCTGGCAGGTCGCAAATTTGTTCAAACAATTCAGAACCACGATCGTCATAAAAATAGCGACAGGGTAGTGTTTTCTGGCGTTGTTTGAGACCATAGATCACCTCTTGTCCTTCATCAATGGATTCAGCCGACGAACTGAACGTAATCCATCGCAGACGCGCAGTTTCGATCAGTTCATTTCGGGTCTGTATCATTTCCATCGGTTGTCTCCCAAGTCAATAAAATGGATTTTTACTCTAAACCTTTTGCAGAGATTGGAGCCGTCAGGTTTGCAGAAGCCAGGTAAACAGGAGGTGTGCGACCCCAAGGGGAAATTAGTGAGTTCACTATCTGGAGTATTTAACGCATACCCTAAGTTAAGTTGAGAGGTTGATTAAAAACAGATGAAAAATAGCCTCTTAAGTGTTGCTATTCACTTAGAGAAAACTTAGCATCGCGATCGTTCAGAGCTGTCTGACGGTTTATTCACTGAAAAATCAGAATTATCCGATAAGCTCGAAAAAGAAGAAATTTGAGCTAGAGAAGCTTAAAAATGCTTCAAACTCAGACTAGCGCGATCGCTACCCTCTTGACACAGACCCAAAGCACTCATTATTGATATAAACAATTATTCTCAAATACAAATATAGCCAAGACCGGGCAGTCTGGTATGCAGACGATGCGATTCAAAAGAGCAGCACGCTTGCTTACAGCAAATCATCCTAGGGATAGAAGCTAGTCGCAACTCCCGATAGAGGTAGACGCTCAGCCAGTTTGACGATAATTGTCTGCAAATATCCATGGCAAACATTTTGAGGTCTGTATATGTTTGGCTTAGTAGAAGCGTCTGTTAAACCCCTCATGCTCAATCAAAAGATCTTGGAAGTTGGGTACGAACTTTATCTCAAAGCGCCTCAAACAAGTTATCCGGTGATCAATTTGAAAGACTTATCCTATAAAACCGGAAAAAGTTTATTAGAATGTCGCAATGCAATCATTGAAGCGAATAAGCTGGGACGTTTTCCCAATTGTGCTTTAGAAACTTAGTGGAGGATTGAGTTATTGGCTATCCATACTAGCTAAATTAGCTAGGACACAGATTCGTCTTGTAGAAGAAACCATGAAAGCCCGATGGTTACTTATCTAAAAACATCGGTTACTCAGTTCTAGCGAGATGATTGAAGTCTGGCTAAGGGCTTAGCGTAAGCATCGGTCTAGGTTAAATAAGAAATTATGCTTTAATTGTGTGCTGAATAATGGGACAAATGAGCTGGGGAGAGGTCTTAGAAACCGTTGTACTTCCAGAAAGCAGCCCAATTAATTCTTGTTTGAGTATTTGCAGCTGTTGTAGTTGTTGATCAATTTCAGCAATTTTGTTATTGAGTTTGACTTTGACATGATCGCAAGGCAAATTTCCCCGGTCGTAAATATCTAGAAATTCCTTAATTTCCGACAGGCTTAACCCCAAACTCTGAGCACGTTTGATGAAACTCAGGCGCGAAATGGTGTCAGGTGGAAACAAGCGAAAGCCGCCTTCGGTGCGTCTGGTGGACTGCAAAAGTCCCAATTCTTCGTAATACCGAATGGTTTTAACGGGAATATGGCTTTCTTTGGCGATCGCGCCGATTAGCCTCGGTGTTTCTTGAACCAACATGATTCTCTCTCGAATTCACCAGTATCTGTTTATTCTAAACGCTCTAGTTAACTAGAGAAGCTAGCGAACGATTGGGCATGGCTGAGAAGCCGGATAAATTGAATTAGGGCTGGTTGGGTGGCATGGAGTACCAAAAATAATCCGCGATCGTTGCTTTCTCTGTAGTTTTCACTTCATCACTGGGATTGAGTAAGACAATCTTTTGTTGGAAAGTTGGATGCGGTTTTGGCGAACGACTGGTTAACCGCCGAGTGACGCGATCAGGAATTCCATATCCATACATCACATGCCCCTGACCCACTAGCACAACTATCTGAGTTTGAGAGGTGGTTTGCCAAAACTGAGCAATGCGTTCTGCCATGGTTTCATCCCAAAGCACTTGTGCCAAAAAAAAGCGTTCAAAATTTTGGCTATTTCCCATCTCACCATGAATATCGTCGTAGATGGTTCGCATCAACTGACGATAAGCAGAATTGTCAGTGCGGATTTCGGAAATTGGCGGAATAAACTGTTTGTCTGCCAGCGTCAGGCTTGCCCAGCCCTGGCGGGCGACCTTGCGGGTGACTTCGGTCGGTGTGTTGAGGGCAACGAGGGGGATCTGGTAAGTTTTGGCATAGCGCAAAATGGGAGCATAGTTTTCCCAGGGAAAGCCCCAGCGTTTTTCGTACTGGCTTTGTTGTTGCAATTCTGTTTCAGTCAATTTGCCCGCCAGGTAGCGATCGAGCACGGCTTGATAGGGACGTTGAAACATCTCCAGCGCGATCGCCAGTTGGGGATGGCGTTGATGCAGCGCTTGAATAATTGCGAGTTGTGCCTGATGGTCAGCAAGGCTGTCGTGGGTTTCGCCCAGGTAGACCACGTTGGCTTGAGCCAATTGTTGCAAAACGATATCGGGGCGATCGTACCGCTGCACTTGCAGGTTAAAGCTGCTTGCTTCTAGCCTACTACCCTCTGCCAACCAAAGTTGAGCTTGTGCCGATGGAGCGCACAACAAACACAGCCCCAACGACCAGGCACAGAGTTTAGAAATTTGAGCCACGATCGCAACTCGGTTCACCATATTGCCCTTATCCTTCTACAATCTAAAATCTGTCATCTCAAATCTTTCTCCCATGGCTAGCCTGCCTGCACTCACTACCGAAACCATTTGGGACATTCTCAACGATCAATTAGATGATGCCACAACCAACCAACTCGTCTGGGTTTCTCTAGGGTATCGCCAAGATCCTACTACGGGACAATGGGATAATGCTGCTGTGCCGGAAGATTGGCGTGAAGCTTACCCCGAACCGCCCGATTTCATTGCCAACCGTCCTCCTACGGTCAAACTGACCCGATCGATTCCAGCAGAATTTAAGCAACTCCTGAAAGAAGCTTTAGGCTTTCAAGGCTATAGAGTGGGTGAACTGGTGCCCCGCTTAACCCGACGGGCAACGATGGCGAACTGGTTGTTAAGCTATATGAAACAAACCGGAATTGACTTGTAGATTGGCTTGTAGACTGAATACAAGCCCTGTTCTACTGGGAATGTGATGCTGAGTAGTCAACCTGATATCCCCGCTTTTCCACCCAGCGAGATGCTGAGCAACGAGCCGCCCTCGCAAACGTACCGCCATCTCCAACAATTAATTTTGCTGTTGACTAGCCTCGAATGGCTGTGGCGCGATCGCACCGACTTTTTTGCTGGTGGCAATCTCTCCATTTACTACAGCACCCGCGAACACAAGTCTGGAGACTTTCGGGGACTCGATTTTTTTGTAGTACTCGACACAGAGCGCAAAGAGCGCAAAAGTTGGGTGGTTTGGGAAGAGGACGGCAAATATCCCAACTTCATCCTGGAGGTACTGTCTGACAGTACCGCTCAAATCGATCAGGGATTGAAAAAACAAATTTATCAGGATATTTTCCGTACGCCTGACTATTTTCGGTTTCATCCCTACACTCTAGAACTAAAAGGCTTTAAGCGAACCTATCGTCAATATGAAGAAATTCAGCCCAACGAGCATGGGTGGTTGTGGAGTGAAGAATTACAACTGTTTTTGGGTATGCTGAACAAGCAACTTCGCTTTTTCACCCCAGATGGCAATTTGGTGCTGACCCCACCAGAAGCCGCAACTCAACAAATTCAGCAGATTGAAACCGAATGGCAACGTGCAGGAGCTGCGGAAGCCCAGGTGATCGCAGAACGCCAACGGGTGGAGCAACTGTTGCAGCAACTCCGGTTAGCTGGCATCGATCCCGATCGTCCCATTGAACCAGTCTGATGTCCACTGATCCGTATGCCTGGATAACGCAATCCCTGGAAACCATTCATAGAGCGGATTGGTATCGATCGCTGAAATCCATTGCGGGTCGTCCTGGTGCTACCGTGCAACTTCAGGGACGCACCATGCTGAACTTTGCCAGTAATGATTATCTGGGACTGGCAGGCGATGAGCGGTTAATTGCGGCGGCGATCGCGGCGACTCAATCTTTGGGTACTGGCAGCACTGGCTCACGTCTGATTACCGGACACCGGGAATTGCACCGTCAATTAGAGCAGGCGATTGCCCACCTGAAGCAGACCGAAGATGCGATCGTGTTTAGCTCTGGCTATCTGGCGAATCTCGGCACAATCACCGCGTTAGTGGGATCGCGAGATTTAATTCTATCTGACCAATACAACCACTCCAGCCTCAAGAATGGTGCTACTTTGAGCGGTGCTAAAGTATTGGACTATGCCCATGTAAAGATGGCAGACCTCAAGCACCAATTGGAGCAACATCGCGATCGCTACCGTCGTTGCCTGATTCTCACCGATACAGTTTTCAGTATGGATGGAGATTTATGTCCTCTTCCCTCGTTATTGGCGATCGCCCAGCAATTCGACTGCATGGTATTGGTAGATGAAGCTCACGCAACCGGAGTTCTCGGCAAAACGGGTGCAGGCTGTGTCGAGCACTTTGGCTGCACGGGACAACCGCTCATTCAAATGGGCACCCTCAGCAAAGCTCTGGGAAGTTTAGGTGGTTATATTGCAGGGTCTGCTCCGCTGATTGACTTTCTCCGTAACCGCGCTCCCAGTTGGATTTACACCACCGGACTCTCGCCTGCCGATACCGCAGCTGCTCTAGCGTCGATCTCGATCGTCCAGCAAGACCCCGATCTACGCAATCGACTCTGGCAAAACACCACCCAACTCAAACAGAGGTTGACCGAAAAAATCGCTACCTGGCAAGGTTTTCCTGACTCGCCAAAGCTCTTACCTTCCGCATCCCCCATTCTCTGCTTGCAGGTCAAAGATGCTACCGCTGCTCTCACGTTGGCAGCACAACTGACGCAAGCGAACATCTTCGCCCCAGCCATTCGCCCACCCACTGTTCCCACTAGTCGCATTCGCGTGACGGTGATGGCAACTCATACAGCAGCGCAGTTACAGCAGTTGGTTGCTGCGTTGGGATAGAGGAATATGGGGTAGGGGGTACGTTCGCACATTAAATGTGCGAACGTACATTTTCTAAGCTGGTGACAAGACTCGAACTTGCGACCGGCTGATTACAAATCAGCTATCGATTTTTGCAGAGCAAGGCTTTCAGGCTTTGCAGGTAATTCTTACACCCAATTTACACCCAAACTAAAGCGCTTCATTCATCCTTTATATTAGGGTCACTCTCTTCTGTGGGTGTAATCTTGCCCTGCTGTTTGGCTCGATCGATCCCCTCTTCAATCAGAATCGCTGCCATCTGAGACAGGGAACGTCGCTCAAAGCTTGCAAGCTTTTCTAAGTCTTGCTTGACCTCTTCAGAGATATAGACCGCAATTCTGGGGACTTTAGCAGGCACCGTGTAAACCATTTGAGTTACCACGCGATTGTACTCCTGTAGCACTATATATGAACATTCTAACCAAAAGAGTGCCTCCGAGTGCTACCATGTGGTCAAATCAAAACCCAGTCCCACAGACTCGCAATCCTCAGGACTGGGTAAACCCCGATTAGGAGTTACAACCATGATCGCAGATGAAAGACCGAATCAACCAGGTTCTCAGTCCCCTTTTGAAGTTGCTCAGGATGCTGCAAGCGAGGCTCTAGAGGCTCTGTATACCGTCTACTGGGCAGATAGATTCCAGGCTGATTTGTTAGAGGCAAAGCTGGCAGAACTCATCCTGTTCTATACCAAGGAGGCTCGTCCTTTGAGTGAACCTCATCCCCATCCTGAACAGTTGGAGGGTGAGGAAACGGGCACGATCGCCCCTTCCATCTTGCCAGAACAGCGGATCGAAACGTCTACCTGTGTCACTACTGCATAAGGAGGGAACAACAATGTCTTTTCAACCTCCAGAGCAACCGATCGTCGATCTTCGAGATCGCCCTTCTCCTGAAGTGTTGCGAGTGCTGGCAATTGGTACACCTGAAGTGGTGCAAAACTTTGTGATGACGCTGTTTCAATGGGGATATGCTCGACCGGATGAATGGTCTAGACAGCTTCCGACTGTGAACCCTGGTGAGGTGATGCGGATACTGACCAAACGGATCAACCTGGCTGAATAAGAGTTAAAGCTACATCTTGAAGAATCTGAACCCGGTAGAGTCTGCCGGGTTTTTTGTTGGCACAATGAACGATCGCTCTTCTCTACACAAGAGTACTTTAGGGTTTGTTACCTCAAGCTGCTGAGTTGTAAATACTCTTGCCCTGTCCTTGGTAAGACTCGTAGACGTGTTGATAAATCTGCTCACACTTCTGCTCGTAGGTTTCGGCTGAATAAGTTTCTGGCAATTGGTCTAATGTTTCTTCGATCGTCAGTCTGACAGATGCCCGTGATTGTTGCCGTTTGCGCCAGTCCAGAACCAGCTTTTCTTGTTTGAGGGTGTCTAAAAGTTGCTGTGCTACTTGTTTAACCGCTTGTTCTTCTTTCTTGGATAAGGCAATTTCTGGTTTAGTAAGTAGGTCAAAGATGGCTAACTCTTCTTCGGTTAGGTTTTCGGCGATCGCTCGTTTGTCTTCGGCTTCCAACTCCTGAGCGAAGTCAATTAAGCTATTGAAAAACAATTCAACGTTACGAGAATCGTTGTTGTAGCCCTCGATCATTTTCTGGAATTTTTCCAGGTAGTTCACCCGACTGTGATTGAGACTAATCATCTGCTGAAGCTTTCGGTTGAGAGTACCCTTGAGTTTTTCGGCTTGGGTGCGCTGATAGCCTTTTGCAAATTCCGCTTTGAGTGCCTCAAAGTCCAGTTGGCTCAGGTCAATCAAAGGCTTTTCCCGAATCTGATAGGTGCCAGCTAACTCACTAACTTTGCCTGACTGCGTGGCTGAACTGGAAATGACGTAGTTTTCAGCTGTGATTGAACTATCGAGCAGGGCTTCTACTTCGGCTTTGACTTCAGAGATGTCTACATCTGGAACTTCGTTGCGGATTTCTTGACTGAGACGGCTGAAGAAGGCTTCGGTTGCAGTAAATTCGTTTGCATCCGGATCAGGCAGGATGGCTTTGTAGAGGCGAGTGATGTTGCCTGCTAGGGAGAAATAGGTGCGTTTGGAGTCGTCATTAACTAGGATGGCTTCGACGGCATCAGCCCAAAGCTTTGTGCGCTCGAATGCAGTCTGAGTGGTTTGGAATCTGGAAAGGTCAATGCCTTTAACAGTGCAAAACTCGGTTGCTTCTGCGATCGCCCCTCTCAACTGTTCGAGCAAGGCTGCTTTGGGCTTGACGGGTACATCCCCTTCTTCAATGCCTCCACCGGAAGCAGAACCGTAGATCGCTAGCGCTTTTTGCAGGTTCTTGAAGACACCAATGTAGTCCACAATCAAGCCGTTGTTCTTTTTCCCAAACACCCGATTTGCCCTGGCAATAGTTTGCATCAGGGTGTGGTTTTTCATGGGTTTATCGAGGTATATGGTGGAACAACTGGGAGCATCGAACCCGGTGATCCACATGGCACAAACAAACACGATGCGGAGGGGATTGTCTGCGTCCTTGAACTTGTCATCCAGTCCAGGGGATTCATGCACCAACCGTTTCCGATGGGGCATGATGTCCAGTCCCTTTTTCTTAAAGTCAGCTTCCTCATTCTGAGAGGAGGAGACAACCACTGCCATGTCGGTGGTTTCCAGGTAGGCGATCTGCGCTAAGAGTTGTTGTCGTTCTGCGGCGTTTGAGGTAGAAAGTTGAGCCTTCAGGCTGTCAATCCGCTGTTTCCAATGGTGCTGCACTTTGTCGTACATGCTGACGGCTGTGAAGCGATCGATGGCAATCACCATTGCTTTACCCTGGTGTCCTCGTCCCAGGAAATGGCTCACGATATCTTCCGCAATCTTCTCTAGGCGATCGTTGCGGGTGATCAGGTGATATTCACGGCTGAATTCTCGCTCTAGTTTGCGCTCTTCCTCTTCATCCAGCGTGGCTGTCTCGACAATGCGGTAAACATCTTCGTTGAGTTCTTCATTGGTTAGTTGCAGTTCGGGAATGCGGTTTTCGTAAAAGAGGGGAACGGTTGCCCTGTCTTCAATGGATTGGCGGAAGTTGTAGACGCTGATGTAGTCACCAAATTCTTCTCGTGTTTTCTCTTCACCTGCCAGTAAGGGCGTGCCTGTGAAGCCGATAAAGCCAGCGTTGGGAAGGGCATTTCTCAGATTTTGAGCGAAGGTGTCGTACTGCGATCGATGGGCTTCGTCGGCAATCACGATGATGTCTGAGCGATCGCTGAGTTTGGGGTATATCGCCCCTTTCTCGGTACGAAATTTTTGAATCAGGGTGAAGACGTAACGGTGATCTTCTCGGAGAAGTTGTTTCAGATGGTCAGCATTCTTTGCTCTAACTTCTTTTTCGGGTTCGGTAACAGCTCCAGCTTTATCAAAGTTTTTGTAGATTTGGTCATCCAGGTCTTCTCGATCGGTGAGGATCAGGAATGTCCAATTTCCGGGCAGTTTGCGGAGAATCTTTTGGGAGAAGAAGACCATGGAGTAGCTTTTGCCGCTGCCCTGGGTATGCCAGAAGACTCCTAACTTACCCCGGTTCTGTTCAATCTGCTGCACCGCTTGAACTGCATTATTAACCCCTAAAAACTGGTGATTTTTGCCCAGAATTTTGATTAACTGTCCCGCAGCGGTAAAGAAGAAGGTGAAGTTTTCGGTTAAGTCTAGCAGGTGAATTTTGTCGCAGGTGCCCCGAATGATTGTCTCCAGGGAAATGATCCCGGTTTCGCCTTCTGTATTGATTTTCTTCCACTCGGCAAAATGCTCCCACTCTGCGGTGATGGCTCCCACTCGACTCTTTTTGCCATTGGAAAGAATGACCAGGGCGTTGTACCAGAAAAGTTGGGGAATGGTTTGTTTGTAGTCGGTAAGATTCTTGTGATATGCCTGCTCCAGCCTTTGGTGATGGGCTTTGAGTTCGATGAAGACCAGGGGTAGACCGTTGACAAAGCCAATTAGGTCTGCCCGTCTACCGTAAATCTCCCCGGTAACCGAGAACTGGGAGACGAGCAGAAATTGATTGTTGTCTGGGGTGTTCCAATCGATGAGTTTGACGGTTTCTTGTTGCTCTTCATCCTCATCGGTCTTGAAGGGAACTTTGATCCCGTTCTTCAGCAGTTGGTAGATCTCGCGATTGGTGGCTTCTAAGCTGGTGCTACGATCGCGGGTCAGTTCCTCAATGGCAAGTTGAAGGGCTTCGTTGGGTAGGTCTGGGTTGAGTTGCTGTAGGGCTGAGCGTAATCGGTGAATCAGGACAACCTCACCCCTAGTTTCTCGTCCGAGTGTGCCAGTAGTGCCCAAACTCTCCTGATAAGCGTTGATAGTTTCCCAACCTAGAGTGGAGAAGAGGGCGATCGCTTCGTTTTCCATGGCTTGCTCGGAGTCTGGGTGAGGTTGGGGCATAAATGCTTACCTGCTCAGTTAGATAGTCTTATCCTTTAGGATTCCGAGATGTCCTCTAAAATTTATCATTTGGCTAAAGGGAGTATCAGGATTTTACATACGATTGATCAACCTGGCTTTGATGATTGCTCTGGTTTGAAGCAATTGCAGGGAGACTTTAAGCTGAACTCTTAGAATCACGGATAACAGGGTTAATAATGGCAGAGTATAAATTTCTCACCATCTGGCTGCTGGATACGCCCATTGAGAAGGTATCGAATAAAAGCTAATTCAAGTCAGGTTACTTGAAACGTGATCAACAAAACTGCAGATACTAGTGGAGAAAAGCATCCCTACGCAAAGCAATTATTCCTTAATAATTCTTAAAAAAGAAAACAAAATTCATTCTCCAAGGTTAAGCTTGTGCAGAAATGGATCAGCTTAAGCACTGGTATCGAGTTCAGCCGTTGTGATTCTTAGGGTGTGTCTCCAATTCACAGCAGGAAAAAAAGTAAATTTAGGGTGAGAAGGATGACCAGCAATCAGTCAGAAACTAGCAATCCATCTGAATCTGCCACAGGATACGTAAACAGTTTAGGCAGTTTTGTTAAAGAGCTTAAGCCCGAAGAAAAACTTATTGGCGCTCTGTTAGTTGGAATACTTGCCCTACTCTTTGTTGTTATTCCATCAGTACCAGAAGATAGTCGAATAGTTGTATGGTTTATAACAGTTGCTTTGGTGTTAGTGTCCTTTTTGTTATTCAATTATTGGACTAAACATAGCGCTTCAAAGCTTAGCAGAATTAAAAAAGAGAGAGATTATTGGGAAACTAAAGCTGAGAATTTACGGAAAGATTACGACCAACTGGCAACTAACAACAATAGCCGATTGTCTGAAATCGATATTCAGATTCAGCAAATTAACAGAGATATAGCTCAAATCTCTGAACGAGGTAGGATAAATAGCCAGGAGGCAAGCGTTCTGATTCAAGAATTGACACAACTCGCTGAAGCCATACAAAAGCAAATAGCTCAAAATAGTAGTGATGTTGGTTATAGAATTGGGGTTGGCATTAAAATAGTTGAAAATGCCTCTGAGATAGCCAGGAAACTAGTGGAAACTGATAGCTAAGCTATTTCTTGAAGCTGCTTGATTAAGTGCTCTATGTATGGCTTTGCCTCTGTCTTTAATCCAAATTTACCAGGATTGTTGCAAAGTTCTTCTAGCTTTGAAATGTAGTAAGCCAGTGGTTTAGCCAGACTGTTTTTTGGGAGACGTTGGATGCACCACTTTTCAATCAAGTAGTAACTTCCAATAATTGTCGAAAATCCAATTAGCTCTATGAAGTTGGTGAGATCTTGAGTGGCATCTTTACTAGTAAAAGGTGTGCTTTCCTCATAGTATTTGTCTACTAAATCACAGTAGCGGCGCAAAACTTCAGAGACATCAGCAACATGAGGTTGCATCTGTTGTTGAATCTCTTTTAACGAGGGCAAGGTTGGGCGATACATACTGTCTTCAATACGCTTGCTTATGTCGAATAAGTTTGTCATCCAACTTTCCTCAATAACTTTTTCTCTATACACAAGCTTCCATAGCGAGTCCGGATAGTATCGCTAGAATTGAGTCTATGCTTAGAGAAGCTGTTATTGGGCTGCAGGTTGGAATACAGTTCGCTCGTAAAGGAATGAATTCCTTCTCCATGACTTTAGTAGCGCAACCTCACTCCAACATAGTACATACAAACTACTATGTCCACTATTGCGCTCAATGAGTGAATATATCGTAAAAATCCTACATAAAGCGATCCATAAGCTAAGGCATGCAAGCGCTCAGTTCAAGTAGAAATACAAAGAGAGAGCAAGAATATTGAAGGAGAAGAGCACAAAAGGTAGAAAACGAAGACGTCAATTTGATCTACAGCAAATCTCTGGCTGATTTTGCCAAATTCGCTAACTCTTCTTCTCGTCATTGCTTAACTAGCGATCGCCCCTTCCCTAATGCCAATCACTTTCTCATCATCACTGATCGCCTCTTCCTCTTCAGTTATTTCCAGCTTCTCCACATCAATCTCACCTGAAATGAGTTTAGGTAGAAGAAGGTCACGAGTTTGTCGGAGCTTCTGATTTTTTTGCTCTAAGTTTTCAATTAAGTTGGTGCTTCTAATTGCAAAATCAGCAAATTTTTGTTGAAGGTACATTGGAGGAATCAGAACTGGAAGACTACGCAAAATTCCTAGTGTGATTAGAGGAACTGAAGCACCTTTGTTTTGATTGATGATGTAATTTACCATTTCTGGTCTTGAGAACCAGTAATAAAGATATTCTGGCAATATAGTTTTCGATTCTCCTCTTACCCTTAGCTGCTTGTTTGAAATAATATATTTAGGATATTTAGGTTTTCTAGGAATTAAACCAATTTGACCTAATGTGCCCGCCGCCGTAAAGATAATATCTCCAGGTAAAGCTTCGCAGTTCCGAAGCTCATAAGCTTTCTCTTCAGTAATAAATACAAAACCTTCATCAACAAATTTTTTAACTCCAAGCGTTAAGTTATTTCCCCTGATAACTGGTACACCTTTATCTACAAAAAATCTCTTACCGATATTTGAGCCAAAGGGACCAGAGACTATTGATTTTCCAGCAGCACCAATATTCCCAACTATGTCTGCCTTCCAACCTTCGGGAATTAACCCTAATTCTGAATCAACAAGTTTGGTTTGTTCATGACCGGGGAAGCGGAATTTGACGAACCACTCATCGTAGAGCGATCTCGCCATTTCTTCCAAGATTTTGATGCGTCTTGTGTTGTTTTCAATGAGGCGATCGTAAGCTGACAGAATATCAGCAATTCTTTTTTGTGTAGAAAGTGGTGGTAAAGAAACCTCAAAGGTTGGGAAAGTAGAAATCGGAATACGGTCAACTGTTGAACCTGAAAGCAAATTTCTAGCAATAGTTCGTCGCCAGTCTTCTCCAAAGAAGTAATAGAATAAGAAGCGGTTATCAACTTTTCTAAAATCTGGTTTAATTACCGCTAATCTGCGACCTAAACAACCTCGAAAACCTTCAGGGATAATCGCATATCGATTTAGAGTAGCCTCATAAGTAAACACAATATCGCCAGGAAGAGGCTGTACTCTTTTAATCCATTTTGGAAAGTCTTCTTCAGTAATGTATCTAATTTCAGATAAATCTAATCTTCCATCCTCTGTAATGTTTTTAATGCCTAAAAATACTGCCCCATCTGAGGCTGGCTTGGGTGTGGCATGAGGACCATCAAATATTCCTAGACAAACGTCACCAATTGGAACCCTGAGCCAGAATGCTGGAAAGCATGAAGTCATAACACAATACCTCCCAGCAACATCGCTACATTCTCCGCAATCTGCTCCTCTAATTCATCTGGATCGGTTAACCTCACGGCACAATCTTCTCCAACTGGACAATTAACGGCAGCAAATCTTCCATGTACTGCACAACCGCCGTTTCTATCACTTCCTGCCTGAAATAGCGGCTCAATTCTCCCGCCGTTCTCAAATCCGCTTTACGCCCAATCATCGCAGACAATTCCGATTCCATCCCCGCTAAGCGAAAATAACCAGGGATATTGTCTGGCTCAAACTCCACCAAAAAATCCACATCACTTTCCGGCGTAAAATCATCCCGCAACACCGAGCCAAACAGCGCCAGCTTGCGGATGTGGTGACGCTGGCAAAACTCAGTCAGTTGCTGCTTCGGAATTTGGATGGGGAGTGTAAACGCCATAGCGGTTCCTTTTTGCAGTTTGAGTACGACCTTACATCCTCTAGCCTAATGACTGTTCCAGCAGTTTTGCGACATTCTCAGCAATCTGCGCCTCCAACTCCCTCGCCTCCACGTTCAAAACCTCCAACTCCTCATTCAACTCCTCCAACCGTTCCGCAAAATCAAAATCCTCAACGGCTCGTTCTGCCACACCCACATAACGCCCCGGATTCAGGCTCCAACCCTGTGCCTCAATCTCCGCCAGCGTTGCCACCCGGCACAGTCCCGCCACATCCTGATACACCCCATTTGGGAACGCCCCATCCAGCAACGCTTGGCTCCCGTTGGTAATTTCGGGCAACTCGCCCCGATACAGCCGCACAATATTTGCCAGAAACTCAATCTGCTCCTCCGTAAAGTCTCGATGAGCCCGGTCTACCTGGCGGTAAACATGCCGCGCATCAATAAACAGCACCTTCTCCTTCCGGGCAGTCTTCACCTTGCCCCGGTCTAAAAACCACAGCGTACAGGGCAGCGTCACCGTATAGAAAAAGTTAGAGCCGATCGCAACCATCACATCCACCGCCCCAGCCTGAATCAGCTTTTGCCGAATCTCCAGTTCGCTGCCCCTAGCATCACTGGCAGAATTCGCCATCACAAAACCCGATCGGCCCGTCTCATTCAACGCACTGTAAAACAGGTGAATCCAGATGTAATTGGCATTGTCCGCCTTCGGTAGCCCCAGTTCCTTAAACCGGGCATCCGCCTTCATCTTCTCCTTGTCCACCGCATTCACATTAAACGGGGGATTCGCCATCACAAAGTCAAACTTACCCAGACACTTGTGAATGTCCTCGTAGTAACTATTTCCCTCTAAAATGCTGCCCAGCCCCGACAGCCCATGCACCGCCAGGTTCATCTTGCACAGCCGCAGCGTCTCCGCCACCCGCTCCTGACCATACAGGCTGATCTCGCTATTCGGGTCTACCTTCTTCCGCGTCTCCACCAACGCCGCACTCTGCACGAACATACCGCCCGATCCACAAGCCGGATCGAAAATTCGCCCATGAAACGGCTCGATAATCTCCACAATCAGCTTAACCAGAGCTAAAGGCGTAAAGAACTCGCCTCCCTTCTGCCCCTCACTCCGGGCAAACTCACCCAAGAAGTATTCATAAATCTTGCCAAACACATCCCCTTCCAGTTCCTCTAGCTCCTGGGTAAAGTTCAGCGACTTCAGCAACGACACCAGCAAATCATTATCAAAGCGGTTGTAAGTTCTCGGTAAAACCCCATCTAGCTCCGGGTTCTCCTCCCCGATCGCCTTCATCGCCTCATTGATCGCCTTGCCAATATCCGCCCCTTCTGGCAACTTCAGCAGATTTGAGAACCGGGCAGCTTCCGGCAAATACAGCACCCCCCTGGCCTGATAGTCCAGCTTCCCTACTGTCCGGCGAGGACGAGAACCCGCCTGAGCCGCTGCCAGCTCCTGGCTTGCCCGTGTAAACTTATAATCCGCATAACACAGAAAGATCAGCCCCAACACAGGCACCGAATACTCCGAAGACTTCAGCTTCGAGTTTGCCCGCAGTGCATCTGCCGCTTCCCAGAGTCGCTTCTCAATCACCGTGTAATTTGCTGCCATTAGAGACTTCTTATCTAGTTATGCTCTAACTTCACCCACTGTTGCCAGTCTTGCTTAGGCATCGTACAGGAGTATTAGGACAGTTTGAAGAGGCGATCGACTCAAGGCTCTATCACCTGCTGCAAGGTCTTCAGTAACTTTTTCTGATCCTTCCACATTCTGACCTTGCCAAACTCATAGACTCTGGCAATAAAGGGCGCTCGGTGGCTCTGGGTCAATCGTTCCATTTTTGAAAGAGCTTGAGTCAATGCCCTTGCCATTGACTCCCCTGTTGCCTCATCGATCGACACAACAAATACCCTTGCCTCTGAGCTAGCAACTGCAACCTGTTCCAGGATATTTAGCCCAATCCTGGCATCTCGTGTCAGCACAATCCAACCACGTTGGCTGACCTCTGGAAGCCAATCGGTATCGGGAGCATCGGGGGCGAAGTGGTCGTCATGCACTTCAACCAATGCGCCTGCATTCCGCAAAGCATTCGCCACAACGTCTTTACCCAATGCCCGATCAACAAAAAAAGTGGGATGCTCAGGTTCCGTCACGCTACCTGCTGAAGTGACAATTCACATCGAATGGCTTCTTCAATTTGCAGACGATCGCAGCCATAATCATGCGCCAAAGTATCGATCGACTCACCTGCTTTGTAACGCTCTGCCAAAATAGCAGTTGGAATTCCTGTCCCAATTAACACAGGACGACCAAACGAAATGCTCGGATCAATCACCAAAACCTTTGGGGCATCCTGATCTTTCATCCGAGTAACAGGAAACAACCTGGCAGCAATCCCGTTCTCATCCCATTCAATGCGTTCCAGTAGATGCTCCAGAACTGCCTGCATTGCCAATTGCCCATGCTCAGAAACATTGATCAACCGACCCACTGACTCGATGAACAAGTTGATGCCATCTGTTTGAAATTCAATCCGGGCTAGGGGATGAGGGATATTGAATCGCTGATCAATATAGTCCAGAGCAGTGCGAACCTTATCTAACCGAACACCATGCACCTGCCGAATGACCCGTAACACATGCGCCTCAACCAAATTTGTGAATGAAAGTTGGGATGTCGTCGTGTTGGGACGCTGAATCAATGGTTCAAAATACCGTTTTCCCTCTTCCACTGGGTAATAGCGACCATGCAACCACGATCGCAACGTCCCGATAGGGATGCTCAAGTAACGAGCTGCATCCGCAATCGGGTAAGTAGGTAGATTTCGCGTATCTAGTTTGTCGTAAGTGGCTGTCATCCCTAAACTTTAGCGTTTTAACCAGCAGTTTAACCTTACAAAGCAAAAATGAACCGCTGTTATACCGCTGCGATCGCAGTCTCAATCTTGCCAATTCGCTGGCGTAGAGCCTCAATCTGCCGATCCATCTGCTTGAGTTGCTTACCACGGGCGATCGCTGCCTCATACTCCTCGACTTCAGCTACTTTAAGATACT